>JBDHTD010000009.1:0-102064 GCA_039808485.1 Aquamicrobium sp. | reverse complement strand
GCGCCTCGGCATCAAGGCGTCCGGCCCGTTCGCGCCGATCGAGACGCTGTCGGGCGGCAACCAGCAGAAGGCGATCCTCGCCCGCTGGCAGGCCGAGCCGACGCGGCTGCTGCTGCTCGACGAGCCGTTCCAGGGCGTCGACGTCGGCGCGCGCGCCGATATCATCGCCGCGATCCGGCAGGGCGGCGGCGCGACGCTGATCGCCACCTCCGACCCGGAGGAGGCGGTCGAGGTCGCGGACCGCATCTTCCTTATGCAGGATCACGCGCTGGCGCCGTGGGAAGCCACGCCCGCGCAAAACCGACATGCCGGAGCATTGGCCGAATGAACGACGCGAACAGCAAAGCCTCCCCCCGGCCGGCGGAGGCGGGCGCGCCGGCGCCCGCCTCCCTCGCCGACATCCTGCGCGCCGGCGCGGTGCTGTTCCTGCTCGGCGGGCTGGTGGTGTTCTACAGCCTGGCCCAGCCGGCCTTCTTGAACCTGAACAACCTGCTGTCGATCCTGCAAGCCGTCTCGGTCGTCGCCATCCTCGGCGTCGGCGTCACCGTCACGCTGTCGGTCGGCGGCTTCGACCTCTCGGTCGGCGCGGTCGCCGCCTCCTCGGTGATGGCGGCGAGCTACGCCATGGTGGTGTGGGGCCTGTCGGCGCCGGCCACCGTGCTGTTCGTGCTGGCGCTGGGGGCAGGCGTCGGGCTGGTCAACAGCCTGCTGATCGTCAGGCTCAAGGTGCCGGACCTCCTCGCCACGCTGTCGATGATGTTCCTGCTGTCGGGCCTGCAACTGATCCCGACCGCCGGCCGCTCGATCTCGTCGGGCCTGATCCTGCCCGACGGCTCGAAGGCGCAAGGGGCCTACGATCCCGCCTTCCTTCTGATCGGCCGCTCCGGCGTCGGCGGCGTACCGCTGCCGGTCATCGTCATGCTCGCCGTCGCGGTGGCGCTGTTCGTGCTGACCGAGCGCACGCGCATCGGCCGGCTGTTCTTCGCCACCGGCGGCAACGAGGTGGCGACGAGGCTCGCCGGCGCCGACACCGCGCGGCTGAAGACGCTGGCCTATGTGATCTCCGGCACGCTGGCCTCGCTCGGCGGCATCATCATCGCCGCCCGGGTCGGGCGCGGCGACGTCTCCTCCGGCTCTTCGCTGATGATGGATTCGGTGGCGGCGGCGCTGATCGGCTTCGCCGTGCTGGGCATGCGCCGGCCCAACGTGTTCGGCACGGTGATCGGCGCCATTTTCGTCGGCGTGCTGCTGAACGGGCTGACCATGCTCAACATCCCCTATTACACGCAGGACTTCGTCAAGGGCGCGGTCCTCGTCGGCGCGCTGGCGCTCACCTACGGCCTCGGCCGCAGGACCGTCTGATTTCAACCCGCTAACAAAAGGCAACAGGAACATGAGGCACATCACGAAAGCACTTCTCGGGGGCGCGGTCGCGTCGCTCCTCTTCGCCGGCCAGGCGCTGGCGCAGGGCATCGACGGCGCGCCGGCCCCGTTCGACAAGGGCGGCGTCAGGATCGCCGTCGTCTCCTTCCTCGGCTCGGGCGACTGGCTCCAGGCGTTCGAATCCGGCGTCAAGCGCCAGGGCGACGCGCTCGGCGTCGAGCTGACCGTCTCGCAGGCGCGCAACGACCACGACACCCAGCGCAGCCTGGTCGAGCAGGCGATCAATCTCGGCGTCGACGGCATCGTCATCAACAACGGCCGCCCCGAGACGCTCCAGGACGTGGCGCAGAAGGCGCTCGACGCCGGCATCAAGGTCGTCGCCTACGACGTCGACCTCGCCAATCCGGCAATTCCCCAGATCGAGCAGTCCGACGCCGACATGGCCCGCCTCGTGCTCGAGCACGCCGTGGAGAAGGAAGGAAAGGGCTTCACCGGCGGCGCGGTCTATGTCGCCGGCTTCGCGCCCCTCGACCGCCGCTACGCCGTCTGGCAGGAGATCGCCAAGGAGAACAACGTCACCGAAAAAGCGGTCTGGGGCGTGGTCAACGACACCGTGCCGGCCTCCGTCGCCGACCAGACCAAGGCGGTCCTGACCGCCAATCCCGACATCGGCGTCATCTTCACGCCGTGGGACGAGTTCGCCAAGGGCGTCAAGCTGGCCATCGACGAGCTCGGCGTCTCCGACAAGACGAAGATCTACGGCATCGACATCTCGACGCCGGACATCGAGCTGATGCGCGAGGAGAACAGCGCCTGGGTGGCGACGGCCGCGACCAACGCCGCCGTGGTCGGCGAGGTCTCGGTCAGGGCGCTGGCGCTCGACATCGCCGGCGCCTTTCCCGGCCGCTCGGTGCTGCTCCAGCCGACGCTCGTCACCCGCGACGACCTGGTCTCGAACGACATCAGGACCATCGAGGACTTGCAGGAGAAGTTCCCGGCCTTCCTCGAAAGCGACGCCGCCCGCGCCGACTGGATTCCGGCGGCCCGCTGAGGCATCTTTCGAAACCGGAGGGACGCCGCCAGCCATGGCGGCGTTCTTCTTTGCATGAAGGACGAAGACGATGAGCCACGACCTGCCCCGCCCGGATTTCGCCCGCAACATGAAGCTGATCGGCCATTCCGACATCGGCGGCCGCGGCGACGGCTTGCAGGTGATGGTGCATCGCGGCTTCGCCTATGTCGCGCATCCGTGGTCGCAAGGCTTCTCCATCGTCGACGTCCGCGACCCGAGACGGCCGGGCAGGACGGTCTTCGTTCCAGCGCCGGAGAACACCTGGACCATCCATCTCCAGACGCATGACGACCTGCTTCTCGTCGTCGACGCGCTCGACCTGTTCGCCGACACCTCGAAGTTCCCGGACGAGAAATCCTACTACACCCGCTCTGTCGGCCACACGGTCGGCACAGCCGACGGCGGCGAGACCGTCGGCACGGCGGAGGGCGGCTCCCGGACGACGCGGCCATGGACGGCGGGCATGACGGTCTACGACATCTCGATCCCCGACGCGCCGCGCAAGATCGGCTTCCTGCCCGTCGAGGGCGTCGGCATCCACCGCATCTGGTATGTCGGCGGGCGCTGGGCCTATGCCTCGGCGCTGCTCGACGGTTTTTCCGACTACATCTTCATCACCATCGACATGGCCGACCCGACGCGGCCGGAGATCGCCGGGCGCTGGTGGCTGCCGGGCATGAACGCGGCCGCCGGCGAGACGCCGACCTGGGGCGCCGGTCGGCGCTTCGCGCTGCATCACGCGCTGACCGAGGGCGACACGGCCTACGCCTGCTGGCGCGACGGTGGCCTGACCATCCTCGACATCGCCGACCGGGCAAACCCGAAGCTGATCGCCCACCGCAACTGGTCGCCGCCCTATGGCGGCGGAACCCATTCGCCGCTGCCGCTGCCGGCGCGCGACCTGCTGATCGTCGCCGACGAGGCGGTGCTGGACAACGAGGAGGACGGGCGCAAGCTGACATGGGTGTTCGACATCCGCGACAAGGCCAACCCGGTGTCGATCTCGACCTTCCCGGTGCCGTCCGAGGTCGACTACGCCGCCAAGGGCGGCCATTTCGGGCCGCACAACCTGCACGAGAACCGGCCGGGCAGCTTCGTCTCCGACACGTTGATCTTCGCCACCTGGCAGAATGCCGGCGTGCGCGCCTTCGACATTTCCGACCCCTACCGCCCGGTCGAGACCGGGGCGCTGGTGCCGCCGGCGCCGCGCGCGATGACCGACAAACGCCCCAACCGGCCGCGGGTGGTGCAGTCGGCCGACATCTTCGTCGACGCGGCGGGGCTGCTCTACGTCACCGACAACAATGGCGGTCTGTCGATCGTCGAATATGGCGGCTAATCGGGCTTCCTGACCCCCGGCGCGGCCTCGCGCACGATCGGCAGGAATTCCTCGCCGCCCTCCAGCGCGGCGAAGAACTGGCGGCGCATGCGCGGCTCCCAGAACCTGTTGATGTGCTCGGCGACGCCGGCGACGCCCTCGTCATGCGGCTTCGACAGGAAGAAGGTGCCGATCTGGTTGGCCATGCGCACGATCCTGGCGTGGGGCCGGGTTTCGGCATGCGCCTCGTCCTGGGCTTCGTCACGCGACATTGCGGGCCTTCCCTTCGCTGTCCCTGTCCGCGAGCCGCCGCGCATGGGTGAAGACGTCGAACTCGTCGCCGCGCACCAGCGCCGCCAGCATCATGCCGGCCTCGTCGGCCACGCGGATGGCGAGCGCCGTCGGGGCCGAGACCGCGAGGATCGCCGGCGCCCCGACGGCGGCCGCCTTCTGCACCATCTCGACCGAGACGCGGCTGGTGACGACGACCGCGCCCTTCGCCCCGTCGACGCCGGCCCGCGCCAGCGCGCCGGCAAGCTTGTCGAGCGCGTTGTGGCGGCCGACGTCCTCGCGCACGGCCACGATGCCGCTTTCCGGCAGGTAGAAGCCGGCGGCATGGACGGCGCCGGTCTCGGCATGCAGCGCCTGGCGCGCCGCCAGTTGCCGCATCGAGCGGGCGATGTCGCCGGCGGAAAGGACGAGCGGGGCGGCGCCGACGTCGCGCACCGGCCGCAGCGCCTCCTCGATCGATTCGATGCCGCACAGGCCGCAGCCGACCGGCCCGGCAAGATGCCGCCGCCGCGCCTGAAAGCGCGCGCCCGGCTCGTGGCCGAGCGCGATCTGGATGTCGATGCCCTCGCCGGCTTCCTCGATCGAAATCCCCGCGATCTCGCCGGCCGAGGCGACAATCCCTTCCGTCAGCGAGAAGCCGAGCGCGAAATCCTCGAGGTCGGCCGGGGTCGCCATCATCACCGCATGGGTGGTGCCGCCATAGGAGAAGGCGACGGGCACCTCCTCCGGCACCATGCGGGCGGCGCTCGCCGTGCCATGGACACGGCGGGCGAGGCGCGGGGCGGCGGTGACGGGCGGGCGGCGCATGCTATTCCGCCGCCTCGGTCGGGGCTGTCTCGGGGGGCCTGGCGACGCGGCGCGAGCGGCGCGAGAATTCCTGATAGGTCCGCTGCCAGTCGCTCGGCCCGTTGGACAGCGCCACCTGCACCGCCGTCACCTTGTATTCCGGGCAGTTGGTCGCCCAGTCGGAATAGTCGGTGGTGATGACGTTGGCCTGGGTCTCGGGATGGTGGAAGGTGGTGTAGACCACGCCCGGCGCCACCCGGTCGGTGATCAAGGCGCGCAGGGATGTTTCGCCGGCGCGGCTGGCCAGCCGCACATGGTCGCCCTGCCTTATGCCGCGCTCTTCGGCATCGTGCGGGTGGATTTCGAGCACGTCCTCGTCGTGCCAGACGGCGTTGTCGGTGCGCCGCGTCTGCGCCCCGACATTGTATTGCGACAGAATGCGCCCGGTGGTGAGCAGCAGCGGGAAGCGCGGGCCGGTCTTCTCGTCGGTGGCGACATATTCGGTGCGGATGAATTTTCCCCGCCCGCGCACGAAGCCGTCGACATGCATCACCGGCGTGCCGGTGGGGGCGCCCTCGTTGCACGGCCACTGCACCGAGCCCTCGCGGTCGAGCAGGTCGTAGGTGACGCCGGCGAAGGAGGGCGTCGTCGCGGCGATCTCGTCCATGACCTCGGACGGATGAGCATAATTCCAGTCGAGGCCGAGCGCGCGCGCCAGTTCCTGCGTCGCCTCCCAGTCGGCATAGCGCGCCTTCGGCTCCATCACCTTGCGCACGCGGTTGATGCGCCGCTCGGCATTGGTGAAGGTGCCGTCCTTCTCGAGGAAGGTCGAGCCGGGCAGGAAGACATGGGCGAAGCGCGCGGTCTCGTTGAGGAAGAGGTCGTGGACGACGACGCATTCCATGGCTTCCAGTCCAGCCGAGACGTGGCGCGTGTCGGGATCGGACTGCAATATGTCCTCGCCCTGGACGTAGAGGCCCTTGAACGAGCCCTCGACCGCGGCGTCGAGCATGTTGGGGATGCGCAGGCCGGGTTCCGGATCGAGCGCCACGCCCCAGAGCGATTCGTAGATCTCGCGCACGGCGTCGCCGGCGATGTGGCGGTAGCCCGGCAGCTCGTGCGGGAACGAGCCCATGTCGCACGAGCCCTGCACGTTGTTCTGGCCGCGCAGCGGGTTCACGCCGACGCCGGGACGGCCGATATTGCCGGTCAGCATGGCGAGGTTGGCGATGGCCATCACCGCGGTCGAGCCCTGGCTGTGCTCGGTGACGCCGAGGCCGTAATAGATCGCGCCGTTGCCGCCCGTGGCGTAGAGCCGGGCGGCGTCGCGGATCAGCCCGGCCGGCACGCCGGAGAGCTTTTCCACCTCCTCGGGGCTGTTCCTCGGATCGGCGGCGAACCCGGCGTAATCGGCGAACTCGTTCCAGTCGCAGCGCGCGCGGATGAAGGCCTCGTCGTAGAGCCCTTCGGTGACGATGACATGCGCCATCGCCGTAATCACCGCGACGTTGGTGCCGGGCTTGAGCGCGAGATGAAAGGCGGCCTCGACATGCGGCGTCCTGACCAGCTCGGTGCGGCGCGGGTCGATCACGATCAGCTTCGCGCCGGCCCGCAGCCGCTTCTTCATCCGCGAGGCGAACACCGGGTGGGCGGCGGCCGGATTGGCGCCGATGATCAGGACGACGTCGGTGTGCTCGATCGAGTCGAAATCCTGGGTGCCGGCAGAGGTGCCGAAGGTCTGGCCGAGCCCGTAGCCGGTGGGCGAATGGCAGACGCGGGCGCAGGTGTCGACATTGTTGTTGCGAAAACCCTGCCGCACCAGCTTCTGGACGAGATAGGTCTCCTCGTTGGTGCAACGCGAGGAGGTGATGCCGCCGACAGACCCGCGCCCGTAGCGGTTCTGGATGCGGTGGAACTCGGCCGCCGTGTGGGCCAGCGCCTCCTCCCACGACACCTCGCGCCACGGGTCGGTGACCTTGTCGCGGATCATGGGATTCAAGATGCGGTCGCGGTGGGTGGCGTAGCCGAAGGCGAAGCGGCCCTTGACGCAGGAATGGCCGTGATTGGCCTTGCCGTCCTTGTAGGGCACCATGCGCACCAGCTCCTCGCCGCGCATCTCGGCCTTGAACGAGCAGCCGACGCCGCAATAGGCGCAGGTGGTGACGGTCGACCATTCGGGCATGCCCGCCGCGAGCACCGACTTCTCGCGCAGCGCGTCGGTCGGGCAGGCCTGCACGCAGGCGCCGCAGGAGACGCATTCCGAGGCGATGAAATCCTCGTGCATCGAGGCGACCATGCGGCTTTCGAAGCCGCGGCCCTCGATGGTCAGCGCGAACGTCCCCTGCACCTCCTCGCAGGCGCGCACGCAGCGCGAGCAGACGATGCACTGGGCCGGGTCGTACTCGAAATAGGGGTTGGAGGCGTCGCGGACGAGATAGTCGACATTGAGCGAGCCTTCACCCGGCGCGACATGATTGCGGCCGTCGGCGTCGTAGCGGCTTTCGCGCAGGCCCATTCCGGCGGCCAGCCTGTCGAATTCGCTCGCTCCCGTGCCGGCTTCCTCGCCGCGCCCGGCCGGGTGGTCGGAAAGGTAAAGCTCCATCACGCCGTGCCTGAGCCGCGTGAGCCGCTCGCTCCGCGTCGTCACCGCCATCCCTTCCGCCACCGGCGTGGTGCACGAGGCGGGCGTGCCGCCGCGCCCCTCGATCTCGACCAGGCAGACCCGGCACGAGCCGAAGGCGTCGAGCATGTCGGTGGCGCACAGTTTTGGGATTTCGACCCCGGCTTCCATGGCCGCGCGCATCACGGACGTGCCTTCCGGCACGGTGACGGCCGCGCCGTCGATCGTCAGCGTGACCTGCCTTTCCGCCTTCGAGGCCGGGGTGCCGTAGTCGGTTTCTTGCACGAGACTCATGACAGCCTCCTATTCCGCCGCTTGCGCATGCGGGCGCGGCGCGAAGTCCTCGGGGAAATGGGTCATGGCGCTCATCACCGGATAGGGGGTGAAGCCGCCGAGCGCGCACAGCGAGCCGAACTTCATCGTCTCGCACAGCTCGGCAACCAGGGCGAGATTGTCCTTGCGGCGGATGCCGGCCGCGACCTTTTCGAGCGTCTCGGCCCCGCGCACCGCGCCGACGCGGCAGGGCGTGCACTTGCCGCAGCTCTCGACGGCGCAGAAGGAGAAGGCGAATTTCGCCATCGCCAGCATGTCGACCGTGTCGTCGAAGACGGTGATGCCGGCATGGCCGATCAGCCCGTCCCGGGCTGCGAACGCCTCGTAGTCGAACGGGGTGTCGAACAGCGACGGCGGGAAATAGGCGCCGAGCGGCCCGCCGACCTGGACCGCCTTGACCGGCCGCCCGGAGGCGGTGCCGCCGCCGATCTCCTCGACGATCTCGCCGAGCGTCAGCCCGAACGCGACCTCGTAGAGGCCGCCATGCCTGACGTTGCCGGCGATCTGGATCGGGATCGTGCCGCGCGAGCGCCCCATGCCGAAATCCCGGTAGAACGCCGCGCCCCGGTCGAGGACGACCGGCACGGAAGCCAGCGAAATCACGTTGTTGACCACGGTGGGCTTGCCGAACAGCCCTTCCAGCGCCGGCAGCGGCGGCTTCGCCCGCACCACGCCGCGCTTGCCTTCGAGGCTGTTCAGGAGCGACGTCTCCTCGCCGCAGACATAGGCCCCCGCCCCGACCCTGATCTCGATGTCGAAGCCGTGGGCGGAGCCGAGCACGGAAGGTCCGAGCACGCCGGCGGCGGTGGCGAGGCGCACCGCCTCGCGCATCGTCGCCACCGCGTGCGGATATTCCGAGCGGATATAGACGAAGCCCTTTTGCGCGCCGGTGGCGAGCGCGGCGATCGCCATGCCCTCGATCAGCACGAAGGGATCGCCCTCCATGATCATGCGGTCGGCGAAGGTGGCGGAATCCCCCTCGTCGGCGTTGCAGACGATGTACTTTCGCTCGGCGGCCGCGTCGTGCACCGTCTTCCACTTGATGCCGGTCGGGAAGCCGGCGCCGCCGCGCCCGCGCAGGCCGGACTCGGTCACGATCCGCACGACCTCGTCCGGCGGCAGCGCGGCCGCCTTTTCCAGCCCGGCCAGCCCGCCATGGGCGCGGTAGTCCGCGAGCGACAGCGGGTCGACGACGCCGCAGCGGGCGAAGGTCAGCCGGGTCTGGCCGGCGAGGAAGGGGATCTTTTCCGTTTCGCCGAGGAAGAGCGGATGACGGCCGCTGCCGTCCAGCAAGCCGTTCTCCAGCAGATCGGCAACGTCGCCGGCGCGCACCGGGCCGTAGGCGAAGCGGCCCGCAGCCGTCTCGACCTCGACCATGGGTTCGAGCCAGTAGAGGCCGCGCGAGCCGTTGCGCACAATCTTCGCCTCGATGCCGCGACGGAAAAGTTCCGCCTCGAAGGCGCGCGCGACCCGGCCGGCGCCCAGCGCCATGGCGCCGGAATCGGCGGGGATGTAGATCACCGGCCTCATCGCCGCACCGCCTCGGCGATCTCGGCCACGGCGGCGGCGTCGAGCCGTCCGATCGGCTCGCCGTCGAGCATCGCCGAGGGCGCGCAGGCGCACAGGCCGAGGCAATAGACGGGTTCGAGCGTCACCGCGCCGTCGGCGCTGGTCTGATGGAAGTCGACGCCGAGCGCCTGGCCGACCAGCGCGGCGACCGCTTCCGCGCCCATCGACTGGCAGGCCTCGGCCCGGCACAGCTTCAGGACGTGGCGGCCGGCCGGCGCCCTGCGGAAATCGTGATAGAAGCTGACGACGCCGTGGACCTCGGCCCGCGACAGGTTCAGCGCCTCGGCGACGACGGGCAGGGCTTCAGCCGGCACATGGCCGAACGTTTCCTGCAATTGGTGCAGGATCGGCAGCAGCGGACCTTCGAGATCGCGCAGCGATTCGGCGATGCGCGCGGCCACCGCCTCGGTTTCGGTACTGTGCTGCCGCACCTCCATGCAGCGCCCTCCCTGTTCCCGGCGGAACCCGCCGAGCATCCAGAAAAGCCGAGGAACCCCGTCGGATCAATACCGGTGTTCCGTCGCTTGATAGATTTTATCTATCGAGAGCCGGCGAACGCGCCCGCCAGCGCCATCGCCTCGTCCAGCAGCGCCGCCACCAGCGGCGGGCGCGGCTCGCGCTGGGCCGCCACCAGCCCGACGATGTGGCTGGCGTCCGGCGCGTCGATCGGGATGGCGCGGATGGGTTCCGTCAGGCCCAGCGTCTCGGCGAGGTTCAGCGGCATGATCGACGACCACTTGCCGGTGCGGATGTGGGCGTAAAGCAGGATCATCGAGTTCGATTCCAGCGTCGGCCGCGCCGACAGGCCGGCGGCGGCCAGGTGCTGGTCGATGATGCGGCGGTTCTGCATGTCCGGCGTCAACAGGCACAGCGGCAGCTCGGCCACCTCCTTCCACGTCACCCGCGCCCGCTCGGCCAGCGGGTTTCCGGCGGCGGTGATCAACTGGTAGCGCTCGGAATAGAGCGGCACCGAGACGACGCGGCCGAGCGGCTCGTTGTCGAGATAGGTGATACCGGCGTCGATGTCGAAATTGCCGAGCATCGACAGGACCTCGACCGAGGTCCGCGACAGGACGGTGAAGGTGACTCCGGGATGCTTCGCGCGCACCGGCGTGGTCAGCGCCGGCACCATGGCGAGCGCGGTCGGGATGACGGCGATCCGGAGCCGCCCCGACAGGCCGAATCGGGAGGCGCGCATCTCCTCCTTCATGGTGCCGGCGTCGGAGACGATCCGTCGCGCCCACACCAGCACCTGCTCGCCCTCCGACGTCAGCCCCTGGAAGCGCGAGCCGCGCTTGACCAGCATCACGCCCAGCGTGTCCTCGAGCTGCTTGATGCCTGCGGACAGCGTCGGTTGCGCGATGCCGAGCTCCTCCGCCGCCCTGCCGAAATGGCGGGCGCGGGCGAGCGCGAGGAAATATTCGAGCTTGTCGATCATCGCCGGAAGGTCGGGCATAAATCCGGCTTGCGCAAGGCCGGGCCGCGCAAGGGGTGGGGAAAGGGGGCGGGGAAAGGGGGGCGGGGAAAAGGGGAGCCGGCCCGGATTCCGGCACGGCTTGGTTTCGCCGTGGAAATGATCTATCCCCGATCTATCTAAACAGGCAGATAGAGCCGTCGCCATGTCCGTCACCAAGATGTCCGTCACCAAGGAAGCCGTCCTAGAAACGCTGAAGACGATCAAGGGCCCCGATTTCGAGGGTGACATCGTCTCGCTCGACCTCGTGTCCACCATCGTCATCGTCAACGGCAAGGTGTTCTTCTCGATCACCGTGCCGGCGGAGCGGGCGCAGGCGCTTGAGCCGCTGCGCGCCGCGGCCGAGCGCGCGGTCAAGGCGATGCCCGGCGTCGAGGGCGTCGTGGTGTCGCTGACCGCCGAGAAGAAGGGCGGCGGCATGGAGGCCGCGCCAGCGCCCCAGCAACGCCCCGCCCCGACGACGCGACCGGCGCCGGCCGCCGCGCCCGCGGGGCGCCAGCAGGCCCGGCGCGGCGTGCCCGGCGTCGAGGCCATCATCGCCGTCGCCTCCGGCAAGGGCGGCGTCGGCAAGTCGACCACGGCGGTCAACCTCGCGCTCGGGCTGGCGGCCGAGGGGCTGAAGGTCGGCATCCTCGACGCCGACATCTACGGCCCGTCGATGCCGCGCCTGCTCGGCATCAGGGGCAAGCCCGAGACGGTGGACGGCAAGGTGCTGAAGCCGATGGAGAAATACGGGCTGAAGGTGATGTCGATCGGCTTCCTCGTCGAGGAGGAGACGCCGATGATCTGGCGCGGGCCGATGGCGACCTCGGCGCTGACGCAGATGCTGCGCGAGGTGGCGTGGGGCGCGCTCGACGTGCTGGTCGTCGACATGCCGCCCGGCACCGGCGACGTGCAGCTGACCATGGCGCAGCAGGTGCCGCTGGCCGGCGCGGTCATCGTCTCCACCCCGCAGGACCTGGCGCTCATCGACGCCCGCAAGGGGCTGAACATGTTCAGGAAGGTCGACGTGCCGCTGCTCGGCATCGTCGAGAACATGAGCTACTTCATCGCCCCCGACACGGCCAAGCGCTACGACATCTTCGGCCATGGCGGGGCGCGGCGCGAGGCCGAGCGGCTCGGCGTGCCGTTCCTCGGAGAGGTGCCGCTGACCATGGACGTGCGCGAGACCTCGGACGCGGGCACGCCGGTCGTGGTTTCCGCGCCGCAAGGCGCGCAGGCGCAGGCCTATCGCGGCATCGCGGCGAAGGTGAAGGCCCGCATCGAGGCCGAGCAGGCGGCGGCCAGGGCGGCGACGCCGGCGATCGTGTTCGACTGAGGCGCGTCTCATCGGCGCGGCAAGCGCTGCGGCTGGCGGGGCGGCGATGGCGCGGCGCTCCGGCGCGTGCGATAAGCGGCGGCACGCCGCAACAGGACCACGACCGATGACCCGCCGCAATTCCTCGCTCGGCTTTCTCGGCCGCTTCGGCCGCTCGGAAGACCTGCGCCGGCTCGACGCGGGCTTCCGCGCCGTCGACCTCCATCCGGCGCTGGTGCCGGAGGGCGTCAAGCTCGCCCTCGTCAACCTGATGAAGGATGCATGGTCGGAGGGCGGACCGGGCGATGGGCCGGGGCGGGAGCCGCCGGCCGAGGCCTATCCGCCGGTCGCGCATCTCTTCGCCTATTGCCTCGTCGGACCGGACCTCTTTTCGCAGGCCAACGGGCCGGAGGCCGCCGCCGGCGCGGAAGCCCGCATCGAGGCCGCGCTCGCGGCCGGCGAGGGCTTCGATGCCGACCTGATCCTGCTGGCGCTGCATGCGCGGCTCGCCAGCCCGAAGGTAGTGGAGAAGTTCGACCTCCGGGCCGAATGAAGCCAGCTCACCAACCCATTTCTCCGGCCCATTTCACCAGCCCATCGCCTGGCGCGGCAAAAGGATGTTGGGATGGCGGGCGCGCAGGGCGTCGTCCACCGCGCGCGGGAGATGGCGCGGGAAGTGCCGCGCCAGGATGCGCCGCTTTTCCGCGATGGCGCGTTGCAGCATGTCGGGGCGGCCGGCCTCCCGCCATTCCTTGACGCCGAGGCGGTCGGCGAAGGCCGGTTCGCGCGCGGCCGCGTCCGGCCGGTCGAGCCGCTCCTCGCCGAGATAATGGCCGGGCCCGTCGACGCAGATGCGGGCGATCGTCTCGAAGGACAAGGTCTCGTCGGAAACCTCGATGCCGCGCGCCACGCGCAGGCATTCGCCGATCATGTCGTTGTCGACGACGAGGCTTTCGAGGCAGAAGCCGCCGAGCGAGGCGTGCATGCCGGCTGCCTCGTAGACCAGCGAGACGCCGGCGAGGCCGGCCACGACCTCGGTGATGCCCTTCTCGTAGCCGGACTGCACGTCCGGCAGCTTGGCGTCGGCCATGCCGGCGACCGAGCCGCCGGGCAGGTCGTAGAACGCCGCCATCTGGCCGCAGGCGGCCGACAGCAGCGCCTGCCCGGCCGAGCCGCCGGCCATCGCCCCGGTGCGCGGGTCGCAGGCGAAGGGGAACAGGCCGAGGATGCAGGGATGCCCCGGCTCCAGCGCGTTGACATAGACGAGGCCGGCGAGGACCTCGGCGACCGCCTGGGCCAGCGCGCCGGCCAGCGCCGGCGGCGCCGAGGCCCCGGCCTGGCCCGTCGACAGGACCAGCACCGGCAACGCGCCGGCGACGCAGGCTTCGAGCACGCCGCAGGCATTGGCGGCGAATTTGAGCGGCGAGGCGAGAAGCGGGTTCGAGTTCGAGACGAAGGGACGGGCGCGGAATTTTTCCCTGCCGCCGGCGATGTCGTGCAGCAGGTCGAGCGCAGCGGCGACGTTCTCGCGCACGGTGAACGAGGTGCCGACATGCTTGGCCGTGCCGGCGACGCAGGCATAGAGCGTGTTCAGGTCGAGGTCGGCGGGGTCGACCATGTCGCGCGCCACCATCGGCCGCTGGAAGAAATGGATGTTGTCCATGACGTCGGCGATGCGGGCGGCGTCGTAGATGTCGGCCAGGCGCGACTCGCGGTAGTCGCCGGCCTCGAGATCGACGAGATGGACGGCCGCGCCGGCGGTGCCGAAGTGAACGCGGCCCTGTTGCAGCGCGAGGTCGTGGCGCGGGTCCTGGCCGTGAAGCGTGAAACGGCGCGCCGCGCCCGCCACCGTGTCGAGGACGAGGGCGCGGGGGAAGCGCATGCGCCCGTCGCCGCCGGGCACCGCGCCGGCGCGCCTCAGCGTCGCGGCGCAGGCGGGCGGGACGTTGGCGACGCCGACCGCCTCGAGAAGGTCGAGCGCCGTTTCGTGGACGCGGCGGATGCCGGCGTCGGACAGCGGCCGGTAGCGGCCTGCCTGCGGGCCGGGCGAAGATGCTTGGTCGGCGGCAACGGGCATGGCCTCGGCTCCGGCGGGTCGCGGGCCACTATGTCGCGGGCGTGGCCCGGCCGGTTGAGCCAGAATTTTCGCCGCTTCTAATCCAGCCGGCTCAGGCGGCGGCGGGGCGGCGGCCGGCGGCGGTGGCCAGCTCCCGGATGCCCGGCTCGATGTGCTGGAGCGAGATCGAGGAAATACCGAGCCGCAGGAAGCGCGGATGCCGCTCGGGCCGGTCGAAGAAGCGCGCGCCCGGCTCGATCAGCACGCCGCGGGCGCGCGCCAGCTCGGCCAAGGCGTGGGTGTCGGTTCCGGGCGGGCCTTCCAGCCACACCGAGGTGCCGCCGGGCGTCACCGGCGAGCACCATTCCGGCAGGAAGGCGTCGATGGCCTGGGTCAGCCGCCGCCGGCGCTCGGTGAAGGCGGCGGAGAGCTTGCGCACCAGCGCCTCGTGATGGCCGAGCGACAGGAACAGCGCCACCGCGCGCTGGTTGTTGGCCGGCGGATGGCGCAGCATGAAGCGGCGCAGCGCCCTGAGTTCGGCGATCAGCCCGGCGGGCGCGACGATGTAGCCGAGCCGCAGGCCCGGCGCCAGCGTCTTCGACAGCGAGCCGACATAGACGACGCGGCCCGAGCGGTCGACGCCGCGCAGCGCCTGCGGCGGCGCGTCGTCGACGAGCTGGGCGTCGTAGCCGTCCTCGATGATGATGCGGTCGTATCTCTCGGCGTCGGCGAGGAGGCGCTGGCGCCGCTCCTCCGACAAGGGCGCCATGGTCGGGCAATGGTGGCTCGGCGTGACGAAGACGAAGCCGCAATCGGCCGGCACGGCATCGGGCAGGATGCCGTCGCGGTCGACCGGCACCGGCACGACCTCGGCCCCGGCGAGGCGGAAGATCGAGCGGGCGTCGGGATAGCCCGGCTCCTCCATGGCGACGCGGGCGCCGCGCCCCATCAGCAGCGTCGCCAGCATGTAGAGCGCGTTCTGGGCGCCGAGCGTGACGATGATCTCGTCGGGATTGGCGAAGATGCCGCGCCGCGGCAGCAGCCGGGCCTGGATCTGCTCGATCAGCAGGGGATCGTCGCGGTCGACCATGTCGGCGGCCCAGTTGCGGATCTCGAGCACGGCAAGCGCCATGCGGTTGCATTCGCGCCACTCGGCGGTGGGAAACAGCGCCGGGTCGAACTGGCCGTAGACGAAGGGATAGGACGACTTGATCCAGTTTTCCTGCTTGCTCGGCTCCGGCATCTCGGAGGCGGCGATGCGGCGGCGCGCCTTCCAGTCGATGGCCGCGCCGCCGCCGGCGGCCGGCCCCGGCTGCTCGCGCAGATGGTCGGGCGAGGTCAGCACGTCCGGGTTGACGAAATGGCCGCGCCGCTCCCTGGCGATCAGGAAGCCCTGGTCGACGAGCTGCTGGAAGGCGAGCACCACGGTGCCGCGCGCGACGCCGAGCTTCTCGGCCAGGATGCGGCAGGACGGCAGCGGCATCGACACCGCGATCTGCCGGTCGAGGATGGCGGCGACGATGGCCTGGCGGATCTGCGCCTGGAGCGTCTGGCCGGAATCGGCCGAAATCCTGAACAGGCCGGACCAGATGGCCGGATCGGTGCGCACGGACATGACATCCCTCCCTCGGCCGGCGCGCCCGCGCCCTGGCCCAGTGCCATTCAAGACTGGTCCAATCATTTGCGCCAATGAAATAAATTGATCGCACCAATTTATGCCACTGATCCGTCGGCGGTTGGGCCATCGCGGCAACGACGGAGCGCGCGCGCCCGGCGGCGCGTTGTCACGACGACGGCGAGAGGCTTTCCAATCGCCGCCGGCCTGATAGTGTCGCCGCCGAGAACCGTGGGTGACGGGAGGAACGATGGACCGGACCCGATTTTCCGCCGCGCTTGCCGCGCTTCAATCTCACGCCCGCGCACCGGAGGGGCGCGACCTGCGCGCGCTTTTCGCCGCCGATCCGGATCGGTTCGGCCGTTTCTCGCTCGTTCTCGACGACCTGCTGCTCGACCTGTCGAAATGCGCCCTGACCGGCGAGACCGTGGCCCTGCTGGAGGCGCTTGCCGATGCGGCGGGCGTCGAGGCGCGGCGGGCGGCGATGTTCGCGGGCCGGCCGATCAACGAAACCGAGAACCGGGCGGTGCTGCATGTGGCGCTGCGCGACCTGACGGGCCGCGTCTTCACGGTCGACGGCGAGAACGTCACCGCGGAGGTGCGCGCCGTGCTCGACGCCACCGGCGCCTTCGCCGACGCCGTCCGGTCCGGCGCGATCCGCGGCGCGACGGGCAGGCGCATCACCGACGTCGTCAATATCGGCATCGGCGGCTCCGACCTCGGCCCGGCGATGGCGACGCTGGCGCTGGCGCCCTGCCATGACGGGCCGGCGGCGCATTTCGTCTCCAACATCGACGGCGCCCACATCGCCGACACCTTGAAGCAGCTCGATGCCGAGACGACGCTCTTCATCGTCGCGTCGAAGACCTTCACCACCGTCGAGACCATGACCAACGCCGGGACGGCGCGGGCCTGGCTGGCGGCAAGGCTGGGCGAGGACGCGGTCGAGGCGCATTTCTGCGCCGTCTCGACCGCGCTTCCCAAGGTCGCGGCCTTCGGCATCGCGCAGGATCGCACCTTCGGCTTCTGGGACTGGGTCGGCGGGCGCTATTCGCTGTGGTCGGCGATCGGCCTGCCGCTGATGCTGGCCATCGGGCCGGAGCGGTTCCGCGCCTTCCTCGCCGGCGCGCATGCGATGGACCGCCACTTCGAGACCGCGCCGACGCGGGGAAACATGCCGACGATGCTCGGCCTGGTCGGCTTCTGGCACCGCGTCGCCTGCGGCTATCCCACCCGCGCCGTCATCCCCTACGACCAGCGGCTCGCCCGCCTGCCGGCCTATCTCCAGCAGCTCGACATGGAATCGAACGGCAAGAGCGTGACGCTGTCCGGCGCGCAGGCCCCGACGCCGACCCCGACGCCGACCGGACCGGTGGTGTGGGGCGAGCCCGGCACCAACGGCCAGCACGCCTTCTTCCAGCTCCTGCACCAGGGCACCGACATCGTGCCGGTCGAGTTCATCGTCGCGGCGGAAGGCCACGAGCCGGAGCTTGCCCGCCACCACGACCTGCTCGTGGCCAATTGCCTCGCCCAGTCGGAAGCGCTGATGAGGGGGCGCACGCTCGAGGAGACGCGGGCGCAGATGCGGGGCAAGGGCATGGCGGCGGCCGAGATCGAGCGCATCGCGCCGCACCGCGTCTTCCCCGGCAACCGGCCGTCGCTGACCCTGATGCACCGGAGGCTCGACTCGTTCGCCCTCGGGCGGCTGATCGCGCTCTACGAGCACCGCGTCTTCGTCGAGGCGGCGCTTTACGACATCAACGCCTTCGACCAGTGGGGCGTCGAGCTCGGCAAGGAGCTGGCCACCGGCCTTCTTCCCGTGGTGGAAGGCGCGCGCGACGCGGGCGACCGTGACGCATCGACAAGCGGGTTGATACGGCATATGCGCAGGCTTCGGAGCAACGACTAGGACCGCGAGATGGCCGACATACGAGGCATCCTGTTCGACAAGGACGGCACGCTGATCGACTTCAACGCGACATGGTTCGCCTTTGCCGACGCGATGGCGATGCGCGCCGCCGGCGGCGCGCGCGACCATGCCGACGCGCTGCTCGACGCCGCCGGCTTCGACTTCGCGCTGCGCCGTTTCCGGCCCGATTCGGTGCTGGCCGCCGGCACCAACGAGGACGTGGTGGCGCTGTGGTATCCGCAGCATCCCGAGAGCGAGCGGCGCGTGCTGCTTGCCGAGTTCGACAGGCTGACCGCCTCGGGCGAGCTGGGCGAGCCGGTGGCGCTGCCCGGCTGCCGGGCGGCGCTGTCGACGCTGCACACCGCCGGCTATCGGCTCGGCGTCGCCACCAACGATTCGACCGGCGGCGCCGAGCGCACGCTGCTGTCGCTCGGCGTCGCCCAGATGTTCGAGGCCGCCTACGGCTATGACGCCGTCGCCAACCCCAAGCCCGCGCCCGACACCATCCATGCCTTCTGCGACCTGACGGGGCTTAAAGCCTCGCAGCTCGCCATGGTCGGCGACAACCGCCACGATTTGCAGATGGCGCGCGCCGGCGGCGCCGGGCTGGCGATCGCCGTGCTGTCCGGCACCGGCACGCGCGAAAGCCTGTCGCCGCTGGCCGACGCGGTGCTGGACTCGATCGTCGACCTGCCCGCCTATCTGGCGGCGCAGGGCGCGGCCTGAGGCTTCACAACCGCCTGAACCCGACCGGCCGGCCGTAGAGCCGGGCGATGCGCTCTATGGCGTCGGCCAGCCTTTCGCGCACCACCATCATGGCGTGGCCGCTCGCATGGATGATCTCCTCGCCATCGGCCATGATCGCGACATGGCCGTTCCAGAACACGAGGTCGCCGCGCCCGAGACCGGCGAGGTCGTCGCCGACGTTAAGCGGCGCGCCGAGTGCGGCCGCCTGCATGTCGGTGTCGCGCGGGGCGGGCTTCCCGGCCATCAGGAGCGAAAGCTGGACCAGGCCGGAGCAGTCGATGCCGAAGGCGCTCGCGCCCCCCCACAGATAGGGCGTGCGCTCCAGCGTCGCGGCGACCGCGACATGATCCGGAGCGGTCTCGCCGGCCGGGCGGAGATGGGCCGCGACCACGGCCTCGCCGCTTTCCAGCAGCGCGTAGTCGGTGCCGCGCGTCGTCGCCGCGCCCACGATGGCGAGCCGGCTGCCGAGCGAGAGCGCGGCGGTGGCGCGCTTCTTCATGTCGGGCTCGGCGTAGAGGAAGGTGCGCGGCACGCCGACGACATGGGTCGGCGCATCGCCCGGCCGGGCGAGACCTGAGGCAGCGACATAGCCGACATAGGAATCGCGGCCCGCCTGCACCCAGGCATAGTCCTCGTTCTCGTCGAAAACGCAGACCTCGTCGCCGAGGATGAGCTGGGTGTCGAGGCCGGCATCGGCGCGCGGCGCGGCCCTGACGTCGAGGACGGGGACGGCGACGCGCGCCTTGCGCCCGGCGACGAAGCGTCCGGCGGCGACGCTTCCCCGAAGCCGCGCGTCGGCGAGGTCGGCGCGAAAGGCGTTCAGCCGCCGGTCGAGGGGGGTTCCGGTCACAGCGGCAGCTCCGCCGCCTTGTCGATGACGACGTCGCCGAAGCGCTCGACGAACAGCGCGCCCTCCACCGTGCGCCGCACCAGCACGTTGCGCCGGTCATTGTCGTCGCGGTGGCGCGAGACGAGGCCCATCGCGCCCATCGTGTCGAGGGCGCGGGTTATCACCGGCTTGGTGACGCCGAGCGTTTGCGCCAGCCCGCGCACCGTGTGCGGCGGCGGGTCGAGATAGACGGTCAAAAGGATGGCCATCTGGCGCATGGTCAGATCATGCGCGGCGACGCGCACCTCGGCAAGGGTGACCTGCTGCCAGAGCCGCAGCGACTGGCTGGGACGCATCGAAATCGACATCGCCCAGCATCGCGGAAAATCGTTTCGGTTCCGTTTCCTTTACCGGCGGCGGTAGCGGTCGGCGATCACCCGCTCGATGGCGCGGATCGCTTGCGCCTCGCCGCCGACCGGGCAATGCGGCTTCTCGACCGGGCACCAGCCGAAGACGTCGAAATGCGCCCAGCTCCCCGCCCTGTCGACGAAGCGGCGCAGGAACAGCGCCGCCGTCACCGCGCCGGCGAAGCCGTCGGTGGTGACGTTGTTCACGTCCGCGACCTTGGAGGCGAGCTTCCTGTCATAGGGCGACCACAGCGGCATCCGCCACAGCGGATCGGCGACCGCGGCCGAGGCCTGGGAAAGCGCCGCGGCCAGCGCCTCGTCGTCGGTGAAGAAGGGTGGCAGGTCCGGGCCGAGCGCGACGCGGGCCGCGCCGGTCAGCGTCGCCATGTCGATCAGAAGGTCGGGCTCGTCCTCGTCGGCCAGCGCCAGCGCGTCGGCCAGCACCAGGCGGCCTTCCGCGTCGGTGTTGCCGATCTCGACCGTCGGCCCTTTCCGGCTCTTCAGCACGTCGCCGGGGCGGAAGGCGTTGCCGGAGATCGCGTTCTCGACCGCCGGGATCAGCACCCGCAGCCGCACGTCGAGCGCGCCGCCCATGACGAGCGCGGCGAGGCCGAGCACGTTGGCCGCGCCGCCCATGTCCTTCTTCATCAACAGCATGCCCGACGGGCTCTTGATGTCGAGGCCGCCGGTATCGAAGCACACGCCCTTGCCGACCAGCGTCAGCTTCGGCGCGTCGGGGCGGCCCCATACGAGGTCGATCAGGCGCGGGGCTTCCGCCGCGGCGCGGCCGACGGCATGGATCATCGGGAAGTTCCGGACCAGCAGATCGTCGCCGGCGGTCACCGTGACCGCCGCGCCGTGGACGGCGGCGAGGTCGCGCGCCGCCTTTTCCAGCGCTCCCGGTCCCATGTCGCTGGTCGGCGTGTTGATGAGGTCGCGCACCAGGAAGACCGCGTCGGCCCGGCGACGGACCGCGTCCGCGTCGACGCCTTCGGGAAGGACGAAGCCGATGGCGCGGCCCTTCGCCTTGCGGTAGCGGGAGAAGGAATAGCCGCCGAGCGCGAGGCCGAGCGCAGCGAGTTCCGGCTCGGCCGGCGTCTCGGCGAAGCGCCACTCGCCCTCGGGCAGTTGCCGCGCCAGCGCCCCGGTCGCCAGGGCCGAGAAGCCGTCGCGCGCCTGCGCGACGCCGAACAGCGCACCGGCGATGCCGCCGTCGCCGCCGGGCAGGACGAGCAGCTTTCCTTCTTCCCCGGCAAAGCCGTTGGCGGCGGCCCAGCCGCGCGCGGCATCGTCGAGCTCGATCCCGGCGAAGCCGGCGGCGGTGACGAGGTGGACGGGGCGGGCGGCGGCGGGGGCGGCGGCGGAGGCGAAGGTGACGGGCATGGTCGGATCGATCCTGGACGACGGTCGGAGGTTATCCGCCCTTATAGCAGCCCCGCCCCCCGCCCCGGCAACCGTGCCAGCCGGCGGTCCTCACACCTTGTAGCCGATCCTGAACCCGCCCCAGTGGCGGCCCTTGACGGAGATCGGCGCCGACAGGTCCTTCATCAGCGCGAAATTGCCGCCGCCCATGTCGCGGCGATAGGTCTGGAGCAGGAACGGCTTGGTGTTGCGCCCCGCGCCCAGCCCGGTGCGGTCGGCGAAGATGCGGCGGTTGCGGCAGTTGGCGGCGTTCCATACCGGATCGTCGCCCTGGGGCTTGGAATAGACGAGGTTGTGCGTCGGCAGGTAGCCGTTGCGGTCGAGCGCGGCGCAGAAGACGATGCGCGGGTCGAGCCCGAGCACCGGCTCCTGGATCGGCGGCAGGACGCGGTCGGTGAAGGCGGTGAAGCGCGTCGTCACCTGCTCGGGGTCGGAGCCGGGAACGGGGCGGTAGTTCTCGTCGAACAACTCGGCCATACCGATGCGGCCCTGGTCGACGGCTTCCTCGAACAGGGCGGCGATCTCGCCGGCCTTGTGGCGGCAGAGTTCGATCAGCGGCGTGTCCGGCGTCTCGATGCCGGTGCCGGCGATGTAGAGGATGAAATCCTCGGAAATGTCGAGGATCGCCTGCGAACGGCGGCCGGCGGCAGCGAGCTTGGCGTCGCTGTCGCGCGCCATCGCCGCCAGATCGCCCAGATGCGTCCGCACCTGGTCGGTGGCGGCGATGTTCTGCTGCACCGGCTCGGCCATACCGTCGATGCGGTCGGCGAGCTGCTCGACGGTCGTGACCAGCGACTGGATGGTGCGGGTCGCCTCGCTGGCCTGCGCGGAAGCCTCGATGGCGGCTTCGGCGGTCTCCGCGCTCTCCTTCGAGGTCCGGTTGAGCTCGGCCAGCGTGCCCTGGAGCGCGGCGAGGCTGGCTTCGTTCTGCTTGGCGGCGGTGCCGATCTGGTCGGCGAGCGCCTTGACGGCGTTGCCGATGACGGCGAAGCCCTTGCCGGCGTCGCCGAGCCGCGCCGCCTCGATCGAGGCATTCAGCGCGACGAGCTGCGTCTCGCGGGCGATCTCGTTGATCGAGGCGCTGGCCTCGCGCACCAGCTTGATCGTCTCCGTGACCCTTTCCAGCGACCCGCCGAAACCGATGACGCCCTGGCTCAGCGTCCGCAGGTTGGCGACCGCGCCGTCGAGCGTGTCGGCGACGGTGTCGGCGCTGGCCGAGAGCGTCGCGCGGGTGTCGGCGGCGGAAGCGCGCGCCTCGTCCATCGACGCCGCCAGCCGGGCGTTGGTGGCGCCGGTGGCTTCCGCCTCGCCGACCACGCCGCGCAGCGTCCCCATCTGGCGGCGGCCGAGCTTGCCCATGTCGTCGATGATGCCGACGATGTCGGCGATCTCGACGCCGAGCCGGCTGGCCCGCTCGCCGATCGCGGCGATGTCGGCGTCGCGGTGAAGTTCATCGCCGTCCCCGACAGCAACGTCACGCTGGGCCAGAACCATGGCTTCCCCTCCCGCAAGTATTGGCGGGCGGATTCTCCCGGTTTCCTGTTACCTTCGCGTTAATACCGTCAGATCAAATATCGACCGATCAAATATCGACGGATCAGTGCGCCTCGTCCCAGTTTTTCGCCGCCCGCGCGTCGACGGCAAGCGGCACTCTCATCGACAGCGCCGGCATCGTCGCATTTTCCATGATCTTGCGGATGACGGGGATCGCCGCCTCGACCTGGCGCTCTGGCGCTTCGAAGATCAGTTCGTCATGGACCTGGAGCAGCATCCGCGTGTCGTCCAGCCCCGCCGCCGCCAGCGCGTCCTCGATGCGGACCATGGCGCGGCGGATGATGTCGGCGGCGGACCCCTGGATCGGGGCGTTGATCGCCGCGCGCTCGTTGAAGGCGCGCACGGACGGGTTGGGCGAGCGGATTTCCGGGTAATGCGCACGGCGGCCGAAGATGGTCTCGACATAGCCCTTGTCGCGCGCGGTCTGCTTGGTCGCCTCCATATAGTCGCGGATGCCGGGGAAGCGCTCGAAATACTTCCTGATGTAGTGGCCGGCCTCCTCGCGCGGGATCGAGAGCTGGTTGGCGAGGCCGAAGGCGGAGATGCCGTAGATGATGCCGAAATTGATCGCCTTGGCGCGGCGGCGCACCTCGCCGGGCATGCCCTCCACCGGCACGCCGAACATCTCCGACGCGGTCATGGCGTGGATGTCGATGCCCTCGGCGAAGGCCTGCCTGAGTTGCGGAATGTCGGCGACATGGGCGAGCACGCGCAGCTCGATCTGGCTGTAGTCGGCCGAGATCAGGAGGTTGCCGGCTTCGGCGACGAAGGCGGTGCGGATCTTGCGGCCTTCGGCCGTGCGCACTGGGATGTTCTGCAGGTTTGGGTCGGACGAGGACAGGCGGCCCGTCGTCGTCGACGCCAGCGAATAGGAGGTGTGAACGCGGCCCGTGCCGGAGTGGATGAAGCCCGGCAGCGCGTCGGTGTAGGTCGATTTCAGCTTGGTCAACTGGCGCCAGTCGACGATCTTGCGCGGCAGTTCGTGGCCTTCGGCGGCGAGGTCCTCCAGCACCTGCGCCGAGGTCGACCACTGGCCGGTCTTGGTCCTGGAGCCGCCGGGCAGGCCCATGCGGCCGAACAATATGTCGCCGAGCTGCTTGGGCGAGCCGATGGTGAACCGCTCGCCGGCAAGCTGGTAGATCTCGTCCTCGAAGGCGGCGGCGCGCTGCGCCAGCTCGCCGGAAAGCCGCGAGAGTATCTGCCGGTCGACGGCGACGCCGCGCTCCTCCATCCGCGCCAGCACCGGCACCAGCGGCCGCTCCAGCCGCTCGTAGACCGAAACCAGCCCCTCGGCCACGAGCCGCGGCTTCAGCACCCGCCACAGCCGCAGCGTCACGTCGGCGTCCTCGGCCGCGTAGGCCGTGGCCCGCTCGAGATCGACGAAATCGAAGGTGACGGCGTTCCTGCCCGAGCCGCAGACGTCCTTGTAGGGGATTGCGGCATGGCCGAGCCATTTCTGGCTGAGCGCGTCCATGCCGTGGCCGCCGTTCAGGCCGGCGTCGAGCACGTAGGACAACAGCATCGTGTCGTCGAAGGGAGCGATGTCGAGGCCGTGGCGGCGCATGACGACGAGGTCGTATTTCAGGTTCTGGCCGACCTTGAGGACGGCCGCGTCCTCCAGCAGCGCCTTCAGCGCCGCCAGCGCCGCGGCCAGCGGCACCTGCCCCTCGACCGGACCGCCGCCGAGCAGGTCGCCCGCGCCGGCCTTGTGGCCGAGCGGCACATAGGCGGCGCGGCCCGGCCGGGTGGCGATCGAGAAGCCGATAAGCTCGGCCTGCATCGGGTCGAGCGAGTTGGTCTCGGTGTCGAAGCCGACGACGCCGGCCTCGCGCGCCTCGGCGATCCACGCCTTCAACGTGGCGAGGTCGCGGATGCAGGCATAGGCGGCGGTGTCGATCCTTTCGGCGACCGCCTCGGCGGCGCGGGCGGCGGCGAGGGAGGCGGGGGTGTTCGCCGCCGCGGCGGCGGCCTCGTTCCCGGCGGCGTCCGGACCGGAAGCCGCGGCATCTTCGGCATCGGGGCCTTCGAGATCGGGGCCGTGGGCTTCGGCGCCGCGCTCGACCTCGACATGGGCCGGCTCGATCCCGGCCGCGTCGGCGCCGGAGGCCTCGGCCACGCGCCGGGTCAGCGTCGTGAACTCCATCGCCTTCAGGAACGCGATCAGCTTCGGCGCGTCGGGCGCGTCGAGGGCGAGCGCGTCGAGCGGCTCGACGTCCGGCACGTCCGTCTTCAGCCGCACCAGCTCGCGCGACATCAGCGCCTTGTCGCGGTTGGCGATCAGCGTCTCGCGGCGCTTGACCTGCTTGATCTCGGCGGCGCGGGCGAGCAGCGTGTCGAGGTCGCCATATTCGGCCAGGAGCTGCGCCGCCGTCTTCTGGCCGATGCCGGGCACGCCGGGGATGTTGTCGATCGAGTCGCCCATCAGCGCCTGGAGGTCGACCATCTTCTCCGGCGTCACGCCCCACTTCTCGATCACCTCGGGCACGTTGATCTCGCGGTCCTTCATCGGGTCGTAGAGCGAAACCGTCGGGCCGACGAGCTGCATCAGGTCCTTGTCGGAGGAGATGATGGTGGTCGAGCCGCCGGCCTCCGTCGCCAGCCGGGCATAGGTGGCGATCAGGTCGTCGGCCTCGTAGCCCTCCATCTCGAGGCAGGGCAGGCCGAAGGCCTTCGTCGCCTGGCGGATCAGCCCGAACTGCGGCACCAGGTCCTCCGGCGGGGCCGAGCGGTTGGCCTTGTATTCGGGATAGAGCGCGTTGCGGAACGTCTTCGACGAATAGTCGAAGATGACGGCGAAATGGCTGGGCGTGACCCCGACATCGGTGTCGCGCGCGTCGCGCATCAGCTTCCACACCATGTTGCAGAAGCCCATGACCGCGTTGACCGGCAGGCCGTCGGACTTGCGGTTCAGCGGCGGGAGCGCGTGATAGGCCCGGAAGATGTAGCCCGAACCGTCGACAAGGAAGAGATGATCGCCATTTTTCATGGCCAACGGGTAGCGCGGGCGGGCCGACCTGTCCATGGCAATGTCCGGGCCGATGTCGAGGCACGGACACCCTGCCCCGACGGCGCGCCGCCCGGTCGCCCGCGAGCACGGCCACGATCACGGCCATGTTACGAAAGTGTAATCCCGGCGCCCTTGAATCGCCATTTTCGGCGACCCAAATGCAGGGCATCGGCAATTTTCGCCGAGTCCGGCAACAGGCCCGTCCCCCGCCTCAACCGGACAATGCGGGAGCCTCATCCCCCTCTCCGGGCTCCCGCATGGTTTGTGCAGTGCCGCCGTGGCCTTCCCCTCCGCCACGGCGGCATTTTTTTGCGGGCTGTTTTGGCACAAGCGCCTTGCGCTGTTCGGGGCTTTTTTCGCGCGGCGCGCGGGGATAGGGTCGCGGCCGAAGAATCGAAAGGCCCCCTGCATATCGAAAGGCCCTTGCACCATGTCCGCGCTCCGACCCGTCCTCGACCGTATCGACGCCGCCCTGCCCGACAGCCTCGAACGGCTGTTCTCCTTCGTCCGCATCCCGTCGATCTCGACCGATCCGGCCTATGCGCAGGAATGCCGCCGCGCCGCCGAATGGCTGGTCGAAGACCTGAAGACCATCGGCTTCGAGGCCAGCGTGCGCGACACCACCGGGCACCCGATGGTCGTCGCCCATCACGACGGGCCGGCGGGAAGCCCGCACGTCCTGTTCTACGGCCATTACGACGTGCAGCCGGTCGATCCGCTGGAACTGTGGGAGCACGACCCGTTCGACCCGGCGGTGCGCGAGATCGAGCCCGGGCGCAAGGTCATCACCGGCCGCGGCTCCGCCGACGACAAGGGGCAGCTGATGCTGTTCGTCGAGGCCTGCCGGGCGTGGAAGCAGGTCCACGGCTCCCTGCCCTGCCGCATCACGCTGCTGTTCGAGGGCGAGGAGGAATCCGGCTCGCCGTCGCTGAAGCCGTTCCTCGAGGCCAACGCCGACGAGCTCAGGGCCGACTTCGCCATGGTGTGCGACACCGGCATGTGGGACCGCGACACGCCCGCCATCAGCGTCGGCCTGCGCGGGCTGGTCGGCGAGGAAGTGACCATCCACGCCGCCGACCGCGACCTGCATTCGGGCCATTTCGGCGGCGCCGCCGCCAACCCGATCCGGGTGCTGGCGAAGATCCTCGCCGACATCCACGACGAGACCGGCCGCGTCGCCATTCCCGGCTTCTACGACGGCGTCGATGAGACACCGTCCCAGATCAAGGCGTCCTGGGACGCGCTCGGCCTGACGGCGGAAAAGTTCCTCGGCGAGGTCGGGCTCTCGGTGCCGTCGGGCGAGAAGGGACGCTCGGTGCTGGAGCTGGTGTGGGCGCGCCCCACGGCCGAGTTCAACGGCATTTCCGGCGGCTACGAGGGCGAGGGCTTCAAGACCGTGATCGCGGCGGAAGCCTCGGCCAAGGTTTCCTTCCGCCTCGTCCACCGCCAGGACCCGGAAAAGGTCCGCGCCGCCTTCCGCGCCTTCGTCGAGGCGCGGCTGCCGGCCGACTGCCGCGCCAGCTTCAGGAAGCATGGCGGCTCGCCGGCGATCCAGCTTTCCTACGATTCGCCGATCGTCACCAAGGCCAAGAGCGCGCTGTCGGACGAGTGGCAGAAGCCGGCGCTGACCATCGCCATGGGCGGCTCGATCCCCATCGTCGGCGACTTCCAGAAGCTGCTCGGCATGGAATCGCTGCTGGTCGGCTTCGGCCTCGACGACGACCGCATCCACTCGCCCAACGAGAAATACGAGCTCAGCTCGTTCCACAAGGGCCAGAGAAGCTGGGCGCGCATCCTCGCCGCGCTGACCGAGCGCTGAGGCAGGAGCCGGACATGACGACGATCCGCTTTCACAAGGGCGACCTTGCCGACCTTTCCCACTACGACGTCGATTCCATCGCCATCGACACCGAGACGCTGGGGCTGAACCCGCACCGCGACCGGCTGTGCGTGGTCCAGATCTCGCCCGGCGACGGCACGGCCGACGTGATCCAGATCGCGGCTGGCCAGAAGCGCGCGCCCAACCTCGTCTCGCTGCTGAAGAACCGCAAGGTGACGAAGCTGTTTCATTTCGGCCGCTTCGATCTGGCCGTGCTCTACCATGCCTTCGGCGTGATGCCGGAGCCGGTGTTCTGCACCAAGATCGCCTCGAAGCTGACCCGCACCTACACCGACCGCCACGGGCTGAAGGACATCTGCAACGAATTGCTCGGCGTCAGCCTGTCCAAGGCGCAGCAATCGTCGGACTGGGCGGCGGCGACGCTTTCGCCCGAGCAGCTCGAATATGCCGCCTCCGACGTGCTCCATCTCCACCGGCTGCGCGACGTGCTGGCCGGACGGCTGGCGCGCGACGGCCGGGCGAAAGAGGCGGAGGCCTGCTTCCGCTTCCTGCCGACGCGGGCGAAGCTCGACCTGATGGGCTGGAGCGAGGAAGACATCTTCTCCCATTGATGTCCCGGTTTTCTCCCGCCCGCGGGGGCGGAAAGTGGCGCCCGAGATACCTTATATCAGGCATTCGGAATATATCCACTTGTTAACCATTCCCACCTAGATGCCGGGCCGGGGACGCGGCATGGTCCGCATCCCCTCGAGGAAGCGGCGGGTTCGGACGGGGGGCATCCGGCTCGACATGGATCAACGGGCCGGAGCAATGCCTCCGGCAGGGGCAGTTCATCGGTGCGGCGCGGCCGGCCGGCGGGCCTTTTTGTCGTCAGAAAGAATCAGCAATGACCAACAGTGCCAGCGCCTCCACCCCCGTCATCGGGGAGCGGCTGGAATTCATCGAGATGACAGCGGAAACGGTTGCCGCCCTGCGCGCGCTCAAGCCGATCGTCGACCGCGAACTGCCGGTCGGTCTCGACAGGTTCTATGCCCGGGTGCGCAAGACGCCGCAGACGGCGCGGCTGTTCCGGTCCGAGGCGCATATCGGCAGCGCCAGGACCGCGCAGATCAGGCACTGGGTCAACATCGCCAACGGCAATTTCGATGACGGCTACGCCGCCGACGTGCAGGCCATCGGCAAGACCCATGCCCGGATCGGGCTCGAGCCGCGCTGGTATATCGGAAGCTACTCGCTGGTGCTCGATCACCTGATCCAGGCCATCGTCGCCGAGACCTGGCCCAAGGGCGGCCTGTTCGCGCGCAAGGCGGGCGGCCCGGCCGAAGCCGGCCGTATGATCGGGGCCCTGGTCAAGGCCGTCCTGCTCGACATGGAGCTGGCGATCTCGGTCTATATCGAGGAGGCGGAGTCGGCCAAGCAGGCGGTGGCCGCGATCGCCGACGAGCGGCAGATGGTGGCGGAGAGTTTCGGCGCGGCCATGGCCGGGATGGCGGCCAAGGACCTGACCTGCCGGGTGTCGGGCGACCTGCCCGAGGCCTACCACGCCCTGCGCGAGGACTTCAACCAGGCGGTGGGAACGCTCGAATCGGCCCTGGCCGGCGTCGGGAAGACCTCGTTCTCGATCGACGCGGCGGTGCACGAGATCGCCGGCGCGACGGCGGACCTTTCGCGCCGCACCGAGCAGCAGGCCGCCTCGGTCGAGCGGACGGCGGCCGCGATCGAGGAGATGACGGCGACGGTGAAGACCTCGGCCCAGCGCGCCGAGGAGGCGGGCGGCCTCGTCGCCCGCGCCCGGACCAGCGCCGAGAAATCCGAAACCGTGGTGCAGAAGGCGATCACCACCATGGGCGAGATCGAGAAATCCTCGCGCGAGATCGGCTCGATCATCGGCGTCATCGACGAGATCGCGTTCCAGACCAATCTGCTGGCGCTCAACGCCGGCGTCGAGGCCGCGCGCGCCGGCGATGCGGGCAGGGGCTTCGCGGTGGTGGCGCAGGAGGTGCGGGCGCTGGCCCAGCGCTCGGCAGAGGCCGCCCGCCAGATCAAGGATCTGATCACCAAGTCCGGCAACGAGGTGAAGTCCGGCGTGGCGCTGGTCGGCGACACCGGCGCGGCGCTCCAGACGATCATCGGCGACGTGCGCGAGATCAGCGAGCATGTGGGCGCCATCGTCGAGGCCTCGCGCGAGCAGTCCACTGGCCTGGCCGAGATCAACACCGCCATCGGGGCGATCGACCAGGGAACGCAGCAGAACGCCGCCATGGTCGAGCAGACCGCCGCCGCCACGCGCAGCGTGGCCGGCGACGCCGGCGAGCTGAACCGGCTGCTGCGTGGCTTCACGCTCGGCGGCGGCAACGCGGCGGCCACCATGTCGGTCGCGGGGCCGGGCGCGGGGCGGGTCGCGGGGCCGGGCGCGCGGGCGGTCGAACGAGCTGTCGGGCGGGCGGGTGGCGGGCGGCCCGGAGCGGCCGTCGCCGCGCGCGCCGTGCAGGCCGAGCAAGACAGCTGGGACGACTTCTGACCTTTCTCCCGCTTCGCGCCTGGGCCCGCGTCTGGGCCCGCGTCTGGGCCCCGGCCTGCCGTTTCGCTCAGGCGGCGGGCGCGGCCAGCAGCCACAGGCCGAGCACGGTATAGGCGATCATCAGCAGCGCCAGCGGAAGCTGCGAGCGCGTGGCGGCGGCGGCCGAGCCGTAGAGGCGGAACGCCGCGACATGGGCGACGAGCACCGCCAGAAGATGGCCGACGACGATGGCCCCGGCCTGGAGGTTCCACAGCAGCCACACCCTGTCGGCGCCCATCAGCACCCCGGCATGGACGTGGAGATGCGCCGATCCGAACAGGTCGGGCCGGCTCCGGAACGGATCGGCGAGCGCGGCCAGCGCATATTGCGCGTCGACCATCAGCGACGGCAGGTAGTGCGCGGCGTGATAGGCGGCGGCGATCGGCACGATCGACCACACCAGGGCGCCGGCGGCCGCGGCAAGGCCCGCCCTGCCGCCGGCCAGCCGCTCGCCGAGCGCCACCGCGAGGAAGAACGCCGCCGCCAGCAGCGCGAAGGCGGCCAGAAGCCCGATCGTCGAGCTCGCCGTCACCGCGCTGCGGCCGGGGAATTCCAGCGGGTTGACGCCGATCAGGCCGAGCCAGAAGAAGGTGCGCATCAACCCGTCGAACGAGACCGACGACAGCGCCAGCAGCAGGAACAGCACCCCGCTCGCCGGCAGCGGCGGGGCATCGACGAGCTTAGCGCCTGGCAGGCAGAGGAAGAGCCCGATCCTGCCGCCGCCTTCCTGCGCATGGTGGCGCGGCCTGCCTTCGACGATGCCGAGCCGCGCCACCATGCGCAGGAAGGCGGACAGGCATTCGCCCTGCCGCGACCACGCCTCATGGCCGAACACGGCCATGGCGGCGAGGTTGACGGCGAAGTAGACCGAGACGGCGCGCGCCAGGACCGCCGGATCGTCGGGCGCGGCATGGACCAATTCGAACCAGGCGAAGGCGAAGAACTGGAGGAACGCCGGCCAGTAGCCGAGCCGGCCGGGCAGGGCCTCGTCCTCCAGCCGCCGCCCGGACAGGGCGGCCAGCGCCCGCCACGGCGCATACCACGGGTCGAGGAAGCGCCACAGGTCGCCGAACACGCACTGCGCCAGCGTCAGCCCGACCCAGAACATCGCCCACAGCATCAGCGGCAGCGGGTTGGCCAGCGGATCGCCGCTGCCGAGAAAGCCGGCCGCGACGAGGAAGACGAGGAAGGCGAAGGACAGCGCGCTCGAGGCAAGGCGCAAGGTTTCCCGCGGCAGCGACCCGAGCGCCAGCCGCCAGCGGAACGGACGTTCCAGCGCCCGCCGCGGCACGACCACGAGCACGAGGAAGGTGAGCGCCACGGTGGCCGCGCCGCCGGCGAGATAATGCCCGGTGGGAAGCAGCAGGATATGGCCGCGGTCGGAGGCGTGGGCGAGCGCCTGCGCCGGCAGCAGCGCCGCGCCGGCAAGGCCCGCCAGCAATCTCTTCGCCCTCTTCGCCATGTCTCGCCTCCCGCCTGCCGGATGCCGTTCGACCATGCGGTTTGACCATGCCGGGCGGGCCGGTTTCAAGCCTCGGCGAAGAATGCGGCGCAAAAGGCCGCGCGGCTATGGAACCGGCCGTATGCCGTGCCTACGTGTCTCGATGCACGGGCAGTCCGTTGCGCGCACAGGGAGTATGGACATGCAGACGCCGCTTACCGTCACCTTCCGCAACATCGAGCCGTCGGAGGCCGTCGAGGCCCATGTCCGGCGCCGCTTCGAGGATCTCGGCCGGCTCCATCCCCGGATCGTCGACGGCGACGTGACCATCGAGGCGCCGCAGAAGCGGCAGGTGTCGGGCCGGCCGTTCAAGGTGCACCTGCGGGTCGGCATCCCCGGCCCCGACATCAACGTCACCCGCGAGAGCGGCAACGGGACGGCGGCGGCCGACATCAACAACGCCGTCAACGACGCCTTCGAGACCGCGGGCCGCCTGCTGGTCGAGAAGAAGCGGGAGGCGGCCGGGCACTGAGCGCGACCGCGCCGGCCGGCGCAGGCCCGCGCCCCTCGCGAACCATATCGACGGCAAGGACGCCGGCGACGGGCGCGTCCTTGCCGGCCGCAGCCCGCCTCGACGCGGTTTTCCCGCCTTCTTCCCGATCGTTCCAGACGACCGCGCTGGCCGTTTCCCCCTCCATCCCCGCCCCCTGACGCCGCCCCCTGCATGCCGACAGCAGGGCGCTGGCCTGCGCCGCCGCCTTCGCGCGACCGGCCCATCGGGGCCGCCTGTCCGGACCCGGAGCCGGGCTGCGACGAAAAAGTACATTTGAAAGCGCTTTTTCCTGTTGGGATTGCAAAAGCTTGCTGCTAAAAGAGACATCTTAAATACCTGTTTTATCCGGCACCGCTCCCTTCGCGAACGAGCGGCCGGCAGGGGGATCGTCCGATGATCGCAGGACTGACATCGTCCGAACGCCGGCTCGCGCTGGTCATTCTCTTCGGCTTAAGCCTTGCCGGGCTGGCCATGGCGGCGGCCGGCCGCGGCGACCCGATGGGCGCGCACGGCTTCATCGTGCTCGTCTTCGCGCTCGGCGTCGCGTGGGCGGTGATGGCCGGCTTCTACGCGCCGGAGCCGGGCGAGGAGCGGCTGGCGCACTACTATGACGACCCGACCAGGGCCGGCATCGTGCTGACCATGCTGTGGGCCGTGTTCGGCATGTTCTTCGGCGTCTGGGTGTCGGCGCTGCTGGCGTGGCCGGAGCTGACCTTCGTCGACCAGGCCTGGGCGAGCTTCGGCCGTCTGCGCCCGGTCCACACCACCGGCGTCATCTTCGGCTTCGGCGGCAACGCGCTGATCGCCACCTCCTTCCATGTGCTGCAACGCACCTCGCGGGCGCGTCTGCCGGACCAGCTCAGCCCATGGTTCGTGCTGATCGGCTACAACCTGTTCTGCGTACTCGCCGTCACCGGCTACGTCATGGGCATCACCCAGTCGAAGGAATATGCCGAGCCGGAATGGTATGCCGACATTTGGCTGGTCGTGGTCTGGGTGGTTTATTTCCTGATCTACATCCGCACGCTGCAACGGCGGCAGGAGCCGCACATCTACGTCGCCAACTGGTACTACATGGCCTTCATCCTGGTGGTTGCGGTGCTGCACATCGTCAACAACCTGGCGCTGCCGGTCTCGTTCGCCGCCGCGCGCTCCTATCCCGCCTATTCGGGCGTGCAGGACGCCATGGTGCAGTGGTGGTACGGCCACAACGCGGTCGCCTTCTTCCTCACCGCCGGCTTCCTCGGCATGCTCTACTACTACATGCCCAAGCGCGCCGGCCGGCCGATCTTCTCCTACCGGCTGTCGATCATCAGCTTCTGGGGCATCACCTTCTTCTACATGTGGGCGGGCTCGCACCATCTGCACTACACGGCGCTGCCGCAATGGGTGCAGACGCTGGGCATGACGTTTTCGATCATGCTGCTGGTGCCGTCGTGGTCGTCGGCCGGCAACGCGCTCGCAACGCTCAACGGCGCCTGGCACAAGGTGCGCGACGACGCCACGCTGCGCTTCATGATGGTGGCGGCCGTGTTCTACGGCATCTCGACCTTCGAGGGCTCGTTCATGGCCATCCGCCCGGTCAACTCGCTCAGCCACTACACCGACTGGACCGTCGGCCACGTCCATGCCGGCGCGCTCGGCTGGGTGGCGATGATCACCTTCGGCTCGATCTACGCGCTGGTGCCGTGGATGTGGAAGCGCAAGGCGATGTACTCGCCGCGCCTCGTCGAGGCGCATTTCTGGCTCGCGCTGACCGGCACCGTCATCTACGTGTTCGCGATGTGGAACTCGGGCATCATCCAGGGCCTGATGTGGCGCACCTATGGCGAGAGCGGCACGCTCGCCTATTCCTTCATCGACAGCCTCGTCGCCATGCACCCCTATTACATCGCGCGCACGGTGGGCGGGCTGTTCTTCCTCGCCGGCGCCAGCATCGCCGCCTTCAACGTCTTCATGACCATCCGCGCGGCGCGGCAAGAAACGGCCCACGTCAGCGCCGCCGACGTGCCCGCCTCCCAGGCGCCGGCCGCGGCCGCCGTCCAGCCGGGAGAATAGACATGGCCGAGTTCTTCCACCGCAAGCTCGAGCGCAGCGCCATCGGCTTCGTGCTCGCCATCGTCGGCGTCTCGGCCATCGGCGGCATGGTCGAGATCGCGCCCCTGTTCACCATCGACGAGACGGTCGAGGAAGCGCCGGACATGCGCGTCTACACCCCGCTCGAGCTCGCGGGGCGCAACATCTATGTCCGCGAGGGCTGCTATGCCTGCCACAGCCAGATGATCCGCACCCTGCGCGACGAGGTCGAGCGCTACGGCCCCTACTCGCTGGCGGTCGAATCGAAATACGACCGGCCGATGCTGTGGGGGTCGAAGCGCACCGGGCCCGATCTCGCCCGCCTCGGCGGCAAATATTCCGACGCCTGGCATGTCGCCCACCTCGTCAACCCGCGCGACGTGGTGCCGGAATCGGTGATGCCGCGCTATGGCTGGCTCAGCCGCGACAGCCTGCGCACCGACGATCTCGGCCGCCATCTGAAGGCGATGCAGCGGCTCGGCGTGCCCTACAGCGACGAGATGATCGACAACGCCGCGGCCGACGCCATGGGTCAGGCCGCGCCCGACTCCGGCCTGGCCATGGGCGTCGCCGAGCGCTACGGCGAGGAGACCAACATCCGCGCCTTCGACGGCGAGCCCGGCCGGCTGACCGAGATGGACGCGCTTGTCGCCTATCTCCAGATCCTCGGCCGGCTGACCGACGCCGCCCACGGCACCGATGCGGTCGCGACGGGCGCGACGGAGACGGAGTGAGGCGATGGGGTTCGACCACGACACGCTCGTCGGCTTTTCCAAGAGCTGGGGGCTCTTCTACCTGATCGCCTTCTCCGTCGCGGTGCTCGTCTACACCTTCTGGCCGTCGAACCGCAAACGCTTCGACCGGGCCAAGAAAAGCATCCTCGACGAGGACGACAGGCCCCTGAATGGCGGAACTGGGAACGGCGGCTCGAACAACGACCAGCCGGGAGCGGGGGAGAGATAGAAATGGCGCTGGAAAAGCACGACCCCGTCACCGGGCAGATGACGACCGGCCACGAGTGGAACGGCATCGAGGAGCTCGACACGCCGATCCCGCGCGTGGCGCTGTTCTTCCTCGTCACCACGGCGCTGTTCGCGCTCGGCTACTGGATATTGATGCCGGCATGGCCGCTCGGCGTCACCTACACGCGCGGCCTGCTCGGCTTCGACCAGCGCGATTTCGTCACCCGGCAGGTCGAGGAAGCGGCGGCCGGCCGCGCCGGCTGGGCGGAGAAGGTGATGGCGCTCGACTACGGCGAGATTCGCGCCGACCCGGTGCTGATGGAGATCGTCGGCGAGGCCGGCCACGCCCTCTACGGCGACAATTGCGCCGTCTGCCACGGCACCGCCGGCACCGGCGGGCCGGGCTTCCCCAACCTCGCCGCCGGCGCGTGGCTGTGGGGCGGCGAGCCGGAGACGATCCACGAGACCATCCGCGTCGGCATCAATTCCGGCCATGACGAGAGCCGCATGTCGCAGATGATGGCGTTCGGCCGCGACGGCGTGCTGGAGCGCGACCAGGTGCGCGCGGTCGCCGCCTATGTCCGCGCGCTGTCGGGGCAGGACCTGTCGCCAGCGGAACAGGCGCGGCGCGACGCCGGCGCGGAAATCTTCGCCGAGAACTGCGCCTCCTGCCACGGCGACGACGGCACCGGCACCGCCGAGCTCGGCGCGCCCGACCTCGCCGACGACATCTGGCTCTATGGCGGCGACGCGGAATCGGTGCGCGCCTCGATCCATGGCGGCCGCCAGGGCCACATGCCGTCCTGGGAAGGCCGGCTGACGCCGCTCGACCTCAAGGTGCTGGCGCTCTATGTCGGCGGCCTCGGGAGCGGCGGCGAATGAACGCGGCAACCCCTTCCCGCCGCAACTGGCGGCTGATCGCGGCCTTTCTGGCGGCGGCGGTGGCGCTGCTTCTCGTCGGCGCCAACGCCCACCTCGTCTATGTCGCCGTCGCCTCGCAGCCCGACTGCGTCGCGCACGCCAAGGCCGATGCCGGCAGCGGCGGGGGCTACCGCGCCGCCCGCCCGTCCTGTTGAGGGAGGAAACTGACAAGATGGACCCGACGCAGACGAACATCCAGACTCAGGCGGCAACACAGGCGGGCGAAAGCAGGCCGGTCCCGCTCAACCATCTGCGCCGGCGCCACCTGCCGGCCTCGGCCGCGCTCGGCTGGCTCGCCGCCGGCTGGCGCGATTTCCTCGCCGCGCCCCTCGCCAGCCTCGCCTACGGCATCGCCGTCTTCGCGCTGTCGGCGGCGGTGGTGTGGACGCTGTTCACGCTCGGCCTCGACTATATCCTGTTTCCGGCGCTGGCCGGGTTCATGGTGGTCGGGCCGCTCGTCGCCATCGGCCTCTACCAGAAGAGCCGCGATCTGGCGGAGGGCCGCAGGCCCTCGCTCGGGCGCATGGTCTTCGTCAAGCCGGCCTCGGGGCCGCAGGTGCTGTTCACCGGCGCGATCCTGTGCCTGCTGATGCTGCTGTGGATGCGCGCGGCGGTCATCGTCTACGCCCTGTTCTTCGGGCTTCGGCCGTTTCCCGGCCTCGACCATGTCGCGCAGATGCTGACGACCACGCCGGAAGGCTGGGGCATGCTTGCTGTCGGCACCGCCGTCGGCGGGCTGTTCGCCGCCTTCTCCTTCGCGGTCTCGACCTTCGCCGTGCCGATGCTGCTCGACGAGCGCACCGACGCCTTCACCGCCATGGGCACCTCGATCTCGCTGACCTGGAACAATCTCGGCGTCATGCTCGCCTGGGGCGCGATCGTCACCGCGCTGTTCGCGCTGAGCGTCGCCACCGGGCTGATCGGCCTGATCGTCGTCTTCCCCGTGCTCGGCCACGGCACATGGCACAGCTACAAGGCCATCCGATAGGGGCCATCCGATAGGGGCCACCCGATAGAGGCCATTCGACAGGAGCATCCGATGAACAGTCTCGTCTTCCTCATCCCCATCGCCCTGCTGTTCGGCGTGATCGCGCTGACGTCCTTCCTGTGGTCGCTGAGGAGCGGCCAGTACGACGATCTCGACGGCGCGTCCGAACGCATCCTGCTTCGCGACGAGCGCGAGGGTTAAGCCGGTTCACGCCCGCGTCCCCGGCGAGGGGTCGAGGGCGCGGGCGCGGGCGCGGCTTGCCTCCGCTTGCCACGGCAGAGCCTTCCGCATTGCCGCCACAGTCCGCCGTAAACACCCGCATACCCGCGCGGGGTTGCGGGACGGCAGGCGCTGAGGCATCATCCGCCTGCTTCGGGACGGAAGCTCTGCTACATCCGGGTGGGAAACTTGCACGCATTGCGGGCCGCGCCGGCCCTTCTTCGCCGTCTCGCGGCGCTTCTCGTCTTCACGGCCCTGCTCGCGGCCTGCACCACGCAGGCGGTGATGCAGACGGCCGTGCCGCCGCTCGCCTCGGACAAATACGCGGCGATCGTGGTCGACGCCCGCAGCGGCAAGGTGCTCTACGAGCGCGCCTCGGACGCGCCGCGCTATCCCGCCTCGCTGACCAAGATGATGACGCTCTACATGCTGTTCGAGGCGGTGGACGACGGCCGCGTGCGCATCGACGAGGCCATCCCGGTCTCGGCCTTCGCCGCGGCCCGGCCGCCCTCCAAGATGGGGTTCAAGCGCGGCGACAGCATCGACGCCCGCTCGGCGATCCTAGCGCTCGCCGTGCGCTCGGCCAACGACGTCGCGGTCGCGGTCGCCGAGCGCCTCTCCGGCTCGGAGGAGGCGTTCGCCCGGGCGATGACCGCCAAGGCGCGCCAGCTCGGCATGACGGGGACGGTGTTCCGCAACGCATCCGGCCTGCCCGACGACGGCCAGCGCACCACCGCCCGCGACATGGCCGTGCTGTCGATGGCCTTGCGCCGCCGCTTTCCCCACCACTACCACTATTTCTCCAACCGCGAGTTCGCCTTCGGCGGCAAGGTGGTGCGCGGCCACAACAGCCTGCTCGGCAGCGTGCCCGGCGTCGACGGGCTGAAGACCGGCTATATCCGCGCCTCCGGCTTCAACCTCGCCACCTCGGCCGGGCGCGGCGGGCGGCGCATCGTCGCCGTCGTCATGGGCGGCGAGAGCGCCAGGGCGCGCGACGCCCACATGGCCGCGCTGGTCGAAACCTACCTGCCCCGCGCCTCGGCCGGCGCCCCATAGCAAAGGCGGGCAATGACGGCGCGTCACGGCGCGGCGGCCGGGTCCCTGAGATAGGCGATCAGGTCGGCGATCTCCTGGTCCTTCCTGATGCCGGCGAAGGCCATGCTGGTGCCCTTGACCATGGCCTTGGGAGCGGCGACGTATTCGGCCAGCCGCGCCTCGTCCCAGGCCTTGCCGTCGGCGGCGAATTCCTGCATCGCGGGCGAATAGCGAAAGCCCTCGACCGAGGCCACGGCGCGGCCGACGATGCCGGCGAGGCTGGGACCGACGCGATTGCCGGCGTCGACCGTGTGGCAGGCGGCGCATTTGCGGAAGACCTTCTTGCCGGCCGCGGCATCGCCCTGCGCCAGAGCCGGCAGGGCAAAGAGAACGGTCGAAAGCGCGACGACCGCCGCCGCCGGCACCGATTTCCTGGGCTCGGGTTTCCTGGACACGGGTTTCCTGGGCATTGTCCTGATCCTCCCGCAAGCGCCGGATGCGCGCCGCCGCCCGTCCTTCCTAGCCCTTCCGCCGCCGGTTGGCAAAGGCGCGGCGAGGGTCAGAACCGCGCTTCGGTCAGGTGGGCGAGCTGCGCGCCGGCCTCGTAGAAGGCCGAGCGCAGCCCGCGCAGCGCCACCGGCGACGGCCGCGTCACCGGCAGCGGCAGCGCGCTTTCGGCGGTCTCGCCGGCGAGGAATTCCGCCATGGCGCGGCCGAACACCGTGCCGGGGGCGATGCCGCGGCCATTGTAGCCGCAGAAGGTGAAGACGTCGTCCTCCAGCCGGTGGAAGCGCGGCAGGTTGTCGGCGGTCATGCCGATCCGGCCGTACCATTCGTGCTCGAACCCGACCGTCCCGAGTTCGGGGAATATCTTGCGCAGCGCCCGCCCGGCCCAGGCGCGGTGGATGGCGAGGCCGGTGTTGCGCAAGGCCCCGACAGAGCCGAACACCAGCCGGTTCCGGGCGTCGAAGCGGAACGACAACAGCACTTCCTTGGTATCCCACACGCCCTGGCGGCCGGGCACGATCCGGCGCGCGAGATCGGCGGCAAGCGGGGCCGTCGCCATGTTGAAATAGGGCAGGAACACCTGCTGGCGGGCGATGTCCTCCATCACCAGCCGGCTGTAGGCGTCGGTGGCGAACACCACCTTGCGCGCGACGAGCGCGCCCCGCGGCGTGCGCACGCGCCAGCCCGCCGCCGCGCGCTCGAGGCCGATGGCGGGAGAGGAGGCGTGGATCGCGACACCCTTTCCGGCGGCGGCGCGGGCAAGGCCGTGGGCATAGGCCAGCGGCTGGATGGTGCCGGCGCGGCGGTCGAGAAGCGCGCCTTCGTAGAATCCGGTGCCGAGCATCAGGGCGGCGTCCGCCTTGCCGAGCAGCTCGACCGGCGCGCCGCGCGCCTTCCACTGGCGGTCGCGCTCGGCCAGCTCGGCGAAGCCCTTTCGCCCGACGCCGGCATGCAGCGTGCCGACGGGGTTGGCCTCGCAGGCGATGCCGTGGCGGGCGATCAGGTCCCAGACATAGGCCGGGCCGGCGCCGAGGAAATCGAGCAGGCGGTTGCCGTAATCCTCGCCCAGCGTGGCGATCAGGTCCTGCGGCATCACCCACATGCCGGCATTGACGAGGCCGACATTGCGGCCGGCGCCGCCGAAGCCGATCTCCGCCGCCTCGACGACCGCCGCCTCGATCCCCTTTTCCGCAAGGTGGAGCGCGGTCGACAGGCCGGTGTAGCCGGCGCCGACAACCGCCACCTCGACCCGGCGCTCGTCCTCTAGCGGCAGCGTCGCCGGCGCGGCCGGCGCGGTCTTCTCCCACAGCCCGTGCGAGCGCGGATCGTTGTGCATGTCAGGCCCTCATTCTCCCTCGCGGCCGCCCCGTCGCAGTCGTATCGCCGGGCCGCGTCCCGGCCGGCGGCGGCCGATAACCGGGACTTTCTTCCCGCATGTCCGTGAGCTAGGCTAGCGAGCCTTTTTCAAGACATCATGCCAAGCGGTAATGTCCATACGCGCGCCCCGACGGTTCCTTCCCTCGCTTCCTCTCCTCGCCGCCTTCGAGGCCGCGGCCCGCAGCGGCTCGATCACCCAGGCGGCGGCCGAGCTTTCGCTGACGCAGTCGGCGGTGTCGCGCCAGATCAAGGCGCTCGAGGGCCAGCTCGGCGTCGAGCTGTTCGTCCGCGAGAAGCAGAAGATCCGCCTGACTCTCGGCGGCCAGGTCTATGCGCGCGAGATCCGCGACGCGCTCGGCAAGATCTCCAACGCCTCGCTGAACCTGCTGGCCGATCCGGCGGGCGGAACGCTGACGCTGGCCGCGCCGCCGACTTTCGGCGCGCGCTGGCTGACGCCGCGCCTGCCGCGCTTCCTGACGCGGCATCCCGAGGTGCGGCTCAACATATTGAGCCGGCTAACCCAATTCGATTTCAAGCAGGACGTCATCGACGCGGCGGTCTATTTCGGCGCCGAGGACTGGAGCGGGGCGGAGATGGCGCTGCTGCGGCGCGAGACCGTGGTGCCGGTGTGCGCTCCGGAGCTCGCCGCGCGCTTCGACTTCCGCGAGGCGGCGGACATCCGCCGCGCGCCGCTTCTGCACCTGACCACCCGGCCCGACGCCTGGGAGCACTGGATGCGTCGCTACGCGGTCGACGACCGCGCCGTCCACGGCATGCTGTTCGACCAGTTCTCGGCCCTGTACGAGGCGGCCGCCGCCGGCCTCGGCGTGGCGCTCCTGCCCGATTTCCTGTTCGAGGCGGAGCTGCGCGACGGCCGCATCGTCGCGGCGCTGCCGCTGCCGCACCAGGGCAACGACGCCTATTATCTGTGTTGGCCCGAAGACCGCGAGGCGCACCGGCCGCTGGCCCTGTTCCGCGACTGGCTGATCGAGGAGACGGCGGACGGAAGCTGACCGCCATCCCTTCCTTTCCTGTCCCGTCGTGCGGAGTCCGGTAGCGGACGCTCATTCCGCTCGGGCATGACATCAGACGGATTCCTTGATTTCCAAGGAATGACCTTTCCCCCACTCATTCCGTCCCGGGAGCCGCCGCATCGAGCGACGGATGAAGGATCGCAAACGAGAACGCCGCCGCCGCTTGCCGGCAAGGCGTCGCGAAGACAACCAAGGGGGAGCATTCCATGTCGAAACTCAAGCAACTCGCCGGCGCGGCCCTGCTGCTCGCCGGACTCGCGGTTCCGGCTGCGGCCCAGGACGCCGCGAGCTGGGAGAAGGTCCAGCAGGCCGGCGTCCTGCGCTGCGGCGCGGCGGTCTACCCGCCCTTCGTCAGCTTCGACCCGCTGACCAAGGAGTATTCGGGCCTGTTCGCCGAACTGTGCCGGATGTACGCGGCCGACGTGCTCGGCGTGAAACACGAATTCGTCGACACCACCTGGGACAACATCGTCGCCGGCCTCCAGGCCGGGCGCTGGGACCTGGCGCTGGCGTTGAACCACACGCCGCAGCGCGCGCTGGCCGTCGGCTTCTCCGACGCCGCCATCCCGGACCAGGTCTCGCTCGCCTATCGCAAGGGCAACGCCAAGCTGCCGGAAGCGCCGAAGAGCTTCGACGATTTCGACAAGGAAGGCGTCACCGTCATCGTCACCTCCGGCACCTATATGGACCGCGCCGTCACCGCGCTGACCAAGCATGCCACGGTGCTGCGGCTGCCGTCGGGCGACGAGTCGCGCCTGGCGCTGATGTCGGGCCGCGGCGACGTGCTGGCCGATCCGGTCGATTCCAACATGGTCTATGTCGCCTCGAACGAGGACTGGGCCACCCACATCGTTCCCGAGCCGGCCGTCTCGCGCCAGGGCATGGGCTTCGGCGTCCATCGCTCGATGTCCTACCAGGACCTGAAATCGCTGAACATCTTCCTCGAGGAGCTGCGCGCCACCGGCAAGATCGACGCGATGCTCAGGGCCTCCGTGCAGCAGATTCTGGAAGAGAACCAATAGTCCCGTCTTTTCCCGAATGAAGCACGGACCGCGCACCCCGTCCGGGCCGGGCGGGGTGCGGGTTCGTGTCGGCTGGCCCGGACGAGGTGCGCAAGATGACCGATACCCGACCTTCCGACACGACGGCGCTGGCCCGGATGACGGATGTCCACAAGAGCTACGGCGCGCTGAAAGTCCTGTCGGGGATCAACCTCGAAATGCGCTCCGGCGACAGGCTGGTCATCATCGGGCCGTCGGGCGGCGGCAAGTCGACCCTTTTGCGGATCATGATGGGGTTGGAAGACATCGCCCGGGGCGAGGTCGAGCTTCTCGGCAGGAGCTACATCAGCGGCCACCCCGCCCCCGGCAGGACGCGGATCGACAACGCGCTGCGCAAGCAGGTCGGCATGGTGTTCCAGCACTACACGCTGTTCCCGCACCTCTCGATCCTGAAGAACCTGACGCTCGCCGCGATCAAGACCCGCGGCATGGCAAAAGCCGACGCCACCGAAAAGGCGATGCAGCTCCTGCGCCGGCTCGGGTTGGAGCAGAAGGCGCAGAACTATCCGAGCCAGCTTTCCGGCGGCCAGAAGCAGCGCGTCGCCATCGCCCGCGCACTGATGCTCGACCCCCGGCTGATGCTGTTCGACGAGGTGACGTCGGCGCTCGATCCCGAGCTGGTCGCCGAGGTCGAGCACCTGATGCTGGAGCTCGCCGCCCAGGACATGCCGATGATGCTGGTGACCCACGACATGTGGTTCGCGAGGAACATCGCCAGCCGCGTGATCTTCTGCGCCGGCGGCGTCGTGGTCGAGGACGGCCCGCCCGAGCAGGTGCTGGGCGACCCGGTGAACCCGCGCACCCGCGAGTTCATCGAGCGCGTCTTCCACATCAAGGGCTGAGGCGCGCGATGGACTACGACTTCCAGTTCCACTACGTCCGCCAGGCATGGCCGCTCCTGATGGAGGGGCTGAAGACGACGATAGAGCTGACCGTCGCCGCCAACGCCATCGCGCTGACGCTGGGCTTCGTCATCGCGTTGCTCGTGCTGTCGAAATCGCGGCTGGTGCGGGCGCCGTTCGCGCTGATGATCGAGTTCTTCCGCTGCACGCCGATCCTGGTGCAGATCCTGTGGTTCTTCTACTGCGTGCCGATCCTGTTCGGCATCTATCTCGACCCGCTGCCGATGGGTATCCTGGCGCTGGGGATGAACCTCGCCTGCTTCAACGCCGAGGCCTATCGCGCCGCCATCCAGTCGGTGCCGCGCGAGCAGCTCGACGCCGGCATCGCGCTCGGCTTCTCGCCGGCGCAGCGCATCCGCTACGTCGTCTTCCCGCACGCGTTCCGCGGCGCGCTGCCGGTGCTCATCACCAACGGCATCACGCTGTTCCAGCAGTCGGCGCTGGTCGCGCTCGTGGCGCTGACCGACCTGATGTATGTCGGCAAGCAGGTCGCGACCCAGACCTACCGCCCGATCGAGACCTTCACCACGGTGGCGCTGATCTATTTCGCCATCTCGTTCCCGGTCTCGCGGATCGCGGCATGGGTCGAGCGCCGCCTCGATACGGCACGGGCGTGAGGCGGAGCGGATGACCTTCAACTTCTCCTTCCTGACGCGCTACCAAGACGCCTTCCTGACCGGGCTCGGCATGACGCTCCAGTTGACGCTGATCGCGTTCTCCATCGGCATCGTCTGGGGGTTCGTGCTGGCGCTGCTGCGCCAATCGCGGCTGGCGCCGGTACGCTGGCTGGCCGCTCTCTATGTCGAGTTCTTTCGCGGCACGCCGGTGCTGATCCAGATCTTCTGGATCTTCTATTGCCTGCCGATCTTCCTCGGCACGGATCTCGGCAATTTCGCCGCCGCGGTGCTGTGCCTGTCGCTCTATGGCGGGGCGATCATGTCGGAGACGTTCCGCGCCGGCATGAAATCGATCGGCAGGGACCAGTACGACGCCTGCCATGCGCTCGGCCTCGGCCCGTGGACGCGCGCCACCAGCGTCGTGCTGCCGCAGGCGGCGCTGCGCGCGCTGCCGGTGCTGCTGTCGAACGGCATCGGCATCTTCAAGGAAAGCTCGCTGGTCTCGGCCATCGGCATGGCCGAGCTGATGTTCATCGGCACCACCATCTCCAACCGCACCGGACGCCCGGTCGAGGTGCTGACCGTGGTGGCGCTGATCTATTTCGTCGTCGCCTTCCCGCTGACGCGGGCGGTGACGTGGCTCGAGAAGCGCATCCTGCGCCGGTTGGCTATCTAAAGGGGACAAGCGATGTACGAGATCGGCCGCAAGAGCCAGTCCTGGTATGGCGAGAGCATCGGCATCCTGATCCTCGACGCCGCCTATCCCTGCATTCCGGGCAATGTCGGCAACGCCACCACCTACCCGTTCCCGGTGCGCTACCACGAGGTCGAGGGCGCCTCCATCGACCGGCTGCTCAACCGGTGCGACCCGACGCTGGTGACGCCGTTCGTCGACGGCGCGCTGGCGCTTCAGGCGCGCGGCGTCAAGGCGGTGACGGGCGCCTGCGGCTTCATGGCCATCTTCCAGCGCGAGGTCGCGGCGGCGCTGGAGATTCCCGTCTTCCTGTCGTCGCTGTTGCAGATCCCGTTCATGGCGCGGATCACCGGCCGGCCCGTCGGCGTCGTCACCGCCAACGCTTCGCGGCTGACGCCGGCCCATTTCGCCGCCTGCGGCATTTCCCCCGACACGGCGATCCATGTCGCCGGCATGGAGGACCAGCCCGAGTTCCGCGGCGCCGTGCTCGAGGAAAAGGGCACGCTCGACAGCGCGCTGATCGAGGCGGAGGTGACAAGCGTGGCGGCCGGCCTCGTCGCGCGCCATCCCGAGATCGGCTCGATCCTGCTCGAATGCTCCGACCTGCCGCCCTATGCGCGCGCCGTGCAGCGCGCCACGGGCCGGCCGGTCTTCGACTTCAACACCATGATCGCGCATGTCGAACGCGCGGCGGTGGCGCGCGTCTACGAAGGGAGCATGTAGCAGCGCCCCGCCCGGCCGCGCGCCCGGCCGGACCAGGACGGAGACCAAGGCTGGCGGCGGCGATCAGAACTTCGTCTTGAAGCCGGCATAGGCGGCGATGCCGGGCGTGTTGTAGCCCTTGACGACCTGGTAGTCCTGGTCGAGCAGGTTCTCGCCGCGCAGATAGACTTCCGTCGCTTCCGTCACCTGATAGGCGACCTTGGCGTTCAAAAGCACGTAATCCTTCAGCTTCACGCCGCCATCGACGCTATCGGCGGCGAACTTGAGATCGCCGCTCAACGTCCACTTCTCCGCCGGGCGGACAGAGGCAGACAGAACCGCGACATGCTTCGGCACGCGCGCCTGCTGGTATGTACTGCCATAAGCATCCGTGATCTTCGAGTCGATATAGGTATAAGAGCCGGCCAACTTGAACTGCTCCGACACGTCATACGACGCGGAAAGTTCTATTCCGCGCGATTTCCTGATGCCGTCGACCTGGAAATACTTGCCGTCCCAGGGATTGGGTCCGGTATATTGCCAGTCGATCAGGTCTTCAACCTCGACATTGAAATAGGTGAGGTCGGCGGTCAGCCTTCCGTCGAGAAAACGCTGCTCGACGCCGATGTCGAAGCTGCGGCTCGTTTCGGGCTTCAGGCCGGGATTGCCGACACCCGGTCCATAGAGTTCATACAGGCCCGGCGCCCGGAAGCCCGTTCCGAACGACGCGTGCAGGCGTGTCCCGGTCTGGTCGAGCAGATAGGACGCGGTGCCGCGCCAGGTCGTGTAGCCCCCGAACATCGAATGATCGTCATGACGAAGTCCCGCGGTCAGGACGAGGTTGTCGACGGGCTCGACGACGGCCTGCGTCCAGACACCGGTGAGATCGATCTTGTCGAGCGGGCCGCCGCCGGCGTCCTCGGCGTCCTGCCGCTCGCGGTCGACGCCATACTGGAGCAGGACGCGCTCCGTCGCCTCGAACGATCCCTGATAGTCGAGCTTCTGCCGCGTCCCGATGAAGGAGCCTCCCCAGGCCTGTTGCCGGTCCGATTTGAAGCCCTGCACTGAAAGGGTGTTCTTCAGCCTTCCGTCCATGAGATCGAAGTTGAAGCCGAAACGGCCGCCCGTCATCGTGGCGGTTTCGTGGCTGTCGGGGTCGTTGGGAAGGGGGTTGTAAGGCGCGACCGACTGAAAACCGTCATATTCCGCTTTCGCATCGATGTAGAGCAGCGAGCCGAACACGGAAAACGCCTCGTTGATGCGATGCTCGGTCGCAAGGTCGAGGGTCACGTTGTCATAGCCGTCGCGTTCCCAGCCGCCGGCGAGCGCGGAAATGCCGTCGGTGCGGAAGCCGGTGACATTGGCCGCGATCTTCGAGCCGTCCTGCGCGCCGGTAAGACCGTAATGTCCCCGCACCGTGCCGAAGGAACCGGCCTCGACATGGACGGAGTGGTGGATGCCCTCCTCGGCCTCGCCGAGCGTGGCGATGTCCACGAGGCCGGCGATGGAGCTGGAGCCGTAAAGCGTGCCCTGGGAGCCTTTCAGAACCTCGATGCCGGTGATCCCGCCGGTCAGAAGATACTGGTACTGGGTCAGGACCTGCGTGCCGGTCGTGTCCGAGATATCGATGCCGTTGTAGAGCGTCTTGACATAGGCGCCGCCGAGGCCGCGCATGAAGATGCCCGTCGCCGTGCCGACGCCGCCGCTCGAAGCCACGGAAATGCCCGGCAGCCGCGTCAGGTAGTCGCCGACCGAAACCAGCGCCTTCTCCTCGATCTCTTCCTGCGTCACCTGCTCGACCTTGGAGCCGGTCTTGCTCTTTTCGGTGGGCGCGCGGTTGGCGGTGACGGTGATGGCCTCGAGCCGGGTGACGCCGTCCTCGCCAGTTTGCGCCGCGTCCTGCGCCTGCGCCGCGGCGGCCATGAGAGCGAGCGCGCTGGCCGTCGAAATAAGAACCCTGGTCATGTCAGTCCCCAAAGATGCTGGGAGACGGGATCGTCTCCGGGCTTTTCAAGAACCGCATGGAAAGGACTATGGGAACGAAGACCCCCGGTCCGTTCGCATGCGGCAACACGCTCGTCGTGTCACCGCTACGGACGGCCGCGCCTGCATGCCCCTCGCATGCGGACAGGGTGACTGAAGCGGCAGGTCTCCTGGCTTCCCGTGTCTTCGCCTTCCCTTCCGCCTTCCCGGCCTCAGGCCAGTGGCATGTGGAAGATGGCTCAACGGTTACAGTTGCGGGGGCAGCTACGGATTTGGCCGGACGCGCCCTGCCTCACCGTATTCCCTTTTCATCCGCCTCGCGGCGGAACCAGCTTCATCGACCTTGCTAGCCGCAGTTTGGCCATGCGTCAACGCGCGCGGCGATCCCGCCATAAAATTCCCGTAAAATCGGCTTTCAAAATAAACCTGATTGTTTTAGTCGTGTTTTCGTTCTCGATGAAGGGTCCGAAGGTTGCATGTCGCCGCCGGATGTGGGAGGCATCCGTCCAGACAGACGCCGGACAGCATGCGAAAGCGGAAAGTGCCAGAATGTCGTCTATCGTGTTTGAGAGTGCGCGTCGCCCGGGCCTGATCGCCCGAACCTGCAAGCCGGCCGTCGCGGCGGCGATGCTGGCCGCGGCCCTGTTCACGGCCTGCCCCGTCCAGGCGCAGGAAACCGCCGCCCCTCCCGCCGCGGCCGAGCAGCCTGCCCCTCCCCAACCGGCCCCTCCCCAACCGGCGACCCCGGAAACGCCCGCGCCCGAGATCGGCCTGATCGACGCCGGGGAAGCCGGTGCGCGCGACCACACGCTGCCGCACGACCTGTCGCCCTGGGGCATGTTCATGGCCGCCGACTGGGTGGTCAAGGCGGTGATGATCGGCCTCGCCTTCGCCTCGCTGATCACCTGGACGGTGTGGCTGGCCAAGACGCTGGAGCTTGCCGGCGCCAGGGCGAATGCCGGGCGCGGGCTGAAGCGCATCATCCAGGCCGAGAGCCTGCCCGACGCCGTGCGCTCGCTCGACCGCAAGGGCGGCCCGGCGGCGCTGATGGTGCGCGCGGCCGCGCACGAGATGGAAGCCTCGCGCGCCACGCTGGCCTTCGGCGGCGCGCCCGGCTTGAAGGAGCGCGTGACCTCGCATCTGTCGCGCATCGAGGCCCAGGCCGGCCGGCGCATGACGCGCGGCACCGGCATCCTCGCCACCATCGGCTCGACCGCGCCCTTCGTCGGCCTGTTCGGCACGGTCTGGGGCATCATGAACTCGTTCATCGGCATCTCGGAGGCGCAGACCACCAATCTCGCCGTAGTCGCGCCGGGCATCGCCGAAGCGCTGCTCGCCACCGCGCTCGGCCTCGTCGCCGCCATTCCCGCGGTCGTCATCTACAACGTCTTCGCGCGCTCGATCTCCGGCTACAGGCTGCTGCTGGCCGACGCGGCCGCCGCGGTCGAGCGGCTGGTCAGCCGCGACATCGACCGCCGCGCCGTGCCCGAGCACGCGCTGGCGCGGGCGGCGGAGTAGCGGCCATGGCCGGCAGCCTGAATTCCGGCGCGGAGCGCGACGAGCTCGAGGAGAACCACGAGATCAACGTCACGCCGTTCATCGACGTGATGCTGGTCCTGCTGATCATCTTCATGGTGGCGGCGCCGCTGGCCACCGTCGACATCAATGTCGACCTGCCGACCTCGACGGCGGCGCCCCAGCCGCGTCCGGACGAGCCGCTCTACGTGACCGTGCAGGAGGACCTGTCCGTCTCGGTCGGCAACCAGCCGGTCGCGCATATCGATCTCGGCCGGGCGCTCGACAGCGCCACCGGCGGTGACAGGGAAGCGCGCCTGTTCCTGCGCGCCGACAGGCAGGTCGCCTATGGCGACCTGATGAACGTGATGAACCTGATGCGCATGGCCGGCTATCTCAAGATCGCGCTGGTCAGCCTCGAAGGCGTCGCCGAAGCCCCGGTCGCCACCCCGGCCGCCGGCCCGGCGACGGAAGCGAGCGGCGAATGACCCCGCGCTGCGACATCGCCTGGTCGCGGCAGCTCGCCGGCATCTCGGTGTCGGCGCTGATGCTGTGGCTGTTCGCCGGCACGGTGGTGCTGGCCGCCCATGCCGCGGCCGGCTGGTGGGTGCTGCGCGAGCGCCCCGAACCGATGGAGGCCGCGGCCGCGCCGGCGGCGATCATGATCGATCTCGCCGCCGTGCCGATGGCCCCGGCGGCGGTCGAGGAGCAGATCGCGCCCGACGAGGTCGACGCCGAGGCCGCCGAGGCGGTGGAGGCTGAGCCGGTCGAGGAAATCGAGCTTGCCGAGGCGGTGGAGCCGGTGACCGAACCGGTCGAGGCGATCGAGCCGGTCGAGACCGTCGAGGCGGTGGAACCGGACGAGGTCGAGCCGGTGGAGGCGATCGAGGAGATGGTGGCCGCGCTCGACCCGGTCGAGGTGCCACTTCCGGTGCTGCGCCCCGAGCCGGAAAAGCCCGAGGTCAAGCCCGAGGTCAGGCAGGAGAAGCCGAAGGAAAAGCCGCGCAGGAAGCCGGAGGCCAAGCCGAAGCCGGCGGCGCCGTCGGTGGAAAAGCGCAGGGCCCAGGTCGAGACGAAGCAGGACGCGCCCCGCGCCGCCGCGCCGCAGAGCAGCAGCGGCGCCGCGCCCTCGATCTCGCCGGCACGCTGGCAGGCAAGGGTCCACGCCCACATCGCCAGGCGCCAGAAGCGCGACGTCGTGCGCAAGGCGGGCGACACCGGCACCAGCCAGGTCCGCTTCTCCATCGACGGCAGCGGCAACGTGCTGTCGGCGGCGCTGGCGCGGTCGTCCGGCAATGCCATGCTCGACGACGAGGCCGTGTCCATGGTCCGCCGCTCGTCGCCGGTGCCGGCGCCGCCGCCCGGCGTCAACCGCACGATCATCCTGCCGATCCGTTTCAGCACGCGCTGAAGCGGGCCGCCGCCGCGGGGTTCAGCGCGCGGCCCAGAGAACCTTGAACCGCTCGTCACGCGCGGTCTCGCCGTGGCGGGCGAAATGCGCGGCAAGCGCCGCCTCGTAGGGCAACGGCCGGTTGGCGACGAGAAAGAGCCTCCCGCCCGGCTTCAGCGCCTTCGACGCGGCGCGGATCATGGCCTCGCCGAGCGAGGGCTCGGCCGCGCGGCCCTGATGGAAGGGCGGGTTCATCACCACGAGATCGTAGCGGCGGCCAGGCGGCTCGGACAGCAGGTCGCACCAGACGACCCGCGCGGCCAGGCGCGGCGCGAGCGCGGCCATGTTCGCCGTCGCCGCCGCGCAGGCGGCGAAGCTCGCCTCGTAGAGGTCGATCGCGGCGACGTCCGGCGCGAGGCTTGCCAGCCGGACCGAAAGATAGCCCCAGCCGGCGCCGAAATCCGCCGCCGCGCCCTTCAGGCCGGCCGGCAGGTTGTCGGCGAGGAAGCGCGAGCCGGCGTCGACGCGCTCATGCGAGAACAGGCCGGGCACGGTGGCGAAGCCGCCGTCGAGCGTGAGCGGCGGATTGGCGGCGGCCAGCGCTGCGGCGACCTGCGCCGTCGCCTCGTCGCGCCGCAGCCAGAAGACGACGCCGTGGTGCTTCGAGGCGCGGCCCTCGACCGCGCCGAGGCCGGCAAGGCGTTTGGCGAGGCTGGCGACGCCGTCGGTCTTGCCGCCAGCGACCACGACGCGGCCGCCCGGGCGCACGCGCGCAATCGCCTCGGCCAGCCACAATTCGTTCTGGCCGCGATGGCGGCCGAGCAGGATGAGCGCGAGCTCGTAGCCGTCGCCCTGCGCTTCGGGCTCGACCGCGACGCCGGCCTTTTGCAGTTCGAGAAAGGCAGGCCGGAACTCCTGCACCGCGGCGATTTCGGCCGCGAACCCTTGCGGCCGGCGAAAGCCCGGCGCGGCGTTGAGGAACAGCGCGCGCGCGTCCTCGCCCGGCGTGTCGAGCAGCCCGGCCTCGAAGGGATGAAACAGCGTCTTCGTGAAATCGTCGCCCATGGCCGGCCCCGTGCAAAAGAACGGGCGCGGGCCGAAAAGCCCGCGCCCGCCCGTCATTCATCCGTCAGGAGATCAGGCGTCGGCGTCTTCCGCCTCGTCCTTCTTCTTCTCCCGGACGATCTCCTTGCCGGTCGACTGGTCGACGACCTTCATCGACAGGCGGACCTTGCCGCGCTCGTCGAAGCCCATCAGCTTGACCCAGACCTTGTCGCCTTCCTTGACCACGTCGGTGGTCTTGCTGACGCGGTCGTTGGCGAGCTGCGAGATATGGACCAGGCCGTCCTTGGGGCCGAAGAAATTGACGAAGGCGCCGAAGTCGGCGGTCTTGACCACCGTGCCCTCATAGATCTCGCCGACTTCCGGCTCGGCGACGATGGTGTGGATCCACTTCTTCGCCGCCTCGATCTCCTTGGCGTTGGAAGAGGCGATCTTGACCGTGCCGTCGTCCTCGATGTTGATCTTGGCGCCGGTCTTCTCGACGATCTCGCGGATGACCTTGCCGCCGGAGCCGATCACGTCGCGGATCTTGTCGGTCGGGATGTTCATCACCTCGATGCGCGGCGCGAACTCGCCGAGCTCGGCGCGGCCTTCGGTGATCGCCTTGGCCATCTCGCCGAGGATGTGCAGGCGGCCGCCCTTGGCCTGGTCGAGGGCGATCTTCATGATCTCCTCGGTGATGCCGTCGATCTTGATGTCCATTTGCAGTGAAGTAATACCACCAGCAGTACCGGCCACCTTGAAGTCCATGTCGCCGAGATGGTCCTCGTCGCCGAGGATGTCGCTAAGCACCGCGAAGCGCTCGCCTTCCTTGATCAGGCCCATGGCGATGCCGGCGACCGGCCTCTGGAGCGGCACGCCCGCGTCCATCAGCGCCAGCGAGGTGCCGCAGACGGTGGCCATCGACGACGAGCCGTTCGATTCGGTGATCTCGGAGACGACGCGCAGCGTGTAGGGGAACTGGTCGGCGGCGGGCAGCATCGGGTGGATGGCGCGCCAGGCGAGCTTGCCGTGGCCGATCTCGCGGCGGCCGGGCGAACCCATGCGGCCGGTCTCGCCGACCGAATAGGGCGGGAAGTTGTAGTGAAGGAGGAAGGTCTCCTTGTAGGTGCCGGTCAGGGCGTCGATGTACTGCTCGTCCTCGCCGGTGCCCAGCGTGGCGACAACGATGGCCTGGGTCTCGCCGCGGGTGAACACGGCCGAGCCGTGAGTGCGCGGCAGCACGCCGACTTCCGACACGATCGGGCGCACGGTGACGAGGTCGCGGCCGTCGATGCGCGCGCCGGTGTCGAGGATGTTCCAGCGCACGATCTTGGCCTGGAGCGCCTTGAACACGGCGCCGACCTGCTCGGGCGTCCACTTCGCCTCCTCGCCCTCGGCGGGGGTGAAATGCGCCTTGACCCTGGCCTTGACCGCGTCGACGGCGGCGTAGCGCTCCTGCTTGACGGTGTTCCTGTAGGCGGCGCGCAGCTCGTCCTCGACCAGCGCCAGCATCTCGGCCTCGAGCGCGGAATAGTCGGGGGCGGCGTGGTCGCGCGGGTCCTTGGCGGCAACCTCGGCCAGCTTGATGATCGCGTCGATCACCGGCTGGAAGCCCTTGTGGCCGAACATGACGGCGCCGAGCATGACGTCCTCGGCCAGTTCCTGCGCTTCCGATTCGACCATCAGCACGGCGTCGCCGGTGCCGGCGACGACGAGGTCGAGCTTCGACTCGGGCATCTCGTCGACATGCGGGTTGAGCACGTACTCGCCGGCGATGTAGCCGACGCGCGCGCCGCCGATCGGGCCCATGAACGGCACGCCGGAGAGCGTCAGCGCGGCCGAGGTGGCGACGATGGCGACGATATCGGGATCGTTCTCGAGGTCGTGCTGGAGCACGGTGACGACGATCTGGGTGTCGTTCTTGTAGCCGTCGGCGAACAGCGGACGGATCGGACGGTCGATCAGGCGGGAGACCAGCGTCTCTTTCTCGCTCGGGCGGCCTTCGCGCTTGAAGTAGCCGCCGGGGATCTTGCCGGCCGCGAAGGTCTTTTCCTGGTAGTTGACGGTGAGCGGGAAGAAGTCGAGGCCGGGCTTCGGCTCCTTCATCGAGACGACGGTGGCCAGCACGACGGTCTCGCCATAGGTGGCGAGCACGGCGCCGTCGGCCTGGCGCGCGATCTTGCCGGTCTCGAGGATGAGCGGGCGGCCGCCCCACTCGATTTCCACTTTGTGATGATTGAACATGTCTTGTCCTCAAATGGGGAAGCCCGGCCGCGACGCCTTCGTGACGCGCGGATGCTTCCCGGCTGCGTTGGGGACGAGCCACGGGCAAGACAACGGGGCGCTTTCGCCGTGCGAAGCGACCTGCAATCCTGCCCCATGACCCTGTCCGGGGCGGCTCCGCGAAACACCGGGGTTCGACGGCGGAGCCTGCGGGCCGAGAGCCGGCCCATGGTGCGCGGCCGGCGGCGCGCAAAGGCGCCGCCGGCCGGCCTGTTCTAGCGGCGCAGGCCGAGCTTTTCGATCAGGGTCGAATAGCGGCTCTCGTCCTTGCGCTTCAGGTAGTCGAGCAGGCTGCGGCGCTGGGAGACCAGCGCGAGCAGGCCACGGCGGGAATGGTTGTCCTTCTTGTGGCCCTTGAAGTGCTCGGTCAGGTTCTTGATGCGCTCGGAGAGGATCGCCACCTGGACTTCCGGCGAGCCGGTGTCGCCCTCGGCGGTCGCGAATTCCTTGACGAGTTCACGCTTGCGTTCTGCGGTGATCGACATCGTGCTTTTCCTTTCTGAACTGTGAGGAAACGGGTCGCCCACGGCCGGGATGTCGTCCAGCGGGGGCCGGTGAACAATCGCGAATGCCGCGAATGTTGCCGCGCATATAGTCGAACCGCGCCGCGATTGCCAGAAGAATCGCGTTTTTCGCCCGGCTCAGCCGGTTTGCGGCGTCTGGCCACCGGCGTCGATCTCCGGCCGCAGCCGTTCGAGCGGCATGGAGACGCGGCATTCCAGCCCGTCATTGTGCAGCGTCCGCTCGATTTCCGCCTCCAGCGCGCCCCCCAGCATGCGCTCGATCACCTCGGTGCCGAAGCCGCGGGTGTCGCCGCGCCGGCGCACCCGCGCGACATGCTCGCGCCAGTGAAAGACCAGCCGGTCGCCGGAGCGCCGCCAGCCTATCTCGAGGCGGCCGTCCGGCCAGGCGAAGGCGCCGTACTTCGCCGCGTTGGTGGAAAGCTCGTGCAGCGCCAGCCCCAGCGTCTGCGCCGCCTGGTTGGACAGGCGGAAGGCCGCGCCGGAAATCTTCAGCCGCGCCGGGTCGTTGGGCCGGAACGGCTCGATCTGGGCCTCGACCAGCGCCCTCAGCTCGACGCCGGCGACGCCGCCGGCGATCAGCAGGTCGGTCGAGCGCGCCAGCCCCTGGATCCGCTTCTGGAACGAATCCTGGAACGAGGCGAAGGAGCGTGCGTGCCGCGCCGTCTGCTTGGCGATCGAGGAGACGACGGTCAACTGGTTCTTGGAGCGGTGCGCGACCTCGCGCATCAGGAAGCGGATCTCGTTCTCCGCCGCCTGCCGGTCCTTGGACGCCTGCGCCAGCGCCTGCGACACGGTGGCGAACTCGGCGATCGGGTAATCGCCCTCCTCGACGTGCTCGCCGGCGCCGAGGCGCCGTGCGTCGCCGGCCAGGCGCTTGACCGAGCCGGTGATGCGCCGCCCGAGCACCCAGGCCAGCACGACGCCGATGGCGATCACGGCGAGCCCGCCGAGCGCCAGCATGCGCATGGCGCTGATCACGGGCGCGCGCACGACCGCGGTCGGCGCCCAGACGATGGTCTGCCAGCCGGTCATCTCCGAACGGGCGCGGACTGTCTCGAAGGTCTGGCCGTCATGCTCGACCGTGACCGGCACGGTGATCCCCGCCGTCGCCTGCTCGCCCCCGAACAGGAAGAACGGCTTGCCGACGTCCTCCCAGGAATAGGACGAGGCGATGACGGTTCCCTGGCGATCGACGATGACCGCGTTCCAGCCGCCGCGCAGGTTGCGCGCCGCGAGCGCACCGGCGAGCGCCTCGACGTTCTGCGACAGGATCAGCAGCCGCGCCCCGGCGGAATTCTCCGCCACCGGCAGCATGACGTTGAACACCCAGCGCTGCGCGGTGCGGCCGAAGAAGACGCCGGTGACGGCCGGCGTGCCGCTCGAAAGCGCGCGTTCGGCCGTGGCCTTGTCGGTGATGTCGGAAAGCGGCGCGCCGAACGGAGCACGCGTGTTCATGAGCTGGCCGAGGGAGGAATCGGCCAAAGCGAGATAGGTGCCGCTGTCGTGGAACGCCTGGGCGACGCGGGCGTAGAACGCGGCCAGGTCGCCGGTCTCGATGAAGGGCGAGGTCGACAGGACCTTGAGCGTCGACACCATCCCGGAAACCTGGCGGTCGACGGTCTCGGCGATCGAGCCGGCGGTCGCTTCCGCCAGCGTCGTCAGCATCGTCTGCTGCGCCTCGTTGTTGCGGCGGAAGGTGACGACCGAGAAGACCAGCTCGGGGATGACGATGGCCGCGACGAGCAGCCACAGGATGGTGCCGATCGAAATCCGACGGCGGCTTCCCGCCTCTCCCGCCCCTCTCGGCTGTCCTGACTGTTCTCCGTCCGACAAGGCGTCCTCGCATCCGCAATGCGCGGACAATGCCCCCGCGAAGGCGGAAAAGCCAGAACAATCAGCCCGGGCGCGTCAACTGGTGAAGACGCGCTTGGGCTTGAACATGCCCGCCTCGATGGCACCGATGGCGATCAGCCGGCCATGGATGAAGGCGCAGGCTTCGTCGGCCTCGACGGGCGCGTCGCGGCCGCGCACGATCACCGCGTTGCCGAGGCGGATGCGCGCCGCGGTCTCGTCGCTGACCGCGACCTGCGGCAGGCAGTCGAGCGCGGCGCCGGTGTCGAGCAGCAGCGCGTCGAGCGCGGCCCACTCGGCAGGGCCGGGGCGCGGCTTGCGCTCTTCCTGCCCCTCTTCCACGGCCGGCGGGGAAATCGGCGTCGCCGCCTGCTCGAGCTCGGCCAGCGTGACGAAATCGTCCGGCACGAACGGAAACACCTCGGTGCGGCGCAGCTCCGCGATATGGCCGTAGCAGCCCAGGTCGCGGCCCATGTCGCGGGCGAGCGAGCGGACATAGGTGCCCTTGCCGCACTCGATCTCGAACACGGCGCTGCCGGCGTCCGGCATCGCGATCAGGTCGAAGCGGCCGATCTCGACCTCGCGGGCGGGAATCTCGACCGTCTCGCCCTCGCGGGCGAGGTCGTAGGCGCGCTCGCCGGCGATCTTGATCGCCGAGAACTGCGGCGGCACCTGCATGATGACGCCGGTGTATTTCGGCATCAGGGCGCGGATTTCCGCCTCGTCCGGACGCTTGTCCGAGGTCTTCGTCACCTCGCCCTCGAGGTCGTCGGTGGAGCGCTCCTGCCCCCATGCGACGGTGAAGCGGTAGACCTTGGCGCCGTCCTGGACATAGGGCACGGTCTTGGTCGCCTCGCCGAGCGCGATCGGCAGCATGCCCGAGGCCAGCGGATCGAGCGTGCCGGCATGGCCGGCCTTTTCCGCGCCGTAGAGCCACTTGATCTTCGATACGGCATCGGTCGACCCCATGCCCTTCGGCTTGTCGAAGACCAGCCAGCCGGAAACCGGCCGGCCCTTTTTCTTGCGCTGGTGGCGGGCCATCAGTCCTCTTTCTCTTCGTCGTCGTCATGGTCGAGATCGCGCGCCACCTGCGGGGAACGCAGAAGCTCGTCGATGCGCGCCATGTTGTCGTAGCTGGTGTCGGGCCGGAAGCGGAACTCCGGCATGTACTTCATCTGCCGGAGCGCGCCGGAAACCCGGCCGCGGATGAATTTCGCGTTGCGGGCCAGGGCCTTGATGACGGTTGTCTCGTCGGCTTCGCCGATCAGCGAGACGAAGACGGTGGCGATCTTCAGGTCCGGCGACATGCGGACCTCCGAGACGGCGACGATGACGTCGTCCAGCGCCTCGTCGCGGATTTCGCCGCGCTGGAGCACTTCCGTTAGCGCATGGCGCACCTGCTCGCCGACGCGGAGCTGGCGCTGGGAGGGGCCGGAACCGGCCCCGGAACTGGAAAAGCGGGACATGGTTTGCGTTTCCTTGCTCGCGACGCACGGACTGGAACCGCGCGCCCGATTGGCGAACGGGCGGCGGGATCGACCCGCCGCCCGGCACAATGGATATTCCGAGCGCCTTAAAGGCTGCGCTTGATCATCTCGACGCGGAAGGCCTCGATGACGTCGCCCTGGCGGATGTCCTCGTAATTGGTGAAGGCCATGCCGCATTCCTGGCCGACCGGCACCTCCGAGACCTCGTCCTTGAAGCGCTTCAGCGTCTTCAGCGTGCCTTCGTGGATGACGACGTTCTCGCGGATCAGGCGCACGCCGGCGCCGCGCTCCATCTTGCCTTCCGTGACGCGGCAGCCCGCCACCTTGCCGACCTTGGTGATGTTGAACACTTCGAGGATCTCGGCATTGCCGAGGAAGGTCTCGCGGCGCTCGGGCGACAAGAGGCCGGACATCGCCGCCTTCACGTCGTCCACCAGGTCGTAGATGATGTTGTAGTAGCGGATCTCGATGCCGAGCTGCTCGGCCGCGTCGCGCGCCTGCTTGTTGGCGCGGACGTTGAAGCCGATGATGGCGGCGTTCGACGTCTCGGCCAGCGACACGTCGGACTCGGTGATGGCGCCGGCGCCCGAATGGACGATGCGGGCGCGGACCTCGTCGGTGCCGAGCTTGTCGAGCGCGGCGACGATCGCCTCGATCGAGCCCTGGACGTCGCCCTTGATGACCAGCGGGAACTCCTTGAGGCCGCTGGTCTGGAGCTGCGACATCATCTGCTCGAGCGAGCCGCGCTGGCCGGCCTGGCGGGCCACCGCCTTGTCGCGCGCCTTGCGCTGGCGATATTCGGAAATCTCGCGGGCGCGGGCCTCGTTCTCGACCACGGCGAAGCGGTCGCCGGCCTGCGGCGTGCCCTGGAGGCCGAGGATCTCGACCGGCATCGACGGCGGCGCGTCCTTGACCTGCTCGCCGCGGTCGTTGACCAGCGCGCGCACCCGGCCCCACTCGTTGCCGGCGACGATGATGTCGCCGGGCTTCAGCGTGCCGGTCTGGACGAGCACGGTCGCCACCGGGCCGCGGCCCTTGTCGAGCTTGGCCTCGATGACCACGCCCTCGGCGGTGCGGTCGGGGTTGGCCTGAAGGTCGAGAATCTCGGCCTGGAGGAGGACCGCTTCGAGCAGCTTGTCGAGATTGGTGCGGTTCTTGGCCGAGACCTCGACGTCGAGCACCTCGCCGCCCATCGACTCGACGAACACCTCGTGCTGGAGGAGCTGGGTGCGCACCTTCTGCGGGTCGGCCGTCGGCTTGTCGATCTTGTTGATGGCGACGATGATCGGGACGCCGGCCGCCTTGGCGTGGCTGATCGACTCGATCGTCTGCGGCATCACGCTGTCGTCGGCCGCCACCACGAGGATCGCGATGTCGGTCGCCTGGGCGCCGCGGGCGCGCATCGCCGTGAAGGCGGCGTGGCCGGGCGTGTCGATGAAGGTGATCTTCTGCCCGTCCTGCTCGACCTGATAGGCGCCGATGTGCTGGGTGATGCCGCCATGCTCGCCCGAGACGACGTTGGCGTTGCGGATGGCGTCGAGCAGCGAGGTCTTGCCGTGGTCGACATGGCCCATGATGGTGACGACCGGCGGCCGCGACTTCAGGTCCGCTTCCTGGTCCTCGATGTTGAACAGGCCTTCCTCGACGTCCGACTCGGCGACGCGCTTGACGGTGTGGCCGAATTCGGACGCGATCAGCTCGGCGGTGTCGGCGTCGATCACGTCGCCGGGCTTCATCATCTGGCCCTGCTTCATGAAGAACTTGACGATGTCGACGGCGCGCTCGGCCATGCGGTTGGCCAGCTCCTGGATGGTGATGGTCTCCGGCAGCACGACCTCGCGCACGATCTTCTCGCGCGGCTCGTTGTGCAGCGAGCGCTTGAACTTCTCCTGGCGGCGGCGCATCGACGACAGCGAGCGGCCGCGCGCCTCGTCGCCGGAAAGGGCGGAGGTCAGCGTCAGCTTGCCGCGGCGGCGGTCTTCCTCGCCCTTGGCCTTGACAGGCTTGGGCGCGGCGACTTCCGGCTTGACCGGGCCGCGACGCACGGCGCTGCCGCCGCGCGGCTTCGCCTCGTCATCGTCGTCGGCGGCAGTGGCGGCGGCGGCCACGGCGGGAGCCGCCGTCTTCTCCTCGGCGGACGGGGCGCGGCGCGCGGCCTCTTCCTCGGCGCGGCGGCGGGCCTCGGCCTCGGCCTGGAGGCGCGCGTCCTCCTCGGCCTGGCGGCGCGCGGATTCCTCGCGTTCGCGGTGGCGGCGCTCCTCTTCCTCGGCGCGGCGCGCGGCTTCCTCGACGGCGCGCTTGCGCTCCTCGACCTCGCGGACCTTGGAATCCTGGAGCGCGCGGCGGCGCGCCTCCATCTCCTCGGAGGAAAGCTCGTTCAGCACCATGCCGGAACGCTGGGACGGCGCCTCCGGGCGCGAAACGGCCGGCTGGGGAGCCTGCGGCGCGGCCGGCTGCGGCGCGCGCGGCTTCAGCGTCACCGTCGGCTGCGGCGCTTCCTGCTTCTCTCCCGGCAGCGCGAACTTGCGCTTCTTGGTCTCGACGACGACGGCCTTGGTGCGTCCGTGCGAAAAGTTCTGCCGCACCGTGCCCTGCTCAACACCGGGGCGCTTCAGCGTCAGCGTCTTCTTGGTGTTGACGCTCAGCGTCTTGTCGTCATTGCTATCGCTCATTCCATGTCCTCTGCGGCGTCGTCGCTAACGCCGGTTGCCGCAACAATCGTCCGGTCGTCAATCATCCGGTCGTCAGGGGAACCGCCCCTGTATCGGTCAAGCGCCACCACGCGCTTCAATACCGCCTGGCCCGCATCGTGCGCGAGCACGGCAGCATGTATCACATTTGTGCCACCCAATGCCAAACCCAATTCGGCCTCCGAAAAGAGTTTGTAGGAACGCGTTTCCGGCCCGCCGAGATGGACGGTGGCGCGGCGGGCCTGGTCGATCTTGCGCACCCCGTCGGGCGAGGCTTCCGCGGCATGGAGCACGAACAGCGCCCTGCCCGAACGCACGGCGGCGTCGACCTTGGCCGCGCCGAGAACGACCTGGCCGGCCTTGCGGGCCAGGCCGAGGCTGCCCAGCGCCGCCTGCGCCATGAGCCGGTCGACCATGGCCGGCAGGTCGGCCGGCGGCGTCACCCTGGCCTTCAGCGCCCGGGCGAAAAGGTTCTTGCGCGCCGCCTGCTCGACGCAGTCGCGTTCAGCCGTGACCCAGCAGCCCCGCCCCGGCAGCTTGCGCTTCAGATCGGGAACGACGACCATGTCCGGCGACGCCACGAAGCGCAGCAAGCCTTCCGGCTCGCCGGCGCGGCGCGTCACGATGCATGTGCGTTCGCTCATTTCGTCCAAAAGCGTTCCCTTGGCTGCCGTCGGGCGCGTTGCTGCCGGGCCGGGGCACGGTCATGCCTCGGCCGCTTCCTCTATCCCTTCCTCGTCGCCCTCGGCGACGAGATCGTCCTCGGAGATCCAGCCCATCTTCAGGCGGGCGGCGACCACCATCTGCTCCGCCTCGACGCGGGAGAGGCCGAAATCGGCCAGCACGCCGGGATAGAACTTGGTCTCGCCGTCCTTGCGCTCCTTCCAGCCGACGAGATCGTCGACCGCGTAGCCGGCGAAATCCTCGATCGTCTTCACGCCGTCCTCGCCCAGCGTCACCATCATCGCGGTGGTGACGCCCGGCAGGTCGCGCAGCTCGTCGGCGACGCCGAGCTCGCGGCGCTTCGCGTCCTGCTCGGCCTCGATGCGCTCGAGATATTCGCGCGCCCGCATCTGGATCTCCGAGGCGGTGTCCTCGTCGAAGCCGTCGATCGAGGAAATCTCGTCCGCCTCGACATAGGCCACTTCCTCGACCGAGGTGAAGCCTTCCGAGGCCAGCACCTGGCCGACCATCTCGTCGACGTTCAGCGCGTCCATGAACAGGTTCGAGCGCTCGACGAATTCCTTCTGGCGGCGCTCGCTCTCCTCCTGCTCGGTCAGGATGTCGATGTCCCAGCCGGTCAACTGCGAGGCCAGCCGCACGTTCTGGCCACGGCGGCCGATGGCCAGCGACAGCTGGTCGTCCGGCACCACCACCTCGATGCGCTCGGCGTCCTCGTCCAGCACCACCTTGGCGACCTCGGCCGGTTGCAGCGCGTTGACGATGAAGGCGGCCGCGTCCTGGCTCCACGGGATGATGTCGATCTTCTCGCCCTGAAGCTCGGCCACCACCGCCTGGACGCGGCTGCCGCGCATGCCGACGCAGGCGCCGACCGGATCGATCGAGCTATCGCGCGAGATCACCGCGATCTTGGCGCGCGAGCCGGGGTCGCGGGCGACCGACTTGATCTCGATGATGCCGTCGTAGATTTCCGGCACTTCCATCGTGAACAGCTTGGCCATGAACTGCGGATGGGTGCGCGACAGGAAGATCTGCGGCCCGCGCTGCTCGCGGCGCACGTCGTAGACATAGGCGCGGACGCGGTCGCCATACTTGAAGTTCTCGCGCGGGATCAGCTCGTCGCGGCGGATGATGCCCTCGCCGCGGCCGAGGTCGACGACGACGTTGCCGTATTCCACCCGCTTGACCGTGCCGTTGACGATCTCGCCGACACGGTCGCGATACTCGTCGTACTGGCGGTCGCGCTCGGCCTCGCGCACCTTCTGGACGATGACCTGCTTGGCCGACTGGGCGGCGATGCGGCCGAAGTCCATCGGCGGAAGCTGCTCTGCGATGAAGTCGCCGACCTGGGCGTCGGGGTTGCGCAGGCGCGCGTCGGCCAGCGCGATCTCGCGCGCATATTCCTCGACGTTCTCGACCACCTCGAGCAGGCGCTGGAGCTTCATCTCGCCGGTGTTGGGATTGATGTCGGCGCGGATGTTGGTCTCCTGGCCGTAGCGCGAGCGCGCCGCCTTCTGGATGGCGTCGGCCATGGCGGCGATGACGATTGACTTGTCGATCGCCTTCTCCCGCGCGACCGCGTCGGCGATCTGGAGAAGCTCGAGCCTGTTTGCACTGACTGCCATCTTGGTCTCCCTGGGGTGCGGCAGGTTCCCGGCATACGGGCCGGGCGTCCGGTTCAGTTCCGTGTCTCGGTCGTCTCTTCGGCGTCGCCCTCGGGGTCGTCCCCAAGGCCATCCTCGGGGTCGTCCCCCCCGGCGGCGCGGCGCAATTCCTTGTCGCGCCTGAGCGCCTCGCGGATCAGGTCGTCGGTCAGGATCAGCTTCGCCTCGGCGATGACGTCGAACGGCACCCGCACGTTCGGTCCTTCGCCATAGGCGGCCTTGTCCCGCTCGATCGTCACGCCCTCGTCGTCGGCGTCGAGGACGATGCCGCGGAAGCGCCGGCGCTCCTCCACGGCGACCGTCGTCTCCAGCTTGGCGAGATGGCCGACCGCGGCGGCGAAATCGCCTTTCCGCACCAGCGGACGGTCGATGCCCGGCGAGGAGATTTCCAGATGATACGCCTTGTCGATCGGATCTTCCACATCGAGCGCGGGAGAAACGGCGCGGCTCGCTTCCTCACAGCCGTCGACGTCCATGGTGCCGTCCTCGCGCTCGGCCATGATCTGGAGCGTCAGCCCGTTCTGGCCGGTCAGGCGCACCCGCACCAGCCGGAAGCCGGATGCGGCCAGCACCGGCCGCACGATGCCGGCGATGCGCGCGTCGAGGCCGGTTTCGCGGATGATGCGGTCGTCGCCCGGGATATCGGTCATTTCGTCTCCGTCTCGCGGTAACAAAAAAGAGCGGGACCGGGTGGACCCACTCTTCGCCGTACCGACCAAGAATTTGACGTCGATATAGAGGAAAGGCGCGCCGATATCAAGCCCGCCGCATGTTGGAGCGCATCGAGGGCGCTGCTAGAACGTGATCGGGTGATTCGCGCAACCGATCCGGGGACTGAATGGAGCGCCTTGCCGGCAGGGTGATTTTGCTGTGGGGGTGGCGGCGCGCGCTCACGGCCCTCGCCGCCGGCGCGTTCGCCGCGCTGTCGCAGCCGCCGTTCGACTTCTTCGCCGCCTGCTTCGTCTCCTTCCCGGTTCTGGTCTGGCTGATCGACGGCGCGGCCAGCCAGCCGGGCGAAGGGCTGTCGCGGCGCGCGGCGCGTCCCTTCCTGATCGGCTGGTGGTTCGGCTTCGGCTATTTTCTCGCCGGCCTGTGGTGGACGGGCACGGCGCTGCTGGTCGAGGCCGAGCTGTTCGCCTGGGCGCTGCCGCTGGCGGTCATCGGCCTGCCGGCGCTGCTGGCCGTCTTCTACGGCCTCGCCGCCGGTCTCGCCCGGCTGTTCTGGAACGACGGAGCCGGCCGCATCGCCGCGCTCGCGGCCGGCTTCGCCCTCGCCGAATGGCTGCGCGGCTTCGCGCTGACCGGGTTTCCGTGGAACGCGATCGGGCTGGCGGCGATGCCGGTGCCGCTGGCGATGCAGTCGGTCGGCGTCGTGTCGATGGCCGGGATCAACGCGCTTTCCGTGTTCGTCTTCGCCACGCCGGCGCTGCTCGCCTCGCGCCGCGGCCGCGCGCCCGCCTTCGCGGTGGCGGCCCTCGCGGCGGCGCTTCATCTCGGCTACGGCGCGTGGCGGCTCAACGGGGCCGAGGCCGCGCCCGACACGCTCCTCAACGTCCGCATCGTCCAGCCGTCGGTCTCGCAGAGCGAGAAATGGGACGCCGACGTGCGCGAGCGCATCTTCGCGTCGCTGATCGAGCTGTCCGCCCGGCCGGCCGCCGCCGGCGCGGCCGCGCCCGACCTGATCGTGTGGCCGGAAACGGCGGTGCCGTTCCTGCTGTCGGAGCGGCCGCAGGCGCTGACGGCGCTGGCCGAGCTGCTCGACGCGCGCCAGACGCTGTTTTCCGGCGCGGTGCGGGCCGAGGGCGAGCGCGCGGACGCCCGCTACTACAACGCCATCGTCGCCATCGACGGCGAGGGCGAGATCGTCGCCGCCGCCGACAAGATGTGGCTGGTGCCGTTCGGCGAGTTCATGCCGTTCGCGGAGCTGTTGTCGCGCATCGGCGTCGAGAAGCTGGTGCGCTCGGTCTCGGCCTTCACCCCCGGCAGCCAGCGGCCGCTGCTCGCCGCCCGGCCCGGCGTCGCCGCGCTGCCCTTCATCTGCTACGAGATCATCTTTCCCGGCATGGCCGGCTTCGGCGACACGCCCGCCGACTTCATCCTCAACGTCACCAACGACGCCTGGTTCGGCAACACGCCGGGGCCGTACCAGCACTTCCGCCAGGCGCAGATCCGCGCGGTGGAGGCCGGGCGGCCGCTGGTGCGCGCGGCCAACAACGGCATCTCCGGCGTCGTCGACGCCTATGGCAGGATCGTCGACGCCTTCGCCCTCGACGCCGTCGGCGCGCTCGACGTCGCGGTGCCCCGCCAGCGGCTCTCCTCGCCCGGCCGGCCGGAACCTGTCGGCGCGTGCATCATTATCTTTTTCGCGGCGTGGGCGGCTTTCGGCCTTGGCAGGCGCCGCGGCGTGGATTGACAGGTTTATATTAGAGATTCATATTGCAGCCGCGTTTCCCGAGGGATTCGACATGCTGGACCGTCGGGGGGCGAATCCGGCAGACCTGTCACGGCCGGATCGGCCAATCGGACGGTCGGCGGCTGGCAACGGCGAGGATTGCATGACGGACAACAACAAGAAGAAGCCCAATCCGATCGACGTCTATGTGGGGGGCCGCATCAGGCTGCGGCGCAACATGACCGGGATGAGCCAGGAAAAGCTCGGCGAGAACCTCGGCATCACCTTCCAGCAGATCCAGAAATACGAGAAGGGGACCAACCGCGTCGGCGCAAGCCGGTTGCAGGCCATTGCCTCCATCCTCGAGGTTCCGGTCGCCTATTTCTTCGAGGGCGTGCCGGGCGAAAGCCCGGCCGGAGGCTTCGCCGAGGACGGCCAGACCGCCTATGTCGTCGACTTCCTCTCCAGCGCCGAGGGCCTGCAACTCAACCGCGCCTTCGCGCGCATCGGCGACGCCAAGGTGCGGCGGCGGATCGTCGACCTGGTGCGCACTCTGGCCGACGACGAGTAGCCGCGCCGGCTATCGGCAAGCCGCCTCCCGACGCCCGTCCGGCGCATTTTTCCGCCGTTCCGGAACCTGTTTGCTTGACGCGCCGCGGCGCTCCCAGATAACTGGCTTCCGTCTTGGCCGGAGGTCCGGCCTTTCTTTCATGAGGGGATGCCCGTGTCTCGCCGCGACTACCTTTTCACCAGCGAATCCGTTTCCGAAGGCCACCCGGACAAGGTGTGCGACCGGATTTCCGACGAGATCGTCGATCTGGTCTACCGTGAAGCCAGGAAGACCGGCACCGACCCGTGGACGGTGCGGATCGCGGCCGAGACGCTGGCGACGACCAACCGCGTCGTCATCGCCGGCGAGGTGCGCGTCCCCGACTCGCTGCTGAAGACCGGCAAGAACGGCGACAAGGTCATCAACCCGGCCAAGTTCAAATCAGCCGCGCGCAAGGCCATCCGCGACATCGGCTACGAGCAGGACGGCTTCCACTGGAAGACGGCGAAGATCGACGTGCTGCTGCATCCGCAATCGGCCGACATCGCCCAGGGCGTCGACAGCGCCGCCGACAAGCAGGGCGAGGAAGGCGCGGGCGACCAGGGCATCATGTTCGGCTATGCCTGCAACGAGACGCCCGACCTGATGCCGGCGCCGCTCTATTACAGCCACCGCATCCTCGAGCTGCTCTCGGCCGCCCGCCACGCAGGAAAGGGCGACGCCGCCAAGCTCGGTCCCGACGCCAAGAGCCAGGTGACGGTGCGCTATGTCGACGGCAAGGCCGCCGAGGCCACCTCCATCGTCGTCTCGACCCAGCACCTCGACGAGAGCTGGGATTCGAAGAAGGTGCGGCAGGTGGTCGAGCCCTATATCCGCGAGGCGCTGGGCGACCTGAAGATCGCCGACGACTGCAACTGGTACATCAACCCGACCGGCAAGTTCGTCATCGGCGGCCCGGACGGCGATTCGGGCCTTACCGGCCGCAAGATCATCGTCGACACCTATGGCGGGGCCGCCCCGCATGGCGGCGGCGCCTTCTCGGGCAAGGACACGACCAAGGTCGACCGCTCGGCGGCTTACGCCGCGCGCTATCTGGCCAAGAACGTGGTCGCCGCCGGCCTCGCCGAGCGCTGCACGATCCAGCTCGCCTACGCCATCGGCGTCGCCCAGCCGCTGTCGGTCTATGTCGACCTGCACGGCACCGGCAAGGGCGTCGACGAGGAACAGGTCGAGAAGGCGATCCGCAAGGTGATGGACCTGTCTCCCAGCGGCATCCGCCGCCATCTCGACCTGAACAGGCCGATCTACGCCAGGACCGCCGCCTACGGCCATTTCGGCCGCAAGCCCGGGCGCGACGGCTCGTTCTCGTGGGAAAGGACCGACCTGATCAAGCCGCTCAAGCAGGCGATCGCCGGCCGCTGAGGCCCGGAGCAGCCGTGGCCGAGGAACGCCGAAAGCGATCGACCGAAGCCTTCTTCGGCCGCCGGAGGGGCAAGAGCCTGCGCCCGGCGCAGGCCGAGACGGCCGGGCTGCTGCTGCCCGGCCTGAAGCTCGACCTGGCGCAGCCGCCGCCGCGGGACGTCGGGACGCTTTTCGGCGTCCCGGTCGAGGGTGTGCGGCTGGAGATCGGCTTCGGCGGCGGCGAGCATCTCCACCACGAGGCCGGCCGGTTTCCCGCCACGGGCTTCATCGGCGTCGAGCCGTTCGTCAACGGCATGGCGAAGTTCCTGTCGCGGCTCGACGCGGAGCCGCGCGGCAACATCCGCCTCTATGACGACGACGCCACCCGTCTCATCGACTGGCTGCCGGACGGCTCGCTCGATGGGATCGACCTGTTCTATCCCGACCCGTGGCCGAAGAAGCGGCACTGGAAGCGGCGCTTCGTCAGCGCCGTCAATCTCGACCGCTTCGCCCGGGTGCTGAAAAGCGGCGGCCGCTTCCGCTTCGCCTCCGACATCGACAGCTATGTCGACTGGACGCTCCTCGCCTGCCGGGCGCATGGCGCGTTCGACTGGCAGGCAAAATCGGCGCAGGACTGGCACACGCCCTATGAAGCCTGGCCGGGAACGCGCTACGAGGCCAAGGCCTTGCGCGAGGGCCGCAGGCCCGCCTATCTGACGTTCCTGCGTCGCTGACGCATGCTGACGCACCAGGGCCGGCGCACTTGCCCGATGCCGGGCGCGGTGGCAGATTGCGCCACCTGAACACGGGAGAGGGCACATGGTATCGAAGCGCCTGAGCAGGGAGGCCGGCCATCGGCGCAAATTCCTCTCCGTCGTCGACAACACGCCCGAATGCGAACGCGCCATCGCCTATGCGTCGTGGCGCGCCCGCTCCACCGGCGGCGCGGTCGTCCTGCTCTACGTCATCGACACCGCCGACTTCCAGCAATGGCTCGGCGTCGAGCAGATCATGCGCGAGGAAGCGACCGCGACGGCGCGGACCGCGCTCGACGGCCATGCCGCGCACATCCGCGAGCGGGCGGGGATCGAGCCGGAGCTGATCGTGCGCGAGGGCTCGGTGACGCAGGAGATCCACAAGCTGATCGAGGAGGACCAGGACATCGCCATCCTCGTGCTGGCGGCCGGCGGCGCCAAGGAGGGGCCGGGTCCGCTCGTCGCCTCGATAGCGGGCAAGGGCGCGGCCTTCCCCATTCCCGTCACCGTGGTGCCGGCGGGCCTGAGCGACGAGGAAATCGAGACGATGGCCTGACGGCCCGCGCCGCGCCGACATGACCCGGCGGCGGCGATTGCATATCGGCGCCGCCGGGCACATATAGGGCTGGACCCCGGATGCCCGAGGCTCGAGGAACGTCGAGGCTTGCCGGGCGCGGCCCGAGGCATTATTTAGAATAGTTCCAGATTTCATGAACGGAGAACGTCGATGTTCATCCAGACCGAGGCGACCCCCAATCCGGCGACGCTGAAATTCCTTCCGGGCAAGGTCGTGCTCGACGACGGCACCGCCGACTTCCGCGACGCGGCCGCCGCGCGCGAGGCGTCGCCGCTGGCCGGGGCGCTGTTCGAGGTGCCGGGCGTGACCGGCGTCTTCTTCGGCTACGATTTCGTCACCGTGACCAAGCAGGACGGCCCCGACTGGCAGCACCTGAAGCCGGCCATCCTCGGCGCGATCATGGAGCACTTCATGTCCGGCCTGCCGGTGATGGCGCGCGGCGGCGCGGCCGCGCTCGCCGACGAGGCCGACGGCGACGAGTTCTACGACAAGGCCGACGAGGAACTGGTGCTGACGATCAAGGAGCTGCTCGACACGCGGGTGCGCCCGGCCGTGGCGCAGGACGGCGGCGACATCACCTTCCGCGGCTACGAGAACGGCACCGTGTTCCTGCACATGAAGGGCGCCTGCGCCGGCTGCCCGTCCTCGACCGCGACGCTGAAGCACGGCATCCAGAACCTGCTGCGCCACTTCGTTCCCGAGGTGGAGCACGTCGAACAGATTTCGTGACCGGCCGCCGCCGGACATCGGACGGCGGACATCGGACGGCGGGACTGAAACGGAAAAACCGGGCTTGCGGCCCGGTTTTTCTGCTTCATGCGACGTCAGTGTTGCCTAGACGGTTCGCATCATCCCTTGACGACGACCTTGGCGCCGACCTCGACGCGATCGTAGAGGTCGACGATGTCCTGGTTGATGAGGCGGATGCAGCCGGACGACATCGCCTTGCCGATCGAGCGCCAGTCCGGCGTGCCGTGCAGGCGATAGCCGGTGTCGCCGCCCTTGTTGAACAGGTACATGGCGCGGGCGCCGAGCGGGTTGGACAGGCCGCCGGGCTGGCCGGCGCGCCACTTCGCCAGCTCGGGCTGGCGGCCGATCATCGCAGCCGGCGGCGTCCAGGTCGGCCATTCGCGCTTCATCGCCACGCGCGAGGTGCCCTGCCACTCGAAGCCCTCGCGGCCGACGCCGATGCCGTAGCGCATCGCCTTGCCGTCGGCCATGACGAGGTAGAGGAACTTCTCCTTGGTGTCGACGATCACCGTGCCGGGCTTCTCGTCGGTCTTGTAGCGGACGATCTGGCGGTGATACTTCGCCGGCACCTGGGCGATCGGGATCGCGGGAAGCTGATAGCCGGCATCCTTCTTGGAGCCGTAATCGGCGGTGAAGATGCTGCCGTCGGTGGTGCAGCCGGCAAGGGCGGTGACGGCGCCGAGCGCCGCGACGATAAGGAACTGTCTCAATTTCATCGGAGCTACAAACCCTGTTGACCGGATGCCGCCCGATTCGAGCCGCAATTTCGCCATGGTTTTTTTGACCTACCTTGACGGTTTTGCCAAGTCCGCATGTTGCGTCGAAGCCCGCCCTGGCCGATTCTTGCCGCGACGATATGGCAAATCGGCAACATTTTCGCGGTTTCGCCGCCGGGGCGAGGCGAAAGTCGACGAAAGCAAAGGAGCGATCGAATGAACGTCTCTCAAGCGGCCCATCGTTCCGGCCTGCCGGCTAAGACCATCCGCTATTATGAGGAGGTCGGGCTGATCCAGCCGGGGCGCGCCGGCAACGGCTATCGCGACTACTCGCCGGAGGACGTGCACAGCCTCGCCTTCCTCCGGCGCGCGCGCGGCCTCGGCTTCTCGATCGAGGAATGCCGGCAACTGATGGCGCTCTACCGCGACAAGAGCCGCGCCAGCGCCGACGTGCGCGAGATCGCGGTGGCGCATGTCGCGGCCATCGACGACAAGATCGCCGAGCTGCAATCGATGCGGCGCACGCTCGACATGCTGGTCCATGCCTGCAACGGCGACGACCGCCCCGACTGCCCGATCCTCGACGACATGGCCGGCGCAGAAAAGCGCGGGGAAGGGCGGGCCTGCTGCTGAGGCGGCTTCACGCCGCGCCGCCCGGGTGCCATTGTGCCGCGATGCCCATCGTCTCGCCGATTCCCTTCAACCCGCTCGTCGACGGCCGCCAGTCGGAGCGGGCGATGCTGGTGCGCCGCGGCGTCCAGCGGCTGCTGGCCGCGCTCGGCGCGGTCGCCATTCCCGAGCTCTCGCTGGCGACGGGACGACGCGCCGACCTGGTGGCGCTGACGCGCAAGGGCGACATCTGGATCGTCGAGATCAAGTCCTCGGTGGAGGATTTCCGCAGCGACCGCAAATGGCCCGAATACCGGCGGTTCTGCGACCGCCTGTTCTTCGCCACCCATCCGGACGTGCCGGCGGCGATCTTCCCGCAGGAGGCCGGGTTCATCCTCTCCGACGGCTACGGCGCCGAAATCCTGCGCGAGGCGCCCGAGCACCGGCTGGCGTCCGCCGCGCGCAAGGCGCTGACGCTGCGCCTCGCCCGCGCCGGCGCCGCCCGGCTGACGGCGGCGGAAATGGCGGGCGTGGCGATCCCGGCGCTGGAAAGGGAGGGGGAGTAGGGCTCAGCCGACCCCGACATAGCGGCGCAGCCGCGCCGGATCGGCCCGCACCTCGGCCGCGGAGAGGGTTTCGCGGTTCTGCCCGTTCTCGATGAAGGCGACGCGATCGGCAAGCGACAGCGCCGCCTCGACCCGCTGCTCGACCAGAACGACCGAAACGCCCTTGTCCCTCAAGCCGGCGACCGCTTCGCGGATGCGCTCGATCATCGACGGCATCAACCCCTCGGTCGGCTCGTCGAGCAACAGCACGTCGGGCTCGAGGCAGAGCGCGCGCGCCATCGCCAGCATCTGCTGCTCGCCGCCCGACAAGGTGCCGGAGCGCTGCGCAAGCCGCTCGCGCAGCACGGGGAAGAGATCGAGCACGGCGGCCCGCGTCGCCTCGCCCCTGCCCCGCGTCATCAGGCCGATCTCGATGTTCTCCGCCACCGTCAGCTCGGCGAACAGCCGCCGCCCCTGCGGCACATAGCCGATGCCGGTCTTCGGAATCTCGTGGGCGGGCAGTCGCGTCAGCTCCGTCCCGTCCTTCCGAACCGTGCCGGCCCTGACCGCGACCAGCCCCATGATCGCCTTCAGCGCCGTGGTCTTGCCGGCACCGTTGCGGCCGAGCAGGCACAGCACCTCGCCGCGCCCGAGCTCGAGCGACAGGCCGCGCAGCGCCTGGACCTCGCCGTAGAAGGCGTCGACGCCGGAGAGTGCGAGCGCCGTCTCAGCCATGGTCCACGGTCCCGAGATAGGCGTCCTGCACCGCCCGATCAGCGCGGATGTCCGCCGGCGCGCCTTCGGCGAGGATGCGGCCGGCATTCATCACCGTGATCCTGTCCGCCAGCTCCATCACCACCTGCATGTTGTGCTCGATCAGGAGCACGGTCGCCTCGCGCGCGATCTCGCGCACCAGCGCGACGAAATTCTCGATCTCGCCGTCGGACAACCCTTGCGTCGGCTCGTCGAGGATCAGGAGGCGCGGCTCCAGCGCCAGCCCCATCGCCACTTCGAGCAGGCGCTGGTGGCCGTAGGACAGGCTTCCTGCCATCGACGCCGCCCGGTCGGCCAGGCCCACCTTCGCCAGCGCCCCGGCGACGCCCTCGCCGAGCGCGCGCCGGGAAAGATGCCCCCGCGCCTGCAACCTCCGCTGCACCGGCAGCGCGACATTGTCGGCGACGGAAAGCTTCGGGAAGATCGAGGTGATCTGGAACGTATAGGCGATGCCGGCCATGACGCGGGCATGGGCCGGCAGCCGGGTGATGTCGCGACCCTCGAAAAGGACGGTGCCGGAGGAGGGCGCGACGCGGCCGCAGATCAGCCCGACCAGCGTGGTCTTGCCGGCGCCGTTGGGGCCGATGACGGCGCGGATCTCGCCCTTGTCCAGCCGGAAATCGACGGCGTCGACCGCTTTCAGCCCGCCGAAGCTGCGCGACAGGGCTTTTGTCTCGATCAGGGCAGCCATTTCAGCCACCTTTCGCGCAGCGTGCCGAGGATGCCCTTGGGGAAGAACAGCACGACGAAGATCAGCGCCGCGCCGACCAGCACCAGCCAGGCGGTGGTCAGGCCGGAGGCATAGTCGATGACGTAGAACATGAAGGCGGTGCCGAGGAGCGGCCCGAGCGTGGTCGCCGCGCCCCCGACCAGCACCCACAGGAGCGGCAGGATTGAATACTGGATCGAGGCGAAGCCGGAGCCGACATAGCCGAACATCAGGCCGTAGGCCGCGCCGGCGGCGGCGCAGACGAGGCCGGAGACGACGACCGCGCCAAGCTTGGCACGGAAGGTGTCGTAGCCCAGCATGCGCATGCGCTCCTCGTTCTCGCGGATGCCGGCGAGCGTGCGCCCGAACGGCGCCCGCACCAGCCGGAGCATGACGAGAAGCACGATCGCGAACAGGCCGAGCGCCACCATGTAGCGGGCGGCCGGATCGGACAGGCTGACGACGGCGTCGCCGAGGGCGAGGCGGCGCGATGCCGGCGGCAGCACCAGCCCCTCCTCGCCGCGCGTCCAGGTCGTGAAGTAGAGCGTGGTCAGGTAGACGACCTGCGAGAACATCATGGTCACGATCATGAAGGCGACGCCCACCGTGCGCAGCGCCAGCGCGCCGACGACGAGCGCGAGCAGCCCGCCCGCCGCCACGCCGGCGGCGAAGGCCGGGACCGGGCTCCAGCCGAGATGATAGAGCGGCAGCCCGGCGCCGTAGAGGCCGGCGGCGAAGAACATGGCGTGGCCGAGGCTCAGCAGGCCCGAATAGCCTAAAAGCAGGTTGTAGCCCATGGCGAAGACGGCGAGCACCATGACGCGCGAGAACACGCCGCGATGATAGTCGGGCAGCAGGAAGCCGGCGGCGAACAGCGCGGCGACGACGCCGAGATGCAGGAGCCAGACGCGGACGGCCGAGGTGTCGTTCATCGCGCCGCAGTCCCGTAGAGGCCCTGCGGCCGGAACACCAGCACCAGCGCGACGATGAGCGTGGCGAGGATCTTGGCCAGCGTCGGCGAGAAGAACAGGGTCGAGATGATGCCGTCGGACAGCCCGATCAGCAGCGCCGCCACCACGGTGCCGCGCAAGGAGCCCAGCCCGCCGATGATGACGACGACGAAGGACAGCAGCAGCGGGTCGCGGCCCATCAGGTAATGCGCCTGGCTGACCGGCACGACGAGCACGGCGGCGACGGCCGCCAGCATCGCGCCCAGCGCGAAGACGGCTGCGTAGACGCGCCCGACCGGGATGCCGAAAGCCTGCGCGGTCTCGGCGTCGTACTGGGTGGCGCGCATGACGAGGCCGGCGCGTGTCCGCGCCAGCACGAACCACGCGCCGAGGAGCAGCACGACGGCGGCGGCGACGACGGCGAGCTTGTAGCCGGAATAGCCGAACCACGGCAGTTGGACGCGGAAGCTGAACGGCGGCTGCACCGGCCGCGCGTCGGCGCCGTAGAAGGTCAGCGCCAGTTGCTGGACGATGTAGAGCAGGCCTATCGTCGCGACGATGGTCGCTTCGGGGTCGTAGTTCAGCCGCTTCAGGACCAGCCGCTCGGCCGCGAAGGCGACCGCGCCGACGACGAGCGGCGCGACGAGGAGCGCGGCGCCGAAGCCGACGGCCGGATGGCCGGCGAAGGCGGTCGAGACCGCCCACGCCACCACGGCGCCCAACATGAAGAACTCGCCATGGGCGACATTGACGACGCGCATGACGCCGAACACCAGCGACAGGCCGAGCGCCATCAGCGCCAGCGTCGCGGCAGTGACGAGACCCTCGAGCGAGGCCAGCAGCAGCAGCGGCCCGAAGCCCATCGCCTCAGCGCCTCACGCGCGAGCGCGCCGGCTCAGAACGGCTGCGCGGTGTAATCGGCTTCCGGCTCGTAGAGGCCGTCCTCGATCGATGTCTTGTGGACGACGTTCAGCCGGCCGTTCTCGACCACGGAGATGTTCTGGATGCCGAACACCTGGTGGATCTTGCCGTTGAACAGCTTCGGCCCCTGCGGATGCTCGAAGCCTTCGGCCATGTCGGTGATGGCCTCCGTCGCCTCGATCAGCTTCTGGCGATCCTCCGGCCCGCGATAGCCGGCCGCCTCCATCGAGCGCTTGATGACGTAGAGCGTCTCCCAGCAGGCGAACATGTGGGCGTTGGTCGAGACGTCGCGGGCGTCGTTGATCGCCGCGCCGTTGTCGTCGAGGCCGACGGCGGCGCGATAGGCGCGCTCGGCCTCCGAGGCGTCCGGCTGGAGATAGCGCGGCATGCCTTCCCAGAAATGCGAGCCTTCGAGGAAGTCGAGGCCGGGGCTTGCCATGTCGACGGCTTCGAGCGAGTCGATGAAGCCGAACAGCTTCGGCCCGCGGCCGCCGTAGAACTCGCCCAGCTCCTTGACGAAGGTCAGCACCGCCGGCCCGACCATGACGTGGTAGATCACGTCCGTCGCGGCCGGGATCTGCGGGAAGTAGCGGGTGAACGAGGTCTCCGTCGGCGGGATGGCGATTCTTGCGATCACCTCCGCGCCCTGCTCCTCGGCCGCCGGGCCGAAGAAGTCGCGATGGTCGTGGCCGAAGGCGTAGTCGGGATAGATCATGGTGATCTTCTTGCCGACATTCTGCGAAATCCACGGCGCCACCGAGCGGCACTGGGCGCGCACGTCGTTGATGCCGGGCTGGATCACCCAGCGGTTGAGCTTGCCCGAAGCGACATGGTAGCCTTCCGAGACCACGTAATAGGGCATCTTCAATTCGCCGGCGGCCGGGGCCGAGCCGGTGACGACGTGGGAGAACAAGGTGCCGTAGACCAGGTCGACCTTGTGCTGGCTGGCGAATTTTTCCACCACTTCCGCGCCACGCGCGGGGTCGGTGCCGTCGTCCTCGGTGACGATCTCGACCGGGCGGCCGTTGATGCCGCCGGCATCGTTGATCGCCTTGACGGCGGCTGCGGTGGTGCGCTCGTACCAGCGCCCGTAGGAAGCGCCGATGCCGGTGCGGTGGGCCTGGAAGCCGATGCGGATCGGGGCCGAGGACTGCGCCTGGGCATAACGCACGAAGCCCGGCGCGGCCGTCAGCGCCGCTGTCGCGCCCAGGCCTTTCAGCGCGCCGCGCCGCGAGACGGATGAGGTGAGGAAGCGTGAAGGCTTGCGCGCGTCGGTCATCGTGGACCCCCCTGATGGAGCCAGCCTGCGAAATCCGCGTCTGGCCGCGCGGTTCCGCTGCCGGGTGTTAAACGGGCAGAACGTAAACCATCAATCGCACGCGCATGCAACATGACAATTGCTGCGGCGCGGAACCGTTACAGGCCGTGGCTTCCGTCATAGCCGTTGAGCGGCGGCGAAGCCCAGCCCCGCGGCAGCCGCGCCGGCCTGTAGACCTCGACCGCCAGCGGGTGGCAGCGGGCCGTATCCGACGAGTGCTCGGCCGAGCAATCGCCGCCCGGACAGGCCGAAAGGCAGCCCAGAAGGTCGATCTCGGCGAAGAATTCGAGATAGTCGCCGGGCCTGACCGGGCTCGCCTTCATGAAGTACTGGCCGGTGTCGCGGGTGAAGCCGGTGCACATGAAGACGTTGAGCACGTCGTGGATGTAGCGGGAGGCCTCGTCGACCGGCTTGCCGGTCCGCCGGGCGAAGGCGCGGGTCAGGTTTGAATGGCAGCAATGATGATACTGCCCGCCATGGCTCAGCAGATTGTGGGTGTAGGGGTCGCAGCGCGTGCCGATGACGTCGTGGACCGCGCCGCCGAATTCGTCGAAGCCGTACCAGTCGAGCGTGTCGTGGGTGATGGTGGCGATCGGGCGCATCGCCGGGAAGGTCGAGAACAACTGGTCGCCGAGCCCGACATGGGTGCCGGCGAGCGCCCGCGTCTTGCCGGTGTAGAGACGCTCGTCGAGATTATCAGCGTTGAACAGGTTCAGATCGCCGACCTGCGGCCCCTCGACGGACATGATGCGGAAGAAATGCCCGGCCGGCGCGCTGAAGCAGGCGGCCTCGCGCGGCGGCACCAGGACGCGCTCGACGAGCTCGAGCTCGCCGCGCACCGCGCGATAGGCGGCGAGGTCCGGGCGCGGCAGGGTCTCGACCGGATAGCAGATCACCGGCTTCACCGCCTTGCGCGCGGCGGCGTCGGGCGGCGCCTCGGTCATCGGTTGTGGCTTCATCGTGACGTCCCTCCCGGAATTGCGCCCCTCGGCCGCGCCGTCAGATGTCGAGATTGGCGACCGAGAGCGCGTTTTCCTGGATGAAGTCGCGCCGCGGCTCGACCTCGTCGCCCATCAGCCGGGCGAACAGCGAATCGGCGTCGGTCGCGTCCGTCACCTTGACCTGGAGCAGCGAGCGGACATTGGGGTCGAGCGTCGTCTCCCACAATTGCTCGGCGTTCATCTCGCCCAGCCCCTTGTAGCGCTGCATGGTCAGGCCCTTCCTGCCCGCGGCGAAGATGGCGTCGAGCAGGGCCATCGGCCCCGCGATCGCGACGCCGGCCTCGCGGCGGCGCAAGCTCGGCTGCCTGCCGTAGATTTCCTGAAGCCGCGGCGCGTAGCGGTCGAGCGCGCGCGCGTCGGCCGAGCCGATCAGCGCGGCGTCGAGCACCACCACCTCGCGCACGCCGCGCACGGTGCGCTCGAAGACGAGGCCGCCGGCGCCCTCGTTCGACGGGTTGGCGCGGCCTTCCCAGCCGCGCTCGGTCTCCTCGGAGATCGCGTCGAGCCGCCGGGCGACATAGCTGGCGGCCTCGACCGCGCGGGCCGGATCGGAGAGGATTTCGGCGTTCAGCGCGCCGGCGATCGCCGCCTGCTCGACCACGTTGCGCGAATAGCGCGTGTGCAGGCCGTTCATCAGCGCGCGCACGGCGAGCGCGTCCTCGACCACGGCGCGCAGGTCGGCGCCGGCCCGCACCTCGCCGTCGCCCAGGGCCAGCGAAGCATCCTCCAGCCCGGAATCGATCAGGAATTCCTCGAACGAGCGCTCGTCCTTGATGTATTGCGCGCTCTTGCCCCGGCTGACCTTGTAGAGCGGCGGCTGGGCTATGTAGAGGTGACCGCGCTCGATCAGCTCCGGCATCTGGCGGAAGAAGAAGGTGAGCAGCAGCGTGCGGATATGGGCGCCGTCGACGTCGGCGTCGGTCATGATGATGATCTTGTGGTAGCGCAGCTTGTCGGCGTTGAACTCGTCCTTGCCGATGCCGGTGCCGAGCGCGGTGATCAGCGTGCCGATCATCTCCGACGACAGCATGCGGTCGAAGCGGGCGCGCTCGACGTTCAGGATCTTGCCGCGCAGCGGCAGGATCGCCTGGTTCTGACGCGAGCGGCCGGACTTGGCCGAGCCGCCGGCGGAATCGCCCTCGACGATGAAGACTTCCGACTTGGCCGGGTCGCGCTCCTGGCAGTCGGCGAGCTTGCCGGGCAGCGAGGCGATGTCGAGCGCGCCCTTCCTTCGGGTCAGCTCGCGCGCTTTCCGCGCCGCTTCGCGGGCGGCGGCGGCCTCGACCACCTTGCCGACCAGCACCTTGGCCTCGGCCGGGTGCTCTTCCAACCAGGTGCCGAGCGCCTCGTTGACCAGGCTCTCCACCACCGGCCGCACCTCGGACGAGACCAGCTTGTCCTTGGTCTGCGAGGAGAATTTCGGGTCCGGCACCTTGACCGACAGCACCGCCGTCAGCCCCTCGCGGCAATCGTCGCCGGTGAGCGTGACCTTCTCCTTCTTGGTCAGGCCGGAGGTCTCGGCATAGCCGGTCACCTGCCTGGTCAGCGCGCCGCGGAAGCCGGCCAGATGCGTGCCGCCGTCGCGCTGCGGGATGTTGTTGGTGAAGGCGAGCACGTTCTCGTGGTAGCTGTCGTTCCACCACATCGCCACCTCGACGGTGATGCCGTCGCGCTCGGCGCGGATGGCGATGGGCGCCGCGATCAACGGCTTCTTGGCGCGGTCGAGATATTTGACGAACTCCTCCAGCCCGCCCTCATAGACCAGTTCCTGGCTCTTGATGTCGGCGTGGCGGGCATCCGTCAACACGATGCGGACGCCGGAATTCAAGAAGGCGAGCTCGCGCAGCCGGTGCTCCAGCGTGGCGTAGTCGAACTCGGTCTTCGAGAAGGTCTGCGGCGAAGGCAGGAACGTCACCTCGGTGCCGGTCTCGTCGCCGGCGTCGCCGGTGACGGCCAGCGGCGCGTCGGGCACGCCGTGGGTGAAGCTCATCTCGTGGATCCTGCCGGCGCGCCTGATCCTGAGCCTCAGATAGATCGACAGCGCGTTGACCACCGAGACGCCGACGCCGTGGAGGCCGCCGGAGACCTTGTAGGAATTCTGGTCGAACTTGCCGCCGGCATGGAGCTGGGTCATGATGACCTCGGCCGCCGAGACGCCCTCGCCGGAATGGATGTCGGTCGGGATGCCGCGGCCGTTGTCGGTGACGGTGCAGGAGCCGTCGGCGTTCAACGTGACGGTGACGCGCGTGGCGTGGCCGGCCAGCGCCTCGTCGATGGCGTTGTCCACCACCTCGTAGACCATGTGGTGCAGGCCCGAGCCGTCGTCGGTGTCGCCGATATACATGCCCGGCCGCTTGCGCACCGCGTCGAGGCCCTTCAGGACCTTGATCGAATCCGCGCCATAGTCGGTGCCGTTCCCGGTCTCGTCGCTCATGGGACCCCAATCTCAAGCAGTTCGGACGGCGCGCGCGGCAAAAGCCGAATCACGCGCCGCATGACCTGTGAGATATAGGCGCAGAAGCGTTGATTTCCAAGGCTTTCGCCCGATTCGGATGGGGATGACGGACGCGGGCCGGCGATGCGAAGCGGCGCCGGACCGCGCCGCCTTCAGACGAAGGCGAAGATGCGGGCCGGACCGCCGGTGCCGCCGCGCACCTTGGGCGCGCCGACGACGATGGTCGCGCCCCTGGCCGGCAGCTTGCCCAGATTGGCGATGCCCTCGATGCCGTAGCGCCCGGCCGGCAGCCAGGTGTTGTGGACCGCGAAGTCGGGCGACGGGCCGAAATCGAGCGACAGCGTGTCGACCGCGATCGCCCTGGCCGAGCCTTCGAGAAGCTGGTGGATCGTCTCGACGTGGAAGCCGGGGAAGTGCATCTTGCCCTCGCCGTCGGCGTTGCGGAACTTGTCGCTGCCGACATGGGCGTCCCAGCCGGAGTTCAGCGCCACCACCGCGCCCTCGGGCAGGTCGCCGTTGGCGGCGACCCACGCCTTCAAGTCGTCGGGCGTCAGTTGCGCGTCGGCGTTCTCGGCCGCGCGCGCCCGGATGTCGACGACGACCAGCGGCGCGACCAGGTCCTCGACCGGCAGCTCCGCCACCGACCTGCCGTCGGCCGAGAAATGCAGCGGCGCGTCGATATGGGTGCCGGTGTGCTCGTTGATGCGCAGTTCGTAGAGGTTGAGCCCGTCCTTCTCATGGCTGAACTTCTTGTCGTAGAACACCTGCTGCGCGCCGAAGAAGGTCGGGAACAGCTCATGAAGCTCGTGCGTCAGGTCCTCGGCCCTGGCCGGCAGCCCTTGCGCGAAAAGCGGCTGCGGCGCGGCCGCGACGGTCACGGCGGCGGCCGCGGCGACGCCGCCTTTGAAGAAGCCGCGGCGCGACAGCATGTTCGACTTGACGTTTTCCATCACACAGGCGTGGCACATCTTTGCGTTCCCCTCTTTTACGGCAATGCGACGGAGAGGATGATCCGGCCCGGCCGGCGCCGCAAGGGAATAGTTTGCCCGGGTTCAGCGGCCGTGGAAAATATTTTCGACATGGACCGGCCAGCGCCACGGCAGCACCGCCACCATGTCGAAGCGCAGGACGAGCCGGGCATGATCGGGCTGGCGGGCGAACCAGAGATCGGCCGCCGCCTCGATCCGGCGTTCCGAAAGGCGGGCGACGGCCTCCATGGCCGCCACCAGCGTCGGCCGCACCTTGACCTCGACGATCGCCACCGTGTCGCCGCGCCGCGCGATCAGGTCGATCTCGCCGAGCCGGGTGCGATAGCGCCGTTCGAGGATGCGGTAGCCCTTCAGCATCAGCGCCAGCGCCGCCAGCCATTCGCCGCGATGGCCGCGCCGGTGGTGGCGCAGCCGCTGCCGCCCGGCGCTAGCGGCCATCGCCTTTCAGCTCCATCAGCCGACGGTAGAGGTCGGCCTTCCTGCCGCCGGTCATTTTCGCGACTTCGGCGGCCGCCTTCGACGCGCCCAGTTCGGCGCCGAGCGACAGGAGCAGGGCGTCGGTGTCCTCGACCCGCTCCGCGCGCGCCGGCGGCGGGCCGACGCAGACGACGATTTCTCCCCTTGGCGTGTCTTCCCGCGCATAGGCCTCGGCAAGGCCGGCGAGCGCACCGCGCCGCACCTCCTCGAACGCCTTGGTCAGCTCGCGGCAGACGGCGGCCGGCCGGTCGCCCAGCACCTTCGCCATCGCGGCGAGCGCCCCGGCCAGCCGGCGCGGCGATTCGTAGAAGATCAACGTCGCCGGCACCGGCTTCAGCTCTTCGAGCCGCGTTGTCCGCTGCCCGGCCTTGGCCGGAAGGAAGCCGGCAAACAAAAACGTGTCCGACGGCAGGCCGGACGCCGTCAGCGCCGCCAGCAGCGCGGAAGCGCCGGGGACCGGCACCACCCTGCCGCCGGCTTCCGTCACCGCGCCGACCAGCCGGTAGCCGGGATCGGAGACGAGCGGCGTGCCGGCGTCGGAAACCAGCGCCACGCTCTTGCCGGCCAGGACGGCCTCTGCCAGCTTCGGCCCGGCCTCGGCCGCGTTATGCTCGTGATAGGCGGTCGACCGCCGCGAGATGCCGTAGCGGGCGAGCAGGACGCGGGTGACGCGCGTGTCCTCGCAGGCGAGGATGTCGGCCGCCGCCAGCACCTCCAGCGCGCGGATGGTGACGTCGCCGAGATTGCCGATCGGCGTCGCCACCAGATAGAGCGCAGGCGGGAGCGGCCGGGCGGAAAACACCGCCTGGCCGATGACATAGCTGCGCTGCTTTTCACTGTCCCCGTTCATGGCCCTATCGTGCCAGATCGGCCACCACCGCGTCGAGCACGATCATGCCGGCGGGCGTGACCCTCAGGCGCGAATTGCCGACCGGGGCGACCAGCGCCTCGTCCTGGAGCACGGCGATGCGGCGGGCCGACAGCGCCCGGCCCGACAGCGCCTCGTAGCGGGCGAGGTCGATTCCTTCCGCGAGCCGCAGGCCCATCAGCAGGAACTCGTCGGCCTCTTCCTCGCGCGTCAGCACCTCGCCGCCGACGACGCCATGGCCTTGTCTCTCGACCAGCGACGCCCAGGCTTCCGGCACCTTCTCGGTGAAGGTGACGATGCGGCGGCCGTCCTCGACGAAGCGGCCATGCGCGCCGGGACCGACGCCGACATATTCGCCGTAGCGCCAGTATACGAGGTTGTGGCGGCTTTCCACCCCCGGCCGGGCGTGGTTGGAGATCTCGTAGGCCGGCAGGCCGCGCGCGGCCGTCACGCCTTGCGTCAGCCGGTAGAGGTCGGCGGCGAGGTCGGGCCCGGGCATGACGAACTTGCCGGCCTGGTGCAGCAGGTGGAAGCGCGTGCCTTCCTCGATGGTCAACTGATAGAGCGACAGATGGTCGGCGGCGTGGGAGATCGCCGCGTCCAGCTCCTGTTCCCACGCTTCGAGCGTCTGGCCCGGCCTTGCATAGATCAGGTCGAAGGACAGGCGCGGAAACGTCTCGCGCGCCAGCCGGATGGCGTGGAGCGCCTGCTCGACATCGTGCAGCCGGCCGAGGAAGCGCAGGTCGCGGTCGTTGAGCGCCTGCACGCCGAGCGAGACACGGTTGACGCCGGCGTCGCGATAGCCGCGGAAGCGGCCGGCCTCGACCGAGGACGGGTTGGCCTCCAGCGTCACCTCGATGCCGGACGGGACGGTCCAGTTCCTGGCCACCGCCTCCAGCACCGCGCCGACGGTCTCGGGCGCCATCAGCGACGGCGTGCCGCCGCCGAGGAAGATCGACGTCACCGCGCGCGGGCCGGTGCGGGCGCGCATCGCCGCCATCTCGGCGGCGAAGGCGGCGGCGAAGCGCGGCTGGTCGACCGGCTGGTGGCGGACATGGCTGTTGAAGTCGCAATAGGGGCATTTGGCCGCGCAGAACGGCCAGTGGACATAGACGCCGAAACCCGGATCGCTCATGCCTTATCCAGCATCGCCCGCCGGAACAGGTCGAAGGCGCGGGCTCGGTGCGACAGCGGCGCGCCGAGCCCCTGCTTTTCCTGCACGCTCATCTCGCCGAAGGTGGTCTCGAAACCGTCGGGCAGGAAGACGGGATCGAAGCCGAAACCCTTCTGCCCACGCGGCGGCCACACCAGCGTGCCTTCGACCTCGCCGCGAAAATACTCGGCATGGCCGTCGGGCCAGGCAAGGCAGATGACGGAGACGAAGCGGCCGGTGCGCCGCTCGGGAGTCGTCGCGCGCTCCTGCTCCAGCAGGTGCTCGACCTTGCGCATGGCCATGGCGAAGTCGCGGCCCTCGCCGGTCTCGGCCCAGTCGGCGGTGTAGACGCCGGGCGCGCCGCCCAGCGCATCGACGACGAGCCCGCTGTCGTCGGACAGCGCCGGCAGGCCGGTGGCGGAGGCGGCGGCGAACGCCTTGATATAGGCGTTCTCCTCGAAGGTGGTGCCGGTTTCCTCGGGCTCGGGCAGGCCGTATTCGGCCGCCGACCCGGCTTCGAAGCCGAACGGGGCGATCAGGTCGGCGATCTCGGCCAGCTTGCCCTTGTTGTGGCTCGCCACCACGAGCCTGTCTCCGTCGAGCATGCGCATCAGGCCAGCCCCCAGATTTTCGGTTCGGCGATCTCCAGCGAATTGCCGGCGGGATCGCGGAAATAGATCGAGCGTCCGCCGTTCGGCCATTCGAAATCGGCCTCGATGGCGATGCCATGGCTTTCGAGATGCGCCCTGAAACGGTCGATCTCGGCGTCGGAAGCGCGGAAGCACAGATGCCCCGCGCCCGTCGCGCCATGCGGCGGCACCGGCAGCCTCGCGCCCGGCGCCGGCGGCTTCACCGTCTCCCGCGCGTCGAACAGCAGCAGCACGCCGTCGCCGCAGAGGAAGAAGACATGGCGGTTCCCCGCGCGCTGGATGCGCTCCAGCCCCAGCACCCCGCCATAGAAGGCTTCCGCGGCGTCGAGATCGTCGACATAGAGCGCGGATTCGAGGATGCCGGAGGGAACGGTCGCGGGCGCCATCGTCAGCCGATCGCCATCTTCTGCAAGTTGACCAGCCGGGCGATGCCGGCCTTGGCCAGCGCCATCAGGCTGGCGAACTCGCCTTCCGAGAACGGCTCGCCCTCGGCCGTGCCCTGCACCTCGACGATGCCGCCCTTGCCGGTCATGACGAAATTGGCGTCGGTGCCGGCCGAGGAATCCTCGGCATAGTCGAGATCGATCACCGGCACGCCGCCATGGATGCCGCAGGAGATCGCCGCGACATGGTCCTTCAGCACCTTCTGGACGGACAGCATCTGGCGCGCCTCCATCCATTTCAGGCAGTCGTTGAGCGCGACGAAGCCGCCGGTGATCGCCGCCGTGCGGGTGCCGCCATCGGCCTGGATGACGTCGCAATCGACGGTGATCTGCACCTCGCCCAGGGCCTGGAGGTCGACCACGGCGCGCAAGCTACGGCCGATCAGGCGCTGGATTTCCAGCGTGCGGCCGCCCTGCTTGCCGGAGGAGGCCTCGCGGCGCATCCTGTCGCCGGTCGAGCGCGGCAGCATGCCGTATTCGGCCGTCACCCAGCCCTTGCCGGAATTGCGCAGCCAGGCCGGGACACGCTCCTCCAGGCTTGCCGTGCACAGGACATGGGTGTCGCCGAAGCGCACGAGGCAGGAGCCTTCGGCGTGCTTGGAGACGCCGCGTTCGAAGGAGATCGCCCGCATTTCGTCGGGCTGGCGCTTGGATGGACGCATGGTCGGTTCCCGTTTGAAGATGCCGGCTTGTAACGGCAGCCACCCCGCGAGGCAAAGGAAAAGGCGTGACGGCCGCCGTTTCGCAACCCCGCTCCGCAGCCCCCGCTGCACAGCCCCCGCTGCACAGCCGTTGCGTCGGCCTTGCGCCCCACTATATCCTTGACAGCGGCGAAAGACGAAACCGGCGATGATGAGACCCGTCACAGACCAGCAATACCTGCAATCGCTCGACGCGCGCTCGCGCGAGATCTTCCGCACGATCGTCGACAGCTATCTGCGCGACGGCGAGCCGGTCGGCTCGCGCAGCCTGTCGCGGCTTCTGCCGCAGTCGCTGTCGCCGGCGACGGTGCGCAACGTGATGAGCGACCTGGAACAGCTCGGCCTGATCTATGCGCCGCACGTCTCGGCCGGGCGGCTGCCGACCCAGGCCGGCCTGCGCTTCTTCGTCGACGCCTTCATGGAGATCGGCGACCTCTCCGACGACGAGCGCCGCGCGATCGAGACCCAGGTCAAGGCCTCCGGCACCGGCGCCACCCTCGACCACATGCTGACGGAGGCCAGCCAGATGCTGTCCGGCATGTCGCGCGGGGCGGGGCTGGTGCTCGCCGCCAAGGCCGAGGTGGCGCTGAAGCATATCGAGTTCATCCAGCTCGAGCCGACGCGGGCGCTGACCGTGCTGGTCTCGCAGAACGGCGATGTCGAGAACCGCGTCGTCGAGCTGCCGGCCGGCACCACCGCCTCGCAGCTTCACGAGGCGTCCAACTTCCTCAACGCCCACATACGCGGCCGCACCCTGGCAGAGGCGAGGGCGGAGATCGCCCGGCTGCGCGAGGAGACCCGCGCCGCGCTCGACACGCTGTCGCAGGATCTGGTCGAGCGCGGGCTGGCCGTCTGGGCCGGGGCGGAAAGCGGCCTGCCGGCGCGCCTGATCGTGCGCGGCCGCGCCAACCTGCTCGAAAACGTCACCGCCCAGGCCGACCTCGACCTCCTGCGCCATCTGTTCGAGGACCTCGAGACCAAGGCGGGGCTGGTGCAGCTGCTCGACCTGACCGAGGAAGGCTCCGGCGTCCGCATCTTCATCGGTTCCGAGAACCGGCTGTTCTCGCTCTCCGGCTCGTCGCTGGTGGTGGCGCCCTACCGCGACAAGGACGCGCGCGTCATCGGCGCGCTCGGCGTCATCGGCCCGACGCGGCTGAACTATGCCCGCATCGTGCCGATGGTCGACTACACGGCGCAGCTCGTCAGCCGCATCCTGCGCTGAACCGCCGCTGCCGCCGCATAGGAACCGATTCCCCGCCTCCTCTTGATTTTCCGCCCCCGAAGCTCGATATCGGGCACGAATTCTTCAAATCCACGCAAGGGATCGGACGAGGCGATGAGCGAGCAGCCGAAAGACAACCGCGCGCCCGAGGAAACGGCGGCGCAGAGCGAATACGCGCAGACCGCGGCCGAGGGCGAGGCTTTTCAGACCACTGGCCAAACCGCTGGCCAAACCGCCGGCGCACAGGGCGAGCAGGCCGCCGACTACGAGGCCGTGGTCAGGCTGGTCAAGGAGAACGAGGAGCTGAAGGACCGCGCGCTCCGGCTCGCGGCCGAGATGGAGAACCTGCGCCGGCGCACGGCGCGCGACGTGCAGGACGCCAAGTCCTACGCCATCGCCAATTTCGCCCGCGACATGCTTCAGGTCGCCGACAATCTCGACCGGGCGCTGGAGGCGGTGCCGGCCGAGGCGCGCGAGGGCGACGACGCCGGCTTCAAGGCGCTGGTCGAGGGCGTGGAGCTGACCGGGCGCTCGATGCTGGCGTCGCTGGAACGCCACGGCGTCAGGAAGCTCGACCCCAAGGGCGAGAAGTTCGACCCGAACTTCCATCAGGCGATGTTCGAGGTGCCGGACCCGTCGGTGCCGTCGGGCACCGTGGTCCAGGTGGTGCAGACCGGCTATTCGATCGGCGAGCGGGTGCTGCGGCCGGCCATGGTCGGCGTCGCCAAAGGCGGCCCCAGGCAGGCCGCCGAGGCCCCGGCCGAGCCGGGCCCGGTCAACCCGCAGGCGGAGAAGGACGCCTGAGGCTTTCCTCGGGCCGCCGCTTCGGCTAATCCTGACCGGCCGCGGCGGCGCGGCGGGAGAGGGGCAGGCCGAAGATGGAGATCGTCTTTCTCGATTATGCCGGCGTCGCGGTGTTCGCCGCGACCGGGGCGCTTTCGGCCTCGCGCAAGGAGCTCGACGTCATCGGCTTCCTGTTCCTCGCCGGCATCACCGGCGTCGGCGGCGGCACGGTGCGCGACCTGATCCTCGGCGTGCCGGTGTTCTGGGTCGTCAACCACGACTATCTCGCCGTCTGCGCGGGCGTGGCCCTCCTGGTCTATTTCACCGCCCACCTGATCGAATCGCGCTACCGCCTGCTGCTGTGGCTCGATGCGGCCGGCCTTGCCGCCTATTGCGTCTATGGCGCGTGGAAGGGCCTCGTCGTCACCGGCTCGGCCCCGGTCGCCATCGTCATGGGGCTGATGACGGCCGTTCTCGGCGGCATATTGCGCGACCTGATCGCCGGCGAGCCCTCGGTGCTGATGCGGCAGGAGGTCTACGTCACCGCGGCGATGGCCGGGGCGGTGTCGTTCTCGCTCCTCAACATCGCCGGCCTGCCGCTGCTGGCGGCGGCGCTCATCGCCTTCGCGACCGCCTTCGCCATCCGCGCCGGCGCGATCCGCCACGGCTGGTCGATCCCGACCTATCGCGGCCGGCCGGGCCGGCGGCCCGAGGACATCCCGTAGGATAGGCGGGGCGGCAAGGATTCACATCAGGCCGGCCTGCCCGGCCTCGTCGCGCAGGTTCTGGCGCGGGCGCGGGCCGACCTGGGCGATGACCAGCCCGGCCGCCAGCGAGCCGAGCGCGCCGCATCGGCCAAGGCCGCGCCCCGCAGTGTAGCCGGCGAGGAAGCCGGCGGCATAGAGATCGCCAGCGCCGGTGGTGTCGACCACCTCCTCGACGGGCGCCGCCGCGATCGCGACCGTCTCGGCCCCGCGCACCGCGACCGAGCCCTTCTCCGAGCGGGTGACGGCGGCGAGCCGGCAATCGGCGCGGATCGCTTCCAGCGCGGCCTCGAACGAGGCGGTCTCGTAGAGCGACTTCAGCTCGCTCTCGTTGGCGAAGACGATGTCGACCGTGCCCGAGCGCATCAGGTCGAGGAACTCGGCGCGGTAGCGGTCGACGCAGAACGGGTCGGACAGCGTCATCGCCACCTCGCGGCCGGCGGCGTGGGCGTGCGCGGCGGCAAGCCGGATGGCTTCCTTGGCGCGCGGCGGGTCCCACAGATAACCCTCGAAATAGGTCACTTTCGCCGCCTCGACCGTGGCCGCGTCGATGTCTTCCGGCCCGAGCTCGACCGCCGCGCCGAGATAGGTGTTCATCGAGCGCTCGCCGTCGGGGGTGACGAAGATCATCGAGCGCGCGGTGGGCGCTCCGCCGGCGAGCGGCGTCGAATCGAAGGCCACCCCCTGGGCGCGGATGTCGTGGGCGTAGATGCGGCCCAGGTGGTCGTCGGCCACCCGGCCGATATAGGCGGCACGGCCGCCGAACGAGGCGACCCCGGCCGCCGTGTTGCCGGCGCTGCCGCCCGACGCCTCGATCGCCGGCCCCATGCGCGCGTAGAGCAGCTCGGCGCGCGCCGCGTCGATCAGGTTCATCGCGCCCTTGACGATCTCGTTCTCGACGAGGAACGCCTCGTCGCAGCGGGCGATGATGTCCACGATGGCGTTGCCGATGCACAGCACGTCGAACTGGGTCATGTCACTCTCCGGCAGGCCGGGCGGCGAGGGCGCGCCGGCGATGGGTCCGCGCCGGGTTTAGAGCATTTCGCCGTCAGGGGGAATCACCTGTCGCCAAAGGAATGCGGCAAGGACCGGCAGGCGGCGCCGCAGCCCGGATCGACGCGAATGCGGGGAAGGTCTGCCGGGGGAGGTCTGTCAGCGTCAGGCGGCGGCCGCCTGCCCGGCGAACCACGGCGCCCCGGCATAGAGCCGGAACCACGGCGTGTAGCGGCCGCCGCGCGCGGCGATGTCGGCGCGCAGTTCCCCGACGTCGCGCCAGTCATAGGCGCCGACCTCGCCGGGATCGGGCTCGACCGCGCCGTCATAGACGCCGGTGAAGACATGGACGACCTCGTTTTCCCACAGGCCGTCGCCCACCCGCGCCTGATAGGAAAAGCGGCCGGCGAAGGCGAGCGGCAGCGCAATGCCCATTTCCTCGCGCAGCCGGCGGCCGGCGGCGGCGACGGCCTCCTCGCCGTGGCGCGGATGGGTGCAGCAGGCATTGCTCCACAGGCCGGGGGAATGGTATTTCGCGGCGCTGCGGCGTTGCAGCAGCATGCGGCCGCCGCCGTCGAACACCAGCACCGAGATGGCGCGATGGCGCAGGTTGCGGCGGTGGGCGGCGAGCTTTTCCGCCGCGCCGACCGGCCGGTCGTCGGCATCGACCAGGATGACGTGTTCCTCGCTCACGCGGCGGTTCCTTCAGCTTGCGGCCGGACGCGCCGCCGGATCAGTGGTCGTGGGTGCCGAGGCGGTGGTGCAGCCGCGCGTCATGCGTCTTGAAATGCTCGGTAAACCACGAATCGAGCCGGCTGGAAAGTTGCGTCCGGGCGCCTTCGGGATCGGCCTCATAGCCGTCCATGATGTCGCGGATGTCGTCGAGCAGCTCCTCGTGCGCGGCCTTGTGCTCGCTCAACTGGTCGTAGCGGTGCTCGCGCATGAACCGCTCCTCCAGCGCGAAATGCGCCGAGATGGCGCGGAAGATCTCGCCGAGGAAGCCGGTGACGTCCGGCGTCTCGCCCTCGGCGATCAGCTTTTCGTGCACCTCGTTGATCAGGTCGATCATCTCCTGGTGCTCGTGATCGACGGCCTCGACGCCGACGCTGTAATGGGCTTTCCATTCGATCAGGGCCATGGGTGCTTCCTTTCGGGTTGGTGCCTCTCGTGCCTCGCCTCAGTGAAAGACGAAACCGCCGCCGTCGGCGCGGAAATCGATGACGCGGTGGTCGGCCGGCTTCAGCTCGACGGTCTTCTGTCCCTGCCAGTTGAAATCGTCGCCCGGCCGGTCGCGCAGCCGCACCGTCAGCTCGTAGGTTCCGGCCGGCAGCTCGAAATTGCGGTGGATGCGCGAGGGGCCGTCGCCGGCGATTCCGGAGGGCGGCACCTCGGCGGCGAAGACCTCGTTGCCGTCGATCTCGAACTCGACGGCGATCGACGGGCGGCCGCGCGGGCAGATCTCGGTGCGGCGCATGTTGGGCGGCATCTTGGCCAGCTCTTCCGCGGTCGCCGGCCGGCAGGCGGCGCGGCGGTCGGCGCCGTGGCCGAACGACAGGGTGACGACGCCCATGCCCTCGGGGATGCTGCGATGGCGCGGCTGGTCCGACAGGGTGACGACGCCGGCGACGAGCAGCGCCAGCACCGCGAAGCGCACCGGCATCCACAGCATGTCGCTCATGACCGCGCCTCCATCTTTTCGGCGGCGGGTTCCCGGCTCGCCGCGCCCTTCGCCGGCAGCGGCTCGAGGCCGGCGGCGAAGGCCGCCTTCTCCGCCGCGTAGCGGCCGGCCTCGAAGGGCGAGGCCCAGATCGTGGCGATGCGCTCGCGCGCCACGCGCTTGCGCAGGTAGGGGTCGCGCTCGCCGGCGAAGCGCTGCCTGGTCCATTCGACGCCGAGCCGGTTGTAGCAGGTGCTTTCGCTGCATCCGGCGACGACGACGCCTTCGGCGAGGTTCTTGCTCAGGATGAAGTCGATCAGCGACGGCGGCACCATGGCGACGCACGGGAAGGTGACGACGCCGCCGATGTCGCCGCCGCCGGCGCCGTGCTCGCAGGCCAGCACCAGCGTGCGCTGCGCGCCGCGAAGCTCGGCGGAGGCGGCGATGACGCTGTCGCGCACCTCGGCCAGCGGCTGGCCGGGCAGGTCGATGCCGGTCTTCAGGTCCTGCTGGCGGCGGAACGGCGTCGAGGACGGGCACGAGCCCATGCAGATGCCGCAGGCGACGCACAGATCGGCGTCGACCTCGGCCTGGTGCGGGAACGGCTCGTCGTCGGTGCGCGGCACCAGCCGGATCGCCTCGTAGGGGCAGTCCTCGACGCAACGGTTGCAGCCGTTGCAGTTGGGCAGGTCGACCACGGCCGCCGGCGCGCGCCGGAACGGCGGCAGCCACGGCATGACGGCCAGGATGGTCGAGACCCCGACCATCAGCGCCCACAGGCTCCACGGACCCCAGTCCTCGGCCAGGGGGAAGAGCAGGAGATAGTACCAGTCGAGGCCGACCTCGTCCGGCACCTTGGTCAGGTCGGCCGGCCCCTGGCTCAGCGCCGGCTTCCACAGCGCCGCCGCCAGCAGCGCCGCCAGGATCAGCCCGGCGAGCAGGCGTGGCGGGTTGGTCTTCGGCCGCGAGATGCGCTGGATGTGGATCCACATCGCCAGGAGCAGGATCAGCGGTATGGCGATGTGCAGGAACACCAGCAGCGAGAAGAAGCGGCTGCTGAGGTGGTCCGGCGTCAGGAAGTTGCGCGCCAGCGGCTCGCCGAACACCGGGAAGACGTCGAGCAGCTTGGCCGAGATCACGGCGACATACTGCGCCAGCTCGTCCCAGACCAGCCAGTAGCCGGTGATGCCGGAGACGTAGAGGAACCAGATCAGCGGCACGCCGGTGAACCACGAGAACCAGCGCGTGCCGCGATAGCGGTCGAGCGAGAACTCGCGCAAGAGGTGGAGCACCATGGTGACCACCATCAGGTCGGAGGCGTAGCGATGCAGGCTGCGCATGATGCCGGCATGATACCAGTGCGGCCCGCTGATCCACTCGAGCGAGGAATAGGCTTCGACGACGCCGGTGTCGAAGAACAGGAACAGATAGACGCCCGAGACCGCCACCACCCAGAACAGGAAGAAGGTGATGGTGCCGAGCTGAGCCACCGGGTTCAACGCCGGCGTGAACAGGCGCTCGGCCCCGCGCTCCAGCAGATCGAAGACGCGGCGCAGGGCGCGCTTGGCGACGCGCAGCGGCGGCCAGTCGTTGCGGGTCTCCGCGGCTTTGGTGGTATTCACGATCTGGCCTCGATGCGGCGGGCATAGCGGCGATTGCCGAGCCACATGCGCACGATCACCCACGCCATGAGGATGAGGGAAATGGCGCCTGCGGTTATGCCGATATAGATGGCGTAGTCGGTGCGATAGCGGCCGGTCTTGGGGTCGTAGACGGTGCAGATGAAGCGCAGGCGGTCGGCGAGCGCGGTCGGCGTGAACGACGCCACCGAGATGCCGAACACCAGCTCCTTCATCGGCTCCATGAACACCTGGAGCGGAAACTCGTCGCCGTAGACCTGGCGGTAGACGCGGCCGTCGGCGTCGACGATCGTGGTCTGCGAGACATGCTCGAAACCGCCGGCCGCGCCCGAATAGGAAAACCCGACCTCCTCCATCAGAGCGTCGAGCGCGGCGGGGGAGCCGGAAACCACCTCCCACAGCGGGTCGCCCTCGATGGCGTTGTCGCGGGCGAACGCCGTCATGCGGCGCGGGGTGTCGCCCCGCGCGTCGAAGCCGACGGTCAGGATGCGGAACGACTCCGCGCCCAGCGTCCTGCGCGCCTGGGCGACCGAGGCCTTCAGCGTCTGGGTGGTGACGGGGCACACCGTCGAACAGCTCGTATAGATCAGGCTGACGACGAGCGGCTTGCCCTTCAGTTGCGACAGCGTCAGCGTCGAGCCGTCGCCGCGCAGCAGGCGGTGGTCGCCGAGCTCGCGGCCGATCGCGGCCTCGCTCGCGGCCATCGCGGCGGCGGCGTCGATCCGCGGTCCCGATTGGGCGAAAGCGGGCAACGCCATGAGAAGAAGAGCGGCAAGGCCGAGAAAGGGGGCTTTCATGGCAATGACCGTTGCTAGCCGGCCAGCGCCGACAGGAAGACGCCGGCGACCAGCAGCGTCAGTTGCACCAGCGAGGCGAGGAAGTTGCGCATCGCCGCCTTGCGCGAGGGCTGGCGATAGAGAAGCCAGCTCTTCCACAGGAACCAGCCGCCGCCGGCCGCGGCGCACAGGCCGTAAATCCAGCCCATGCCGAACAACAGCGGCACCAGCGAAAGGCCGGCGAGCGTGGCGGTGTAGGCGAGGATCGCCAGCGTCCACTCGCGCTCCGGCGCGATGACGGGCAGCATCGGCACGCCGGCGGCCGCGTAGTCGTCGGCCTTGGCGGCGGCGAGGCTCCAGAAATGCGGCGGCGTCCACAGGAACAGGACGGCGGCGAGGATCGACGGCACCCATTGCGGCTCGGGGTCGATGGCCGCGGCGCCCGCGAGCACGGCGAACGAGCCGGCAAGCCCGCCGACGACGATGTTCCACGAGGTCCGGCGCTTCAGCCACACCGTGTAGACGAGGCTGTAGGTGATGGCGCCGAGGAAGACGTAGAGCGCGCTCATGGTGCCGCCGGCAGCCCAGGCGAGCACGATCGAGGCGCCGAGCAGCGCGGCGAAGGTGGCCGGCCAGATCGGCCCGGCCTTCAACTGGCCGCTGGCGAAGGGACGCTTGGCGGTCCGCGCCATCAGCTTGTCGCTGTCGCGTTCGTAATAGTGATTGAAGGCGCCCGCGGCGCCGGAGGCGCCGAGGACGGCAAGGGTCAGGGCAGCGATCTGCCCCGCCGTCGCCGAGCCGCCGCTTGCGGCGGCGAGCCCGGCCAGGGCGCTCGCTGCGATGGCGACGCCGATCCTGAGTTTCAGCAGGGTGATGACGATCCTGGTCGCAGCGAGCATCGTGGTCTTTCCTTTCGGTTCCAGTCGGTTGGCACTCAGCGCATCAGCCAGAGTTCCGACAGGTACTTCCAGTTGACGAAGTAGTAGAGGACGAAGGACACGAAGAAGATCGTGACCAGGATGATCGTCCCCGGCAGCTTGACCGTGGCGTGGCTGCCATACTCGGCAACCGTGGCCGCCCGCTTGTGCAGCGGGAAGGTCAGCGGCGCTTCGCCCTTGTCGAGGCGCTTGCCCCACAGCACCGTCCCCACCGTGATGGCGATGTAGAGGATGCCGCCCGCCGAGGCGACCACCGCCGACAGGCCGTTGAAGCCCATCATCAGGAACCCGCCGGACGGCAGCTCGAACTGGAGGATCGCGTCGGTGAACGACATGTCCCAGTGCCGGCGCGGAACGCCGAGCGTGCCGGCGCCCATCATGAAGAGCGAGATGCCGGCCGCGCCGAGCCCGAACAGGTAGGGCTGGATGCGGGCGAGCTTCGGCCAGATGATGTCGCGCTGGAAGATCAGCGGCAGCACGTAGTAGGTCATGGCCATGAAGGCGAGCGTCGTGCCCGTCACCACGGTGCCGTGGAAGTGGCCCGGCACGTAGATGGTGTTGTGCATCAAGAGGTTGAGCTGCTCGGTGCCGAGCACCACGCCCGAGATGCCGCCGATGAAGCCGAACATGACCAGCGACAGGAACATGCCGGCGAAGGCCGGGTTGCCCCATGGCGCCTTGCGCAGCCACTCGAACGCGCCCTTGGTGTAGCCGTTGCGGCGCTGGGCGGCTTCGAGCGCGCCCGGAACCGTCAGGCCGTGGATCATCGAGCCGAGCACCGCGAGGTACATCAGGTAGCTGGTGTTGACGATCTTCCACGAGGCGCTCATGCCGGGGTCGGCCAGCAGGTGGTGGGCCGAGGCGAGCTGGAGGAAGAAGATGTAGAGCAGGAAGGCCGTGCGCGACACCTTCTCCGACAGCGGCTTGGCGCCGATGGTCAGCGCGCCGATCGCGTACCAGACGGAGACGTGGGCGGCGACGTTGATCTGCTGCGAGGAGTGGCCCATGCCCCACCAGATCACCTTGTAGAGCAGCGGGTCGATCTCGGAGATCAGGCCCACCGACCACAGGAAGGTCGGGACGAGGATGATCGCGCCCGAGGCCAGCGTGAAGACGGCGATGATGGCCGCCGTCAGCGCGCCGAAGGTGACGAGCGGGATCGAGCCCTCATAGGTGCGCTCGCCATGGGCGATGACCAGCGTGCCGAAGAACACGCCGACGCCGACCAGCGCGCCGACCGCGAAGATGATCAGGCCGAGATAGAAATGCGGCGCGGCCTGCATCGGCGGGTAGGAGGTGAACATCACGCTCGAATCGCCCTGGAGAACGGCGACGTTGGTCATCACCGCGCCGACGATCATCAGCCAGAACCCGGCCCAGGCAATTTTCGGCGTCGCCAGCCGCGACCCGAGCAGGATGGCGGAGGCGAAATAGAGGACCGCGATCTCGAAGAAGATGATCCAGAACAGGAGCACGTTCGCCCCGTGCCCGGTGAGCACGAGGTAGAACCAGTCGGACGGCAACAAGTGCACGGCCGGCCAGCGGGTGAGCGCGACGAGGAGGCCCATCAACCCGCCGACGGCGAGGAAGACGACGGCGGCGACCGCATTGACCTTGATCAGCGTCTGCGCGGAAGCCTCCACCTTGAGCCCGGTATAGCGGCAGGTGCGGAAATTGCCTGCCGCCGCGGCGCCGGCGTAAGAAGCGTCTATGGCTGTCATTTTCCCCTCCAGCCTACTCGACGACCCGGATGCGGCCGGTCATCAGATGGTGGCCGATGCCGCAGAACTCGTTGCAGGCAATGCCGTATTCACCCGCCTCTGTGGGGGTGAAGGTGATGATCTGCTCGTATCCGGGGTGAACCGAGATGTTGATGTTGACGGGCTGGAGCGAGAAGCCGTGCTGCCAGTCGACCGAGGAAAGGTGGAAGCGGTAGCTCTGCCCCTTCTTCAGCTCGAGGATGGGCCACCATTCCCACAGCCGCGCCAGCAGGTAGACGTCCTCGCCGACCGGCGGCCGCACGATGGGAACGCCCATTTCCTCGTCCACCTGATACTGCTCGGCGAAATCGGCCACCTTCTGCTCGTAGGCGGCCGGCGTGATGCGGTAGGTCTCGGTGGACAGGTTCTGACCGCCGATGAAATGCCAGGCGATCATGAAGAAGAACATGAACAAGCCCCAGAGGAAGGCGACGACGATCCAGGCGATTTCGACTCGCTCGATCGGTTCGTTCCACCAGAGCCGGTTTTCGGGCGGTGTTATTGCCATGTCTGCCCCCTCAGGTCAGGATCAGGGCGCGATGGGGATCGACGCGATCTCCATCACCCCCCATACGATGTAGAGAACCGTCGGGACCGTGATCCCGATGAAGAGAAGCAGGAACGGATTGTCGAGGAGCTGCTGCATCGCAGGCACCTTCTCCGGCCGTTCCTTGGAGTCCGCATTGTCGCTCATTGTCTTCCTCCTGAAGGGAGTTGCTCAGGGATCGGCGTACCAGATGCGCGCGTCGCCAACGCTTGACTGAAGTCAAGAATGGGGCTGACAGCCTGCCGCACCCCCGCCGGCTCGCCCCGCCCCTCCATCTCACCCCCTCCGGAGGGAAAGGGAGCCGGGCCGGACGACCGGCGATTTAGTTGCGCAGGCGCAAAGTCCGGGCCGCGCGGATATGGTCCGATGCCGCGCAGAGGACGGACCAATGAGCGAATTGCGCATCGACCGACATGACCGCGAAGCGATCTGTGCGGCGCCGATGTTCTCGGCCCTGCCGCAGGAGGCGATCGACAGCCTGCTCGGCCAGTCCGAGCTCCAGCTCCAGCCGCGGCGGACGATGCTGTTCGAGCAGGACGAGCCGGCGAGCGCGTTCTATCTGGTGCTCGACGGCTGGGTGAAGCTGTTCCGCATGACGGTGAGCGGCGACGAGGCCGTGGTCGGCGTGTTCGCACGCGGCGACTGCATCGCCGAGGTGCCGTGCCTGACCGGCGGGCATTATCCGGTCAGCGCCGAGGTCGTGGCCGACGCGCGGCTCTTGGCCGTGCCGGCGCGCGGCATCGCCGAGCTGACGCGGGCCTCGCCCGGCATCGGGCTGGCCATGCTCGCCTCGACTTCGCTGCACCTGCGCAAGCTGGTCGACCAGATCGAGGAGCTGAAGGCGCGGACCGGGCCGCAGCGGCTGGCGAACTTCCTGGTCGAGCTGGCCCCGGTCAAGCAGGGGCCGTGCACGATCGCGCTTCCCTACGAGAAGCTCCTGATCGCCGGCCGGCTCGGCATGAAGCCGGAGAGCCTGTCGCGCGCCTTCCAGCGCCTGCAAAGCGTGGGCGTGCGCATCAACCACAACACGATCGCGGTCGGCGACATCGCGAGGCTGGCCGAATTCGCCGGCCGCGAGCGGCTGATGGCCTTCCGCTGCCCGGGCTTCCGCGTCGGCTGCGCGCCGGGCTGATCCGCCTTTCCAGCCGGCAAACGAAAAAACCCGCCGGATCGCTCCGGCGGGTTTTCGTTTCCGCGGCTTCGAAAAGCCGCGGAAACAGGTTCAGTCGCGGCCCTGCTTCTTCAGCGCGGCGCCGAGGATGTCGCCGAGCGAGGCGCCGGAGTCGGTCGAGCCGTACTGGGCGACCGCCTCCTTCTCCTCGGCGATTTCCAGCGCCTTGATCGAGACCTGGAGCTTGCGGGTCTTCTTGTCGAAGACGATGACGCGGGCATCGACCTTCTGGCCGACCGAGAAGCGCTCGGGGCGCTGCTCGTCGCGATCGCGCGACAGGTCGGAGCGCTTGATGAAGCTCTCGAGGTCGTGATCGACCAGCGTGACCTCGAGCCCGCCGTCCTTGACTGCCGTGACCTCGCAGGTGACGACCGCGCCCTTGCGCAGCTCGCCCGAGGAAGCGGCCTCGCCGATCGAGTCGCGGCCGAGCTGCTTGATGCCGAGCGAGATGCGCTCCTTGTCGATGTCGACGTCGAGAACCTGCGCCTGCACCATGTCGCCGCGGTTGTACTCCTCGATGACCTGCTCGCCCGGACGGTTCCAGTCGAGGTCGGAGAGGTGGACCATGCCGTCGACGTCGCCGTCGAGGCCGATGAACAGGCCGAACTCGGTCTTGTTCTTGACCTCGCCCTCGACCGTCGAGCCGACCGGATGGTTGCGCGCGAAGGCTTCCCACGGGTTCTCCAGCGTCTGCTTGAGGCCGAGCGAGATGCGGCGCTTCTGCGGGTCGACCTCGAGCACCACGACGTCGACTTCCTGCGTCGTCGACAATATCTTGCCGGGATGGACGTTCTTCTTGGTCCACGACATCTCGGAGACGTGGATCAGGCCCTCGATGCCCGGCTCCAGCTCGACGAACGCGCCGTAGTCGGTGATGTTGGTGACCTTGCCGAGGATCTTCTTGCCGATCGGGAACTTGGTGCCGATGTCCTGCCACGGATCGGCCTCGAGCTGCTTCATGCCCAGCGAGATGCGGTGCGTCTCCTGGTTGATGCGGATGATCTGCACCTTGACCGTCTGGCCGATGTTGAGGATCTCGGTCGGATGGTTGACGCGGCGCCACGCCATGTCGGTGACGTGCAGCAGGCCGTCGATGCCGCCGAGGTCGACGAACGCGCCGTAGTCGGTGATGTTCTTGACCACGCCCTCGACGACCTGACCCTCTTCGAGGTTCTGGACGATCTCGGAGCGCTGCTCGGCGCGGCTCTCTTCCAGCACGGTGCGGCGCGAGACGACGATGTTGCCGCGGCGGCGATCCATCTTGAGGATCTCGAACGGCTGCGGGTTGTGCATCAGCGGGGTCACGTCGCGGATCGGGCGGATGTCGACCTGGCTGCGCGGCAGGAAGGCCACGGCGCCGTCGAGATCGACGGTGAAGCCGCCCTTGACCTGGTTGAAGATGACGCCCTCGACGCGCTCGCCGGCGTTGAACTTGGCCTCGAGGCGGACCCAGCTTTCCTCGCGGCGAGCCTTCTCGCGCGACAGCATGGCCTCGCCCAGCGCATTCTCGATGCGCTCGACATAGATCTCGACTTCGTCGCCGGCCTTGAGCTCCTTGGCTTGCGCGCCGAATTCCTTCAGCGGCACACGACCTTCGACCTTGAGGCCGACGTCGATGATGGCCATGTCCTTCTCGATGGCGGTGATGAGGCCCTTGACGACGGAACCTTCGGCGGAATGCTCGGCGGAAAACGACTCGTCGAGCAGGCTGGCGAAATCGTCACGGGTGGGGTTGGCTTGGGACATACGTGCTCCTGAAATGCCCTGCCCCGGCAATCGTGCGAACGGGGCTTTCGGGCTGCGCCGTGGGTTTGCGTTGCGTTCTGGCCCGTTGTCGCATCGCGATCCGCCTCCGGCGGATCGGCTTGCCGCGTGTCCTGCGGCAATTTCCGGCGCTTGACGATGCGGCGGGCCGGTTCAGCCTCAAGCGGAAATCGCGTCGCCATCCGTTTTCCTCCCTGCTTCCTTTTTTGGGGAAGGGGAGGAACGGTGCGCCGCCTGCCGCTTTCAGCCTGCGTTCCGGGCGGCCAGAGCCAGATCGACCAGTCGTCTCGCCGCCAGGAACGCGGTCTCTATATCCATTTCGCTCGTATCGAGCAAGTGCGCGTCTGCGGCCGGCCGGAGCGGCGAATCGGCGCGTTCGCTGTCGCGCGCGTCGCGACGCTCGATGTCGGAAAGAATCCGGGCATAATCGGCCGCACCGCCGCGCGCCTCGATCTCGGCGAGCCGGCGTCCCGCCCTGACCGCGGCGCTGGCGGTGACATAGAGCTTCACGTCGGCGTCGGGGCAGACCACGGTGCCGATGTCGCGGCCGTCGAGCACGGCGCCGGGGGCGCGCTGCGCGAATTCGCGCTGCTTCTCGACCAGCCTGCGCCGCACCGCCGGAATGACGGCGACCTTCGACGCGGCCTCGCCGACCGCGTGCTGCGACAGGGTCTCGCGGTCGAGCCGGCCGAGATCGACCTCGGCCGCGGCGCGGATCGCCGCCGCCTCGTCGTCGAGCGCAAGGCCGGCTTCGAGCATGCGGTGCGCGACCGCGCGATAGGTCAGGCCGGTGTCGAGCAGGTTCAGCCGGTAATGGTCGGCCAGCCGCCGCGCCATGGTGCCCTTGCCCGCGCCCGCCGGCCCGTCGATGGCGATGACGAAATGCTCCTTTGACGCCATCACACCGACCGCATCAGGCCGCCGTCGATGCGCAGCGACTGCCCGGTGATGTAGGACGACCTGTCCGAGGCGAGGAAGGCGACGAGCTCGCCCACCTCCCCGGCGCGGCCGTAGCGCTTCATCGGCACGCTCGCGCGGCGCTCCTCCACCATCGGCAGGCTGTCGATCCAGCCGGGCAGGACGTTGTTCATGCGGACGTTGTCCGGCGCGTACTGGTCAGCGAACAGCTTGGTATAGGCGGCGAGGCCCGCCCGCGCCACGGCCGAGGTCGGGAACATCGGGCTCGGCTCGCCGACCCAGGCGGTCGAGATGTTGACGATGGAGCCGGCGCCCTGCGCGACCATCACCGGCGCGACCAGGCGCACCGCGCGGGCGACGTTCATGAAATAGACGTCGAAGCCCTTGTGCCAGTCCTCGTCGGAGATTTCGAGCAGCTTGCCCTTCGGTCCATGGCCGGCGCCGTTGACCAGCGCGTCGATGCGGCCCCACCGCGCCATCACCGCCTCGACGAAGCGGGCCAGATCCTCGCCCGACTGGTTGGAGCCGGTGAAGCCCAGGCCGCCCAGTTCCTTGCCCAGCGCCTCGCCCTTGCCGGACGACGACATCGCCGCGACCGACCAGCCTTCCGCCGCCAGCCTGCGGGCGGAAGCCGCGCCCATGCCGGAGCCGGCGCCGATGACCATCGCGACCTTGACCTCAGCACCCATCGTCCGTTCCTCCTGTCCGCTGTTTCCTATTCGATCTCGGCGCCGAGCCCGGCCATCAGGCCGAAGAACTCGGGAAAGCTCGTCGCCACCATGGAGCGGTCGTCGACCGTCACCGGCTTCTCCGTCGCCAGCCCCAGGACGAGGAAGCTCATGGCGATGCGGTGGTCGAGATGCGTCGCCACCGTTCCGCCGCCCAGCCCCTTGCCGCCGGGGCGGCCGCGCACGACGAGCGAGGCTTCGCCTTCCGTGCAGTCGACGCCGTTCGCCTCCAGCCCGCGGGCGACGGCGGCGAGCCGGTCGCTCTCCTTGACGCGCAATTCCTCGAGCCCTTCCATCACCGTCTCGCCCTCGGCGAAGCTGGCCGCGACGGCGAGCACCGGATATTCGTCGATCATCGACGGCGCGCGCTCGGGCGGCACCCGCACGCCCTTCAGCTCGGAAGCCCGCACGCGCAGGTCGGCGACATCCTCGCCGCCGGCCTTGCGCGGGTTCAGGACCTCGATGTCGGCGCCCATCTCGATCAGCGTCTCGATCAGCCCGGTGCGGGTCGGGTTCGTCAGCGCGTTCTCGATCACGATGTCGGAGCCCGGCACGATCAGCGCCGCGACCAGCGGAAACGCGGCCGAGGACGGGTCGCCCGGCACGGCGATGGTCTGGCCGGAAAGCTTCGGCTCGCCCTCGATGCGGATATGGCGCGCGCCGGCGGCGTCGGTCTCGACCTGAAGCGCCGCGCCGAAGCCGGCCAGCATCTTCTCGGTGTGGTCGCGCGTCATCACCGGCTCGATCACCGTCGTGACCCCCGGCGTGTTCAAGGCCGCCAGCAGCACCGCCGACTTGACCTGTGCCGACGGCATCGGCACCCGGTAGGCGATCGGCGTCGCCCGCCTGGGGCCGGCAAGGGTCAGCGGCATGCGGTCGCCGGGGGCGGCGTCGATGACCTGCACGCCCATCAGCCGGAGCGGGTCGAGCACGCGGCCCATCGGCCGCTTCGACAGCGAGGCGTCGCCGATGAAGGTCGTCTTCATGTCGTAGGTGCCGACGAGGCCCATGGTCAGGCGCGAGCCGGTGCCGGCATTGCCGAAATTGAGCGGCGCCTCGGGCTCCAGCAGCGCGCCGTTGCCGGCGCCGCGGATGATCCATTCCTCGCCCGCCTTCTCGATCCGCGCGCCCATCGCCTTCATCGCCTCGCCGGTGCGCAGCACGTCCTCGCCCTCGAGCAGGCCGGTGATGCGGGTCTCGCCGGCGGCAAGGCCGCCGAACATGAAGGCGCGGTGCGAGATCGACTTGTCGCCGGGGATGCGGACGCTGCCCGACAGCGCCTCGGAACGCGAGGCCGTGGCCGGGACGGGAAGGAGAGGGGCGGTCATGATGCGTTATCCGGGGAGGTGTTCGTGTGGATTCTCGCGGCAACCGCCGCCGCGCGGGCCGGCCTGAACGGTGATCGCCTGATCGGCATGCGGGGTCTCCTAACATGGCTTGCGGGCGCGGTCATCCCCTGCCGCGGCGACATCGCCGCCGCCGTTTCCGACCGGCGCGAGGCAAGCCTCGCCATGGGTCCCGCCACGGGCCCCGGCATAGGCCCCGGCATGGGCCCCGACATAGGCTTTGACAGTGCGCGCGCTTGCCGCTAAGGGGACCGAACTTTTCACGAGGAATGGGCCGTTGCGCGGGCGAAACCGCCCCGCCAGGTGGCGCGGAGGGGCGGCCCCGCAGCCAGGAATAAAGAAGAGGCAGCACATGGCTAAACCCGATCTCGGCACCAAGCGCGTCTGCCCGGAAACGGGCCGCAAGTTCTACGACCTGAACAAGGACCCGATCGTCTCGCCCTATACCGGGCAGTCCTATCTTCGGTCCTATTTCGAGAGCAGCACGCCGAGCGTCGTTGCCGACGAGGAGATCGAGGAAAAGGAAATCGACGCCGACGAGACCGGCGCCGAGGTGATTTCGCTCGAGGAAGCCGACGACGAGGCCAAGGGCGACGACGACCTCGCGCTCGAGGACGATGTCGATCTCGGCGACGATGACGACGACACTTTCCTCGCCGACGAGGAGGAAGACGAGGACGATGTTTCCGGCATCGTCAATGTCGACGGCGACGACGACGAGGGCTGACGATTAAAAAAGCCTCACATGAGGCTTGATCTTGGCTTCAGGCAAGGCTAGAAGCCGCCTTCGAAAACCGGCGCGCCCCCAAGCGCGCCGTACGGACCGGAAACGGTTTCGGCCTCGGACGAACGTCCAGGCCGGCAGTGGGGCCATAGCTCAGTTGGGAGAGCGCTTGAATGGCATTCAAGAGGTCAGGGGTTCGACTCCCCTTGGCTCCACCAAATTTTGTTTTTTTGTCAAGGACTTGCTAGGTTAACCTGACGCTATGTCAACGGCGGCGCAAAAGTCGGCCATTGGGCGGCGCAAAATTAGGCCACTTGGCGCCGCCAGCGGGGAACGTCG
>JBDHTD010000008.1:0-104485 GCA_039808485.1 Aquamicrobium sp. | reverse complement strand
ATCGTCATCGGCATCGTGCTGTTCCGCATCCGCGAGCGGTTCGACACCGTCGATGTCGGCGCGCTCGACGATTTCCGGGGAGAGCGGCGATGATCCCGTTCCCCTTCGACGCCCTGCCGACGGTTCTGGTCGTGCCGGCCGCGGCGGCCGCCGCGCTGGCGCTGCTGCCAGGCTACCGGGCGGGCGCGCGCCTCAATGTCGTCGCCAGCCTCGTCACCTTCCTCGCGGCGCTGTCGCTGTTCGCCGGCGGCGAGCGCGCGGCCGGCAACTACCTGTTCGTCGACGAGCTGAACATCGTCTTCATCGTGCTCAACACCTTCGTCGGCTTCACCGCCAGCCTGTTCAGCGCCTCCTATATCGGCCACGAGCTCGAGAAAGGCCGCATCTCCCCGGCCAACCTGCGCTTCTACCACGCCATGTACCAGGTGATGATGTTCGGCATGAACCTCGCCTTCGTCGCCAACAATATCGGCCTGATCTGGGTGGCGGTGGAGCTGGCGACGCTGACGACGGTGCTGATGGTCGGCCTCTACCGCACCCACGAGGCGCTGGAGGCGGCGTGGAAATACTTCATCCTCGGCTCGGTCGGCATCGCGCTCGCGCTCTTCGGCACCATTCTCGTCTACATGGCGGCCCAGCCGGTGGTCGGCGAGGGCAACGACGCCATGGTGTGGACGGTGCTGGTCGAGCATGCCGCCGGCTTCGACGCCGCGCTGCTCAACCTCGCCTTCGTCTTCCTGCTGATCGGCTACGGCACCAAGGTGGGGTTGGCGCCGCTGCATGCCTGGCTGCCCGACGCCCATGCCGAAGGCCCGACGCCGATCTCGGCCGTGCTGTCCGGCCTCCTGCTCAACGTCGCGCTCTACGCGGTGCTGCGCTTCAAGATGCTGCTGGCCGCCAACCCGGACGCGCTGGCGCCGGGGCCGCTGATGATCGGCATGGGGCTCACCTCGCTGATCTTCGCCGCCTTCATGCTCTATCGCCGCCGCGACATCAAACGCATGTTCGCCTATTCCTCGATCGAGCATATGGGCATCATCGTCTTCGCCTTCGGCATCGGCGGGCCGCTGGCCAATTTCGCCGGCCTCCTGCACATGGTCATGCACAGCCTGACCAAATCGGCGATCTTCTATTGCGTCGGCCATATCGCCCAGCTCAGGGGCACCCAGAAGATGGCGGAGATTTCGGGTCTCACCGTCACCAATCCCGCGCTCGGCTGGGCGTTCCTCGTCGGCGTGGCGGCGATCGCCGGCCTGCCGCCGATGGGCGTGTTCATGAGCGAGTTCCTGCTCGTGACCTCGACATTCGCGGCCAGGCCGTGGCTCGCCCTGCCGCTGGTGCTCGGGCTCCTGACCGCGTTCGGCGCGCTGATGCTGCGCGCGACGGAGGTGGCGTTCGGCGCACCGCCGGCCGCCGCCGCGCCGCCGCCGGCCGCGCTGCCGGCACTTTCCTACGTGCCGATCTATGTTCATCTCGCGCTGGTCGTCGCCGCCGGCATCTTCCTGCCGCCGGCGCTGGTTGGCTGGTTCCGGCATGTCGCCGGGCTTCTCGGCTAGGGGAGGCGGCGATGACGGAACGGGACTGGCACGGCATACAGGGGCGGCTCGCGGACCGTCACTCCGGCGCGCCGCGCCTCGATGTCGACGCTGAAAACTGGCTGGCCGCGGCCTCGGCGCTGTCGTCGGGCCGGTTCTCGCTCGCCGGCCTGTGGGGAGATGACGGAGCCGTCCATATGGCGGCCCATGTGCAGGACGAGCCGGGCGAGATGGCGGTGCTGTCGCTCGTCTGCCCGGACGGGGCTTTCCCCTCGGTCGGGCGGCTGCATGCACCGGCGATCCGGCTGGAGCGCGCGATCCACGATCTCTTCGGCCTCGTCCCGGAGGACGCGCCGGACTTGCGGCCGTGGCTCGACCACGGCCGCTGGGGCGTGCGCCATCCGCTCGGCCGCGCCACGCCCGCACCCGCTGACGGCGCGCCTTACGAGTTCCTGCCGGCGGAAGGCGAGGGGCTGCATGTGATTCCGGTCGGCCCGGTCCATGCCGGCGTGATCGAGCCCGGCCATTTCCGCTTCAGCGTCAACGGCGAGACCGTGGTGCGGCTGGAAGCCCGCCTCGGCTACACCCACAAGGGCATCGAGGGGCTGATGCGCGGGGCGACGCTTTCCCGCGCCGCAACCCTCGCCGGCCATGTCAGCGGCGACAGCGCGGTCGCCTATGCGCTTGCCTTCGCCCGCGCGGCGGAAGCGGCGCTCGCGCAGGAAGCGCCGGCGCGGGCGCACCATCTGCGGGCGCTGGCGGCCGAGCTGGAGCGGCTGGCCAACCATCTCGGCGACATCGGCGCGATCTGCAACGATGCCGCGTTCTCGCTGATGCTGGCCCATTGCGGCGTGCTGCGCGAAAAGGCGCTGCGCGCGGCGCAAGCCGCCTTCGGCCACCGGCTGATGCGCGGCTTCGTCGTGCCGGGCGGGGTCGCGGCCGACCTCACCGGGGACGGAGTTGCCGCGATCCGCGCGCTGGTCGCGGAGATCCGGGAAAAGTTCCCGGCATTGGTCGCGCTCTACGACAACACCACCTCGTTGCAGGACCGCACCGTCGCCACCGGTACGCTGAAGCCCGAGCTTGCCCGCCGCTATGCCGCCGGCGGCGCCGTCGGGCGCGCCTCGGGCCGCGGCTTCGACGCGCGCAAGGCGTTCGCCTACGCGCCCTACGGCCGGCTCGCCTTCGAGGTGCCGGTCTACGAGGAAGGCGACGTCAACGCCCGCGTCTGGGTGCGCATCCGCGAGGTGGAGCAGAGCCTGTCGCTCGTCGAGCAACTGCTCGCCACGCTGCCCGAAGGGCCGACGAGGGCGGACATCGCGCCTGCGGGCGAACCGCGCGAAGGCGTCGCCGTCGTCGAGGGCTTCCGCGGCGACATCCTGGTCTGGCTGCGGCTCGGCGCCGGCGGCGCGGTCGAGCGCTGCCACCTGCGCGATCCGTCATGGTTCCAGTGGCCGTTGCTGGAAGCGGCGATCGAGGGCAACATCGTCGCCGACTTCCCGATCTGCAACAAATCGTTCAACTGCTCCTATTCGGGGCATGACCTGTGATGCGCAAGCTGCTGTTCCAGAGCCTGATCCGACCGATCCTGACCGAAGCGCGGCCCGCGCCCTCTCAAGGTGCCCTGCGCCAGCTTGCCGAGGCGGTCGAGGGGGCCGCGCGGCGCAGGCTCGGCCGCTCGCTGTCGATCCGCGCCGTCGATTCGGGCTCCTGCAACGATGCCGAGCTCGAAATCCATGCGTTGAACAACGCCTTCTACGATATCGAGCGCTTCGGCATCCGCTTCGTCGCCTCGCCGCGCCATGCCGACGTGCTGCTGGTCAGCGGCCCCGTGACCAGGAACATGCGCGAGGCGCTGGAGCGCACCTTCAACGCCATGCCCGACCCGAAATGGGTGGTCGCCGTCGGCGACGACGCAGGCGACGGTGGCGTCTTCGCCGGCAGCTATGCCTGCGAGGGCGGGGTGGGAAAGGTCGTGCCGGTCGACCTCGTCATTCCCGGCGATCCGCCGTCGCCGACGGCGCTGCTCGAAGGGCTGCTGGCCCTGCTCGATCGTGCCGAGAAAGGCTGAGCGGGGCGGGCCCGGCCGAACGCCCCCGCGATTTGTCCCGCCGCGTCTACGCGACGCCTGACGATCCGCCCGATCGCAAGATGCTTCAGACCCGCACCCGCACGTACTCGCCCGGCGCGTCGGCGAGCGGGTTGATCTTGCCGCCGCCCACCTTGCGCGCCGGAACGCGGGCGTTGTCCTGGCTCTCGATCCATCCCTGCCAGTGCGGCCACCACGAGCCCGGGTTTTCGGTCGCCCTGGCCACCCATTCCTGGAAGTCGCCGACGGGCCTGCCGCCGGTCCAGTGCTGGTACTTGCCGAGCGAGGGCGGGTTGACGACGCCGGCAATGTGGCCGGAGCCGGCCATGACGTATTCGACCTCGCCGCCGAAGAAGCCGGAACCGACGAAGACCGAGCGCGCCGGCGCGATGTGGTCCTCCTTGGTGGCGAGGTTGTAGATCGGTATCTTCACGTCCGACAGGTCCAGCGTCTTGCCGGCAAGCTCCATCTTTCCTTGCGTCAGCGTGTTGTCGAGGTAGCAGTTGCGCAGGTAGTAGGAGTGGTTGGCCGCCGTCATGCGCGTGGAATCGGAGTTCCAGTAGAGCAGGTCGAACGGCATCGGCGTCTTGCCGCGCATGTAGTTGTTGACGACGTAGGGCCAGATCAGGTCGCCGGCGCGCAGCATGTTGAAGGCGGTCGCCATCTTGGTGCCGTCGAGATAGCCCTTGCCCGACATCGAGCGCTCGACCGCCGCGATCTGGTCCTCGTCGACGAACACCTTCAAGTCGCCGGCATGGGTGAAGTCGACCTGCGTGGTGAACAGCGTCGCCGAGGCGATGCGCGTCTCGCCCTCCTGCGCGAAAAGGGCGAGCGCCGCCGCCAGCAGCGTGCCGCCGACGCAGTAGCCGATGGCGTTGACCTCGCGCTCGCCGGTCGCCTTCTCGACCGTGTCGAGGCCGAGGCGGATGCCCTCGTCGATATAGTCGACCCAGTCCTTGCGGCCGTGGCGCTCGTCCGGGTTGACCCAGGAGATGACGAACACCGTATGCCCCTGCTCGACAGCCCAGCGGATGAAGGATTTTTCCGGGTTCAGGTCGAGGATGTAGAACTTGTTGATCCAGGGCGGGCAGATCAGCAGTGGCCGCTTCAGCACGTCCTTGGTCGCCGGCTCGTACTGGATGATCTCGGCGAGCTCGGAACGGGCGACGACCTTGCCCGGCGTCACGGCGATGTTCCTGCCGATCTCGAAGCGCGAGGCGTCGGCCTGGCGCAGCTTGAGGTCGCCCTTGCCGGCGGCGATGTCCTCGGCCAGCATCTTCATGCCGCGCACGAGGTTCTCGCCGTTGGACGCCATGGTCTCGCGGAACAGCTCGGGATTGGTCAAGAGGAAGTTGGTCGGCGACAGCGCCTGCGTGATCTGCTTGACGTAGAACTGCGCCTTGTGACGGGTGTGGTCGTCGAGCCCGTCCGCGTGCTCAACCAGGTCGCCGGCCCATCGCGAGGTGACGAGATAGGCCTGCTTGAGGAAGTCGAAGAAGGCGTTGCTGCCCCATTCCGGGTCCTGGAAGCGCTTGTCGCCCTTGTCCGGCTTGACCGCGACCTCGATCTCCTCGTCGCCGGCGGCGGCGCGCTGGATCGCGTTCGACCATATGTTCATGTAGCCGGAGAACAGCCGCGTCTGCGCCTCCAGCGCGCGGGCCGGGTCCGACAGCCAGTATTCGGTCAGCTTGGAGAAGGTCTTCACCATGTCGGTGGCGGGTTCGGCCATCACGTCGCGCACCTCGCCGCGTTCGCGCGGCGCGGTCCACGCGGCGGCGGCCTTGCCGGCCTCCTCGACGGCGCGGGCGAGGTTCAGCGTGAAGCTCTCGGGGTCCTTGACCAGATATTGCTCGATCGCCGGGTGGGGCTGGCCCGGATTCCTGGTGTCGGCCGAATCGTTTCGTGTGGCCATGCTGCGCGTCGATCCTCCCTGCGCGCCGGTATTTTTCCGGCCTTTTGTTGACACAATACCATGGAACCCTGAAGCTGGTCCAACATCGTTCGATAGAACTGCTTCAGGATAAAATGATGACGATGCGGGGCATCGCAGCGATTCTCGGCCTTTTTCTGGCGGGCTGCGCCACGGCGACCATCGAGGACGCCGTGCCGGCGGGCGCGTTGCCGCAGGCCGCGGCGGCGGGGGCAGTGGAGGCCGCGGCGCAGACCGCGCCCGCCGAGGAGCGCGCGCCCACGGCCGGAACCTATCCCAACCTCAACGTCGCGCCCGCGGCGGCGGCGCCGCAGATCACGCAGCAGCAGAGGGCCAGCGAAACTGCCGGGCTGCGGGCCAAGCGCGCGCAGCTCGCGCAGGAAACCGGCGGAGCGAAGGCCACCGGCGACGCACAGGAACTGCGCAGGCTGGCCAGCACCCATGCCGACAAGGTGTTGAAGGAAATCGAGGGCGAATGATCGCCTTCGCCGATATCCGCCGCTATCGACCCATTGCCGATTCGGGTGTATAGGCGGCCTCCTGAAAACCCGTTTCCGCGATCGGATTCTCCCATGGAAGAGTTTCACAAGGTTCGCCGGCTTCCGCCCTACGTCTTCGAGCAGGTCAACAGGCTGAAGGCGGCCGCGCGCGCCGGGGGGGCCGACATCATCGATCTCGGCATGGGCAATCCCGACCTTCCGACGCCGAAAGCCATCGTCGACAAGCTGGTCGAGGTCGTGCGCGACCCGCGCACCCACCGCTACTCCTCCTCCAAGGGCATTCCCGGCCTGCGCAGGGCCCAGGCCAACTACTATGCCCGCCGCTTCGGGGTGAAGCTCGACCCCGACACCCAAGTGGTCGCCACCCTCGGCTCCAAGGAAGGCTTCGCCAACATGGCGCAGGCCATCACCGCGCCGGGCGACGTGGTGCTGTGCCCGAACCCGACCTATCCGATCCACGCCTTCGGCTTCATCATGTCGGGCGGCGTCATCCGCTCGATGCAGGTCGAGCCGGACGACAATTTCATCCCGGCGCTGGAGCGCGGCGTGCGCCACTCGATCCCGAAGCCGCTGGCGCTGATCCTCAACTATCCGTCGAACCCGACGGCTCAGGTGGCGACGCTCGATTTCTACAAGGACGTCGTCGCCTTCGCCCGCAAGTACGACATCATCATCCTGTCGGACCTCGCCTATTCCGAGATCTATTTCGACGGCAACCCGCCGCCTTCGGTGCTCGAGGTGCCGGGCGCGATGGATGTCGCGGTCGAGTTCACCTCGATGTCCAAGACCTTCTCCATGCCCGGCTGGCGCATGGGCTTCGCGGTCGGCAACGAGCGGCTGATCGCGGCCCTGACGCGGGTGAAGTCCTATCTCGACTATGGCGCGTTCACGCCGATCCAGGTTGCCGCGACTGCGGCGTTGAACGGCGACGGCTCCGACATCGCCGAGGTGCGCGAGGTCTACCGCCGCCGCCGCGACGTCATGGTCGATTCCTTCGCCCGCGCCGGCTGGGAGGTTCCCGCGCCGGCCGCGACCATGTTCGCCTGGGCGCCGATCCCCGAGGCGTTCCGCCATCTCGGCTCGCTGGAGTTTTCCAAGCTCCTGGTCGAGAAGGCGGATGTCGCGGTCGCGCCCGGCATCGGCTTCGGCGAGCACGGCGACGACCACGTGCGTCTGGCGCTGGTCGAGAACGAGCACCGCATCCGCCAGGCCGCCCGCAACATCAAGCGCTTCCTCAGCACGGCTGCCGACACGCTCGACAACGTCATCGCGCTCAATGCGCGGCGCTGATGCCGGCCGCCTGATTCCGCAAGAACGAGCCAGTAAGGGAATGCCGGGGGCATGAGCGAAGCATTGCGTGTTGGAATTGCCGGTCTCGGCACGGTCGGGGCTTCGGTGGCGAGGGTGCTGCACGACAAGGCGGCGGAACTGACCCGCCAGTGCGGCCGCAGGATCGTCGTCGCCGCCGTCTCGGCCCGCGACAGGAACCGCGACCGCGGCGTCGACCTTTCGGGCGCCGCCTGGTTCGATGACCCGGTCGAGCTGGCGAAGAGCGACGGCATCGACGTCTTCGTCGAGCTGATCGGCGGGGCCGACGGCCCGGCGCGCGCCTGCGTCGAGGCTGCGCTTCATGCCGGCCGCCACGTCGTCACCGCCAACAAGGCGCTGCTCGCCCGCCACGGGCTGGAGCTGGCGGCAATCGCCGAGGGGCAGGGCGTGCTCCTGAACTACGAGGCGGCGGTCGCCGGCGGCATCCCGGTCATCAAGACCCTGCGCGAGGCGCTGGCCGGCAACACGGTCTCCCGCGTCTTCGGCATCCTGAACGGCACCTGCAACTACATCCTGACCCGGATGGAAGCCGAGGGGCTGACCTTCGAGGCGTGCCTCAAGGACGCCCAGCGCCTCGGCTATGCCGAGGCCGATCCGACCTTCGACATCGAGGGCAACGACACCGCCCACAAGCTCGCCATCCTGACCAGCCTCGCCTTCGGCAGCCGCGTCGCGCCCGACGCCATCTATCTGGAGGGCATCTCCAACATCACCCAGGCCGACATCCGCGCCGCGAGCGAGCTCGGCTACCGCATCAAGCTGCTCGGAGTCGCCCAGCGCACCGAGGGCGGCATCGAGCAGCGCGTGCACCCGACCATGGTCCCGACCGCCTCCGTCATCGCCCAGGTCAACGGCGTCACCAACGCGGTCGCCATCGAGACCGACATCGTCGGCGAGCTGCTCCTGTCCGGCCCCGGCGCCGGCGGCAACGCCACGGCGTCCGCCGTGATCGGCGACATCGCCGACATCGCCAAGAGCCGGCCGGGTTTCCAGCACGGCCCGGTGTTCGGCCGCCCCGTGGGCGAGCTTGCGCCTTACCTGCGCGCGCCAATGCGCAGCCACGCGGGCGGCTATTTCATCCGCCTGACCGTCCACGACCGCATCGGCGTGTTCGCCGCGATCGCCCGGCGCATGGCCGAAAACGGCATCTCGCTGCAATCGATCGTCCAGCACGCCGACGGCGACACCGGCGAGACCGAAAAGACGGTCATCCTCGTCACCGCCGAGACCACCGAAGCGGCGGTGCGCAAGGCGGTCGCGGGCATCACCGAGGACGGCCACCTCACCACCAAGCCGCAGGTGATCCGCATCGAGCGCGCCGGCTGACGGCGCGTACTTGTCATTCAATCGATTGATCTTGGGACGGGCAGCGAATCGCCCTTGCGAGGGCTGCGCCTCTTTGACAAAAGGGGCGCAATTGCGCGGGCAACCCGCTGATCTTTCATAAGGTTCGATAGCATCATGTCCAAAGCCGCCCCGTCCGGTCTCGCATCCTCCGGTCTCGACCGCATCCTCACCCTCGAACTCGTGCGCGTCACCGAGCGCGCGGCCGTTGCCGCGGCGCGCCTGCGCGGGCGCGGCGACGAGAAGGCGGCGGATCAGGCGGCGGTGGACGCCATGCGCGCCGAGCTGAACCGCCTGCCGATCAAGGGCACGGTCGTCATCGGCGAGGGCGAGCGCGACGAGGCGCCGATGCTCTATATCGGCGAGGAGGTCGGCACCGGCGAAGGCCCCGAGGTCGACATCGCGCTCGACCCGCTGGAAGGCACGACGATCTGCGCCAAGAACCTGCCGAACTCGCTGGCGGTCATCGCCATCGCCGAGAAGGGCAGCCTGCTCTACGCGCCGGACGTCTACATGGACAAGATCGCGGTCGGCCCCGGCTACCCGGCCGGCGTCGTCGATATCGACGCGACCCCGCAGGAGAACATCGAGAACCTCGCCAGGGCCAAGGGCGTGCCGGTGTCCGAGATCACCGCCTGCATCCTCGACCGGCCGCGCCATGCCCGCCTGATCGAGGCCGTGCGCGCCACGGGCGCGGCGATCCGGCTGATCGGCGACGGCGACGTCGCCGGCGTCATCCACACCACCGACCCGGCCGAGACCGGCATCGACATCTACATGGGCACCGGCGGCGCGCCCGAGGGCGTCCTCGCCGCCGCCGCGCTGCGCTGCATCGGCGGCCAGATGCAGGGCCGCCTGCAACTGAACAGCGAGGACAAGATCGCCCGCGCCGCCAAGATGGGCATCTCCGACCCCAACAAGGTCTACACCATGGAGGAGATGGCGCGCGGCGACGTGCTGTTCGCCGCCACCGGCGTCACCGACGGCAACATGCTGTCGGGCGTCAAGTTCGGCCGCGACATGATCCAGACCCACACCATCGTCATGCGCTCGTCCTCGGGCACGGTGCGCGAGATCAAGGCCCGTCACCAGGACCTCGACAAGTTCTGAGGGAGCCGAGCCTTCTAAAGGGGGGCCGCCGCCTTGCTTTCGCCCGTCTTGCCGGCTTCAGCCTGAAGCGATGAGCGACAGGCGATTCTTTCTCGACGTGAAGCGGTCGGCGACCGGGCATGCCTGGGCCCACCGGCTCGACGCGCGCGGCGAGAACGCCGCCCTTGCCATCGCCCAGAACCACGGCATCCCCGACATCGTCGCCCGGGTTCTGGCCGGGCGCGGCGTCGGCCAGGACGAGGCGCGGCGCTTCCTCGACCCGACCATCCGCGACCTCCTGCCCGATCCGCGCTCGCTGACCGACATGGACAGGGCGGCCGGCAGGATCGCCGATGCCGTCATGCGCCGCGAAAGGGTGGCGATCTTCGGCGATTACGACGTCGACGGCGCGGCCTCGTCGGCGCTGATGAAGCGGTTTTTCGCGCATTACGGCGTCGAGAGCGAGATCTACATTCCCGACCGGGTGTTCGAGGGCTACGGTCCGAACCCCGATGCGATGCGCGAGCTTGCGGCGCGCGGGGCAAGGCTGATCGTCACCGTCGATTGCGGCACCAACAGCGAGGCGGCGATCGAAGCCGCCAACGCGGCGGGGGCGGAGGTCGTCGTGCTCGACCATCACCAGGTCGGCGGGCCCTTGCCGCCGGCGGTCGCGGTGGTCAACCCCAACCGCGACGACGACCTTTCGGGGCAGGGGCACCTGTGCGCCGCCGGCGTCGTCTTTCTGGCGCTGGTGCGCACGGCGGGCGTGTTGCGCGAGCGCGGGTTTTCGACGTCCGCGCCGGACCTTCTCGGCTGGCTCGACCTCGTCGCGCTGGCCACGGTGTGCGATGTCGTGCCGCTCGCGGGGGTCAACCGCGCCTTCGTCGTCAAGGGCTTGCAGGCGATGCGGCGCATGGGCAACCAGGGTATCGCCGCACTTGCCCGCGCCGCGCGCATCGGCGAGCCGCTGTCGACCTTCCATCTCGGCTTCCTGCTCGGGCCGCGCATCAATGCCGGCGGCCGCATCGGCGACGCCGCGCTCGGCAGCCGGCTGCTCGCCACCGACGACCCGGTGGAGGCGCAGACGATCGCCGAAACGCTCGACCGGCTGAACGGCGAGCGCCAGGCGATGGAGCAGGAAATGCTGGCCGAGGCGCGCGCCGAGACCGAGGCCGAGCTGGCCGCCGGCGGCGGGCCGGCGGTCCTCGTCACCGCCAATGACGGCTGGCACCCCGGCATCGTCGGGCTGATCGCGGCGCGGCTGAAGGAGCACGCGCGGCGGCCGGCCTTCGCCATCTCCTTCAACCCCAACGGCACCGGAACCGGCTCGGGCCGCTCGATTGCCGGCTTCGACCTCGGCCGTATGGTGCGCGAGGCGGTGACGCGCGGCTTGCTCGTCAAGGGCGGCGGCCACGCCATGGCGGCCGGCATCACCGTCGAGCGGGCGCGCCTCGGCGATCTGCGCGCCTTCTTCGAGGAATGGGCGGCCGGCGACGTCGGCCGGCTCCGCGCCGAGGAGACGCTGGAGATCGACGCCGCGCTCTCCGCCGACGGCGCGACCTTCGACCTGATCGACCTGATCGAGAGCGCCGGCCCCTACGGCTCCGGTCATGCCCAGCCGCTGCTGGCGCTGCCGCGCCACACGCTGGCCGATGTCCGGCAGGTCGGCGTCAACCACATCCGCGCCGAGCTGCGCTCGCCCGCCGGCGGGCGGCTTCAGGCGATGGCGTTCCGCGCCGCCGATACCGAGCTCGGCGATTTCCTGTTCGCCAACCGCGGCGGCACCATCCATGTCGTCGGCCATCTGTCGTCCAACTGGTGGAACGGCTCGCGCTCCGTCCAGTTCAGGATCGCCGACGCGGCGCGCGCGTAGCGCATTCAGGCAAACGATGTTACCAGACGCCATCAGGACGCAGACTGTTCCGAGAGACCGATCATGAGCGAAAGAAGCTGTCTTTCCGTCATCCTTGCCGCGGGCGAGGGCACGCGCATGAGAAGCGCGCTGCCCAAGGTGCTGCACGAGGTGGCGGGCCTGCCGCTCGTCGGCCATGTCGTCAAGGCGGCGCGGCAGGAGGAGGGCGTCGCGGTCGCGCTCGTCGTCGGGCGCGAGGCCGAGAAGGTGCGCAAGGCGGTCGAGCCGTTCGCGCCGGAGGCCGAGGTCTTCGTCCAGACCGAACGGCTCGGCACCGCCCATGCCGTGCTCGCCGCGCGGGAGAAGATCCGGCGCGGCTATGACGACGTCCTGATCCTGTTCGGCGACACGCCGCTGATCGAACCGCAATCGCTCGCCGAGCTGCGCGCCGGGCTGGCCGAGGGCGCGGACGTGGTGGTGATGGGCTTCCATGCCGCCGACCCGACCGGCTATGGCCGGTTGATCGTCAGGGATGGCGCGGTCGTCGCCATCCGCGAGCACAAGGACGCGACCGAAGCCGAGCGCGCGATCTCGTTCTGCAATGGCGGGCTGATGGCGGTCTCCGGCCGGCATGCGCTGTCCTTGCTCGACGCCGTCGGCAACGCCAACGCCAAGGGCGAATACTATCTGACCGACATCGTCGAGATTGCGGCTGCCCGCGGCCTCGTCGTGCGCGCCACCGAAGCGCCCTATGAAAGCCTGCTCGGCATCAACACCAGGCTCGAGCTCGCCGAGGCCGAAAGCGTGTGGCAGGCGCGCCGCCGCCGCGCGCTGATGCTGGCGGGCGTGACCATGCAGGCGCCCGAGACGGTCCATCTCTGCCACGACACCGAGATCGCTGCCGATGCGGTGATCGAGCCCAACGTCGTGTTCGGACCCGGCGTCCGGGTCGCCGCCGGCGCGCGCATCCGCGCATTCTCGCATCTGGAGGGCGCTTCTGTCGGCGAGAACGCCGAGGTCGGCCCGTTCGCGCGGCTGCGGCCGGGCGCGGAACTCGGCCGCAAGGCCAAGGTCGGCAATTTCTGCGAGGTCAAGAAGGCGGTGGTCGAGGACGGCGCCAAGGTCAACCATCTGACCTATATCGGCGACGCCCATATCGGCGCGGGCGCGAACATCGGCGCCGGCACCATCACCTGCAATTACGACGGGTTTTCCAAGCACAGGACAGAGATCGGGGCCGGCGCGTTCATCGGCTCCAACTCGTCGCTGGTCGCGCCGGTCAGCATCGGCGCCGGCGCCTATGTCGCCTCCGGCAGCGTGGTGACGAAGGACGTTCCCGACGACGCGCTTGCATTCGGCCGCGCCCGGCAGGAAAACAAGAACGATCTCGGCCGCCGCCTGCGCGAGAGACTGGGCGGCAAGGAGAATTAACCCGTTTCGGGCAAGATGATCGCGGCCTCGCCTCGGCCGATATGAACGGAAACCATATGTGACTTCCGCCTCGATTGCCGAGTCACTAAACATCCGCGAAACAGGCGGGAAGGAACGAGCAAATCATGTGCGGGATTGTTGGAATCGTCGGGCGCGCGCCCGTTGCGCCCCTGATCGTCGATGCGTTGAAGCGGCTGGAGTATCGCGGCTACGATTCCGCCGGCGTCGCCACCATCGACCATGGCCGCCTCGGCCGGCGCCGGGCCGAGGGCAAGCTCGTCAATCTCGAGCGCCGGCTGGCCGACGAGCCGCTCGACGGCACCATCGGCATCGGCCACACCCGCTGGGCCACCCATGGCGTGCCCAACGAGACCAACGCGCACCCGCATTTTTCCGGCGACGTCGCCATCGTCCACAACGGCATCATCGAGAATTTCGCCGATCTGCGCGCCGCGCTCATCGCCGACGGCTACGAATTCGTCTCGCAGACCGACACCGAGGTGGTCGCGCATCTCGTCACCCGCGAGCTGAAGCGGGGCCTGGCCCCGATTGCTGCGGCGCATGCGGCAATCCGGCAGCTCGAGGGCGCGTTCGCGCTCGCGATCATGTTCCGCGGCGAGGACGACCTGATCATCGGCGCGCGCAACGGCCCGCCGCTGGCCATCGGCCATGGCAAGGGCGAGATGTATTTAGGCTCCGACGCCATCGCGCTGGCGCCGTTCACCAACGCCATCACCTATCTGGAGGACGGCGACTGGGCGGTGCTCCATCGCGACGGCATGGAGATCTTCGACATCGACGGCAACCCGGTCGAGCGGCAGAAGCGTCAGTCGGTCGGCACCTCCTATCTGGTCGACAAGGGCAATTACCGGCATTTCATGGAAAAGGAGATCCATGAGCAGCCGGAAGTCGTCTCGCACACGCTGGCGCATTATCTCGACTTCACCACCGACGCGGCCAAGCCGTTCGCGACGCCGTTCGATTTCGCGGCAATAGACCGGCTGTCGATCTCGGCCTGCGGCACCGCCTATCTCGCCGGTCTCGTCGGCAAATACTGGTTCGAGCGCTTCGCGCGGCTGCCGGTGGATATCGATATCGCCTCCGAGTTCCGCTATCGCGAGATGCCGCTGTCGAAGCAAAGCGGCGCGCTGTTCATCTCGCAGTCGGGCGAGACCGCCGACACGCTGGCCTCGCTGCGCTATTGCCGGCGCGAGGGCGTGGCGATCGGGGCGGTGGTCAATGTCCGCGAATCGACCATCGCGCGCGAATCCGACGGCATCTTCCCGACGCTGGCCGGTCCAGAGATCGGCGTCGCCTCGACCAAGGCGTTCACCTGTCAGCTTTCCGTCCTCGCCTCGCTCGCGGTCAGGGCGGCGGCCGCGCGCGGCACGGTGACGCGCGAGGGCGAGGCCGCGCTGGTGCGCCAGCTCGCCGAGACGCCGAAGCTCATCAACCAGGCGCTGAAGCTCGCCCCCCAGATCGAGAAGCTGGCGCGCGAGCTTTCCCACTACAAGGACGTGCTCTATCTCGGCCGCGACACCAGCTACCCGCTGGCGCTCGAAGGCGCGCTGAAGCTCAAGGAAATCTCCTACATCCACGCCGAGGGCTATGCCGCCGGCGAGCTGAAGCACGGCCCCATCGCGCTGATCGACGAGAACATGCCGGTGATCGTGATCGCGCCCTACGACCGCATCTTCGAAAAGACCGTGTCGAACATGCAGGAGGTGGCGGCGCGCGGCGGCAAGATCATCCTGATCACCGACGCCAAGGGCGCGGCCCACGCCACCGTCGAGACGATGGACACCATTATCGTGCCGACCGCGCCGGAGATCGCCGCGCCGATCGTCCACGCGCTGCCGATCCAGATGCTGGCCTATTACACCGCCGTGTTCATGGGCACGGATGTCGACCAGCCGCGCAACCTGGCGAAGTCGGTGACGGTGGAGTAGGGCGGTTCACCCCGCCCGCAACAGCCTGATCGCGTCGTCGCGGCCGTAGAGATAGAGCAACACCCGCAGAGCCTCGCCGCGCGGCGAGGCGAGCTCGGGGTCGCGCTCCAGCATCAGGCGCGCGTCGTCGCGGGCGGTCTCGAGCAGATCGGCATGCCTCTCCAGCCGCGCGACGCGGAAGCCCGGCGTGCCGGACTGGCGGGTGCCGAGCAGCTCGCCCTCGCCGCGCAGCTTCAGGTCCTCTTCCGAGATGCGGAAGCCATCCTCGGTCTCGCGCATCACCGAAAGGCGCTGCTTCGCCACCAGCCCGAGCGGCTCCTTGTAGAGCAGCACGCAGGACGACGCCTGCGACCCGCGCCCGACGCGGCCGCGCAACTGGTGGAGCTGGGCAAGGCCGAAGCGCTCGGCATGCTCGATGACGATGATGGTGGCGTCGGGCACGTCGACGCCGACCTCGATCACCGTGGTGCCGACGAGAAGGCGGGTTTCGCCGTCCTTGAAGGCGCGCATCGCCTCGTCCTTGTCGCGGCCGCTCATCCGACCGTGGATAAGGCCGATCCCGTCGCCGAAGACGGGTTTGAGCGAGGCGAAGCGGTCCTCGGCCGACATCAGCTTCACCTCTTCCGATTCCTCGATCAGCGGGCAGATCCAGTAAACCTTCTGGCCTTCCGCGACCGCGTGGCGCAGCCGCCCGACGAGATCGGAAAGCCGCTCCAGTGGCAGCGTCACGGTCTGGATCGGCTGGCGGCCGGCCGGCTTCTCGGTCAGGCGCGACACGTCCATGTCGCCGAAGGCCGTCAGGACCAGCGTGCGCGGGATCGGCGTCGCCGTCATCACCAGCATGTCGGGGGCGACCCCCTTGGCGGTCATGGCGAGGCGCTGGTGGACGCCGAAACGATGCTGCTCGTCGACGATGGCGAGCGCGAGGTCTTTGTACTCCACCCCTTCCTGGAACAGCGCGTGCGTGCCGAGCACGATATCGATCTCGCCCGAGGCCAGCCCGTCGAGGATGGCGGCGCGCTCCTTGCCCTTTTCGCGGCCGGTCAGCACGGCGGCGGCGAGGCCGGCGCGCGCCGCCAGCGGCGCGATGGTGGCGAGGTGCTGGCGGGCGAGAATCTCGGTCGGGGCCATCAGGGCGGATTGCCCGCCGGCTTCGGCCGCGCGCGCCATGGCGAGCAGCGCCACCACCGTCTTGCCGGAGCCGACATCGCCTTGCAGCAGCCGCAGCATGCGCTTTTCCGAGGCGAGGTCGGCGTGGATTTCGCCGAGCGCCCGTTCCTGCGCGCCGGTGAGCGAATAGGGCAGGGCGGCGCGGATCGCCGCTTCGAGCCGGCCGTCGCCCGTCAGCGGCCGACCCGAGACATGGCGCAATTTCGCCCGCACCAGCGCCAGCGCCAGTTGCCCGGCGAGCAACTCGTCATAGGCGAGCCTGCGCCAGGCGGCCGAATCGGGATCGATGTCGAGCGGGTCGGAAGGCTCGTGCAGCCGGTGCAGCGCCATCCGCAGCGAAGGAAAGCTCTGCCGGCGGGCGAGCTCCGGGTCGAGCCATTCCGGCAGGTCGGGCAGGCGCGAAACCGCGCCGAGGATCGCCCGGCGCAGCACCTTGGCCGACAAGCCCGCCGTCAGCGGATAGACCGGCTCCAGCGCCGGCAACTCGTCCGCGCGGGCGACTGGCACCATATGGTCGGGATGAACCATCGACGGCCGGCCGTTGAACCATTCGAGCCGGCCGGAGACCAGCATCCGCTCGCCCTCGGGCAACGCCTTTTGCAGCCAGTCGCCCTTGGCGTGGAAGAAGGTCAGCGCGATCTCGTCGGTGTCGTCATGGGCGAAGACGCGGGTCGGCACGGAGCCGCGCGCGCGCGGCGGCGGCTGGTGGCGCGAAATCGTCACCTCCAGCGTCACCAGCGCGCCGTCGGGCGCGTCGGCGATGCTGTAGCGCTGGCGCCGGTCGATCACCGCGTGCGGCAGCACGAACATCAGGTCGCCGACGCGCACCTCGCGCCCGGTCGTGTCGGCCGGCACGACATTGGCGATTAGGCCGGCGACCTTGGGGCCGACTCCTTCCAGCGTGGTGGCGGGAGCGAACAGCGGATCGAGAAGATTGGGACGCATGGCGCGACCTTATGCGGGAAGATCGCGGCCGCAAAGGCTGACATGGCGGTTCCCAGGCGCTATATCGGCGCTATATCCCGGCTTCAGCCAACGAGGTGCCGCCGACATGACCGGAAGCGAACGCTCCAGCGCCGATCTCGACTACCGCCGCCGCAAGGTGCTCTACCGCTCGTGGCATCGCGGCATGCGCGAGGTCGACCTGATCCTGGGCTCGTTCGCCGATGGCGAGATCGCCGGTCTTTCAGACGCGGACCTGGCGGTCTACGAGGCGTTCATGGCCGAGCAGGACGGCGATATCCTGAAATGGGTGACGGGCGAGGAAGAGGTGCCGGCCCGGCACGACACCGCCGTGTTCGCGAAGATCCTCACCTATCGCGAAGCGCCGCTTGCCTGACCGGACACGATGAGCCTGATCGATCCCATCCGCCTGCCCGACGAGGGCGCCGTCGTCGTCGACGGCGTCGCCGACGGCTACGAAGCGTTCGCGCTCGCCGCGCTTGCCGCCGGGCAGGGCGAGCGGCCGGTGATCTTCGTCGTACGCGACGGCCAGCGCGTGCCGGCGATCGCCGAGACGCTTCGCTTCTCGGCGCCCGGCCTGCCGGTGCTCGATCTGCCGGCCTGGGACTGCCTTCCCTATGACCGCGTCTCGCCCGGGGCGGATGCGGCGGCGCGGCGGCTCGACGCGATGGCCGCCATGGCCGCGCTTCGCCAGACGCCTCACCGCGCCATGATCCTGGCCAGCGCCAACGCCGTGCTGCAACGCATGCCGGCGGCCGAGACCGTGCTCGCCCAGACGATCGCCGCCCGGCCCGGCAACCAGGTCGACATGAAGGCGCTGGCGCTCCGGCTCGACACCGCCGGCTTCGAGCGGGTCTCGACCGTGCGCGACGTCGGCGAATATGCCGTGCGCGGCGGCATCCTCGATCTCTACGCGCCGGGCGGCGAGCCGCTCAGGCTCGATTTCTTCGGCGATTCGCTCGAATCGATCCGCGCCTTCGATCCGGCGACGCAGCGCACCACCGGCCAGCGCACGGAATTCGCGCTGAAGCCGATGAGCGAGGTCGAGCTGACGCCCGATGCCGTCAGCCGCTTCCGCCGCGCCTATATCGAGGCGTTCGGCGCGCCCTCGCGCGACGACGCGCTCTATGCCGCGGTCAGCGAGGGCAGGCGCTTCGCCGGCATGGAGCACTGGCTGCCGATGTTCCATGAGCGGCTGGAAACGCTGTTCGACTATCTGCCGGACGCGACGATCGTGTTCGATCATCTCGCCCGCGAGGCCATCGCCGAGCGCCATGCGCTGATCCTCGACCATTACGAGGCGCGCACCAGGCAGCCGGCCGCCGGCATGGGCGAGGCCGTGCCCTACAAGCCGGCGCGGCCGGAGACGCTTTATCTTTCGCCGGACGAGGTGGCGGCGCAGGCGGGAGGCCGGCTCGCCGTCGACCTGACCCCGTTCGACGCGCCGGAGACGGGCGGGCGGGCGCTGCGCCATGCCGGCGCGCATGCCGGCCGCAATTTCGCCGAGGAACGCGCCGACCCCAACGCCAACGTCTTCGACCATGCGGTGAAGCATATCGCCGACATGCGGGTCAGCAAAGGGCGGGCCGAGGGCCGGCGCGTGCTGGTGGCCGGTTTTTCCGAAGGCTCGCTCGACCGGCTGACGCAGGTCCTGGCCGAGCACGGGCTGGAGAACCTGAAGCGCGTCTCCACCCTCGGCGAAGCGGAAAAGCTGAAAGCCGGCGAGGCGGGGCTTGCCGTGCTGCCGCTGGAAGCGGGGTTCGAGACTGAAAACCTCGTCGTCGTCGCCGAACAGGACATTCTCGGCGACAGGCTCATCCGCCGCGCGAAGAAACGGCGAAAAGCATCGGATTTCATTGCCGAGGTGGCAGCACTTTCGGCCGGCGACATCGTGGTCCACGCCGACCACGGCATCGGCCGGTTCGTCGGGCTGAAGACGATAGAGGCGGCCGGCGCGCCGCACGACTGCCTCGAAATCCGCTATGCCGGCGACGACCGGCTGTTCCTGCCGGTCGAGAACATCGAGCTTTTGTCGCGCTACGGCTCGGATTCGGCCGAGACCGTGCTCGACAAGCTCGGCGGCGTCGCCTGGCAGTCGCGGAAGGCGAAGCTGAAGCGCAAGCTGCTCGAAATGGCCGGCCAGTTGATCAAGCTGGCGGCCGAGCGCCAGATGCGGCCGGCACCCGTCATGACGCCGCCCGACGGGCTCTACGGCGAGTTTTCCGCGCGCTTCCCCTATGACGAGACCGACGACCAGCTTTCGGCGATCGAGGCGGTGACGGAAGACCTGGCCGCCGGGCGCCCCATGGATCGGCTGATCTGCGGCGATGTCGGCTTCGGCAAGACGGAAGTTGCGCTGCGCGCCGCCTTCCTCGCCGCCATGGAAGGGTTCCAGGTCGCGGTGGTGGTGCCGACGACGCTGCTGGCGCGCCAGCATTTCCGCACCTTCAGCCAGCGTTTCGCCGGCCTGCCGGTCACGGTGCGGCAGGCGTCGCGCCTTGTCGGGTCGAAGGAACTGGCCGAGACCAGGAAGGGGCTGGCCGACGGCACGGTCGACATCGTCGTCGGCACCCATGCGCTGCTCGGCTCGTCGATCACCTTCAAGGATCTCGGCCTGCTGATCGTCGACGAGGAGCAGCATTTCGGCGTCAAGCACAAGGAGCGGCTGAAGGAGCTGAAGAGCGACGTGCATGTGCTGACGCTCTCGGCCACGCCGATCCCGCGCACGCTGCAACTGGCGCTGACGGGGGTGCGGGAACTGTCGCTGATCGCGACGCCGCCGGTCGACCGCATGGCGGTGCGCACCTTCATCTCGCCCTTCGATCCCCTCGTGATCCGCGAGACGCTGCTGCGCGAGCGCTATCGCGGCGGCCAGAGCTTTTATGTCGTGCCGCGCATCTCCGACCTCGGCGACATCAGGAAGTTCCTCGAGGAACAGGTGCCGGAGCTGAAGGTGGCGACCGCGCACGGCCAGATGGCGGCCGGCGAGCTCGACGACATCATGAACGCGTTCTATGACGGGCAGTATGACGTGCTGCTTTCGACCACCATCGTCGAATCCGGCCTCGACATCCCGACCGCCAACACCATGATCGTGCATCGCGCCGACATGTTCGGGCTGGCGCAGCTCTACCAGTTGCGCGGCCGGGTCGGCCGCTCCAAGCTGCGCGCCTACGCGCTGTTCACGCTGCCGGCCAAGAAGACGCTGACGCAGCTCGCCGAGCGGCGGCTGAAGGTGTTGCAGTCGCTCGATTCGCTCGGCGCCGGCTTCCAGCTCGCCAGCCACGACCTCGATATCCGCGGCGCCGGCAACCTGCTCGGCGAGGAGCAGTCCGGCCACATCAAGGAGGTCGGGTTCGAGCTCTATCAGCAGATGCTGGAGGAAGCCGTCGCCGAGCTGCGCGGCACCGGCGAGGTGGCCGACAGCGGCTGGTCGCCGCAGATCGCCATCGGCACCGCGGTGATGATACCCGAAGCCTACGTGCCGGACCTCCAGCTTCGCCTCGGCCTCTATCGCCGGCTGGCCGACCTCGCCACGCCGCAGGAGATCGACGGCTTCGGCGCGGAGCTGATCGACCGGTTCGGCCCGCTGCCGCCGGAAGTCGAGCATCTGCTCAAGGTGGTGTTCATCAAGGCGCTGTGCCGCAAGGCCAATGTCGAGAAGCTCGATGCGGGGCCGAAGGGCGTGGTCATCCAGTTCCGCAACCGCGAGTTCCCCGAGCCGGCCGGGCTCGTGCGCTACATCGCCGAGCAGGGCTCGCTGGCCAAGATCAGGCCCGACCAGGGCATCGTGCTGATGCGCGACTGGCCGACGCCGGACAAGCGGCTTTCGGGCGCGGCCGTCATCATGACGCAACTGGCGCGGCTGGCCGAGAAGGCGGGCTGAAGGGTCAAGGTTCGCTCAGGCCGGGCCCGTTCAGGCCGAGCGGCGGTAGCCGTGGTCGGCCGCGGCGCGGCCGGCGCGCTCCTGCGGCAGCGGCGGCAGTTCCTCCATCACCCGCTGGGGCGGGAAGATGGCGATCGCCTCCGTGCCTTCGCGCAGCCGCGAGTTGAGCTTGAACGCGCCGCCATGCAGCGCCACCAGCCCCTGGACGATTGGCAGGCCGAGGCCGGTTCCGTCCTCGGCGCTCTTGATGGCGATCGAGCCCTGGCCGAACGCCGACAGCACGACCGGGATCTCGTCTTCCGGGATGCCGGGTCCGTGGTCCCTGACCGAGATGTACTGGCCGCCGCCGGCGGTCCAGCCGAGGCGCACCCTGACCTCGCTGCCGCTCGGCGCGAACTTGACCGCGTTGGACAGGAGGTTGAGCGTGATCTGCCGCAACGAGCGTTCGTCGGCGTAGAGGCGCGGCAGGCCGGGCTCGAATTCCTGGACGATGCGGATATCCTTGTTGCGCGCCTTCAGCTCCATCAGGTGGCAGCATTCCTCGACCACGTGCTCCAGCGTGATCGGCTCCTCGTTCAACTGGTAGCGGCCGGCCTCGATGCGCGACAGGTCGAGGATCTCGTTGATCAGGTGGAGCAGGTGCTTGCCGGAGGCGTGGATGTCGCCGGCATATTCCTTGTAGGTCGGGTTCTGGAGCGGGCCGAGCACCTCGCCGGCCATCACCTCGGAGAAGCCGAGGATGGCGTTCAGCGGCGTGCGCAGCTCGTGGCTCATCGTCGCCAGGAAGCGCGACTTGGCGAGGTTGGCCTCCTCGGCGCGGCGGCGCGCCTCGTCGGACATCGACTTCGCCGTCTCCAGCTCGGCGATCAGCATGTCCTTTTCGGCGCGGAACGACAGCAGCATCACCGTCGAGGAGTGAAGATGCCCCGCGACATAGGTGAAGAAGGGCAGGGAGACGAGCAACAGCCCGGCCATGATCGCGTCGACCGGCTGCCAGACCGGCGACAGCGCGAAATGGACGCCGAAGGCGGCGACGGGAATGGCGAAGGTGGCGATCAGCGCCCCGCGCAGCGCCGAGGCGATGATCGCGGTTGCGGCCATCACCAGCAGCAGGATCACCGCCTTGAGCACCAGGAACTGCTCGACCTGGCACTGGTCGCAGCCGAGCCAGGCGAAATAGGCCCAGCCGAGCCCGCTCAACGCATGCGAGACGAGGAAGGCGCGGCGGACCCTGTCCGTCTCGATGTCCGATACGTCGGTGCGGCCCACCTTGCGCGCCGCCAGCCAGAGCCCGCCATAGCAGGTCATCGTCACCATGGCCCAGAGGCCGATGTCCGGGCCGACGCCGACGAACAGGCCGCCGATGCAGATCGCCAGCACCAGCAGCGGGATCGCCAGCACCGTCCTGGCCGACGCATCCGCGTGAAGCTTTATGAGCTCGCGGTCGTAGACCGGGTTTCCCGCCCGCTCGGAGAGGCGGTCGCGGGTGCGCCGGACCGCGCGCGCGACATCGCTGTTGCGGCGCGCGTTGGTGCGGTCCACAATGTTCTTGTCGATGTTGGTCGGGCGCTGCGAGGGCATGGGATGGGTCGTCGACGGCTCCGTCTGGAAACAATCCGGTCAGGGCAAGCTAGCCGCGAATGATTAAGAGAGCCTTCCGCCGATGAGCCGCAACGGGCCGGAAAACCGGGCGGCGCGGCGGGGAAGGCGGCCTTCCCGCCGGCGAAGATCGGCCGATCTGGCGCTGGCGCTCGCCGTTCTCGGGGCCGTCGCGCTGGCGGCGGCGTATCTGCCCGGCCTGGGCCCGGCGCGGACGCTCGAAGGCGCCGCGCGGGTGGCCGACGGCGACTCGCTCGTCCTCGGAAGCGAGCGCATCCGCCTGCAAGGCATCGACGCGCCCGAGCTGGCGCAGCTCTGCGCGCGCGGCGGCGGCGACTATCCGTGCGGGCGCGAGGCGCGCGACGCACTCCTGCGCCTCGTCGCGGGCCGCGCGGTCTCGTGCGAAAGCCGGCAGCGCGACCGCTACGATCGCGTTCTGGCGCGCTGCCGCGCCGGCTCGCTCGACCTCAACCGGGCGATGGTGGAGGCGGGGTGGGCCGTTTCCTACGGCGACTACCACGACGCGGAGGACGCGGCGCGGCGGGCGGGGAAGGGCCTTTGGGCCGGCTCCTTCGACCGCCCGCAGGACTGGCGGCGCGTCCATGGCGGGCTGGCCGAGGACGACGGCCATGGCGGCATTCTTGCGCTCGTTATCGACTGGCTGAAGCGCCTGCTGCCGGGCCGGTGAACCGGTCCGGCAGTCGTTCCGCAAGCGCCCGGATCAACCCGGCCAGCCTGGCGTCGTCCACCCGTTCCGCCGCCTCCGACGGCGCGAACCACCGGCGCAGGCGTCCGTCCTGGTTCTTCCAGTGCGACAGCGTTCCGCGAACGTGCATGGCGTGGAGGACGATGCGGCTGCCTGCGGCATCGCCGCGGCGATAGTCGGCCAGCGGCGCCGTATCGATGTCGCCGATGACGCCCGCCGCCTCGAAGGCATGGAGCGCGGCGGACAGGAACGGCGCGCGCCCTTCGACCGGCGCGCCGAGCGGCACCGACCAGCGCGCTCCATCCGTGGGTTTCACCAGCAGGACGCGCAGGCCCGTCTTGCGCGCCTGCCGCCACGGCAGGACGCCGTGGAGCAGAGGGGCGGGGCTATCGGCTTCGTCGGCGCACGCGCGGGAAGAGAGGGATGCCGGCTTGGTCATGGCCGATCCCTCCCGGCGGGGAACAGGGCGGGGAACAGGGCGGGGGAAGGGCGATGACGGGGATGGCCGGCGGGCCGATGCATCCCGCCGCGCGCCCACGGCGTCTTGCACCATGGGCAGCGGCTGGCGGCGCGGGGAAGATCGCGGTTGCAAACCCGGCAGAAGGGTCGGGTCGAGAAACTGGGCATGGTCACGCTCCATAAAAGCGGCCGGCGGGCCGCAGACATGAACCGCAGGTGTGGAGGGGATGTCCCGGGGCGATGGAATCAGGTGCGGTGGTCCGGATTCGACGACAGCGCGCCCCGGGCGAAGAACCGCGCTTCGCCGGCGAGCCTCGAAATCCTGACAAACGTTCGCATGCACATGTTCTCTATCTAGCTGGAAATTGCGGCTTTTCAAGGACTTCGGGCGATCGCCCCGCGTGGGGAGAAATCCGCTCGCCTGTCCGTTCGTTCCGGTGATAGCGTGCGGGCGGAAAGCCGCGATGCGCGCCCGGAACGCGCGGCGGCGGCGGGACCGAGGAGAGGAGAAGACCGCATGAAGCTGTTCGATGGCGGCAAGGCGCCGAACCCGCGCCGGGTGCGCGTTTTTCTGGCCGAGAAGGGCATCGAGATGCCGCTGGTGCCGGTCGACATGGGCGCGATGGGGCATCGCGGCCCGGATGTGGCGGAGCGCAATCCGCTGCGCCGGCTTCCCGTGCTCGAGCTCGACGACGGCACGGTGATTACCGAATCGGTGGCGATCTGCCGCTATTTCGAGGAGGTGCAGCCCGAGCCGCCGCTGTTCGGCACCGGCGCGCTCGGCCGCGCGCGGGTTGAGGAATGGCAGCGGCGGATGGAGCTCAACCTGATGATGCCGGTGGCTCACGCCTTCCGCCACACCCACCCGGCGATGAAGGACTGGGAAGTGCCGCAGGTCGCCGAATGGGGCGAGGCGAACAGGCCGAAGGCGCTGGAGTTCCTGGCGCTGCTCGACCGCGAGCTGGCGGGACGCGAGTTCGCCGCCGGCGACAGCTATTCCATCGCCGACGTCACCGGCCTGATCGCCATCGACTTCATGAAGCCGGCGCGCATCGCCCTGCCGGAAGAGCTCGCCAATGTCCGGCGCTGGTACGGAATGCTTGCCGCGCGCCCGAGCGCGGCGGCCTGACGCGTTTCGCCCCGCACGTTTCGCCCCTGCCGTGCCCGCGCGCAAAAGCAATGCGCGCGGGGTGGCAGACATAGGCGTTTCGGATAGCGAATGGCGGGTTTGCGGCAAAATCTTTCTTGTCGGGGCATGCATTGCCAACCATATTGGCATGAAATTCTACGGAGATGCCGAATGGACCGCCTCGACCGCAAGATTCTTCGCCTGTTGCAGGAAGATTCGACCCTCGCCGTCGCCGACATCGCCAAGAAGGTCGGCCTGTCGACGACGCCGTGCTGGCGGCGCATCCAGAAGCTGGAGGAAGAGGGCGTCATCCAGCGTCGCGTCGCCATCCTCGACCCGGTCAAGGTCAACACCCGCGTCAACGTGTTCGTGTCGATCCGCACCAACGCCCACTCCATGGAATGGCTGAGGCGCTTTTCCGAGGTGATCCAGGAATTCCCCGAGGTGATCGAGTTCTACCGCATGAGCGGCGAGGTCGATTACCTGCTGCGGGTGGTGGTGCCGGACATCGCCGCCTACGATGCCTTCTACAAGCGGCTGATCGCGAAGATCGAGATCCGCGACGTCTCCTCGGCCTTCGCCATGGAGCAGATCAAGAACACGACGCAGTTGCCGCTCGACTATCTGGTGCTCGACAAGGAAAGCGGGTCCGGCGCGGCATAGACCGCTTTTGGCGCAATTCCTGCCATCGCTACCGTTCCAGCCGCGCCAGCAGCGAGGAGGTGTCCCAGCGCCTGCCGCCCATCGCCTGCACGTCCTTGTAGAACTGGTCGACCAGCGCCGTGACCGGCAACTGCGCGCCGTTGCGGTCGGCTTCGGCGAGGCAGATGCCCAGATCCTTGCGCATCCAGTCGACGGCGAAGCCGAAATCGTAACGGCCCTCGTTCATGGTCTTGTGGCGGTTCTCCATCTGCCACGAGCCGGCCGCGCCCTTGGAGATCACCTCGATCACCTTGTCGATGTCGAGGCCGGCCTTCTTGCCGAAATGGATGCCTTCCGCCAGCCCCTGCACCAGCCCGGCGATGCAGATCTGGTTGATCATCTTGGTCAACTGGCCCGCTCCCGCCGGCCCCATCAGCCCGACCATGCGGGCGAAGGCCTCGATCACCGGCTTCGCCGCGGCGAACACGGCGGCGTCGCCGCCGCACATCACGGTCAGCACGCCGTTCTCGGCCCCGGCCTGGCCGCCGGAGACCGGCGCGTCGACGAAGCCGAGCTTGCGGCCCCTGGCGAGCTGGTAGAGCTCGCGCGCCACCTCGGCCGAGGCGGTGGTGTTGTCGACGAAGATCGCGCCCGGCTTCATGGCCGCGAACGCGCCTTGCGGCCCCGTGGTCACGGCGCGCAGATCGTCGTCGTTGCCGACGCAGGAGAAGACGAAATCCTGGCCTTCCGCCGCCTCGGCCGGCGTCCGTGCCGCGCGCCCGCCATGCGCACCCACCCATTGCTCGGCCTTGGCCGCGGTGCGGTTGTAGACGGTGACGTCGTGGCCGCCGCGGTTCTTCAGGTGGGCGGCCATCGGATAGCCCATGACGCCGAGTCCGAGAAATGCAACCTTCGCCATGCCGGCTCTCCTTCGATGCGGTTCAGTCGTGGAAGATTTGCCCGTCACCGCTTGAGATGGGCGGTGATGCGGCGTTCGATCCAGTCGATTATGTTGCGCAGCGCCTCGACGATCGCAAGATAGATCACCGCGGCCCACAGATAGGTCTGGAAATCGAAGGTGCGCGAATAGGCGCGCCGCGTCTCGCCCATCAGGTCGAGGACGGTGATGATGGCGACGATGGCCGAGCCCTTGATCATCAGGATGATCTCGTTGCCGTAGGGCCGCAGCGCCACGATCAGCGCCTGCGGCAGGATGATCTTGCGCAGCGCCAGCCCGCGCGGGATGCCGAGCGAGGCCGCGCCTTCCCACTGGCCCCGCGGCACCGACTGCACCGCGCCGCGCAATATCTCGGCCTGGTAGGCGGCGGTGTTGAGCGTGAAGGCGAACAGCGCGCAATACCAGGCGTCGCGGAAGAACACCCACAGGCCCAGCGCCTCGAGCTGCGGACGGAAACTGCCCATGCCGTAATAGATCAGGAACGCCTGGGCGAGCAGCGGCGTACCGCGAAAGAAGTAGACATAGGCATAGGCCGGCCACGCCAGCAGCCGGTTCGTCGACGTGCGGGCATAGGCGAGCGGCGCCGACAGGGCCGCGCCGAGGACGATCGACAGGCCGACCAGCGACAGCGTGATCTTCAGCCCGGACAGGTAGTTGGGCGCGAAACGGGCAAACAGCGCCGGATCGTAGGCCGACGCCAGGAACAGGACGAGGCCGAGCGCGCCGGCGATCCACATCGCCATCAGCGCATGGCCGGCGAGGCGCTGCCGCGACCAGCCGCGCGGCGGCTCGGGCGGGCGCTGCGCCGCTGCCGGGGGGACAGTCGGGGCGGAGGAAGCGGTCGCCGTCATCGCGCCGCCTCCGTCTTGCCGGCCCAGCGCTCGATGAAGGCGAAGGCGACCGACGACAGCATGGCGAGGCCGAGATAGATCAGGCAGGCGACGCCGAAGAACAGGAACGCCTCGCGGGTGACGCGGGCGGCGATGCCGGCCTGGCGGATGATGTCGGACAGGCCGATGACCGAGACCAGCGCCGTGTCCTTGACCAGGATGAGCCACAGATTGGACAGGCCGGGCAGGGCGATGCGGATCAGTTGCGGCAGGACGACGAGCCGCATCGTCTGCCATCGCGTCAGGCCGATGGCGTAGCCGGCCTCGTACTGGCCGCGCGGGATGGCGCGGAAGGCCGACAGGAACACCTCGCTGGCATAGGCGGAGAACACAGCGCCCAGCGCCACCATGCCGGCAACGAAGGCGTTGATCTCGATCGACGCGCCGGGGTTGAAAAAGGTGACGACGCGCTGGATGCCGAGTTGCGCGCCGTAAAACACCAGGAACAGCGTCAGGAGCTCCGGCAGGCCGCGGAAGATCGTGGTGTAGATGCTGGCCGCCATGCGCAGCGACTTTTCCGGCGACTGCTTGGCCAGCGCGACGGCAAAGCCCATTGCAAGCCCCAGCGGCAGGGTGGCGAGCGCCAGCGAGACGGTGACGAAAAGGCCCGAAGCCAGTTCGTCCCCCCAGCCATCCGGCCCGAAGGCGAGCAGAGAAGCCATTCCTTCCATGAGAAATCCCGCCTGAAGCGGCGGCGCGTCCTCCCCGATGCGGCGATCCCCGGCCAGGGTGTCACGGAAGCGCCGGCCGCTCTAGTTCTTTTACCGGCTTGTGGAGAAAAACCCTTGTTGCCCCCCTTGCCCCCGCCGACCCGGCCGGCGGCGACGGGACGGCGGGCAAGCCCGCCGTCCGCAGAATCGGGCGGGCGGCCCGCCTACTCGCCGAAGATGTCGAACGGGAAGTACTTGGCGTTGACCTCGGCATATTTGCCGTTGGCGCGGATCGCCGCGATGGCCGCGTTCAGCTTCTCGGCGAGTGCGGTGTCGCCCTTGCGGATGGCGATGGCGATCCTGTCGTCGTTGCTGACGGCATTGCCCTTGAACTCGCAGCACTCCTTGCCGTCTTCCTGGAGCCAGTCGTACTGGACGCCGAAATCGGCCAGCACCGCGTCGAGGCGGCCGTTGGCGAGGTCGGCCCACGCCTCGAGCTGCGAGGGATAGCCCTTCACGTCGGCGTTGGGATAGGTTTCCTCGGCGAAGGAGGCGGCGATGGTGCCTTCCTGCACGCCGATCGACTTGCCGTCGGCGTTCTCCGGCATCAGGTCGGATGATTTCGGCGCCACGAACACCAGCGAGTTGGTGTAGTAGGGATCGGAGAAATCGACCTGCTTCAGCCGGTCCTCGGTGATCGACATCGAGGCGACGATGGCGTCGAAGCGGTTGGCCTGGAGCGCCGGGATGATGCCGTCCCAATCCTGGGTGACGAACTCGCACTCGACCTTCATCTCCTCGCAGAGCGCGCGGGTGATGTCGATGTCGAAGCCGACGAGCTGGCCGTCGGAGGTCAGGTTGTTGAAGGGCGGGTAGGCGCCCTCGGTGCCGATGCGGAGCTTCTCCTGCGCGTGGGCCGCGCCGAGGCTGAGCGCGAGTGCGGCGGCCGACAGAGCCAGTGAAACCCGTGAAGTGATACGCATGTCGTTCCTCTCTTTTTGGTATGCCCGCCGCGCGCGACCGGCGCGGCGATGGGATCAAGTGCTTTCGGAGCCGGCACTTTGGGCGCGATCATCCCATTGTTTCCGACACGAATGCAATCGCGAAATGGCGTGATGCGGCAACGCGGTCCGGGCGATTCAACGCAGGCCGGCGATCGTTTCGACGAAATCGGCGATCTCGCCGACGGCGTCGAGCGGAAACACCGGAACGCCCGGCTGGGCGACGTCGTGGTCGGCGGCGATGGCGACGACGTTGGCCGACGCCGGCAGCGGCGCATGGTCGCGTGCCGCGCGCCGCCGCGTCTCGATCTTGGGGTGGCCGCCATGCTTGAACCCCTCGACGATGACGACGTCGCAGGGCGAAAGGCGCGCCAGAAGCGCCTCCAGCGCGGCTTCCTCGCTGGCGTGTGTTTCGGCGCGCAGCTCGTGCATCAGCGCCCAGCGGCGGCCGGTGGCCAGGATGACCTCGCCGGCGCCGGCCTCGCGGTGGCGGAAGCTGTCCGTGCCCTCGTGGTCGATGTCGGCGTCATGATGGGCGCGCTTGATGCTGGAAACGCGCCAACCGCGCCGGGACAGCTCGGCGATCAGCCCGACCGCCAGCGTCGTCTTGCCGGAATTCTTCCAGCCGGCAATGCCGATTACCCGTCCGATCATGCAAGCCCCCTCATGCAAACCTCCGCGCCATCGCCTCGGCCTCGGCAAGGTCGGCGGGCGTGTTGACGTTGAAGAACGGATCGCGCGCGCCTTCCGCCGCGAAGAACTCCACCGCGACATGCGGATGCCGGCTGATGAACGCTCCCGCCCTGCGCTCGCCCTCGGCGAGATAGGCGGCGAGCGCGCCGGCCAGCCGGAGCGGCCACAGCGCAAAGGTCGGGTGGCGGATGCCCTCCGTCGCGGCAAGGGCGATCGCCCGGCCGTCGCCGGACGCGGCGGCGAGGCGCGCGGCGAGGTCGGCGGGAAAGAACGGCGTGTCGACCGCGACCGAGACCAGCGCCTGCGGCGGGCCGTCGAGCGACGCCGCCCAGCGGAGGCCGGCGAGGATGCCGGCAAGCGGTCCGGCGCGGCTGTCGTCCTCGTCGGCGATAATGTCGATTCCGGGAAGGACGCCGCGCAGGGCCTCGTCATTGGCCGAAAGCGCGATGCGCTCGACCTGCGCGGAAAGCCGCCGCGCGGCAAGGGCCGCGAGCGTCTCGCCGCCGAGCGATGCCAGGGCCTTGTTCCGTCCTGCCATGCGGCTCGACCTGCCGCCGGCGAGAATGAGGCCCGCGAGCCGCATCGGTTGCCTCTCCCTGTCGGTTCGATCTGTCGGTTCGATGGGCGCCGCCGCCTATCCGCGCCCACCATACACGATGAACGCCTGGGCAAGGACTGCGGCAAATGCACAGGCCAGCATCAGGTAGAGAAGCGCGGTAACGCCGGTCTGCGGCGTGACCACGATGCCGGCCAGCGCCGAGACCATCGCGGAAATGCCGAGCTGGAGCGTGCCTGCAAGCCCCGAGGCGCTGCCGGCCAGTTCCGGACGCACGCTGACCACGCCGGCATTGGCGTTGGGCAGGGTCATGCCGTTGCCGATGCCCACCATGGCCATCGGCCCGAACAGGGAAAGCGCATTGCCGTCGCCGAACGCGAACAGCGCCATCGCCAGGACGATCCCGCCGGCGGCGACGCAGTTTCCGCCGGCCATCATGGCGTTGATGCCGATCCGGCGCGAATAGCGGCCGGACAGAAAATTGCCGGTCATGTAGCCGAGGGAGATCAGGCTGAAATAGAGGCCGTATTCCGCCGGCCGCAGGCCGAGAAGCTCGGTGGCGACGAAGGGGCCGGCTCCGACCAGCGAGAAGAACGTCGCCATCCCGAAGGCCGAGGTCAGCGTGTAACCCCAGAAGCGCGACGAGCCGAACAGGCCCGGATAGGCGCGGAACTGCACCGCCAGGCTCGCCGAGGCGTTGCGGTTGGTTTCTCCGAGGTCGAAGAAGACCAGGGCGAAGGCGATGAGGCCGAAGACGAGCATCAGGACGAACGACGCGTGCCAGCCGTAGCTCTCGTCGAGCAGGCCGCCGATCAGCGGCGCCGCCATCGGGACGAGCGCCATGCCCATGGTGATGTAGCCGATGCGGCCCGCCGCCTCGTCCGCGCTCACCGTGTCGCGGACGATGGCGCGGGCCAGCACCATGCCGGCGGCGGAGAACGACTGGAGGACGCGCGCCGCCAGCAGCATCTCGATCGACGTGGCGGCGATCGCCAGCAGCGTGCCGGCGATGAATATGCCGAGGCAGGCAAGCATCACCGGCCGCCGGCCGTACCTGTCCGAGGCGGGGCCGATGCCAAGCTGGAGCACGGCGTTGGCGGCGAGGTAGAGCGAGATGGTCAACTGGGCGAGCGCGTAGTCGGTGTCGAAATAGCGCGCGATGCCGGGCAGCGAGGGCAGGAAGATGCTGGTCGCAAGCGACGAGACCGCCGTCGCGATCGCGAGCGTGACGATGTGCGGCGGCGCGGCGCGGTCGAGGAAATCGCGCGCCATGCCTAGAGGCCGTCGGGGGCCATGCCGGGGCCGGTGCTTTCGGCGGCGGGCTTGCCCCTGCCGACGACCCGCTCGCGGTAGAGCGCGTAGAGCCCCGACGCGACGATGAACGCCGCGCCGACGATCATCGCCGGGCCGGGAATTTCACCGAACGCCAGATAGCCGAGCGCCAGCGCCCAGATCAGCGAGGTGTAGCGGAAGGGCGCGACGAAGGAGATGTCGCCCTTGCGCATCGCCATGATGACGAAGTGATAGCCGATGACGAGCAGGACCGACGACGCCATCAGCCAGCCGGTGGTGGCGGCGGTCAGGGGAACCCAGTTGTCGCTCGCCACCGTCACCGCGCCGCCGAGCATGGCGACAGCGAGCGCGGTGACGGTGGAAACCAGCAAGGTCGGCACCGCCTCGGGGATGCGGCGGGTGATCAGGTCGCGCGTGGCGGCCGTCATCACCGACAGCAGCGCCAGCAGCGAGAAGACGTTGAAGCCGTCGAAACCCGGCTGGACGATGATCATGACGCCGGTGAAGCCGGCGGCGATGGCCAGCCAGCGCCTCCAGCCGACCTTCTCGCCGAAGAACAGCGCCGCCCCCAGCGTGACCGCGAGCGGCAACGCCTGAAGCACGGCCGAGATGTTGGCGAGCGGCAGATGGACCAGCGCCGCGAGGAAGGCGATGGTGGCCACCATCTCGAACACGGCGCGGAGCGCGACGAGCGGATGGCGCAGATAGGCGGCCTGCGCCAGCGCGCCGCTGCTCAGCGCCAGAAGAAAAATGAGGATGGTGGCGAAAATACCCCGGATCAGCATCACCTGGGCGAAGCCGAGCGTTTCCATGACATGCTTGGTGACGGCGTCGTTGAGGGTGAAGCCTGCCATGGCGATGACCATGAACAGCGCGGCACGCAGATTGGAGGAGATGGGCACTGGCCTGTCCGCTGGTTGCTCGGTGTCCAGCGTTTCTCTAGGCGGGAGCGCACGTCCGCGCAACGGTCAGCGGCCTCGAATCATGAGGCCATGATACGCTCAACCGCCGGTGACGCTCATGTGGCGGGCGACCGAAGGTCGGCGGGTGTCGCGGTCTATGACGAAGTCGTGGCCCTTCGGCTTGCGCGCGATCGCCGCGTCGATGGCGCGGGAAAGCCTCTCGTCGCCCTCCGAGGAGCGCAGGGCCGCGCGCAGATCCGCCGCGTCCTCCTGGCCGAGGCACATATAGAGCGTGCCGGTGCAGGTCAGCCGCACGCGGTTGCAGCTCTCGCAGAAATTGTGGGTCATCGGCGTGATGAAGCCGAGCCGGCCGCCGGTCTCGGCGACATGGACGTAGCGCGCCGGCCCGCCCGTGCGATAGCCGATGTCGGCGAGCGTGAACTGCCGCTCGAGCCGCGCGCGCAAAACGGAAAGCGGCAGATACTGGTCGGTGCGGTCGGCCTCGATCTCGCCCATCGGCATGGTCTCGATCACGGTCAGGTCCATGCCGCGGCCGTGCGCCCAGCGCAGCATCTCCGGCAATTCGTCCTCGTTGAAGCCCTTGAGCGCGACGGCGTTGAGCTTGACCTTCAGCCCCGCCGCCTGGGCGGCGTCGAGGCCGGCCATGACCTTGTCGAGGTCGCCCCAGCGGGTGACGGCGCGGAATTTCTGCGGGTCGAGCGTGTCGAGCGACACGTTGATGCGGCGCACGCCGCAATCGGCCAGCTCATGCGCGAAGCGGGCGAGCTGGGAGCCGTTGGTCGTCAGCGTCAGCTCGTCGAGCGCGCCGCTGCCGAGGTGGCGCGAAAGCTGGCGCACCAGATGCATGACGTTCTTGCGCACCAGCGGCTCGCCGCCGGTCAGCCGAAGCTTGCGGACGCCCTTTTCCACGAAGACGCTGCACAGCCGGTCGAGCTCCTCGAGGCTGAGAAGGTCCTTCTTCGGCAGGAACGCCATGTTCTCGGCCATGCAGTAGGTGCAGCGGAAATCGCAGCGGTCCGTCACCGAAACGCGCAAATAGGTGATCGTGCGCCCGAAGGGGTCGATCATGCCGGGGGCGTTCATGTCTGCTTCCATTGCCGTGCGGCGGGGGGCGCCTTGCGGTTTTCCATTTGTGCAATGTCGACCCCCGGCCGCGGGATTTCAAGGTGCGCCGTCACCTTGCCCGGCCGATTTGGCGGCGCGTCGCGGGAAATTCCGTTCGCGGTTGCGAAAAGTCAAAGTCCGGCGGAAGGAGGCGGGGCCGATCAGTCGAACAGGCTCGAAACGGACTGCTCGCTCGCCGTGCGCGAGATCGCCTCGCCGATCAGGTCGGCGATGGAGATGACGCGGATGTTGGAGGCGGCCTCTACCGCCGAGGTCGGCTGGATCGAATCGGTGATCACCAGCTCCTTGAGCTTCGAGGAGGCGATGCGCGTCACGGCCCCGCCCGAGAGCACGCCGTGGGTGATGTAGGCGGTGACGCTGGTGGCGCCGTTGGCGAGCAGCGCGTCGGCGGCGTTGCACAGCGTGCCGCCGGAATCGACGATGTCGTCGATCAGGATGCAGTCCTTGCCGCGCACGTCGCCGATGATGTTCATGACTTCCGACTCGCCCGGCTTCTCGCGACGCTTGTCGACGATGGCGAGCAGCGCGTCGAGCCGCTTGGCGAGGGCGCGCGCGCGCACCACGCCGCCGACGTCGGGCGACACGACCATGACGTTGGGCAGCTCGTAATTGCGTTTCACGTCGCGCGCCAGCACCGGCACGGCGAACAAATTGTCGGTCGGGATGTCGAAGAAGCCCTGAATCTGGCCGGCGTGCAGGTCGAGCGTGAGCACGCGGTCGGCGCCGGCGCGGGTGATGAGGTTCGCCACCAGCTTGGCCGAGATCGGCGTGCGGCCCGACGCGCGACGGTCCTGCCGCGCGTAGCCGAAATAGGGCACGACCGCCGTGATGCGCCGCGCCGACGAGCGGCGGAAGGCGTCGATCATGATCAGCAGCTCCATTAGGTGGTCGTTGGCCGGGAAGGCGGTCGACTGGAGGACGAACACGTCCTCGCCGCGCACGTTTTCCTGGATTTCGACGAAGATTTCCTGATCCGCGAAGCGGCGCACGCTGGCCTTGCCGAGCGGGATGTTGAGATAGCGGGCGACGGCCTCGGCCAGAACCCGATTGGAGTTGCCCGCAAAAAGCTTCATGAACGTTCCCCGGCGAAGGATATGAGCGGGCTTTTAACGGCGTCAGCCCGTATTGCAAGCGCGAAGGGCCGGGATCGGCCGTCTTTCCTCAGATAGGGTTTCCGCGCAACACCGGGGGCGACACTGGAGGCGGCCGCGTCCGGGCCGCTGTGCCGGGCCATCCCGCTCAGCCTTGCCCCGGTCGCGCGGCAAGCCAGGAGGCAAGGCGCGCGATGGTCTCGTCGGCGATGGTTTCCATCGTCGCGGCCGGCACGTTGTCCCAGCCGTCGCGCCCGCCCGAAGCGGCCTTCGCCTGGCCCTGGATGCGGTGGACGCGGGTTCCGGCCGGATCGGTCACGTCCCAGACATAGATGATCGTGGTCTCGCCGCCCTCGGAGATCGCCGAGAAATAGCCCTTCATGACATGGGTGGCGGAGGCGTCGCCGGCGCCGGCGAGGGAAAGGCCGCGCGCGCCGGCGGCCGCCGCGAGCCGGCCCGACAGCGGCGCGGTGGCGCCGGCCGGCGCGCCGACCACGGGCGCGAACTGGATGCGGGCATCGGCGGGAATTGCGGCGAGGTCGCCCGGTCGTGCCGCCGGTTGCGTCGGGGTTCCCGCCATCGCCGGCGAGGCGGCGAGGGAGAGCGCCGAGGCGGGCGTGCGCGGCGCGGACGCGCTGCCGACCAGCGCGGACGGCTCGAGCACGTCATGCGAACTCGTGCAGGCGCACAGGGCGACGGTGACGGCCAGCAGGCAGGTCGGATGCAGGATGCGGCGCGTGCGGTGCTTCATCGGGAAACCCTCCGGTGCCGCGGGCGGGCCATGGCGTCGCGGCCGGCCCGTGTGGCAACGTCCCTCATAATGCAATCAGCGGACGATCAAGTCGAGATCATGGCGCGAAAGCGGCCGCGGCGCATCCTCCGTGGTCAGGTAGGTGCGTCCGAGCGTCATCGCCGTCCCCGAATCGGAATCCATGACGATCATGTGGGCGAACAGCGTCATGCCGGGCGCGATCTGCTCGGGATTGCCGGCATGGAATATCTGCGGCTCGGCCCAGGTCGGCGCGAAACGCGCGCCGACCGAGGAGCCGCAACTGTTCAGGCGGTGGCGGGTCAGGCCGTGCGCTTCCATCACCCGGGCATGGGCGTCGAACACGTCGCCGAAGCTGCGGCCCGGAACCATGGTCTCCTCGACCGCGACCAGCGCGTCGCGCGCGGCTTCGTAGAGTTCCTGGTGGCGCCTGGTCGGCTTGCCGGTCAGCACCGTGCGCATCATCGGGGCGTGGTAGTGGTGGAAGACGCCGGCCCATTCCAGCGTCAACTGGTCGTTCTTGTTCAGCTTGCGGCGGCCGCTCTTGTAGCGGCACAGCAGCGCGTCCGGCCCCGAGCCGACGATGAACGCGTTGGCGGGATAGTCGCCGCCGCCCGAAAACACCGCCCCTTGCATCGCGGCCAGGATCGCGCCCTCGTCGCCGCCCTGCCTGACGAGCGGCAGGCCGGCGTCGAGCGCGTCGTCGGCGAGCGCCGCCGCCTTCTCCGCGTTGGCGATCTCGGCCGCGCTCTTGAACAGGCGCAGGCGCGGGATGATCGCGGAGGCGTCCTCGGCGGTGCCGAAGGTCTTCAGCTCCTCGTCGAGCAGGCGGCCGTTCCTGGCGGTCAGGCCGTGGGTGTCGTATTCGACGCCGATGCGGCAGCCGAGAAGGTCGAGGTCGTTCAGGAGGTTGCGCAGCTCGGCCGCCGGGTTGGCGCCGTCGCGGTCGCTCCAGACCACGATGTTGTCGAGGGTCGACGTCTGGCGGGCCTGGCGCAGGTCGGCCGAGCGCGTCATCAGCACCATCTGGCCGTCGGCCTTGACGACGAGGCACTGGAACAAGCCGAAGCCGAACGTGTCGTAGCCGGTCAGCCAGTACATGCTCTCCTGCGCGAACACGAGCAGCGCGTCGAGCTTCTTCTGCGCCATCTCGATGGTCAGCCGGTCGCGCCGGGCATCGAATTCGGTCTGGTCGAAATGCAGCGCCATCAGCGTTCCTCCAGCACGATTGCCGAGATTTGTCGTCCGTAATCGCCTTCGCCCCGGTGCGTCGCGCGACGATAGGAATAGAAATTGGCCTCGTCGGCATAGGTGCAGCGGTTGACGGCGTGGGCGGCCACGCCGGCCGCGAGCAACCGCTCGACCGTATAGCCGTTCAGGTCGAACAGCGCGTGCCCGGGCTTTGCCGACGGCCGGAAAAAACGTGCGTTGGCCTCGGATTGCGCGGTGAAGCGCGCGACGAATTCCGGCCCGACCTCGTAATTGTCCGGTCCGATCGAGGGTCCCAGCACGGCGACGATGCGCTCGCGCCGCGCGCCGAGCCGCTCCATCGCCGCCACCGTCGATTCGAGGATGCCGGTCAGCGCGCCCTTCCAGCCGGCATGGGCCGCGCCGACCACGCCGGCCTCCGCGTCGGCATAGAGGATCGGGCCGCAATCGGCCGTCAGCACGCCGAGCGCCAGTCCCGGCCGGTCGGTGACCAGCGCGTCGGCCTTCGGGCGCTCGCCGTCGAAGGGCGCCTGCACCACCAGCGCGTCCGGCGAATGGACCTGATAGAGGCTCAAAAGGTTTTGCGGCGCGACGCCGAGGGTCGCGGCGACGCGGGTGCGATTCTCGGCGACGTTGTCGCGGGCGTCCTGCGAGCCGACGCCGGCGTTCAGCCCGCGATAGATGCCTTGCGACACGCCGCCGGCGCGGGTGAAGAAGCCGTGCCTGACGCCATCGCGCGCAAGCGGTTCGAGCGCGGGGGACCGGATCGGGTCCGGCTGGACGCTGTCATGCATGTGCTGTCCCGTTGTCCTTTTGATCGTGTTGGGTCGATCGTATTGGGCCGATCGTCTATTGCTGGCCGTGTTCACGGCAGCTCGCGCCGGGCGACGAACCGTTCGATCCGGCGCGGGATCGTGAGGCAGGCGAGGCCGCCCTGTCAATCCGCCGTCACGCCCGCGCGGCGAATGGCGGCAGGGTCGTTCCCTTGCGCGTGACGCACAGAACCTTGAAAAGCCGGCCCATCGCGTTGGGGCCGGCCAGCCGCTCGACCTCGCCGCGCAGCCTTTCCCGCGTCTCCTCGCCCGCGGTTGCGCCGAGCGCGCCGGCGCGCTCGACAAGGCCGAGGCCGATGAGGAACTGCCCTTGCGTCGTCGTCTGCGCCTCCAGCCCGTGCGCAGCCGCGATGCGCGCCAGCGCGAAGAAATCGACATGGCTCGTCAGGTCGGCCTCGCCCGGATGGGCGAGCACGTCGTCATAGGCGTGACTGCGCACGGCTTGCAGGGTGTCGCCGAGGCCGGGGACGAGATGACCGTAATCGATGAACAGCGCCGCGCCGCCGTCGCGGGCGATGCGGGCCGAAATCCCGGCCATCAGCGCCTCGCGCGCGGGCGCGATCTCGAAGATCGCGCCTTCGGGAGCGTCGGCGGCGTCGGGCGGCAGCAGCGCTGGGTCGATGCCGGCCATCCCCGCCATGAAGCGGAGCGCGCCGTCGTCGTCCAGCCCGACCATGCGCTCGCGCCAGCCTTGCGCCGTCCTGACGAACTGGCGCGCGGGCAGGGCGTCGAACAGCTCGTTGCCGACGATGACGAGGGGGAGCGCCGGAACCTGCGACAGCTCGGCATACCATGTCGGCCGGCCGCGCCCGCCGCTGAACCGTTTCTTCTGAAGCTCGGCGAGGCGGGGGCTCGCCTCGATCAGGGCGACGCGGGCGCGGGTGACGAAGCCGGTATCGAGCCGGTCGAGGGTGCGCAGCATGTCGGCCATCAGCGTGCCGCGGCCGGGGCCGATCTCGGCCAGCGTCATCGGCATCGGCCTGCCGAGGGCTGCCCAGGCCGAATAGGCCCAGACGGCGATCAGCTCGCCGAACATCTGGCTGATTTCCGGCGCGGTGACGAAGTCGCCCGCGGCGCCGAACGGCTCGCGCGTCGTATAATAACCGGCTTGCGGGTCGAACAGGCAGGCTGCCATGTAGTCGGAAACGGAGATCGGGCCTGCGGCGGCGATCAACTGCCTCAGCCGGTCCTTCAACGCGGTCATGAGGCGGTCCGCCCGGCATGCGCGCCCGCCCGCCGCATCGCCCACAGCCCCAGCAGCACCATCGGCAGCGACAGCACCATGCCCATGGTCAGCCAGCCGCCGGCGAGATAGCCGATATGGGCGTCCGGCTCGCGGAAGAACTCGACCGCGATGCGCGCCATGCCGTAGCCGGCGACCATGGCGCCGGCTACGAAGCCGGGCTGCTTCAGCTTCAGGGCCGAATGGGTGAGGGCGCGCAGCACAAGGAAAAGCGCCAGCCCCTCGAGCAGCGCCTCGTAGAGCTGGCTCGGATGGCGCGGCTCCGGCCCGCCATTGGGGAAGACGATCGCCCAGGCGACGTCGCTCGGCCGGCCCCACAGCTCGGAATTGATGAAATTGGTCAGCCGCACCAGCCCGAACCCGACCGGAACGCCGGCGGCGATGACGTCGAACAGGCTCCAGGCGCTGAAGCCGCGCCGGCGCGCGAACAGGATCATGGCGACGGTGACGCCGGTCAGGCCGCCATGGAACGACATGCCGCCCTGCCAGACGGCGAATATGTCGCCGGGGTTCTCGATGTAGCGGGCGAGATCGTAGAACAGGATGTAGCCGAGCCGGCCGCCGAGAACGACGCCGGCGGCGGCCCAGATCAGGAAATCGTCGATGTCCAGCGCCGAGATGGGAGCCTTTCCGCCCGCCCACAGCCTGTCGGCGGCGACGAGCCTTTTCGCGTACCACCACGCGAACAGGATGCCGACGACATAGCCGAGCCCGTACCAGTGGACCGCCAGCGGGCCGACGCGCACGATCACCGGGTCGATTTCGGGAAAGGGCAGGGCGGCGAGCGGCAGAAGCAGGAATTCGCTCAAGACGGTTGGCTCCTTGCGGGTATTTTCGGCCGGTTGCGGAGGATGCTCCAAGCCGGCGCATATGGGGCGCAAGCCGGTTCGAGGTCAAGGCGAGGCCGCCCGTGACGCCGCACATCTTGCAATCGCGCGCGGCGGGGACTACTTCCCATTCGTCGAGCGAGAGCAGGACGTCAGCCATGACCACCGGACCGAACCGCATTCTGGATGAATTCGCCAAGCTGATGACCGACGCGGCCGGAGCCGCGCAAGGGGTGCGCCGCGAGGTCGAGACGGCGTTCCGCGCCCAGGCCGAACGCATCTTCAACTCGATGGACATGGTCCAGCGCGAGGAATTCGAGGCGGTGCGCGAGATGGCGCTGAAGGCGCGGGCGCAGAACGAGGAACTCTCGGCCCGCATCGCCGATCTCGAGGCGAAGCTCGGGACCGCTTCCGCCCCCGGCGCCCCCGACTCCGCCAGCGACGCGCCGAAGAAGCCGCGGGCGAAAAAAGCCGACTGACGGGCCGCGACTTTTCCACATTGCGGTGCAGCGGAAAAGCCGTTGCGGCAGAGTCGCTTAGGCGTTGTCCGGCCCGGCGCGCCGGCTTTCTATCCACATCGCAGATTGTTCGGCCTCAAAAAAAGGGCTGTTCAGGCGACTCTGCTGCAATAGACTGAATTTGCTGCATGATTCGAAGCGTGATTTGACGCTCGCATGCGCCGGGCGGCGGGGGCCGGCCGGGCAGTGGTTGCGTCGCCCGCCATCCCGTCTTCCTCGAGTGCCGGTTTTTCGTAACGCGTGCCCTGATCCCCGGTGTGCGCGAACGCCCCTTTGCGACTGACAGGAAGAGACTTCCTCATGGACCTGCTGGAACTCGACATTGCCCGCGACCTGCATCCGGTGGACGTGATCGAGCATGTCGCCACCTTGAACGACTGGTCCTTCGAGCGGACCGGCGACGACGAGATCGCCATTTCGGTCGCCGGCACCTACGCCAATTACCACGTCTCGTTTTCGTGGATGGAGGATTTCGAGGCGCTGCATCTGGCCTGCGCCTTCGATCTGAAAGTGCCGGAAAACCGCACGCTGGAGGTGATGCGGCTGCTTTCGCTGATCAACGAGCAGATGCTCATCGGCCATTTCGACCTGTGGGAGCAGGAAGGCGCGATCATGTTCCGCCAGGCGCTGCTTCTCGCCGGCGGCGCGGAACCGACCAGTCAGCAGGTCGAGGTGCTGCTCTCCTCGGCGCTTGAAGCCTGCGAATGCTATTATCCGGCGTTCCAGTATGTCGTCTGGTCGGGCACCAATGCGCGCGAGGCGCTGGCGAACGTGCTGTTCGAGACGCAAGGAAGCTGCTGAGGTCGAGCATGAGCATGGAACAGGCCGGGAGCGTTCGCCCGGAAATCGGTTACGGCGACTTCGAGCGCGTCGATATCCGCGTCGGCACCATCGTCGCGGCGGAGCCCTACCCGGAAGCGCGCAAGCCGGCGATCAAGCTCAGGATCGATTTCGGCGCGGGCATCGGCGAGAAGAAGTCCTCGGCCCAGATCACCAGACATTATACACCGGAAAGCCTGATCGGGCGGCAGGTGATGGCGGTGGTGAACTTCCCGCCGCGCCAGATCGGCAAATTCCTGTCGGAAGTGCTGACGCTGGGCTTCCCCGACGCCGACGGCGAGGTGGTGCTGGCTGCGGTCGACAAGCCCGTGCCGGATGGCGGCAAGCTGTTCTGATCCGCCCTCGTCGCGCCTTACGCTCACATCTCGTTTTTATCGCGCACCGCGCTCGGGCCGGATTTATCGCGTCTTGCGCTCAGGCCGGAATCGAGATGACGGCGCGCAGGCCGCCGAGCGGGCTGTCGTCGAGGACGATGTCGCCGCCATGGCTGCGGGCGATGTCGCGGGCGATGGCGAGCCCCAGGCCGGTTCCGCCGGCATCCTGGTTGCGGGCGTCGTCGAGGCGCACGAACGGCTTGAACACCTCCTCGCGCTTGTCGGCCGGGATGCCGGGGCCGTCGTCGTCGACGACGATCAGCAGCAGCCCGTCGGTGTGGGTCGCCGTCACCTCGACGTTCCTGGCATAGCGCAACGCGTTGCCGATCAGGTTCGCGAGCAACCGCGAGAATGCATTCGGCCGGACGGTGACGTCCGGGCTTCCGGTCAACAAGGTCTTCAGCACGCGCTTGCGCAGCCGGGCGTCCTCGACCTGCTTTTCGAGGAATCCGGCGAGGTCGAAGCTGCCGGCGTCCTCGCCGGTCTCGCCGCGCGCGAAGGCGAGATAGCCTTCGAGCATCGACTGCATGTCGTCGATGTCCTGGTTGAGCGCCTCACGGTCGGCCTTGGCGCCGCCGAGGGCAAGCTGGAGCTTGAAGCGGGTCAGGATGGTGCGCAGGTCGTGGCTGACCCCGCTCAGCATCGCCGTGCGCTGCTCGATCTGGCGCTCGATGCGCTCGCGCATCTGGATGAAGGCGGCGCCGGCGCGCCGCACCTCGTCGGCGCCGCGCGGCCTGAAGTCGGTGGGCATCGGCCGGCCCTTGCCGAAGCTCTCCGCCGCTTCCGCCAGATTGAGGATCGGCCTGATCTGGTTGCGCAGGAAGGCGACGGCGATGGCGATCAGCACCAGCGAGGTGCCGACCATCCACAGCAGGAAGATGTGGGTGTTGGAGGCGTAGGTGTGGCTGCGCCGGGCGAAGACGCGCAGCACCTTGTCCTCGAGGCGGATACGGATCTCGACGATGGCGGAATCGCCGACCGTGTCGAGCCAGAACGGCCGGTTGATCTGGCGCGTGATCTGCTCTCCGAGCGAATAGTCGAGGATGGAGAAGAACGGCTTGGAGCCGGGCGCGGGCAGCGGGTCGGGCGGCAGGAGGTCGACCTTCAGTTGCAGCCGCTCCTGGGCGATGCGGATGACCTGGCCCAGGTCCTGGTCCTGTGGCCAGGTCTCGATCATGTCGATGATGGCGGCGATGTCGCGGGTGACGGCGGTGGAAAGCCGCTCGGTCACGGTCTGCCAGTGGCGCTCCATGAACACGAAGGCGATGACCGACTGGAGCAGGATCATCGGGGCGATGACGATGATGAGCGAGCGCGCGTAAAGCCGCTTCGGCATCCAGCGGCCGATCAGGCGGCCGACGCGGCGCCGGTCGCGGGTGTTCCCCGCCGGCGGACGCGGGAAGCCGGCGCTGGCCGCGCCCGCGTCCTTCTTCTGTGCCCGGAACCCGGAAGCCGCCATCCACCCGTCCCCAATCGCCCTTGGCTCCACCTGCGGCCCTGACCGCCGTGGCGGAAACCTATTCCACGGATAGCCTGTAACCGACGCCGCGCGCGGTCTGCAACCAGACCGGGTTCGACGGGTCGCGCTCGATCTTGCGGCGCAGCCGGTTGATCTGGACGTCGATGGTGCGCTCGCCGACTTCCGCATCGGAGCCGATCAGCTCGTGGCGCGGGATGGTCTCGCCGGCCCGCTCGGCGAAGATGGCGAGGATTTCCTGCTCGCGGTCCGTCAGCTTGATCGGGTCGCCGTTCTTCTTCAGCTCGCGCCGCGCGATCTGGAACGTGTAGGGGCCGAAGACGATCTGCTCGACCTTGGGCGCGGGCTGCGGCCCGCCGCGGCGCAGGATGTTGTTCAGCCGCAGCAGAAGCTCGCGCGGGTCGAACGGCTTGGACAGGTAGTCGTCGGCGCCGGCTTCCAGGCCGGCGACGCGGCTGTCGGTCTCGGAAAGCGCCGTCAGCATCAGGATCGGCACGTCCTTCTCCCGGCGCAGCGCGCGGGTGAGCTGGACGCCGCTTTCGCCGGGCATCATCACGTCGAGGACGATCAGGTCGAAGTCGAGGCCGTCCAGCTTGCGCCGGGCTTCCGCCGCGCTGCCGGCGACGGTGACGCGATAGCCGTTCTCGCTCAGGAACTGCCGCAGCAGGGTGCGGATGCGCGTGTCGTCGTCGACGACCAGAAGGTGAGGGGCGTCATCGCCCGGAACGACGGCATCTTGCGACATCGACAGGTGATCCTCCGGTTGCGTGCCCGTCCAGCCCGCAACGATATTAGCCTGCCTGTCCGCCATGGTCATCCCGCCAGTGTACGTCCGCCCGTGCCGTCGCCTCTGCGTCATCCCGCGCTTCGGGGAGCCGGTGCGATCTGCTCGCGCAGCTCGGGGTCGACCATGCCCTTCAGGAAACGCTCGACCGCGGCGCGGTCGCCGGCGTCGGCCTCGGCCAGCGCCGCGGCGATGCGGCGCGCCTGCGGCGCGGCAAGGGCCAGCGCCAGCTCGCGGCCGCGCGCGGTGGGGTAGAGCTCGCGCTGGCGTCGGTCGCGCGGCCCCTGCACCTGAACGATGTGGCCGGCGTCGAGCAATTGCTTCAGCACGCGGGCGAGGCTCTGCTTGGTGATCTTGAGCACGTCGAGCAGTTCGGCCACGGTCAGGCCCGGCCTGCGGTTGACGAAGTGGACGACGCGGTGATGGGCGCGGCCGAAGCCGTAGTCCGACAGAATCTGGTCCGGATCGGAGGTGAAGTCGCGATAGGCGAAGAACAGGAGCTCGATGATGGTGAAATCGATGCCGTCCTCGGCGGGAAGGGCGCTCCTGATCGGCTCGGTGTTGCGGTCGGCGGCTTTCGGGGTCATCGTCGCTGTCATAATTCTCTGTTGCGGCTGTGCCAGTCCAATTTATGTCAGTGTTATTGACATAATTTAGGCGAAGGCGTAATTTTTGGCAATCTTCGGGACTGATTGCGCACGATTGTGAAAGGTGGCCGATTTTCTGCCGGGTCTTTCTTCAATCCATCTCGCAATCGTCGTAAATTTGTGGTTTCGCGCATCCGGTTAACGGAGCGCGCGCGGCGCGTCCAATGAAATCAGGGCTTTTCGCCTTCAGGGAGAGATAAATGGCATCCGTTCCTTTCGACCAGCTCGACGGTCATATCTGGATGAATGGCGAATTCGTCAAATGGGCGGACGCGAAGATTCACGTGCTGACCCACGGACTGCATTATGCCAGCGCCGTGTTCGAGGGCGAGCGGGCCTATGGCGGCGAGATTTTCAAGCTGACCGAGCACACGCAGCGGCTTCACGATTCGGCGACGATCCTCGGCTTCACCATCCCCTATTCGGTCGCCGAGATCGACCAGGCCTGCCGCGACCTGCTCGAGAAGCAGGGATTCACCGACGCCTATGTGCGGCCGATCGCCTGGCGCGGCTCCGAATCGATGGGCGTTTCGGCGCAGGCCAACCGCATCAACTGCGCCATCGCCATCTGGCAGTGGCCGAGCTATTTCAACCCCGAGCAGCGGCTCAAGGGCATCCGCCTCGACGTCGCCGAATATTGCCGGCCCGACCCGCGCACCGCGCCGTCGAGGGCCAAGGCGGCGGGCCTTTACATGATCTGCACGCTGTCCAAGCATGCCGCGGAAGCCAAGGGCTATGCCGACGCGATGATGCTGGACTGGCGCGGCCAGGTCGCCGAGGCGACCGGCGCCAACATCTTCTTCGTCAAGGACGGCCAGGTGCACACGCCGAAGCCCGATTGCTTCCTCGACGGCATCACGCGGCGCACCGTCATCGACCTCGCCAAGCGCCGCGGCATCGAGGTTGTCGAGCGCGTGATCATGCCGCAGGAACTCGAGGGCTTCGAGCAGGCGTTCCTGTGCGGCACGGCCGCCGAGGTGACGCCGGTGTCCGAGATCGGCCAGTGGAACTTCACCGTCGGCGACATCACCAAGACGCTGATGAACGACTACATGGCCGAGGTGCAGCCCAAGCGCGCCGCGGCCGAATAGGTCTTCCGCCTCCATTGCGCGGCCTTTTGCCGGCCCGCCCTCGCAACGGGGCGGGCCGGTGCGTTTTCGGGCTTCCGCGCGCCGTTGTCCCCCGATTTTATGGAGAGCGGGAATCAAACTCCTTTGACTTTGGTCAAATTTCTGCGTTCCATCCGCTGGCCGGCCGCCGGAGCCGGCTTTTCCGGAGGGAATTCAAGTGGACGCTCTTCTTCCAATCATCATCCAGGTCGTTTCGGGCGTCGTCGGCGGTCAGGCCGTCGGGGCGGCGGTCAAGTCGGCGGCGATGGGCCAGCTTCCCAAGCTGCTCAGCGGTGCGATCGGCGGCGTTGCCGGCGGCCAGATTCTCGGCGCGCTGCTCGGCGGCGGCGGGGCGGCGGCCGATGCCGCGACCGGCGGCGCGCTCGGCGGCCTGCTGGGCGACGTGCTCGGCGGCGCCGGCGGCGGCGCGATCCTGACCGGCATCGTCGGCGCCGTGCTCAAGAACAGGGGCTGAGCCTTCGGCCCGTCCTGACGGGAGGCGGCCGCGCGCCGCTTCCCTTTCCAGCAAAAAAAGGCCGGGATGGTTGTCCCGGCCTTTTCTCTTTTCGGTCGCTGGTCGGTCGCTTGGACTCAGACCGAATAGTACATGTCGAACTCGACCGGGTGCGGCGTCATCTCGTAGCGCATCACCTCGACCATCTTCAGCTCGATGAAGGAGTCGATCTGGTCGTCCTCGAACACGCCGCCGGCCTTGAGGAAGGCGCGGTCCTTGTCGAGATTGACCAGCGCCTCGCGCAGCGAGCCCGAAACCGTCGGGATCTGCTTCAGCTCCTTCGGCGGCAGGTCGTAGAGGTCCTTGTCCATCGGCTGGCCGGGATGGATCTTGTTCTTGATGCCGTCGAGGCCGGCCATCAGAAGCGCGGCGAAGGCCAGATAGGGGTTGGCGCCGGGATCGGGGAAGCGGACCTCGACGCGCTTCGACTTTGGCGACGAGCCGAACGGGATGCGGCACGAGGCCGAACGGTTGCGCGCCGAATAGGCGAGCAGCACCGGCGCCTCGTAGCCCGGCACCAGCCGCTTGTAGGAGTTGGTCAGCGGGTTGGTGAAGGCGTTGATCGCCTTGGCGTGCTTGATGACGCCGCCGATGAAATAGAGGCAGGTCTCCGACAGGCCGGCATACTCGTTGCCGGCGAAGGTCGGCTTGCCGTCCTTCCAGATCGACAGATGCACATGCATGCCCGAGCCATTGTCGCCGAACACCGGCTTCGGCATGAAGGTCGCGGTCTTGCCGTAGGCATTGGCGACCTGGTGGACGACATATTTGTAGAGCTGCATCTTGTCGGCGTTGCGCAGCAGCGTGTCGAACTTGACGCCGAGCTCGTGCTGGGCCGCCGCCACCTCGTGGTGGTGCTTCTCGACCACGACGCCCATCTCGGTCAGCACGGTCAGCATCTCGGAGCGCATGTCCTGGAGCGAATCGAGCGGCGGAACCGGAAAATAGCCGCCCTTGACGCGCGGGCGGTGGGCGAGGTTGCCGGTCTCGTAGTCGGTGTCGTCGTTGGTCGGCAGCTCGCTCGAATCGAGCTTGAAGCCGGTGTTGTACGGGTCGGCCTTGAAGCGGACGTCGTCGAAGACGAAGAACTCGGCTTCCGGCCCGACATAAACCGTGTCGCCGAAGCCTTCCGCCTTCAGGTAGGCCTCGGCCTTGCGCGCGATGCCGCGCGGATCGCGGCCATAGGGCTCGCCCGAGACCGGATCGAGGATGTCGCAGAGCAGGACGAGCGTCGACTGGGCGAAGAACGGGTCCATATGCGCGGTCTCGACATCGGGCATCAGCACCATGTCGGACTCGTTGATCGCCCGCCAGCCGGCGATCGAGGAGCCATCGAACATCACGCCGTCGGTGAACATCTCCTCGTCGACGAGGCCGACATCCATGGTGACATGATGAAGCTTGCCCTTGGGATCGGTGAAGCGCAGGTCGAGGAACTTTACCTCGTCGTCCCTGATCCGCTTCATGATGTCGTCTGCTGTGGTCATTTTCCGCTTTCCTTCAACGTTGATGGGTCAAGGCCGGCCGATACGGGCCGGCGGGTGGTTTCCGGGTGGTTCAGCCAGGGGGATCAGATGGCGTCGTTTCCGGTCTCGCCGGTGCGGATGCGCACGACTTCCTCGACATTGGTGACGAAGATCTTGCCGTCGCCGATGCGGCCCGTCTGCGCCGCCTTGCGGATCGCGTCGATGGCGGCCTCGACCGCGTCGTCGGGCAGGACGACCTCGATCTTCACCTTCGGCAGGAAATCGACGACATATTCGGCGCCGCGATAGAGCTCGGTGTGTCCCTTCTGGCGGCCGAAGCCCTTGGCCTCGATGACGGTGATGCCTTGAAGGCCGACTTCCTGAAGCGCCTCCTTGACCTCGTCGAGCTTGAACGGCTTGATGATCGCCTCGATCTTTTTCATGGGCTTGTGGCCTCCGATTGGGTGAGACAGGCGGGAAAAGCCCGCGTCGTTGAATGGAAAGCAGGAACCGTGCCAGTTGCCGGGCACGGCGCGCCGCTCCGGGAAAAACGCGGTTTGCGCCGTTCTCCTTGCCGCTCCGGCGCCATCGGCCGGGCGGCGCGGAAGATGCCGGCGCGGGCTCCAGCGTAGAGGCAGGTCAAATCGCATGCAATCTGCACAAAAATCGGGCAGCGGACTGGAAGTGCTGACCCCGGCGGAAATGGCGGAGGCCGACAGGCTGGCGGCGGCCGCCGGCCCGCATGACGGCTACGGCCTGATGCGCAACGCCGGCGCCGCCATCCTGCGCGAGGTGCTGGCGCGCTATCCGGGCGCCGAGGGCTTCGACGTGCTGTGCGGGCCGGGCAACAATGGCGGCGACGGCTACGAGGTGGCGCGGCTGCTCCATGAGACGGGGCTGGGCGTTTCGCTGTGGCGCGAGGCCGCGCCGCGCGCGGCAAGCGACGCCGGGCGCGCCGCGCGCCTCTGCCCCGTCGCGGCGCGGCCGCTCGGCGAATTTTCGCCGCGGCCGGGCAGGGTGGTCGTCGACGCGCTTTACGGGGCGGGGCTTGCCCGCGCGCTCGACGGCGACGCGGCGCGGGCGGCGGAACGCTGCCGCGAGGCGAACGCGCCGGTGGTCGCCGTCGACCTGCCGTCTGGGCTTTCGGGCGACACCGGCGCGGCGGCGGGGGCGGCGTTCGCGGCCGACCTGACCGTGACGTTCTTCCGTCTCAAGCCCGGTCATCTGCTCGAACCCGGCAGGACGCTGTGCGGCGAGACCGTGCTGGCCGATATCGGCATTCCGGATATCGTGCTCGCGACAATCGCGCCGAAAACCTTTCGCAACCGGCCTGCGCTGTGGTCGGCGGCGCTGCCGCGGCCACGGCGCGATCAGCACAAATATTCGCGCGGCCATGTCGCCGCCCTGTCCGGCGGGCCGGCGTCGACCGGCGCGGCGCGGCTCACGGCGCTCACCGCCGCGCGCGCCGGGGCCGGAGCGGTGACGCTGTGGTCGCCGGGCAACGCGATGGCGGTCAACGCCGCGCATCTGACCTCGATCATGCTGCGCCGGGTCGATGCGCCGGCCGACCTCGACGCCGCCTTCGCGGCGAAACCGGCCGACGCCATGGTCATCGGCCCCGGCTTCGGCCTCGACCGGCCCATCCGTGAAACCGTGCTCCATGCGCTCGCAGCCGCTCCGGCGGGCACGCTGGTCCTCGACGCCGACGCGCTGACCGCGTTCCGCGACGGGCCGGAGGCGCTGTTTTCCGCAATTCCAGCCTCGCGCTGCGGCGTGGTGCTGACGCCGCATGCGGGCGAATTCGCCCGGATGTTTCCCGATCTCGCGGCCGATGGGGGCCTGTCCAAACTCGACCGTGCGCGGGCCGTGGCGGCGCGCGCCGGCGCGGTGGTGGTCCTGAAAGGGCCGGACACGGTGATCGCCGCGCCGGACGGCCGCGCCGCGATCAACGAGAACGGCTCGCCATGGCTGGCGACGGCCGGCTCCGGCGACGTGCTCGCCGGCATCGTCGCCGGGTTGTGCGCGCAGACCATGCCGGCCTGGGAGGCGGCCTGCGCCGCCGTCTGGCTCCACGCCGAGGCGGGCGCGTGCTTCGGCCCCGGCTTGATCGCCGAGGACCTGCCCGGCCTGCTGCCGGCGGTGCTGCGCGAGCTGCTATGAGTCGACGCGGGCCTGAAGCGCCATCGCCCCGAACGGCGCGCGCGACTTGCCCTCGGTGATGAAATAGACGAACACGTCGCGCGGCGTCCTTGCGGCCGGAGCGTCGGCGGCGGCATAGGGCAGGTCTTGCGGCTGGCCGCCCGCAGCCCATTCCCGCGCCCGCGCGGCCCAGCCGTCGAGCTCGGCTTGCGTGTAGCAGTTCTCGTTGTCGTCGCTGCCACGCTGAAGCCGGGCATAGACGAAGTCGCCGGTGACGTCGGCGATCTCGGGATAGGCCGCGTGATGGGCATAGACGATCGTGGCGCCGTATTTGCGCGCCAGCGCGACGAATTCCGGCACGGCGAAGCTGCCGTGGCGCACTTCGAGCGCATGGCGCAGCGGAACGCCGTCCTGCTTCGCCGGCAGCACCTTGAGAAAGCCCTCGAAATCGGCGGGATCGAACTTTTTCGTCGGCGCGAACTGCCACAGGATCGGCCCGAGCTTGTCGCCAAGCTCGGCCACGCCGGATTCGAGGAACCGCTGTACGGATTCACCGGCCTCCGCCAGCACCCGCCGGTTGGTCGAGAACCGGATCGCCTTCAGTGCGAACACGAAGCCGTCGGGTGCGTCCGCCGCCCATTTTGCGAAGGTCGCCGGCTTGAAGGTCGAGTAATAGGTGCCGTTGACCTCGATGGTCTTCACCTGGCGTGCGGCGTGATGAAGCTGTTTCGCCTTGGCCAGCCTGTCGGGATAGAAGGTTCCTTCCCATGGCTCGAATGTCCAGCCGCCCATGCCGGCGCGGATCGTTCCCAGATTTGCCATCGTGTGCTCCTCTTGAACCTAGCCAGGTTTCTAGCTAACTTCTGGCTATGGCTACCTTCAACATGCATCGCGCCAAGACCGAACTGTCGGAACTCGTCGCCCGCGCCGAGGCGGGGGAGGAGATCGTCATCGCCCGCCGCAACAAGCCGGCGGTGAAGCTGGTGCCGGTCGGCGCCGCGCCGGCGAAACGGCGGGTGCCGGGAGCATTCGCGCATCTGCGCGACGCGTTGAAGGATGTCGACTGGTTCGAACCGCTTCCTGAAAAGGAATTGCAAGCTTGGGAAGGCGCGCTTTCGTTTCCATCGGATAGCGACGATTGAAGCTCCTGCTCGACACGCATGCGCTCGCATGGTGGCTTCTGGACGACGAGCGTCTTTCCATGCATGTGAGGGACCTCATCGGCGACCCGGAAAACCGGATTTTCGCCAGCGCGGTCTCCGCATTCGAGGCGGCGACCAAGTACCGGCTTGGAAAATGGCCGGAAATCGGACCGCTGACGGCGGCTTTCGAGGAAGTGATTGCCAGCCAGAATTTTGGCATCGTTCCCGTTTCAGCTAGGCATGCCGGACATGCCGGCGCTCTCAGATGGGATCACAGAGATCCGTTCGACCGTATCTTGGCCGCCCAGGCGCAGATCGAGGATATGGGTCTTGTAACGAACGATCGCCGTCTTGGGGACCTTGCTGTCAACACCATCTGGTAGCTCCTACTCCGCCGCCTCGCGCTTGGCCACGCTCGGCCGCCGTTCCAGCAGCTCCTTCAGGAAGCGGCCGGTGTGGCTGCGCGGTTCGGCGACGATATCCTCGGGCGTGCCGGAGGCGACCAGCTCGCCGCCGCCGTCGCCGCCATCGGGGCCGAGGTCGAGCAGCCAGTCGGCGGTCTTGATGACCTCGAGATTGTGCTCGATCACCACCACGGTGTTGCCCTGCTCGACCAGCTCGTGCAGCACCTCGAGCAGCTTGGCGACGTCGTGGAAGTGCAGGCCGGTGGTCGGTTCGTCGAGGATGTAGAGCGTCTTGCCGGTCGCCTTGCGCGACAGCTCCTTGGCGAGCTTGATGCGCTGCGCCTCGCCGCCGGACAGCGTCGTCGCCTGCTGGCCGATCTTGATGTAGCCGAGGCCGACCTTGTGCAATGTCTCCAGCTTGTCGCGCACGGCCGGCACGGCCGAGAAGAACTCGACCCCTTCCTCGACCGTCATGTCGAGCACGTCGGCGATCGACTTGCCCTTGAACAGCACCTCCAGCGTCTCGCGGTTGTAGCGCTTGCCGTGGCAGACGTCGCAGGTGACATAGACGTCGGGCAGGAAGTGCATCTCGATCTTGATGACGCCGTCGCCCTGGCACGCCTCGCAGCGGCCGCCCTTGACGTTGAACGAGAACCGCCCCGGCTGGTAGCCGCGCGCCTTGGCCTCGGGGAGGCCGGCAAACCAGTCGCGGATCGGGGTGAAGGCGCCGGTGTAGGTCGCCGGGTTCGAGCGCGGCGTGCGGCCGATCGGGCTCTGGTCGATGTCGATGACCTTGTCGAGGAATTCCAGTCCCTCGATGCGCTCGTGCGGGGCGGGCTGCTCTCTGCTGCCCATGATGCGGCGCGACGCCGCCTTGTAGAGCGTCTCGATCAGGAAGGTCGACTTGCCGCCGCCCGACACGCCGGTGACGCAGGCGAAGGTGCCGAGCGGGATTTCCGCCGTCACGTCCTTCAGATTGTTGCCGCGGGCGCCCACCACCTTGATGCGCTTGCCCTTCTTGCCCTTGCGCCGCTCGGCCGGCACGGCGACGCTGAGCGCGCCCGACAGATACTGCCCGGTCAGCGAGGCGGGGTTGGCCATGATCTCGGCCGGCGTTCCCCTGGCCACCACGTGCCCGCCATGGACGCCGGCGGCGGGGCCGATGTCGACGACATAGTCCGCCGTCAGCACCGCGTCCTCGTCGTGCTCGACCACGATGACGGTGTTGCCGAGGTCGCGCAGGTGCTTCAGCGTGTCGAGCAGGCGGGCGTTGTCGCGCTGGTGGAGGCCGATCGACGGCTCGTCGAGCACGTAGAGCACGCCGGTCAGGCCGGAGCCGATCTGCGAGGCAAGCCGGATGCGCTGGCTCTCGCCGCCCGACAGCGTGCCGGAATTCCTCGACAGCGTCAGGTAGTCGAGGCCGACATCGTTCAGGAACCGCAGCCGCTCGCGGATTTCCTTCAGGATGCGGGCGGCGATCTCGTTCTGCTTGACGCTCAGCCTCTCCGGCAGCTCGACGAACCACCGATCGGCCTTGCGGATCGACATTTCCGTCACTTCGCCGATGTGCAGCCCGCCGACCTTGACCGCCAGCGCCTCCGGCTTCAGGCGATAGCCGTTGCAGGCCGGGCAGGGCGTGGACGACATGAAGCGCTCGATCTCCTCGCGCATCCAGGCCGATTCAGTCTCCTTCCAGCGCCGTTCGAGGTTGGGGATCACGCCCTCGAAGGTCTTCGACGTCCTGTAGGCGCGCACGCCGTCGTCATAGGCGAACTCGATCTTGCGCTCGCCGGCGCCGTGAAGGATGGCGCTCTTCGCCTCGTCGGAGAGTTCGCGCCAGCGGTCGCCGACCTTGAAGCCGTAGGCCTTGCCCAGCGCCTCCAGCGTCTGGAGATAATAGGGCGAGGTCGATTTCGCCCACGGCGCCACCGCGCCCTCGCGCAAGCTGACATGGTCCTCCGGGACGACGAGGTCGGCGTCGATGGCGCGCTGGGTGCCCAGCCCGTCGCAGGCCGGGCAGGCGCCGAACGGGTTGTTGAACGAGAACAGGCGCGGCTCGATCTCGGGAATGGTGAAGCCCGAGACGGGGCAGGCGAATTTCTCCGAAAAAAGAATCCGTTCGTGGGTTTCGTTCTTGGACTTGTTGACCGCGTCCTCGCCGGTCTGGCCCGCCGGCAGCGGCTTGTCGGCGAATTCGGCGACGGCGAGCCCGTCGGCGAGCTTCAGCGCGGTTTCGAGCGAATCCGCTAGCCGCGAGGCGATGTCGCCGCGCACGACGAGGCGGTCGACCACCACGTCGATGTCGTGCTTGTATTTCTTGTCGAGCGCCGGAACCTCGGCGATCTCGTGGAAGACGCCGTCGACCTTGACGCGCTGGAAACCCTTCTTCTGGAGCTCGGCCAGCTCCTTGCGGTATTCGCCTTTTCGTCCGCGCACGATGGGCGCGGTGATGTAGAGGCGCGTGCCTTCCTCGAGCGCCAGCACTCGATCGACCATCTGCGAGACGGTCTGGCTCTCGATCGGCAGGCCGGTGGCCGGCGAATAGGGCACGCCGGCGCGCGCGAACAGCAGCCGCATGTAATCGTAGATTTCCGTCACCGTGCCGACGGTCGAGCGCGGGTTCTTCGACGTCGTCTTCTGCTCGATGGAGATCGCCGGCGACAGCCCGTCGATCTGGTCGACGTCGGGCTTCTGCATCATCTCGAGGAACTGGCGGGCATAGGCCGACAGGCTCTCGACATAGCGGCGCTGGCCCTCGGCATAGATGGTGTCGAAGGCGAGCGACGACTTGCCCGAGCCGGACAGGCCCGTCATCACGATCAGCCGGTCGCGGGGCAGGTCGAGGTCGATGTTCTTGAGATTGTGCTCGCGCGCGCCGCGAATGGAGATGAATTTGTGGTCCGCCATGACCTCTATGCCGCCTTGGGATCGGGAGGGAAGCCGGGGCGCAAGCGCCGGGCAGGCACCATATGGCGATTGCGCGGCCTCGCCGCCAGCCGCAACCGCCCTGAAACCTCAGGCCGCTTTTCGCGCGTTACGATGGCGAAGGCAAGCGGAAAGAACGGAAAGAGAACATATTCTCCGACCTTTCCGAGGGCGTTGCCAGAAGGAACAAAATATGAACATATAAATTGTGGACGAGGGCGGCGCGGCAAGAACCGGATAGGGTGTCGCGATCCCGCTTGCGCTAGTGTGCGCCACCTCGAATTTAGGACAAGCGCAGGAGAGCGTCATGGCAGGCAGCGTCAACAAGGTCATTCTGGTCGGCAATCTCGGCGCCGATCCCGAAATCCGGCGCCTGAACTCAGGCGACCCGGTCGTCAATCTGCGCATCGCCACCTCGGAAAGCTGGCGCGACAAGATGAGCGGCGAGCGCAAGGAAAAGACCGAATGGCACAGTGTCGTGATCTTCAACGACAATCTCGCCAAGGTCGCCGAGCAGTATCTGAAGAAGGGCATGAAGGTCTATGTCGAGGGTCAGTTGCAGACCCGCAAATGGACGGATCAGCAGGGCCAGGACCGCTACACGACCGAGATCGTGTTGCAGAAGTTCCGCGGCGAGTTGCAGATGCTCGACGGACGCGGCGAGGGCGGCGGCCAGGTCGGCTATGAGCGCGGCGGCAGCGGCGGCGGCTATGAGCGCGGCGGTGGCGGTGGCGGCGGTCGTGGCGGCTCGGATTTCGGCCAGCAGTCCGGCGACGGCGACCGCGGTCGTGGCGGCGGCGGGGGTGGCGGCTATTCGCAGGACCTCGACGACGAAATCCCGTTCTGAACCGTCGAGGGCCGCAGCGCCCGCCTGACGGCCTCTGCCTGACGCCTCTGGCCGACAGCTTTTGTCCGGCCGGCCTTTGCGGGCCGGGTCGGGTCGGGTCGGGAAGAAGCCGAAGACGCGCCGCAGGCTCCGTCGCTTGCGGCGCTTCTTCGTTTCACGCCCCCGTCGCGCCCCCGGTCACGCCGCCGCCAGCGCCTTGATGCCGTCGGCGACGAACTGCACCGCCAGCGCGGCGAGGATGACGCCGAGCAGCCGGGTCAGGATCGAGCGGCCGGTCTCGCCGAGGAAGCCGTCGATGCGCTGCGACAGCACCAGCACGACGAAGGTGATGAGGATGCAGGCGGCGAGGATCGCCAGCAGCACCAGCGTGCCGAGGCCGGAGCCGAAGGAGCCCGACAACAGCACGGTGGCCGAGATCGCGCCGGGGCCGGCGATCAGCGGGATCGCCAGCGGGAAGGCGGCGATGTTGCGGATGTGGTCGATGGTGATCGCCTTGTCGGCGCTGCGGTTCTTGCGCTCCTGCCGCCGCTCGAAGATCATCTCGAAGGCGATCCAGAACAGCAGCAGGCCGCCGGCGACGCGGAAGGCGGGCAGCGTGATGCCGAACACCGACAGGATGGCCGCGCCGGCCACCGCGAACACGGCCATGATAGCAAAGCCTATGATCGAGGCGCGCAGGCTGACCTGGAAGCGCTCGGCGCGGTTCATGCCGCCGGTGAGCGCCAGGAAGAGCGGCGCGAGGCCCGGCGGGTCGATCGTCACCAGCAGCGTGACGAAGGCGTTGAGAATCGTATCGTGGCCGGGCATCGGCGTTTCCCTCGTTATTCGGGCCCGTCGTTATTCGGGTTCCCCGTTGCGGCCCCTCGTTGGTGCCCTTGTCTTGCGGCATCGAACCGGCGGGATGCGGTCGGGTTTCGGGCGGGGTTTCAGGCGGGTTGGGGACGGGTTCGGGGCGGCGGCGCGGCGCGCCGGGCCTCCTATCCCCTTGCTTTGCCTGCAATTCCCGCGACGGACCGACGCCTGCGCCGGCGTCGGACAGCCTTAGCCGATCGGGGTCGGTTTTTCCAGCATGGCGCGGTATCCGGCCGGAGGCCGGGGAGTGGATGGCGGCGCAAGGTTGCGCCCTTGCGTCCGGCCGGCCGCGCCGTGACGGGGGTTAACGATTTAAGATATTGATAGAAATGGAGGAAATGTCACTGGAAAACCGGCCCGCCGGTTTGGAAAAGCCGGTGTTGTTCCTATATAAGGGCATTATGATTCCCAGCAGAAACGTGATCTCCATTGACTGACCAGACCACGCCGCGCGGGCCGCAGGATCTGCCCGAAGGTATCGAGCCCATCTCCATCGTCGAGGAGATGCAGCGCAGCTATCTCGATTACGCCATGAGCGTGATCGTCGCCCGCGCGCTGCCCGATGTGCGCGACGGCCTGAAGCCGGTCCACCGCCGCATCCTCTATGCCTCGCACGAGAGCGGCTATCACTGGAACCGCAAATACGTGAAGGCGGCGCGGCCCGTCTCCGACGTCATGGGCAAGTACCACCCCCATGGCGACGCCTCGATCTACGACGCCCTGGTGCGCATGGCGCAGGACTGGTCGATGCGCGTGCCGCTGATCGACGGGCAGGGCAATTTCGGCTCGATCGACGGCGATCCGCCGGCGGCGATGCGCTACACCGAGGCGCGGCTGACCAAGGTCGCCCACGAGATTCTCGAGGACATCGACAAGGACACCGTCGATTTCCAGGAGAACTACGACGGCTCCGACAGCGAGCCGAAGGTGCTGCCGGCGCGCTTTCCCAACCTGCTCGTCAACGGCTCGGGCGGCATCGCCGTCGGCATGGCCACCAACATCCCGCCGCACAATCTGGGCGAAGTGATCGACGGCGCGATCGCGCTGATCGACAACCCCGCCATCGATCTGCCGGAGCTGATGGAGATCATTCCGGGGCCCGATTTCCCCACCGGCGGCATCGTGCTCGGCCGCTCGGGCATCTACTCGGCCTATTCGACCGGGCGCGGCTCGATCGTCATGCGCGGGCGCGTGCATGTCGAGGAAATCCGCAACGACCGCGAGGCCATCGTCATCACCGAGGTTCCCTATCAGGTGAACAAGGCGTCGATGATCGAGAAGATGGCCGAGTTGGTGCGCGACAAGCGCGTCGAGGGCATCTCCGACATCCGCGACGAGAGCGACCGGCAGGGCTACCGCGTCGTTGTCGAGCTGAAGCGCGACGCCAATGCCGACGTGATCCTGAACCAGCTCTACCGCTACACGCCGTTGCAGACCTCGTTCGGCGCCAACATGGTGGCGCTGAACGGCGGCAAGCCGGAATTGATGACGCTGCTCGACATGCTGCGCGCCTTCGTCGCCTTCCGCGAGGAGGTGATCAGCCGCCGCACGAAATACCTGCTGCGCAAGGCGCGCGAGCGCGCGCACGTCCTGGTCGGCCTCGCCATCGCCGTCGCCAACATCGACGAGGTGATCCGGCTGATCCGCCAGGCGCCCGACCCGCAGACGGCGCGCGAGCAATTGATGGAGCGGCGCTGGCCGGCGGCGGACGTCGAGGCGCTGATCCGGCTGATCGACGACCCGCGCCACCGCATCAACGAGGACGGCACCTACAACCTCTCCGAGGAACAGGCGCGCGCCATCCTCGAATTGAGGCTCCAGCGCCTGACCGCGCTCGGCCGCGACGAGATCGCCGACGAATTGAACAAGATCGGGCTCGAGATCGCCGACTATCTCGACATCCTGTCGTCGCGCGCCCGCATCCAGGCCATCGTCAAGGACGAGCTTGCCGCCGTGCGCGAGGAATTCGGCACGCCGCGCCGTACCGAGCTTGCCGACGGCGGCGCCGACATGGACGACGAGGACCTGATCCAGCGCGAGGACATGGTCGTCACCGTCACCCATGACGGCTACATCAAGCGCGTGCCGCTGTCGATCTACCGGGCGCAGGCGCGCGGCGGCAAGGGCCGCTCCGGCATGGCGACCAAGGACGACGATTTCGTCACGCGCCTGTTCGTCGCCAACACGCACACGCCGATCCTGTTCTTCTCCTCGCGCGGCATCGTCTACAAGGAGAAGGTGTGGCGCCTGCCGGTCGGCACGCCGCAGTCGCGCGGAAAATTCCTGCGCAACATGCTGCCGCTCGAGGAGGGCGACCGCATCACCGCCATCCTGCCGCTGCCGGAGGACGAGGAGAACTGGGGCGAGCTCGACGTCATGTTCGCGACCACGCGCGGCACCGTGCGCCGCAACAAGCTCTCCGACTTCGTCCAGGTCAACCGCAACGGCAAGATCGCGATGAAGTTCGACGAGGAGGGCGATGCCATTCTCGCCGTCGAGACCTGCACCGAGCTCGACGACGTGCTGCTGATCGCCGATTCCGGCCAGTGCATCCGTTTCAACGTCTCGGACGTCCGCGTCTTCAAGGGCCGCGATTCGCAGGGCGTGCGCGGCATCGCGCTCGCCGACGACGAGCACGCCATCGCCATGTCGATCCTGCACCATGTCGACGCCTCGCCGGCCGAGCGCGCGGCCTATCTCAAGCAGGCGACGGCGGAGCGACGCGCCGCAAGCGGCGAAGGCGACGAGGAAGAGGTGGCGTTGACCAACGAGGAGGTCGGCGAGGAGACGACGCTGTCGGCGGAGCGCTTCGAGGAATTGAAGGCGCGCGAGCAGTTCTTCCTCACCGTCACCGAATACGGCTACGGCAAGCGCTCGTCGTCCTACGATTTCCGCCTGACCAATCGCGGCGGCAAGGGCATCCGCGCCACCGACGTGTCGAAGGTGGCCGAGATCGGCCGCCTCATGGCCGGGTTCCCGGTCGGCGACGGCGACCAGATCATGCTGGTCTCGGATGGCGGGCAGGTGATCCGCGTTCCCGTCGACGGCATCCGCATCGCCAGCCGCGCCACCAAGGGCGTGACCATCTTCAATACGGCCGAAGGGGAAAAGGTCGTTTCCGTCGAGCGGATATCGGAGCCGAATGGCGAAGAAGAAACCGGCGCGGACGACGTGCAGGGGGCGCCGTCCGCGCCGCTGGAGATCGGTGACTAGCCGAAGCGATTGCCGCTGTCCGCCTGTCGCCTGGCTTCCAGGCGCGCGGCCTGCGCCTCGCTGTGAAGTGCGAAGGCGGTGGCAATCAGCATGGCCAGCGTCATGACGGCGGCGAGCATATAGATCATCATCGTCGAGCCTCCTTCGTTTCAGAAACGGGCGAAGCGCCGTTTCGTTTCATCTTGGTTCCGATCATACATGCCAGCTATTAACCGATGCTGATGGACCCGTTCATCTGGCGTTCACCATGGGCGGCAGGCATCGATTTGATTTCAACGGGTTAGGTCGCCTCGGCCGGGGCGGGGACCGCCGCCGGCCGGTTCATCTCGATGACGGCCGCGCTTTTGCCGCCGCGCATTCTGTGGCCGGCCCGCCGAAAACGGTTCCCACTTTCCGGCGACATGCTATAGAGCCCAACCATGACAAAGCGCATCGCCTTCTATGCCGGGTCGTTCGACCCACTGACCAACGGCCATTTCGACGTGCTGAAAGGCACGCTCGCCATCGCCGACGACATCGTCATCGGCATCGGCGTCCAGGCCTCGAAGCAGCCGCTGTTCTCGTTCGAGGAGCGGGTGGAGCTGATCGAGACCGCCGCCCGCGCCGAGATGGGCAAGGATGCGGGGCGGCTTTCCATCGTCTCGTTCCGCGGCCTGCTCGTCGATGTCGCGCCGCGGCACGGCGCGTCGATCCTGATCCGCGGCCTGCGCGACGGCACCGATCTCGATTACGAGATGCAGATGGCGGGCATGAACGGAACCATGGCGCCCGGGCTCCAGACCGTGTTCCTGCCGGCGAGCCCTTCCGTGCGCGCCATTACCGCCACACTCGTGCGCCAGATTGCGGCGATGGGCGGCAATGTGCGGCCCTTCGTGCCGGCCAATGTCGCGGCCGCGCTGGAAGCCAAGTTCAAGTCCTGAAACCGGGAGAATATCCATGCGTCTCGTGAGGCTCGCCTCGTCCTTCCTCCTTGCCGCCGGCGTGCTGGCCGGTTCCGCCGCGCTTGCAGCCGAGCCTGAAAATACGCTGATCCTCAAGCTCAAGGACGGCGACGTCACGATCGCGCTGAAGCCGGAGGTCGCGCCGAAGCATGTGGCGCAGATCAAGGCGCTGGCGCGCGCCGGCGAATATGACAACGTCGCCTTCCACCGCGTCATCGACGGCTTCATGGCCCAGACCGGCGACGTCCAGTTCGGCGACCTCGAGGACGGCTTCGACGCGCGCCGCGTCGGCACCGGCGGCTCTTCGCTCGGCGACCTGCCGGCCGAGTTCTCGACGGAGAAGTTCGTGCGCGGCGCGGTCGGCATGGCCCGCTCGCAGAGCCCGAATTCCGCCAATTCGCAGTTCTTCATCATGTTCGCGCCGGCGCCGCATCTGGAAGGCCAGTACACCGTCGTCGGCGTGGTCGAGAGCGGCATGGACGCGGTCGACCGGATCAAGCGCGGCGACCAGCGGGCCAACGGCGTCGTCGCCGACCCCGACCGCATCATCTCGGCGCGCATCGCCGCCGACAACTGAGACAAAGGAAAACCGACATGGCCGAGATCAAGGACCCGGAAAACACCGTCATCATGGAAACCACCCAGGGCAGGGTGGTGATCGAGCTGCTGCCCGATCTCGCCCCCGGCCATGTCGCGCGCATCAAGGAGCTGGCGCGCGAGAACTTTTATGACGGCATCGTCTTCCACCGCGTCATCGACGGCTTCATGGCCCAGACCGGCGACCCGACCGGCACCGGCATGGGCGGCTCCGACAAGCCGGACCTGAAGGCCGAGTTCTCCAACATGAGCCACGTTCGCGGCACCTGCTCGATGGCGCGCTCGCAGAACCCCAACTCCGCCAACTCGCAGTTCTTCATCTGCTTCGAGGACGCGCCGTGGCTCAACCGGCAATATACGGTCTGGGGCCAGGTCGTCGAGGGCATGGAGAACGTCGACAAGATCAAGCGCGGCGAGCCGGTGCGCGATCCGGACTCCATCGTCACCATGCGCGTCGCGGCCGACGCCTGACGATCCGGGAGGGGTGACCATGGCGGGGCTGTTCTGGCCGTTGCTCGGCATCCTTGCCGGCGCGTGCGTCGCCACCCAGGCCCCGATCAATGCCGAGCTGAGCAGGGGCCTCGGCCTGCCGGTGGCCGCCGCGGCGGCCTCCTTCCTGTCCGGCGCGATCATCCTCGCCATCGTCACCGCCGCCATCACGCAATTCCAGGGCGCTTCCCTCAACTGGCGCGCGCCGGCGCCGTGGCTGTTCGTGGTCGGCGGCGCGCTGGGCGCGGCCTTCGTCACCAGCAACATCATGCTCGTTCCCCGGGTCGGCGCGGCCGCGACCATGGCCTTCATCGTCGCCGGGCAGTTGATGGCCGGCATGCTGCTCGACCGCATCGGCTTCATGGGCATGGCGGTGCGCGAGATCACGCTCGGCCGCGTCTCCGGCGCGGTCATGCTGCTTGTCGGCGCGCTGCTGATCCGGTTCTACTGATGCGCGTCGACCTGTTCGATTTCGAGTTGCCGGAAGAGGCGATCGCGCTGCGCCCGGCAGAGCCGCGCGATGCGGCGAAGCTGCTGGTGGTGCGGCCGGGCGAAGCATTGGAAGATCGCGTCGTGCGGGATCTCCCCGGCCTGCTCCAGCCCGGCGACGCGCTGGTGTTCAACGACACCAGGGTCATTCCGGCGCAACTGACCGGCCTGCGCCGGCGCGACGGCAACCTGGCGCAGGTCGACGCCACGCTGCACATGCGCCTTGCGCCCGACCGCTGGAAGGCGTTCGCCCGCCCGGCCAAGCGGCTCAACGAAGGCGACCGCATCCAGTTCGGCACCTCCGGCAATAACGCCTGCCTGCTCGGTTCCCTCGACGCCACCGTGGTCGAGAAGGGCGAGGCGGGCGAGGTGACGCTTGCCTTCGATCTCGCCGGCCCGGCGCTCGACGAGGCCTTGCGCGCCGTCGGCCATGTGCCGCTGCCGCCCTACATCGCCTCGAAGCGCGAGGAGGACGCGCGCGACCGCGCCGACTACCAGACCATCTATGCCCGCGAGGAGGGGGCGGTCGCCGCCCCCACCGCCGGCCTCCACTTCACGCCCGAGCTGTTTTCGGCCCTCGACGCCGCCGGCGTCGAGCGGCATTTCGTGACGCTGCATGTCGGGGCCGGCACCTTCCTGCCGGTCAAGGCCGACGACACCGACGATCACCGCATGCACGCCGAGATCGGCCATGTCGCGGCCGAGACGGCGGAAGCGCTCAACGCGGTGAAGGCGCGCGGAGGGCGCATCGTCTGCATCGGCACCACCTCGCTCAGGCTTCTTGAGAGCGCGGCCGGCGCCGACGGCCTTCTTCGCGAATGGTCGGGCGCGACCGATATCTTCATCACGCCGGGCTACCGCTTCCGCACCGCCGACATGCTGATGACCAACTTCCATTTGCCGCGCTCGACGCTGTTCATGCTGGTGTCGGCCTTTTCGGGGCTGGAGACCATGCGCGCGGCCTATGCCCACGCGATTGCCGGCGGCTACCGCTTCTATTCCTATGGCGACGCCAGCCTGCTTTTCCGGGACGAGGCATGAGCGAGAAATTCTCCTTCCGCATCCTCGCCACCGACGGCAATGCCAGGCGCGGCGAAATCTCGATGCCGCGCGGCGCCATCCGCACGCCGGCCTTCATGCCTGTCGGCACCGGCGGCACGGTCAAGGCCATGTACATGGACCAGGTGCGGGAGCTGGGCGCCGACATCATCCTCGGCAACACCTATCACCTGATGCTGCGCCCCGGGGCCGAGCGCGTGGCGCGGCTCGGCGGCCTGCACGACTTCGCCCGCTGGCCGTGGCCGATCCTGACCGATTCCGGCGGTTTCCAGGTGATGTCGCTGGCGCAGTTGCGCAAGCTCGACGAGCGCGGCGTCACCTTCCGCTCGCATATCGACGGCGCGAAATACGAGATGACGCCGGAGCGCTCGATCGAGATTCAAGGGTTGCTCGATTCCGACATCCAGATGCAGCTCGACGAATGCGTGGCGCTGCCGACCGACAGGACGAACATCGAGCGCGCCATGGAGCTGTCGCTGCGCTGGGCCGAGCGCTGCAAGGCGGCGTTCGGCAACCAGGACGGCAAGGCGATGTTCGGCATCGTCCAGGGCGGCGACGATGCCCTCTTGCGCGTGCGCTCGGCCGAGGCGCTGGCGGCGATGGACCTGAAGGGCTATGCCGTCGGCGGGCTGGCCGTCGGCGAGCCGCAGGCGGTGATGCTCGACATGCTGGAGGCGACGTGCCCGGCGTTGCCGGCGGACAAGCCGCGCTACCTGATGGGCGTCGGCACGCCGGACGACATCCTGAAATCGGTGGCGCGCGGCATCGACATGTTCGACTGCGTGATGCCGACGCGGGCCGGGCGGCACGGCCTCGCCTTCACCCGGCGCGGCAAGGTCAACCTGCGCAACGCCCGCCACGCCGACGATCCGCGTCCGCTCGACGCGGAAAGCGACTGCCCGGCCGCCCGCGACTACTCCAGAGCCTATCTCCATCACCTCGTCCGCTCGGGCGAGGCGCTGGGGGCGATGCTGCTGACGTGGAACAACCTCGCCTATTACCAGAGCCTGATGGCCGACATCCGCGCCGCGATCGCGGCCGGCCGGTTTGCCGACCGCGCCGGCGAGATCTCCGAAGGCTGGGCGAGGGGCGACATCGCCGCGTCTTGACCGGCTCCGGCCTTGTCTCGCCGCGGGCGGCTGCGATAGATAGGCCGGGCCGCGCCGGCCGTGAACGCATTTCAGCCAGGGAAGAATGGAATATCGGGCACACAGGCTGGCGATCGCGCCGATGATGGACTGGACGGACCGGCATTGCCGCTTCTTCCACCGCCAGCTCACCGCGCGTGCGCTCCTCTACACCGAGATGGTGGTCGCCGAGGCAGTTCTCCATGGCGACCGCGACAGGCTGCTCGGCTTCGCCGAGTGCGAGCACCCGGTGGCGCTGCAACTCGGCGGCTCCGATCCCGGCAAGCTCGCCGCCGCCGCGCGCATCGGCGAGGGGTTCGGCTATGACGAGATCAATCTGAATGTCGGCTGCCCGTCCGACCGGGTCCAGTCGGGCACGTTCGGGGCCTGCCTGATGAAGACGCCCGACCTCGTCGCCGATTGCGTCGCGGCGATGAAGGCCGCCGTTTCCGTTCCGGTGACGGTGAAGTGCCGCATCGGCGTCGACGGGCAGGATGTCGAGGAGGCGCTCGACACGCTGGCGGACAAGGTGTTCGCGGCCGGTTGCGACGCGCTGTGGGTCCATGCCCGCAAGGCGTGGCTGCAAGGGCTGTCGCCGAAGGAGAACCGCGACGTCCCGCCGCTCGACTACGACAGGGTCTACCGGCTGAAGGCGCGGCTGCCCGGCCGCTTCGTCGGCATCAATGGCGGCATCCCCACGCTCGACGCGGCCGAGGCGCATCTCCAACGCGGCGTCGACGGCGTCATGCTCGGGCGCGCCGCCTACCATGAGCCGGGCCTGCTCGCCGGCGTCGACGCGCGCCTTTACGGCGCGCCGGGGACGATGCCGGACTGGCCGGCGCTGATCGACGCGATGGCCGACTATTGCGGCCGCCATATCGCGGCGGGCGGCCGGCTTTCGCACGTCACCCGGCACATGACCGGGCTTTTCCACGGGCTTGCCGGGGCGCGGCGCTGGCGGCAGGTCCTGTCGACGGAAGCGGCGCGGCCGGGGGCCGGGCCGGAGGTCCTGCGCGCGGCGCTGTCGCATGTGCGGCTGGACGGCGCGCGCGATGCCGCCTGATCCCGTCCGTTTCATTCCTCTGCGGCCTCGCCGTCGCCGCTCTCGCCGGAGAAGCCCCGAATGGACGCAATGAACCTGCCGTTCGGCGAGATCGCGGCGTTCGCGCTCGCCATCGCCGCCTCGGGCGTGGTTTCCGGGCTGATGGCCGGGGTGTTCGGCATCGGCGGCGGCGCGGTGCTGGTGCCGGTGTTCTACCAGGTGTTCGGCATGCTCGGCGTCGAGGAGGCGGTGCGGATGCATCTCTCCGTCGGCTCGTCGCTCGCCATCATCGTCCCGACGTCGCTGCGCTCCTTCACCAGCCACCGGGCGCGCAGCGCGGTCGATATGGAGCTTCTACGCAGCTTCTACGTCCCGATCCCGGTCGGCGTCGTGCTCGCCTCGCTGACGGCGGCCTATATCTCCAGCGCCGGCCTGCGCACCATCTTCGCGCTGATCACCGCGCTGGTCGGGGTCCGGCTGCTGTTCAACCGCGAGAGCTGGCGCATCGGCAGCGAGGTGCCGGGCAATCCGGCACGCGCCGTCATCGGCCTCCTCATCGGTTATTTCTCGACACTGATGGGCATCGGCGGCGGCGTCATGAACAACACCTTCATGACGCTCTATGGCCGGCCGATGCACCAGGCGGTGGCGACCTCGTCGGGCGTGGGCGTGATGATCGCCATTCCGGGAACGCTCGGCTACATCTGGGCCGGATGGGGCGCGGCCGGGCTGCCGCCCGCCTCGACCGGCTTCGTCAACTGGATCGCGGTCGGGCTGATCATCCCGATCGCGCTGATCGTCACCCCCTGGGGGGTCAGGCTGGCGCACGCGCTGTCCAAGCGCCAGCTCGAGATCGGCTTCGGCCTGTTCTGCGTGTTCGTCGCCGCGCGGTTCCTGTGGAGCCTGCTGTAGCTACTTGACGATGAGGACGGGCACGCTCGACGTCGCCAGCACCTCGGCCGTCTGGCTGCCGAGCATGATGCGGTTCATGCCGCTGCGGCCGTGCGAGGACATCACGATCAGGCTGCATCCCCTGTCGCAGGCCGCGTCGACCAGCGCGCCCGCCGCCCGCCGCCACGGCATGTGCAGCGTCTCGACGGCAAGGCCGAGCGCCTCGGCCCTTTCCCGGACCGGCGAAAGGATGCGCTCGGCGATCTGCGCCTGCGCCTCGTCGAAGGCGGCCGTTTCCTCGTCGGTCGGCGACCACAGGTCGGAGGCGAAGGCGAACTGGCCGCCGAACGGTTCCGTCACCGTCACCACCGTGACCTTGCTTCCATGCTTGCAGGCAAGGTTCAAGCCGTGGGCAACGCCCGTCTCCGCCACGTCCGACCCGTCGGTCGGCAACAGGATGTGCTCGTACATGCCTTTTCTCCATTGGACCCGGCCAGCCAAGCATTGAGCCGGCGTCGCGGCAAGCTCGCATCTTGTCGCGGCCTTGTCTCGGCCTTGTCCGGGTCCGGCCGCGCGGATAGCCTTGCGGAAAAGAGAAGGGGGAAGGACCATGTCGATCGAGAAGCTGCTGTGGGAAGAAGATGCGACCGGGCTGGCGCAGAGGGTGCGCGAGCGCGAGGTGCAGCCGGCCGAGCTGGTCGAGGCGGCGATCTCGCGCCTCGAAGCCGTCAATCCGCAGATAAACGCAGTGGCCGAGAAGCTCTACGAACGGGCGCGCCGCGCCGCGGCGACGGTCGATCGCGCGGCCCCGCTCGCCGGCGTCCCGTTCGCGATCAAGGATCTCGGCATCGCGGTCAAGGACGTGCCGACCCATGGCGGCAGCCGCGTGCCGCCGTTCGTGCCCGCCTTCGATTCCGTGCTGACGGAGCGCTACCGCGCCGCCGGGCTGGTGCCGATCGCCACCTCGACCTCGCCGGAATACGGGCTGCGGCTGATGACCGAGTCGGCCCGCTTCGGCATCACCCGCAACCCGTGGAACACGGGCCACACCTCGGGCGGTTCCTCGGGCGGGGCATCGGCCCTGGTCGCTGCCGGCGTGGTGCCGGTCGCGCACGCTTCCGACGGCGGCGGCTCGATCCGGGTGCCTTCGGCCTGTAGCGGCCTCGTCGGGCTGAAGACCTCGCGCGGGCGGGTGCCGCTTTCGCCGCTCGCCACCGAGTCGTGGTATGGCTTCGTGGTCGATCACGCGGTCAGCCGCAGCGTGCGCGACAGCGCGCTGCTGCTCGACCTGACCCATGGCCCCGATCCGCTCGCCCCCTATGCCGCGCGACCGCCGCGCGCGGGGTTCGCGGCCGCGGCCGCGCGCGATCCCGGCCGGCTGAAGCTCGCCGTCTATCGCGGCTCGCCGCTCGGCATGGAAATCTCCTCCGAGACGCTTGCCGCGCTCGACACGGCGGTGGCGCTGGCGCGGGAAGGCGGGCACGACGTCGAGGAAATCGACCTGCCGATGATCGGCCGCGCCTTCATGGCCGATTTCGCGCGCTGCGTCGCCTCCGCGATCGCGGGCGCGACGCGCCAGGAGGCGGCGCGGCTCGGGCGCGGCGTCCGGGGCGATCTCGAACGCGCGACGCGAGTGATCGCGCGGCTCGGCGACGTCTTGACGGCGGGCGAGATCTACCAGGCGCTGGAGCGGCTGCACGCGGCCTGCCGCGAGATGCTCGTCGCCACCGCGCGCTTCGACGCTGTGCTGATGCCGCTGATCGCCCATCCGCCGCTGCCCTGCGGCGCGATGGACCCGAAGGGCGCGGACGCCTTCCTGGAGGAAGCGCTCGACAGGCTGCGCCTGACCCGGCTGCTGCGCCTCGACGGCGTCTTCGACCAGTTGCTCGACAAGAGCCTGTGGTTCACCCACTGGCCGGCGATCCAGAACGTTTCCGGCCAGCCGGCCATCGCGCTTCCGGTCCATGTCACCGCCGCCGGCCTGCCGCTCGGCGTGCAGGCGGCCGGACGCCCGGGCGACGAGGAAACGCTGATCGCGCTCGCCGCGCAGATGGAGAAGCTTTCCGGCTGGCTGGGCCGCCGCGCGCCGCTGAAGGCGCCGTGACAGGCGGCCGCGCCGCCGCCAGCGGGCGAAATGTCGCCCGCATGCTTGCCAGCCGGCGGTCCATCGTCTATCAAACGGCCATGGTTACGCGCCGCAGCACTCCGCATGCATTCCGCTCCGCTTTCGCGGGCGAGGCCGTGCGCGCGCTTTTCTCCACGCTTCTTCTTCTCGGCCTTAGCGGCGATCGCCGGGCTCGCTGAAGGGGCGTCCGGCGGTCGATGGTGCCGACGCCGGCCTTTTTGCCCCTTGCCACGAAATCCCGAGAAAACGATGGAAGCGCGCCTTGCGCCATGGCATTGAGCCGGGGCAGGCGCCGGAGAGACGACGATGAACGAACAAAGCCGCATTGAAGCCGGATCGCGCATGAAGGGCATGCCCGACGCGCCGATGAAGTATCAGCCCTATCCGCTGATCGATCTCAAGGACCGGACCTGGCCTTCGAAGCGAATCGAGAAGGCGCCGATCTGGTGCTCGGTCGACCTGCGCGACGGCAACCAGGCGCTGATCGACCCGATGGGCCACGACCGCAAGGCGCGGATGTTCCAGCTCCTGCTCGACATGGGCTTCAAGGAGATCGAGATCGGCTTCCCGTCCGCCTCGCAGACCGATTTCGACTTCGCGCGCTGGTGCGTCGAGGAAGGCAACGTCCCGGACGACGTCGACTTGCAGGTGCTGGTCCAGTGCCGGCCGGAGCTGATCACCCGCACCTTTGAGGCGCTGGAGGGCGCCAGGACGCCGATCATCCATTTCTACAACTCGACCAGCGAGCTCCAGCGCCGCGTCGTCTTCGCCAAGGATGTCGCCGGCATCAAGCAGATCGCCACCGACGCGGCCAAGATGATCATGGACATGGCGGCGAAGGCGGCCAGGGAACCCGGACATGCCGGATATCGCTTCCAGTATTCGCCGGAGAGCTTCACCGGCACCGAGCTCGAGGTGGCGCTGGAAATCTGCAACGCGGTGGCCGAGATCGTCCGGCCGACGCCGGAGCACAAGCTGATCGTCAACCTGCCCTCGACGGTGGAGATGGCGACGCCCAACATCTATGCCGACCAGATCGAATGGATGTGCCGCCACCTCGACAACCGCGACAACCTGATCATTTCGCTGCACCCGCACAACGACCGCGGCACCGGCATCGCCGCCACCGAGCTCGGCCTGATGGCCGGCGCCGACCGGGTCGAGGGTACGCTGTTCGGCAATGGCGAGCGCACCGGCAATGTCGACGTCGTGACGCTGGCGCTCAACATGTACACCCAAGGCATCGACCCGATGCTCGACTGTACCGACATCAACCGGATGAAGGACGTCTACGAATATTCCAACCAGATGAAGATCGGCGAGCGCCATCCTTATGTCGGCGAGCTGGTCTACACCGCCTTCTCCGGCTCGCACCAGGACGCCATCAACAAGGGCATGAAGGCGATCAAGACCGCCAACACGCCGCTGTGGGAAGTTCCGTACCTGCCGATCGACCCGCAGGACGTCGGCCGCAGCTACGAGGCGATCATCCGGATCAACTCGCAGTCGGGCAAGGGCGGCATCGCCTATGTGCTCCAGGCCGATTACGGCCTGAACCTGCCGCGCAACCTGCAAGTGGAATTCAGCCAGGACATCCAGGCGATCACCGACGCCGAAGGCAAGGAAGTGCCGGCCGCCCGCATCCATGAGCGCTTCCAGCAGGTCTATGTCGAGCAGCCGGGCGCGCGGCTGAAGTTCGTCGATCACCACACGTTCCCGGACACGACGCAGAAGGGACGGCGGATCCTGGAGGCCGTCATCGCCGACGGCGGCAGGGAGATCACCATCATCGGCACCGGCACCGGCCCGGTCGACGGCTTCGTCGACGCGCTGTCGCGCCATCTCGGCATCGAGATGTCGGTCCTCGACTATTCCGAGCATTCGCTCCAGCGCGGCTCCAACGCGGCCGCCGTCTCCTACATGGAGATCGAGCATTCGGGCGGGCGGCTGTTCGGCGTCGGCATCAACACCAACATCGTCGCCGCCTCGCTCGAAGCCGTGGTGTCGGCGGCCAATCGCGTGCTGGCGCTCTGACGCCCGCACCATCGCCCGGGGAGGACGACATGGCGCTTTTCGTGCAGGAGACCGGCACCGGGGAGGGCGCTCCGGTCGTTCTCCTTCATGGCTTCGGCGGCAGCCACAAGGTCTGGACGCCGATCCGCGAGCGGCTGGCGGCCGGGGTCCGGGTGCTGGCCTACGACCTGCCGGGCCATGGCGGCTCCTTCGGCTATCCGCAAGCGGGGCCGGCCAAGGTGGCGGCCAACGCCATCCTGGCCGATCTCGAGGCGCGCGGCATCGCCGCCGCCCATCTCGCCGGCCACTCGATGGGCGGGGCGGTCGCGGCGCTGATGGCGATCTTCCAGCCGGCGCGCGTCGCATCGCTGACGCTGCTCGCCCCCGGCGGCTTCGGGCCGGAGATCAACCAGCGCCTGCTTTGCCGCTATGCCGGGGCCGTGGACGAAGCCGCGCTCGCGCCTTATCTCGAGGCGATGTACGGCTGGTTTTCGGCCGTGCCGGAAGGGCTGGCGGCCGAGCTGATCGCGGATCGCGCCGGGCCGGGCCGGCGCGAGAAGCTGATGGAGATGGCGGCGGGCATGGCGAAGGACGGGCGTCAGGGCATGCTGCCGCGCGATCGGCTGGCGGCCCTGCCGATGCCGGTCGGCGTCGCCTGGGGCGGGCTCGACAACCTCCTGCCCGTGCGCCAGACGGACGACCTGCCGGCCAACTGGACGCTGCGCCTGTTCGCCGACCTCGGCCACATGCTGCCCGAGGAAGCGCCGGACGAGATGCTGGAGATCATCCGCACGACAGCCGGCCTTGCCGCCCGCTGACGGGTATCCGGGCGCACTCCCTTGCATATGCCCTTGTGCAATGTTTGCGCAGAGGCTTGAACATGCACGGGTTTCCGGGTATCGCCAGCCTTGTGGAGAGGTGGCCGAGTGGTCGAAGGCGCTCCCCTGCTAAGGGAGTAGGCTCCAAAAGGGCCTCGTGGGTTCGAATCCCATCCTCTCCGCCAGCCCTTTTGGGACTCTCCGCCATCTGAATCCGGCCTTTCCGGCGCTCCAGCCCGCGAATCCTCCCGCCTGGAGGGCTGTGGCCATGTCTGATTCCAACCGTGTATCGCGCGGTGTATCTTCTCGTGTATCGCGGGCGACGGAAGACAAGGGCATGTTGCCAGCCGACGGCACCGACCCCACGCATCAGGTGGCGAGGCGCGGCCCCGGTCCGTTTCTGGCAAGATCAGGCTCGGTTTACCTTTTTCAGATCAGATGGCCGAAGGAGTTGGGCGGTGGTCGTGGCCATGCGCCGCTCAGGGTCAGCCTGGGTGCAAGGCCTGCCACGGAGGCACGGGCCACTGCCGCACGGCTTGCAGGCTTCGCGCAGGTGAAATTCAGGGAACTGTCGATGCGCAAGAAAGCTGATGAAGGTGAGGACACGGACACAGCTCAGGACCAGGCCGACATGCCGGACGCGCTTCAGGCGCGCGCAGAAGTGCTCGGTGAACTGAAGGCCTATGCGCGCATCCTCTCCCAGGAGCCTGCGCGAATGACCCCGGAAGAAGAACGCCGGGCTAAAGCCTGGCATGGTCTTGTCGACATCGCCCGCGAAGTCGAGAAGGGCAAGGACGGCAACAGCATCATCCGCAGCAATGCCCGACTGCTTGCAGGTTCTTATGCCGACGAACTCTTGGCGACGGTGCCACCACCGCTCGAAGAGCCCGACGCGGAAATGGACGCGGTCGCAATTCCTGGCCATGAAGCGACCACCGATCAGGTTCGCGATGCCGATCCCGTCGGTTCGACAGAAGGTCCCGCGAGACACGTGGAGCCAGCGGCGGCGGGCATTACGGAAGTCACTGCCACCATGCCATCAATCAGTCGCATCGAGGAGGACGGCAGCGACACCGATCCGGATGCGGATCGCCGTTTCGTCAAGCGGCCTGCGTCCCAGCATCCCACATTCAGCCGGATGGCCGAGAGGTATTTACGCGGATACGCGACCCAGGCAGGTAAAGGAAGCAAAGATGTTGCGACGGCGCGCATGCGGTGCGAGCTCTTCGCAGAGCTTATCGGCAACCATCCGGTCGACACCTATGAAGGGGCGGATCTTCAAGCCTACCTCGACTACCTGACGTACTGGCCAGGCAACAACAACGAGCGCCCTACCGATCTTTCGCCATGGCAGATCATCGAAGACAATAAAGACCTCCACCTGCAGCCCCTTGCGATGAAGTCGCTACGCGAAGGCTATCTATCGGTGGTCAAGCGCGTCATCCGGTTTGAGATGGTCAAGAGAGGCTATCGCGATCCATTTTCCGGGGTGAAGCTCTTCTATCCCCGAACCGCAGCTTCAACCCGCCCGGCGCAGCCCTTGAGTGCCCAAGCCATCTCAAACATTTTCAAGACTGGCCTTGCAAGCGGTCTTCACGATGAGACGTTCCTCCCGCTTCTGGGCAATCTGACGGGACGGCGGCTCGGTCTGCTGATCTATCTCACAGGAAACGATATTCGCGAAAAATACCCAGACGTTTGGGTCGCCTCCACCAGTGGGTTGGTCAAGGTCGATGGCAGCTGGCGACGTGTGCCCTACAAGACCGAGGCGAGCACCACCTTCTTCGTCCTGAACAGGTTCCTGCACGACATCGGCTTCACGCAATGGGCGCGTGGCAAAGGCGACGCCTTTCTGTTTCCCCACTTCCATTCGCTTGCCGACCCCAGCAAGAGCGCATCGCAATACATGCAACGCCTGTGGCGGCGTGCTGGCATCGAGCCCGGCCAGGGCGAGTTCTTCCACTCGCTGCGCAGCGGCCAGATCGAGGAACTGCGCGACTCAAAGATCGATGCCCGCGACCGCCGCCTTCAGGTCGGCCATTCCGTAGGGAACGACCAGCATGACAATTACGGCTTCATGTCGATCACCGAAACGCGCGCCCGCGAGATGGCCAGACTGCCTCTCAATCCCGAAATCGATTATTCCATCTTCCGCAATCTGGATTTCGAGAAGATGTATCAGGCAAAGCGCATCAAGGGGCAACGTCGGAAGTCGGCCGGATGAATCATCCGTGGCGGGAGCACCTTTCCGAGAGCTTCCGACGGTAGTGCCCGGCACTCCGTGCACATGTCGTCAAGCAATTCCCGGCTGGTGCCATCGACATTTCAGATGCGGTATAGGGAAATGATTTCCTTTGGCGATGCCGAGGCCCATGCCGGATGCTTCTAGCGCATAAATCACCTCGCCATGAATCGGAGCTCCGCCTTTCCGAATCGCCTGAATCGCAAACGGCGTTTGGCGGAGTAATGGGGGGAATACGCGGCGGTGGAGATAACGGGGTTTGACGGGCCGCCAGTCCGGAGGGGCTGGAACCCTGTCCGGTGGACGGAACTCCCGCGATCATGAGAACCCCCGTCGAGGAAGCATCCTGGGCGGGCCTGTCACGATCATCGATGTCTCGGCCCGACCCCCGACACAGGCACCTCTCGGTGAGAGCGACCGGATTGGAGCGACGGCCTAGCGGCCGTCGTCGTCCTTTGGCGCATCCTCGTCCAGCCGCGGCAGCAGATGGACCTTGCGCTGGAAGGTCCAGCCGTCCTCGTAGCGGTCGAGCAGGCCGTTGAACGCCTGGCGCGTCTTGACCGGATCGAATCCCATGCCGACCAGCAGCGCTTCGACCTCCTCCAGCACGCGATACAACCGCTGCTCCCGCTTCGGCTTGCCGAGCGAGTTGACGACCGCATGGTGGAGGAAGGCCTGCGCGATCACGTCCCTGTCGGGAACCTTGTCCTCCTTCATGCGCTTGCGATACCCGGCCTGGTATTCGCGTTGTCTCCTCAGCCGCTCCTCACGGCTCTGCCGACGTCCTGCCATCTGTGTCCTCCCTGTCAGGCATGATTGCCTCATGGGAATCGTCGCCTGGGGCCTTGCAAGGAACAAACGCCGTTTGGATGAATCGGCGATCTCGCACGCTGAATCGCGCGCCGCTGGCTTTGAATCGCCCGCTTCCAGCGATGAATCGCATTACCGCAAATTATTCCGATTTGATCCGACGTTCGGGCAAGGCGGAATGCCTCAGCCTCCAAACGGCGTTTGGCGGTGCAACACCTGTCCACGGTCCTGAATCGCCAGCACCGGGTTCCGCAACGCCTGTCGAGAGTTTTGAATCGACCGCGCATAATCTCGAATCCGATTAGCGCAAATCGAGACACCTTGCGGGCACGCTGATCCGCATCGGATCGCGTCGATCCAGGTCAGGGCGCCTTCGCCGGATCGGCGCAGTTGCCGCGGCCTGCAACGTCGGTAGCTGAACCGAGCCGCCGCCTGGCCTCGGCAAGCACCGCTTCCAGATCGTCGCCTTCGAGCACGCCATGGCGCAGGATGGTGTCGGCGAGCCAGAGATGGGTATCCCGTTCCGTGGCAAGGATCGCCCGTGCCGCATCGTAGCACTCTTCCAGCCGCGCGTTGACGCGCGCCGCAAGCCCGGGGTCGAGCGCCAGCATATGGCTCCTGTCGCTCATCGCCCGATAGAGCAGCGGCTGGTGACGCCCGAAACCGACCCCGGTTTCCAGCAACGTCGCCATGTCGGTTGCGACGCCGAGATCGCTCTCGGGCGGGCCGCCCGAGCCTGCCAGCGGATCGCCGAAGACAAGCTCCTCGGCGGCGCGGCCCGCCAGCCGCACCGTGATCTCGGCCATGGTCCAGGCCTCCGTCTGGAGCGGATGGCGTTCTTCTTCCATGCGGACGAAGCCGCCGTGATCGGCCTCGATCGAGATCAGCGCAATACCGCTGTTGCCAACCGCGAGCTGGACGAGGGCGTGGCCCGCCTCGTGGACGGCCATGCGCCAGCGGACCTCTTCGGGAATGCCGATGCGGTGATCGCCGACAGCGTTCTCGATATCGGACCATGCAAGCGATCGCCCCTCGCGACGGGCGACCTGCCTTGCCTCGCGCACCAGCCGCTCAATGTCAGCGCCGCTGCGTCCCACCGCGCGGCGCGCCAGCGGCCGCAGCGCCGCATGCACCGCGCGCGTTGCGGTGCCCTCCCTGTCGTCAGGCATGTTGTTCAGCATGCGGTTGCATTCTCCAGTTGTGATGTCGTGGTCAGCGGAAGCCGTTCGGGTTAGGACGGCGGCGCGCTATTGCCGCCAGTCCTGGTCCCCGTCCTGCCGGACAGGCCGTCCGAGCCGATACCAGCGCGACAGGGTGCGTGCCCACTGGCCGTCTTCCGAGATGAGCCACAGGTCGGAGGTGGTGATCGGCCTGCCCTCACCCATCAGGCTCGGATGGCCGCTGGAACGCCCCACGAGACAGGAGACCGGCCGCTGCGCGATCATCCACTGGTCGAGCATCGGAGCATCCTCGGGGAGGTCCTTTTCCGCGAGACCGTCGCGCACCCGCTCCATGTCGGCGACCAGCGCCTTGAGGCGGCCGAGCATCGCGTCGAAGGCGGGATCGAGCCTCTTCCCGTCCCGGTCAAACAGCAGCATGTTTCTTGTCCTCTTGTGGTTCGAGCCTGTTGTCCCGTGAGAAGGCCGGGCGCGTGGCGATGACGTTCGGGCAATCGTTTCCCAGGTGGTGGGCGAGGATGCCGACAAGCGCGTCGACGTCGGGCAGCGGAATCTCGATGTGGGTTTCCAGACGGCCCGATCGCAGCAAAGCCGGATCGATCAGATCCGGATGGTTGGTCGCGCCGACAATGACGAGCCCTTCCGAGCGGACGGCCCCGTCGAGCAGTTCGAGCAACTTGTTGACGACGCTGTTCCAGTAGTCGTCATGCTCGTTCTTCCGCCCGCGCTTGCCGATGCCGTCGATCTCGTCGACGAACAGGATGGCTGGCGAATGCTGGAGCGCTTCCTCGAACGACGCCCGCATCCGCCTGATCACGTCGCCGAGATAGCTGGGTTCGAGCCAGGTCGACACCGAGGTGACGGCAAGCGGAATCTGCAGCGTGTTGCACAGCGCTCTTGCAAACGTCGTCTTGCCCGTGCCGGGAGGACCGGAGAGCAGCAGCTTCGTGCTCATCTGCGACCACGGCAGCTTGCCCGCACGCCATAGCGCCAGATCCTGCTTCAGGTCGAGCGCCCACTCCCTGGCCGCGCCGTAGCCGTGAAGGGTTTCGACCGTGACAGCTGCGGGGTTGGTACCGAGACCAGACGCGGCGGCAGGCTTCCCGGCAAGAACGGCGGTCGGAACCGGCTGGATGATGTCATTGCCGGAAGAGACCTTACGGCCGCTACGGCTTCTTTCTCCTTGCGAAGACGTCACACGCACCGGGCCGGATGCGGCCGGGCCGATGCCGCTTCCAACGCCTCCCCCATCCTCGTCGACGCCAGCAAGACGGCGCAGCGTCCCGACCACCTGAGCTGCCGGGATGCCGGGCCTGACGGCTGCGGCAAGATCGTGCAGCGACAGCACGGCGCAAAGCTCATCCGGCAGGAGCGCGGCGCAATCGTCTGGAACAGGACCCAGAACTTCGCCCAGCACCGTCACGACGACGGCGTTCGTCAGCGACCCCGTCTCCAGCCGGAGGCTGGCTGCACGGTAGAGTCGCAATGGAAGGTCGGCGGCGCGATCAGCGACACCGAGAACCGGATGGCCAAGCCGTGCGGCAAACCCCACCTTCTCCTCACACTCGATGGCGGCGTGGCTGTCAAACTCTTCTCCGCGGAAGACGATCAGCGACCGACCTGTCACATAGCGGGACGGCAGGGCATCGAGATCCCGCCGCAGCTCGTATCCGTCGAAGACACCGCAGGCACGCCCGAACGCCGTACCCTTCAGCATCCGGATGAGGCGCAGCTCGAACCCGTCGACAGGAGTGAGAAGCGTCGCCATCCACGTGCCGCTGCGCAGCACGCGCCGCCATTCCTCCTCGCCGATCCCGGCGCGGTCGGTCGCTGCGGCCAGCAGCAGCATCACCGCGATCTCGTCGGCGGGCGGCGGCGGCGCGCCGTCGCGGACGGCCGTCCAGACCTCACTGATGGATGGAGAGGTCTCACTGGCCGTAGCCCGCTCACGCGAGACGTCCGCATTTGGGCGTCGCGGCGTTCCCCGCACCGCGGTAGCAGCGCGCGGAGGTGCCTGCAGCGCCGCTGCCGACGGCAGGACAATGCCATGTCGCCGGAGAATGCGCGCCGCATCGCGGCGTGACCTGCCTGCTAGCAACGGGCCGAGCCCGATCCGCGCGTTCGATCCGTCCTCGGACAGATCGCCGAAGACAGGCCGGAAGCGGTCGTCGTCCTCGTCCCGGGGACGCCTGATCCTGGGCCTCTCCTTCCTGTTGCTGGATGAAGCGCCATCCTCATCGGTATTGGCGAGAAGACCGATCTCGATGGCGTGCTCGACCGCCTTCAGCCGCGCATCGTGACGGAGGCGATAGATGAGGTGGCGGCGCAGACGGTCGCTCAAGGATCCATCGCCCGCAGGCGGTTCTTTCAATGTCAGCCCGCTCATGCCTTGCCTCCGTCGTGGACCCACAGACGCCGGCGGCCGCACGGAACCGACCGCGACCGCAGCCAGTCGCGCACCAGACGTGCAGCGGCACTTCCCTTCGCGACATGACGGTCGAGCTGACGCAGCACCGATTGCGGGATCGGCAGTCCGCGCCGCGCATTGCGCCTCGCGTAGTGCAGGACCAGACCGACGACGACGGCGGGATCGTCCATCGGCTGGCCCAGCGGCCTGCCGCCCTCATCACCGCCATGCCCGGCTGCCAGCCCCGTGACGATCATCTGGTGATCGAGCAATGTCTCGTCCGGTTCCACGCCGGAGAAGAATGTCAGCGCCTCCGCGAGCTTGCGCCGCCGCTCGGCAAAAAATGGCTCCCGCGCGATCTCGGCCAGGTCCGGCAAGCCGGAGCGTGGTGTGCTGGTGTTCTTCGGCGCGGTGCCGTCGAACGGGTGCGCAACGCGGACTGCACCCAACGGGATCACGTCGCAGCCGGGCTGCTGGCGGTCGGGACGTGACCCGGGCTTTTTGCGGTCGGTCATCAGTGCGTCCTCCGCGAGGCGATACCGACCTGCACGCGAGCCATAGCCCTGCGCGCGGGAACTCCCGTCTGCCTCTCATCGGCCGCGGCCAGTCTTGCCGATCCCGGCTGCTCCTCGTCGGTCTCGTCCCCGACGCGATCGTCCAGGGCGGCCGGGGCCGCTCCTTCGTTCGCCGGGTCGTTCGACCGTTCACCCAAGCGTCCCTGGCTGTGTCTTCCGTTCAGGCGCGGCCTGACGATCGCCCGGCAGCGTTCGTCCAGGACGGCGCGGACCTTCCTTCCGTAGAGCTCGCGCAGGCGCGTGATCGCGGTGGCCGCACCCTCGATCCGCAGCATCCAGTCAAGATCGCCAAGCGCGAAGATACCCTTGGCCTCGTCACGGCAGTCGCTCCCGCCGTCGATGATCGCGATGTCGGCGCGTGCGACAGGCGGCGCATCGTGATCGCGCTCGAGGACGTCACGGACCACGAGCGCGCTCGCCATCATCCGCGAGCGGAGCTCCGCCAGCGTCCGTGGCTTATAGGAGGCGACCGAGCGCTTGACGTCGAGGATCAGCGCCAGCTGTCGCATTCCGTCGACGATCAGCAGGTCCGGCTTGTAGAACTCGCGGGTGGCAACCTCGGAATCGAGCCGCAGGCCGGAGGCCTTCGACCAGTCGTTGCGCCGGAACACGGCCTTCGCCGCCTCATGCACCGGCAGCGGCCGCTCCAGCGGCACGAGCACGAGGTCCGGGTTCAGCGCCGCGACCAGCGCGATGCCCCTTTCGAGCAGCATGCCTTCCAGCGTCGTCGCCGAACGCACCGCCGCCAGCAGCCCCTCATAGCCGTCGAAGGTAGTGTCAGGCTTCGGCGGACAGGCTTCAACCTGCGCCAGCGTATCGTCGACCAGCCGCACGAAGGCAGGCATGAGGCTGTCGACCTTGACGGCAATGCCCCCGGTCCCACGATCAGTGGAATGCGGAGGGCGGGCCGCGGAAGGTCGTGCGGAAGAGGAAGGTCGGATGGTCATCACAAGAGTGTCTCCGAAGAAGGGGAAGCGGATGGGCGTCCAGTCGCGGACCGCCAGCGCATGGCGCTGGCCTGCTCGCAGCGCACAACCGGCCACCCGCCGCCACTGCGGGCAGCGGCGATCAGGTGCGGACCGAAGCCGGGACCGCGATCGATGCAGAATGGATCAGGCAGCGAGGCTCAGCGGCAGGTCTTCACCCGCGTCGGCCGTCAGGCCAGACACCGGGTCGCCAGCCGCCTCGGCCATCCGCGCAGAGCCAGGCTCCATGGCTTCTCCGGCGGCGATCTCGGTCGCCCGGCAGATGCAGTGGCGACCATGGGCGGCCAACAGGCCCTCGGCATGTCGGGCACGCGCCTCCGACGCTTCCAGCTCCGCCGCCAGCGCCACGATCAGCGACAGCTCGCTCGGCGCGAACGAGGTGCGTCCTGCCGATGCCACGGGATTCGCGTCACGAAGCTGGGGGCTCGTGATCTCGTCGGCTTCATCAAGCAGCAAGTTCAAGGTATCGATGTCCATAGCCCAAGGCCTTTCTACAGAAGGTTGCGGGTCAGGCCTTCGTCGGTGTTGATAGCACCGGCGGAGGCCGCAGTCCGGCTCCGGGGCAACCGAAGCAAGATCACCCTGGCAGGATCCGGGCAGCCTGGGAGCCCGCAAAATCCGGGTGCTCGAAACTCGGCGATCGAATGGTTAACGGCGGGACCGAGACCTGCTCGCCATGAAGTAACGATGGGCTCGCCTCTCCCGGCAACCCCCGATCCCAATTCGGGGGCTTGCCGAAGGCGCGGACAGCTCATGGACATCGTGGTGTTCGGTCACAGGTGTTGCGAACACAGGACCATCGGCGCGAACGCCCGACCTCGAGCAAGCCATCAGGGCTGCCGAACCGGACGGGCGTTCCGAAAGCAGTCCCGGATGTCCCAGAACCAGGGCATGGCCCGCCGCACAGTGACGGACAAAAAGAAAGCCCCCGCGGAACGGGGGCTTGTCAAGCTCGTGACTATGGCGTTCGGCGACTATGCGGCCTTCTTCCTGCCCTTCGGGCCGACCGTTTGCGTCGGCACGGCAGACGCTTCCGGCGCAGCGGACGTTTTGGCGCCACGGCGCGGCGCCTTCGCTTTCCTCCCCGCACTCACCCGCTCAGCCCTGGCGGCCTTCCGGCGTTCGGCCTTCGCCTTCGTCTCGGCGGCGGCGATTTCATCGAGCCGCTTTGCGTCGGCGGCCCGCACCGCTCCCGCCAGCTTCGCACCAAGCCCCCATTCGAGCGCGGGGATGACCTCATCGATCAGCCAGTCGCCGAGCGGATCCTTCCAGTAGTCCTTGTCTCCCATCGTATAGAACAAGCTGCTGAACCTGCCCCAGCCGGTCTCGCCCGACGGCGTGTCGGGAAAGACCTTCCACTCAAGCCCATGCGGATTCGGCGACGCCGTGAAGGCGAGGTTCTCGATCTTCGAACGCGTCAGGCGCACTTCGTTCACAATCCGGTCGGCCAGCACGCCCTTCTTGACGCGGACGCCGCGGTGGTGCTCGTCAAGCGCCTCGAGGATCGCGGCAAGGATACGCTGCATGTGGTTCATCACCTCGGGCAGGGTCGTGCTCAGCTTGGCCTTGACCATGGCGCGGACGCCCTCGGGGCCGCCGATGTCGACCGCCTCCGCCGTGGGCGCGGCATCGGCGCCACCGTCGCCGACGAAGGCCTTGGCCTCCACCACGGTCATCGTTCCTCCCGCCTCGTAGTGGCTGAGCACGGCCTCGACCTTGTCGGAGTCGGCGCTTGCTAGGGCGTACATCACCGTCGGCTGGACCCGCGCTTCGATAAACCCACGCCAAGACGCATGTCGTGAATGCCTGCCGTGGGGCCGGAAGCGGTCTAGCAGGTTCTAGGATTGGCACCCGCGAAAGCTGCCGCGTGCACGTCCCGTGCGGGATAAGGATCGCCCAAGCATCCTGGCATGACCGGCGTTGCATTTGGTCATGAGAACACGTCTAATCTATGCATCTGGGGAAGAAATATGCGTATTCGGCTTGATCAAATTATCGTCCGGCAGTTCAAGCGGATCGAGTCACTCGAAATCGAACTAAAACCGGTGACCGCGCTGGTCGGTGGTAATACAAGCGGCAAAAGCAGCGCATTGCAGGCGGCGCAACTCGGCGTCTCAATCCTGCAAGCTGCGTTTCGCGGCACCCGTGGAAACGGCACTCCAGACTTCGCGGGAACGGTTTCGAACGATGCAGTGCTGTTCTGCCCAACCGAGCAGCTCCTTGACCTTATGGTAGCACAAGCGGCCGGAGGGCGCTTAGCGACCATCGAATCCGCGTCAGCCCGATCGTCCGCTTTCAGGCGAAGGTTAAGTTTACCTGAATGACTGAGATGGTGAGGGCACGAAGCCGACACGAGCGGAGCTGCCAAGCCGGAACTTTGTTTCGGTGCACGTCGCGACGTCTCAAGCAGATGGGAAATCATTTCCCAAGTGCTCGTCGGTGTGTCGGCTTCGCGCCCCCATATCGGTCATTCAACGAAGCTGCCCCGCGTCCCAAAAGCGGACACTCACGGCGAAGCGTGCGGATAGCGGCTTCCCTGCAAGGATCTAATCAGGTCGCTCAAAAAGTACGCCAACAACCTCAAGGAGGTGCGTCAGGTGCGGTATTCCATGTCCACCATCAACGCTCAACAGCTCGCTTGGCGAGAGCCCGTCGGGATTGAGGCTTTCGAGCACGATGATGGGGCCGCGCCGCCGCATGCGCTTGAAGTAGCGCGTTCCCGATTCATCGACGGCGATCACGAGACGTCCGTCGAGGCGGGTTAAGGCGTCTGGCGTTGTCTGCGCGTCACGCGCGATCAGATACTGGCCGTCAAGCGCGATCGGCTCGGCGCTGCGACCGTTCACTTTGAATAGCCTTGCCTTATCCAGCAGCTTCGAGACGACCCCGAAATCAGCAAGGGCAATACGAGCCCTTTGCCATAAAGTCGGGGGCCCGCGCGGCTGGGTGACTACCTGCTTTGTGTCCGCAGCCAAACGAATTCTGAACTACTGAGTAACAGTAGAAAACACCTCCAGAAGACCTCTGCCAGCAGCCAAGATGAGCGTTATCGCTAACGCATAGCGTCGCCAGTTTTGGAACGGGCCGAGACGTGGACGTGGCTTGTGCCTGACTTCTGTTTTATGAGCGGTGGTCATCCACGTCTCCTTTTGATCGTTTGCAAAAGTGACCGCTTTCTCAGGTGCTTTTTGAGGAGCATTCATCAAACTGGCAAATAGAATGAACTCAAAGGAAACTCCAGTATAGGGCGGTTGGCTTGTTACCAACCACCAACAAGCGCCTTCGCAATGGCATCACCCTCGTCACCGGAGGTGGTTGGGAGCAGTATTGCCAGCATCGTAGTCTGCTTGATCTCCGGCTCAAATGGCTTGACTAGTCGTCCCGAAGCGAGGTGGCTGCGGACTAGCGGCAAATGCCCGACAAGTACGCCCTCTCCCTCCAAAGCGGCATCGAGAGCCATGCTGTAAAGCGAATAGACCGAACCCTCCCCGGAAATAGATACCGCGCCGCCTACAGAATGAAGCCAGTCACGCCAGTCCGAGCGCCAGACTCCGTCGTGAAGCAGCGTCTCGTGGACCAGATCGCTTGGATGCCTCAGTCGGGAAGCGATTTTCGGACTGCAGACAGGGGTTACGATATCATGCTCGACCGGGATTACCCGACCACCGGGGTGTCGATCGGGCAGGAAAAACACTGCGGCATCGAAAAACTCGGTGTCGAGCATAGGAGGCTCTTCCTGAGCTGTTACTGAAATCGATTTTGCACCAAGGCTTTTGGCGGCGCTATCAAGTCTCGGCCGCAGCCATAGTTGAGCTATGGCGGGCAAGGCCGCGATATGGATGGACTTCGAATTGATGGCGTTACGCAGCCGTCGCGCACTTGAGGCAAGCGCCTCCAGTTCTTTGGAGATTTCGGCGGCTATCAGCCGGCGATCCTGGGACAGACGGACGCCTTGGGCGCTTCGTTCGAATATCTCCGCGCCAAGCCAGGTCTCCAGCTTTCGGATCTGTTGAGCGATGGCACCGGGCGTGACCCCGAGTTCGGTCGCAGCTCCGACAAAGCTGCCGTGTCGGGCGGCCGCTTCGAACACACGCATCGCGTTCAATGGAAGAGTTCGGGTTCTGGGTGGGTCAACGCTCATGCGAGGCCTAGAAAATCTACGTCTGAGGCCTCACCATAACTGATTTGCGCAAGAACGAAATATCGATCGACATAGCTGATGAGTTTCTATGAAAAGGAATATGGAATGCGCAGTCTGTCGAGACGGGGTTGGGTGAACGACGGGGTTGAGGATTTTGTCCTTGGCGTCGCAGATAATGTGGCGTCGCAACCGTCAGATTCGGTCGCGGCCACAGTCCACGATCTCATTGCAGAGAACCGGCGCATTCACGAACACGAATGCATCAATCTAAACCCTGCAACGAACGTAATGAATCCACGAGCCGAAGCCGTTCTTGCACAAGGTCTTGGCTCTAGACCGTCTTTGGGATATCCGACCGAAAAATATGAAATGGGTCTCGAGGCAATTGAAAAGATCGAAGTGATTGCAGCTGAACTTGCTGCGGAAGTTTTCGAGGCAAAGTTTGCCGAGATCCGTGTTGGCTCAGGCGCATTGGCCAATCTTTATGCGTTCATGGCAACCACTCGACCGGGCGATCATATTATCGTTCCGCCGGCCACTATAGGAGGCCACGTAACGCACCATCAAGCGGGTGCGGCGGGCCTCTACGGGCTTGAGATACATCAAGCGCCCGTCGATGCCGCCGGATATGCAATTGACTACGATGCGTTGGCCAGAATGGTCGCCGAGGTGAAGCCGTCATTGATAACGATAGGCGGGAGCATGAACCTCGCGCCCTGGAACGTCCGTGCTGTACGAGCAATGGCTGACAAAGTCGGGGCGCGGGTGCTCTTCGACGGCGCTCATCTTTGCGGCCTGTTTGCGGGCAAAGCCTGGCCAAATCCACTTAAGAACGGTGCCGACCTGCTGACAATGAGCACCTACAAGAGCCTGGGAGGGCCAGCTGGCGGACTGGTACTGACCAACGTACCTGAGCTTGCCGAGAAGCTCGACCATATCGCCTATCCGGGCCTGACCGCCAATTTTGATGCAGCTAAATCAGCCGCGCTTGCGATCGCTCTTCTCGATTGGCGCGAATTCGGCCAGGCCTATGCTTCGGAGATGATCCGCACTGCCAAAGCCTTGGCCGGCAGTCTTGCCAAAGCGGGTATTCCAGTAGTGGAAACAGGGACCGGCGTCACGCAATCGCATCAGTTTGCTATCCGTGCCGCCAAATATGGCGGTGGCCAGTCGGCCGCCCAAAAGCTAAGGAAGGCCAACATTCTGTCGAGCGGAATAGGTTTGCCCGAAGCTGCAGTAGAGAACGATGTCAACGGCCTGCGTCTGGGGACGCCGGAGATCGTACGCTGGGGTATGAGGGCAGAGCATATGGATGAACTCGGATCGCTGGTCGCCGAGGCGTTAGAAAGTGAGCATCCGGAATCTGTGGCCGGACGCGTCACCGCGCTTAGGGGGCGTTTCCAGTCGCTTGCATTCATTCGCGGCTAGTGCAGCGCTTCAGATGAGAGTGCGGGCCGTTGCGGCCCGCTTGGTACTGTGGCATTTGAGAGGTTCAGCTTATGAGAATAGCGATGGTCATCCCCAACTCTGGAATGAGCCAGGACGACCTCTCCAAACGGCTTGATCACCTGAAGTCCGCGGTGCGGCCCGGCACGATTCTGCAGTTCGAATCTGTTACAAATCCGATGTCCGCGATAGAGACTGAATTCGACCGGCAGGTCGCAGGCAACGAGATCGCCAGCCGAATAGTAGCTCTGCGACATGACGGTTACGATGCATTTATCTCTTGGTGTGGTGTGGACCCGGGCGTAATTGCGGCACGCGAGCTTGTTGACGTACCCGTTGTTGGCCCGTTTCAGGCCTCCTGTCTCATTGCGCGCAGCATAGGCTTTCAATTCTCAGTCATCTCCTCGGCGCAGAACACGCGGATGATCCGGCAAATAGTTGCTTCGTTCGGGCTTGAGGACAGTCTAGTCGAAACCATTGATATTGGCGTGCCGGTCAAGAATCTGCTGGAGGACGGAAATGATACCGCCGAGCGGGTGAGCCGGGCGGTAGGAGAGCTGGCTGCGCGCGGACGCACCGACGCGGTGGTTCTCGCAGGTATGCGGTTCTTTGGCATGCGGGATTTGTTGCAGTCGCCGATTCCTATCGTGGATCCGGGTCATGCGGCGGTCGGCCTGGCGGAAATGCTGGTTGCAATGCGTCTCACCCATGCCCGTTTTTCCTACCCGGCTCCGCGCGCGCAGCAGCAGTGAGCGTCTGTACATTCTGAATCTACGAGGGCGTCCATGCGTCATTTCGATTTCATCGTCGTTGGCGGCGGCTCGGCCGGAGCTATAGCGGCCTCGCGGCTCGCCAGTGCACAAAAGGGCTCTGTCCTGCTCCTTGAGGCTGGTCGACGCTCGTTCTGGCCGCTCCATACAGTACCCATCTTCGCAGGCGTCTTCGCGCGGATGCGATATGGCATGTGGCAGAATGTGACAGAGCCGGAGGCGCGCCTGGGTGGACGGCAACTGGCCTGGCCGCACGGCCGCGTCCTCGGCGGGTCTTCGGCAATCAACGGTATGGTCTGGATGCGGGGCCGGCCCTCAGACTATGATAGCTGGGAAAAAGCCGGCGCAGACGGCTGGGGCTGGAGCAATGTCGCACCCGTTTTTGACGCGATCGAGGGGCGGGCCAAATCCACAGGGCCTCATATTCATGTTATGCAGCAGGTTTCCGCTGACCCGCTCGATCAAGCCTTCGTGGAGGCTGCGCAACAGGCCGGACTGCCCCGTGCCTCTGACTTCAATAATCCTTCACAGGAGGGGGCAGGGTATTTCTCCCTGAATGTTGAAGATGGGCGGCGGCGGTTCTCTACAGAGTATTTGGACGAGAAGGCTCGGCGACATCTCACCATAAAAACCGGCCGTGAGGCGGTCCAGCTAAATCTTGTCGGTTCGCGTATAGAAGGCGTGACCGTTCGGCATGGACGCACGCTGGAGCGCTATTCGGCGGGAAGGATTATCCTGTGCTGCGGAGCCATAAACACGCCTAAGCTGCTGATGCTTTCCGGTATTGGCGATCCTTCTGTTCTGGAGCGAGCCGGTGTGAAGGTAATACATGACCTGCCTGGTGTTGGCAGGAATCTGCAGGATCATCTAAGCGCACGGGTCAGAATAGCCAATGCCGGGAAGTCGCAGCTTTATCGGCTGATGCGAATCGATCGGGCCAGCCTGAGTGTCGCTGCGGCGGCAATTGTGGGCAAAGGGCGGGCAGCCTTGCCCCCGTTCCAAGCTGGGCTTGTGATAAAATCTTCTGAGACCGAGCCGGAACCGGATCTCCAGGCACTTTTTTTGCCCGGTCCAAGCGCCGGCCAGCCATGGTTCCCGCTACTCACTCAGCGCGCTCCTGACCCCACCTGCTTCGCGGGTATCTATGTCTTCAGACCTGAGAGCCGGGGGCAATTGTCTATCCTCAGCTCAGACCCGGATGCCGCGTTGCGTATAGAGCCAAACTATCTGTCTACAGAAGATGATCGTGAGCGCCTGAAACGCGGTGTTCAGATACTTCAGAAAGTCATGGGACAAAGTGCCTTTGCGGCATTCTCTCCTGACGGTCGTCTGAATGATCCTGATTTGACTGCGAATCCGGAGACCATCATAAAAGAGACAAGCGGGACGGCGTTTCATTATTCAGGAACATGCCGCATTGGTCGAGAAAGAGATCGGATGAGTGTTGTCTCGCCAAGTCTTCATCTTCATGGGATGACAGGCCTGTCGATCGCCGATGCCTCTGTAATGCCAAGTATAACAAGCGGTAATACAAATGCGCCATCAATGATGATTGGATACAAAGCGGCTGACCTAATAGATTAATATCCGGTCTGATAATTCAGGACGAGCGCCTGAAGCAGGAATGTAGAAATTCGATTCGATGTTGGATTTGATTTGTACGAATTCATGAAAGGCTCAGACGACTCCGCGAAGCCATTGCATCACTTTCATGACTTGAGGCCGCGTAGCCAGACTTTTTGACATTGTCAGATAGTATCCCGCCAATCGTACATCAGTTTGAAGAACTTCCTGCAACTCGCCTTTTTGAACCAGATCTCCCGCTATAGTTTCATTGACGAGTGCGACGCCCTGTCCACGCCGAGCCGCTTCAATTGCAAGAAGTGTGTTTGGAAGATTCGGTCCTTTCAGCACGGGTAAATCATTGATACCCAACGCAGCAAACCATTTTTCCCAGTAGCCGTTGGTGGATTGTAATATGATTGGAACCCTGAAAATATCGTGGGGTGAGTGAATTTCCGGCCAGCTCTTCAGAGCATCTGCGCTTGCGAGCGGCAATATGCGCGGCCTCGAGATCAACTGGCAATAATCGCTCGTCGAAAAATCGACCGTCTCTCGGAAGCCGATCTGGAGCACGTTAGCGCCAATCTTGTTAACGTCACTTTCCTCGCCGGTTACGAGCGTGATGTTCCATCCCGGTACAACGGTCTCCAAGTCAGGTATTCGAGGGAGGAGAATCCGATGCGCAATTGCCGGCGGGGCCGAAATTGTAAGTGATCTGCTTTGCGAACTGACTAGGTTGGCAGTCGCCGAAACCATGATGTCGAATGCCTTGCGCATATCGTTGTAATAGCGCTCCCCATCCGTAGATAGCGAGAGACCGCGACCGCGTGGCACGAATAGTGTTACGCCAAGCTGCATCTCCAGAAATCGCACGTGTCTTGACACAGCAGAGTGGTCGATATTCAGCATCTGCCCGGCCTTGCGAATGCTACCTGTCTGCCCAACAGCAACAAAGGCGCGAAGAGCTAGCAAAGAGGGCAATTGCAGATGTGTGGAAGTGGAACCTGGAGTAGCCATTTCTCCTCGGCGGTATCGGGTTCAACCCATTAAGCAACAACGAAGTCGTCACCCGACTCGACATCGAAAAGCTTGGGAGCAGGCGAATTTGGCGATCAGTGCACAAAACGCAATCAACGACGCTTTAATGGTGATGTCAAGTCACCATAGGGTTGCTAAAATGACGATTGTCCTGTCATGGGTCTGTCTCCAAGATACCCTTGGTCGCTTGGCTTTGGTGAACCCAAAATCGCTTCAAATAAGGGGAATTGTCATGATAGTTCGCAATGGCCTCCATCGTCTCAGAATGACCGCCTTGTCGGCGCTTCTGGCATCTGTGATTGTACCCGCCGCGCAAGCACAGGAGCCAGAGTATGCCCTGCGTTGGGCTACTCTTATGGAGATCAATACGCTCGATCCGGTCTACCAGACAAACTTCTGGGAATCGGTTTCGACTTACAATGTTTACGATACTCTTGTGTGGCCGGATGCTGAGAAGGGCGTTGTGCCATGGCTGGCTGAATCGTGGATGATTTCGGAAGACGGCCGCGAATATGCCTTCAAGATTCGCGGCGGCCAGAAGTTCCATGATGGCAGCGAGGTCACTGCCGAGGATGTCGCCTTCTCGATGGTGCGCATGCTGGTGGTCAACGGACCGGCTGCTTCCAACTTCCGGATGATCAAGGCGGAGGGCGTGTCCTTCGAAGGGGATACCGTTACCTTCAAGCTTGATGCCCCGAATTCCAGCTTTCTGAAGTCACTGCTTCTGTTTCGCATCATCAACAAAGATGTGGTGCTGGCAAACCTGAAGCCGGGAGCCTTCGGCGAGATGCAGGACTACGGGACCGACTTCCTGCGCGCCAACGATGCCGGTTCAGGCCCTTATGAAGTGGCGGATTATCGTCCGGGCGAAATTCTGCGTGTTAAGAAGTTTGCCGATTATGCCTTGGCTCCGGTCAAAGCCGGCGCGCCTGGGTCTGTGGAATTTCAGGTTACGCCAGAGATCGCAACCATCGTTACCAAGCTTAGGGCGGGGGAGATCGACGTTGGCGATCCGACAATACCTGTAACTGTGCAAAGGGAACTTGGCTCCGTTCCAAACCTGAAGCGCCGTGAGGAACCTATACCGTCTCCGTGGTTCGTGGTCATGAACACCACGAAAGCTCCGCTAGACGACGTCTGGGTTCGCAAGGCGATTGCCAGCGCCTATGACGCGGAGACGGTGAAGAACCATATTCTGGGTGCAGGTGGCCCGCTTGCCGGTCCGGTTCCGGCCTCGATACTGCCGGGCTGCGAGGGCATCACGACCTATCCATACGATCTGGACAAGGCCCGCGAATTTCTCTCGAAATCGAAATATTCGGCAGCAGATCTGGCGAAATCCGATCTTCGCATTGCCGCGGTGGCCGGCAGCGATCGCTTCAACAACATCTCGCTGCTGCTTGCGACGAACCTGACGCGACTGGGCATCCCGACCAAGGTCCAGCCAGTCAGGTGGACGGACATCGTGGCCGCTCAGACGAAGCCGGAAACCGCTTACGACTTCGTGCTATTCTACGAGCCGGCGAAGATTCCGGAGCCGACGCTCTTCCTGAACTACTTCACCAAATCGACCTGGGGCGACGCCTACCCGCCCGGAGGCATGTATTACGACAATCCGGAAGCGACGAAGCTGATTGCTGCCGGAATCGGTTCGATGGATACGAAGGTTCAGGCCGACAGCTATTGCGGAGCGGCAAAGCTCATAGCCGAGGACAGTCCCGCGATCTTTTCGCATACGGATGTCCAGCACGTCACGCTCTGGGATTATGTCACAGGCTTCCCGCCGAGCAACGGCGCGATGTATTATGATCTCCGGTTCGAGAACTGGTCGATGGACGCCAAGTCGCCGCAGTTGCAGGCAAACCAGCCAAAATAGGCTGGCCCTGCCACTGCAAACCAGTCTCGTATCCGTTTCAGGCCGAAGATCATGAAACTTCTGCGTCTCGTTCAACGCATAATGCAGATGCTTGTCGTGCTCGCGGGGGTTTCAATCCTCGTGTTCTTGCTGACACGCGTGCTACCGGGTGACCCGGTAGCCGCTGCACTGGGAAACCGTGCAAGCGCTGAGCAAATAGAACAGCTCCGCAATCAGCTTGGACTTAATCAACCACTGGTGATGCAGTATATCAACTTCGTCACGGGTATGTTCAGGGGTGAGTTTGGCCTGTCTCTGGTCGAAAGGCGTGACGTAGGCGCCGTAATCGCTGCGCGCCTTCCTGCCACTCTGGAACTGATCATCGCCTCGCTGCTTTTCGCTATCGCGGTTGGCGTCCCGCTAGGTGTTATTGCAGCTGTTCATCGTGATCGCTTCCTCGATGGATTCAGCAGAATTTTTGCTCTTGCTGGTGTTTCATTTCCGCAGTTCTGGGTTGGCATCGTTATTCAGCTTTTCTTTGGGCTGACGCTGGCTCTGCTGCCCATCACCGGGCGCCTTAGTGTTGCGGCTCCGCCGAATGTCACTGGCTTTCTGACGATCGATAGTCTGCTCGCTTTGGATTTTACCGCCTTCGGCAATAGCCTGCAGCACTTGGTTGCGCCGACCATCGTGCTTGCTGCCGGACCTCTTGCAACCATTATGCGAATGGTAAGGGCAAACATGATCGATGAACTGGAAAAACCATATCCCGAACTAGCGCGAGCTCTTGGTGTCCACCCATTCATAATAAACTACAAGTTTGTTCTACGAAACGCGTTCACATCGACTTTGACCATTATCGGGTTTCTGGTCCCCATCATGATTGGCTCAAGTTTTGTTGTTGAGAAAGTGTTCGGGTGGCCGGGAATGGCTAGATTTGGTGCTGACTCTATTATCGCTAACGACTTCAATGGTGTGATAGGTGTTACGATGATTGTCTGCCTTTTTGTTGTTCTCACGAACTTTATCGTTGAGATTTTGTACCCGGTAATCGATCCGCGCGTTCGTCTGGAGGCAGGTACATGACTTCGGAGGCCAACAGCACTGATTTCGAGCCCGAGATTGTAGAAGTTCGCTACAGGACGTTACGGCGTTTCTTTTCAAATCCCACTGCGCTTTTTGGATTTGTCTGCCTGTCGATCCTGGTATTCGTCGCAATATTTGCGCCATGGATATCGCCCTATCCGGAAGACGCGCTTGATGCTCTCCATTTCGACCGGATGCTTCAGCCGCCGTCGGCTGAGTTCTGGTTCGGTACCGATGAAGCCGGCCGCGACATTCTTTCGCGTGTCATGAGTGGAGCCGCACTTTCACTTGGTATGGCCGTCATCGTCACGATGATTACCGTGACGGTGGGTGTGCCGATTGGCCTGGTAGCCGGTTACTATGGAGGACGCATAGAAGCCGTCTTGATGCGTATTGTCGATGTGTTTTCGTCGATACCAGCCCTTGTTCTGGCTCTTGGCATAAGCGTCTTGCTGGGGCCAAGCTTGATCAACGCCATCATCGCCCTGTCGCTGATCTGGTGGCGCGTCTTCGCTCGCCTTGCGCATGGGCAAACTTTGTCACTCAAGCACGAAAAATATGTCGTTGCGGCCCAGCAGCTTGGTGCTTCAGACCGCCATATTCTTTTCCGGGAGATACTGCCGAATATGGCGTCGTCGCTCCTGGTAGCTGCTTCGCTGGATGCAGGCGCGGTTATTCTAGTTGGGACGTCGATCAGTTTCCTCGGGGCTGGCGCAAATCCACCTACGCCGGAATGGGGCCTGATGGTCGCAACTGGTCGCAACTATATGCCGGCATCCTGGTGGGTCTCGCTGTTTCCGGGACTGGCAATTTTCTTCGTCGTCGTAAGCCTCAACATGATTGGTGATGGGCTGCGGGACGTGCTGGCTGGCGAATAGACCGCCGCCCTACGACGACAGGTCAGACTGGAGTTTCTCGTGAGAATTGCAGTGGTAGTTCCCAACGCAACGATGCCGGACGATGTGCTGGATTTGCGCAGGGCCTTTCTTCAGGCCAATGCTGCGCCAGGTACAGAAATCGTCGTATGGCGCAATCAGGCCGGGCCGGCCAGCATCGAGACCGAGGCTGAACGCGACGAGGCGGCGGTCGAGATCGTACGCAACCTTCGCGGCCGCGATTTGTCTGGCATCGATGGATTGATACCATGGTGTGCGGCCGATCCGGCGCTCGATAGCCTTCGTCAGGAATTTTCCCTGCCAGTCGTCGCGCCACTGCTGGCCGCCTGCGGCTTAGCCTCCGGCATCGGACAGCGCTTCAGCGTCGTCATTCCGCGTGGTGATGCTCGCATGACAAGGCAGAGGATAGAAAGCTACGGCTTTGGTGGACGGTTGGTCCGCGTGCGGCAGGTGGATCGTGCTGTGCTCGAGTTACGCAGCAATATGGCCAACACGCTTGATCTCTTTCGAGAGCAGGTGGAACTCGCGGCGCGCGATGATGGAGCCGATGCGGTTATTCTTGGCTGCATGGCGTTGTTTGGAGTGGGCAGGGATATCAAGGCCAGTATCCCGGTCGTGGATGCGGCGCTTGCCGCGTTGACGACATGCGAGAGCTGGATTCGCATGGGTCTCTCGAATTCCCTCAAGTTGAGAGCCGCGTGACACCCGATGGCTATGGAACAAACCATTTCTGGTCAACCTAAGACGGCGTCGGAATCAATTCGCGGCGTTGCTGTCGCCCCGAACGACGCTCCGGTAGAACTTAAGAATTTCAGCCTGGGCTTCGACACACTGGACGGGTTTCGGCAGGTTCTGCACAGCGTAGATATCACTGTCAACGAAGGCGAGATGGTTGGGCTTGTAGGGGAATCTGGTTCCGGCAAGACCGTCACCGCAAAGTATCTCCTCGGTGTTCTTCAGCGGAATTCGCGCGTCACGGGTGGCGAAGCCCGCCTGTTCGGACAGGATTTGCTGACCGTTTCTGACAGGCAGCGTGCGGCGCTGAAAAGCTTCATCGCCTACATTCCGCAAGATCCGATGGCCTCTCTGAACCCGTCATTCACCATCGGCAGTCAGATGGTGGATTTCATACTGTGGGGCAGGTCGGAGCAAAGCCTGCGGCGTTTTGCACGGCTCAAATACTCGCCAAGCGCGCGCCGAAGCGCACGTGACCAGGCAATGCACCTGCTCGATATGGTTCATATCCACGATACGGCGCGGGTGATGAAGTCCTATCCGCACCAACTTTCCGGGGGGATGCGGCAGCGTGTGCTCATCGCTATTGCCATGAGCGGGCGAGCGCGTCTTCTGGTCGCGGATGAGCCAACGACAGCGCTGGATGCAACTGTTCAGAAGCGGACAATCGAACTGATTGCCGAGCTGGTTGAACGCGAGAAACTCGCTGGTCTGTACATTACCCACGATCTCGGTGTCGCGCGCTGGCTATGTTCTAAGAGCTATGTGATGCTGCGTGGCCGCGTTGTTGAATCCAGGCCAACCGTCGCGTTGCTGGATGAGCCTCAGCACGAATATACGCGCGCTCTGGTCGATGCCATTCCCCGCATCCATGACAGTGTCGAGAAGAGACAGCAGCGAAGCGATGACCCCGTTATAAGCGTCAAAGGATTGGTGCGGTCGTTTGGTTCGTTAAAGGCGGTTAGTGGCGTCAACTTCGATGTGGATCGTGGAGAAACCTTCGCCATCGTCGGTGAATCTGGATCTGGCAAGACAACTTTGGCCCAGATGATCACGGGCCAGATTGAGCCCACCGAAGGGACTATCTCGATAAACCTCGGAGAAAAGAAGACAGCCAAACGCAAGGGTCTAAAGGACGACCGCATCCAGATGGTCTTCCAGGATCCGGGGTCTTCGTTGAACCCGCGTCAGACCATAGAGGATATCGTCGGGTTGCCGCTGAAACTGCGTGGCATGAAAGATCGGAAGGCTAGACGTGCCCGCGTCGAAGAATTGCTGGACAAAGTATCTGTGCCGCGACACTTCCTCAGCCGCAAGCCGCGCTCTTTAAGTGGCGGTCAAAAGCAACGCGTCGCGATTGCCCGTGCGCTTGCCCTTGAGCCGGATGTGCTTGTGCTGGATGAGCCAACCTCCGCGCTCGATGTCTCGGTCCAGGCCCGCATCCTTGAGTTTCTGAAGAACCTGCGCGAGCAGGAGCATCTGACCTACATCATCATCACCCATAACCTTGGAGTGGTGCGCGCGATCGCCGACAGAACCGTTGTCATGTTCAAGGGCGAGATAGTCGAGTCCGGGTCGACGGAGGATATCCTGTTCCGCCCGCGCTCGGAATGGACCCGCGCACTGATCGACGCCGTGCCATCCGTTGACAGCAAGGAAGAGGAGATGCGCAAGCGACTCCTTACAACCCCATCCGGCCCAGCCAAACCAGCCTAATCAGCCTAGTCAGACCTGTCGCAGCGCCAGACTGGCGCGAGAAGGAGAGTTTACTCAATGCAAAGTGCAGATAGTTCCCGGCCATCCTGCGAGAGCAGGATTGGTGTGGAAATTGGCGGAACATTCACCGACATGGTATGGCTACGGGAAGATGGGGTCCTGCAGACCGGTAAGACACCGTCCACGCCAAGCGCTATTCATGAGGCCGTGTTGACGGTTATCGGTGAATCAGGCGCTGATGTTTCTGCGCTATCTCAGATCACGCATGGATCAACCGTTGCAACCAACGCTTTGATAACTCGGCGTGGCGCGAATGTCGGCCTCCTGACTACACGTGGATTCCGCGACGTTATCGTGATCGGGCGAGGCGAGCGCGACCACGACATCTACAACATGCAGTACCGCCGCGTGGCGCCGATCATCCGCCGCAGCATGATCCGCGAGATCGCCGAGCGCATCGGCCCCGACGGCGCCGTCATCGAGCCGCTCGATCTGGAAGCGGCATGGAAAGAGGTCGAAGCCTTCATCGCGCAGGGCGTCCAGGGCATCGCCATCAGCCTGCTGCACGCCTATCGCAACGCCGACCACGAGAAGAAGCTCGCGGCGATGATCCGCGAGCGCGCGCCCGAGATCGCGGTGTCCGCCAGCCACGAGGTGTCGCCGGAGTTCCGTGAATATGAGCGCAGCGTCACCACGGTGGTGAACTCCTTCGTCGGCCCGGTCGTCGAGAAATACATCGGCAAGCTCGACGATGGTCTGCGGCAGACGGGCTATGGCGGCGTGCTGCACATCATGCAGTCGAACGGCGGCGTCATGCCGGCCTCCGTTGCCGGCAACAACGCCGTGCGCATGCTGCTGTCGGGACCGGCTGCGGGCGTGCGCGCCGCGATCTGGTTCGCGCGCCGCAATGGCATTTCCGACATCATCACCCTCGACATGGGCGGCACCAGCACCGACGTGGCGCTTGCGCCCGACCTTGCTCCGGGCACGGTGCCGGAACTCGTCATCGACGGCCTGCCCGTGCGGACGGCTTCCATCGACATGGAGACCATCGGCGCCGGCGGCGGCAGCATAGCATCGGTCGACCGTGGCGGCTTTCTGGCCGTCGGACCGGAAAGCGCCGGCGCGCGGCCGGGTCCAGCCTGCTACGGCCATGGCGGCCTTCGCCCGACCGTGACGGACGCGCAGGTGGTCGCCGGGCTGCTGCGCGCCGATCGCTTCTTCGGCGGAAAGATGACGCTCGACCTGGAGGCGGCGCGCACGGCGCTCGACACGATCGACCTGCCGGGTTCCGTCGAGCAGAAGGCCGATTCCATCCTTCGGCTTGTCAATAGCAACATGGCTAGCGCCGTGCGGCTCGTCTCGACCGGGCGCGGCATCGACCCGCGCGGCTTCACCATGGTCGCGTTCGGCGGCGGCGGCGGGCTGCACGCCGCGATGGTGGCGGAAGAGATCGGCATCCGCGAGGTTCTCGTTCCCTGGTCGCCGGGTCTGGCCAGCGCCTTCGGCCTGCTTATCGCCGACACCATCATCGACGCGTCGGTCAGCGATCTCCATACGCTCGGCGACACGACGCTGGATGCGGCGCGCCTCGCGGAACTGGGCAAGCTCGCGGCGAAGGTCGCCGAAGGCAGCGGCCTCGGTGAAACCGATCACGACCTGATCGTCGGCGTCGACATGCGCTACGCCAGCCAGGCGTTCGAGCTTACGATATGGACCGATGGCGGCCCGCAGGATGCGGCTACGCTGCGCCGCCTGTTCGAGACCGAGCACGAGGCGCGCTACGGCTACGCCCGCGCCTCGCTCGACGTCGAGGTGGTGGCCTATCGCCTGCGGCTCAACAAGGCAGGCGGGCATGGCGTTTCGACACCGCTTCCCGAGGCGCCTTCCGACGCGCGCGACGAGGTCGAGATCCTGCTCGGCGGCAAGCCCTACAGGGCTGTGTTCGCGCTACGCAAGAACATCGGACCCGGCAGCGCAGTCGCCGGCCCGGCGATCCTCGCCGAGCCGACCTCCACCGTCGTCGTGCCCGAGGGCTGGGAAGCCGAATGCCTGCCGACCGGCGATCTTCTTTTGAGGGACAAGCGATGAGCATTGACAAGACCATCCTCACTATCATCGCGCGCGGCCTGCAGGCCGCGGCGGACGAGATGGCCGGGAACCTGATCCGTTCGGCGTTCTCCGCCGTCGTGCGCGAGGCGCGCGACTGCTCGACGGCGCTGCTGGACGCGCAGGGCCGCGTGATCGCACAGGCCGACATGATCCCCATGCAGACCGCGGCGCTGAACGGCTCGTTCCTGGCGGCGGCGGATCAGCTCGACCTGTCCGACATCGGGCCGGACGACTTCGTGATGCTCAACGACCCCTACAGCGGCGGCCAGCATCTCAATGACATCATCCTGTTCACGCCGATCTTCTTCGAGGACGAACTGATCGCCTGGTCGGGCAGCACCGCCCACCATCTTGACATCGGCGGCGGGTCCGTCGGCATCAACGTGGCTGCGACCGAACTGATCCAGGAAGGCGTGATAATACCGCCGGTGCGCGGCAACGTTCACAAGGACTGGAACGGCGGAATGATCGAACGCCTGATCTTCGCCAACATTCGCACACCCGAGATCGGCCGCGGCGACATGGACGCGCAGTTCGCAGCCAACCGCATCGGCCGCGAGCGCATCCTCGGCCTCGTCGAGCGTTACGGCCTCGAAACCGTCAAGCGCGCGATGCCGGAAGTGCTGGATTACAGCGAACGGCGCATGCGCGCGGCCATCGCCGAGATCCCCGACGGAAGCTGGAACGGCGAAGCGTGGATCGACAGCAACGGCCGCGATTTCGACGCCGGCCCGATCCGCATCTGCGTCAACGTCACCGTGAAGGGCGACGAGGCGACGCTCGACTTCACCGGATCGGCGGAGCAGCTGCCGAGCATGTTCAACTCGCCGGTGGCGAGCAGCATCGCCGCCGCCGTCACCGCGGTGCGCAGCATTCTCGGCGACACGGAAATGCCCGCCAATGACGGCTGCAACCGTCCGCTGAAATTGATCTTCCCTTATGGGTCGGTTCTCAATCCGCGTCCCGGCGCGGCGGTCCGCGCCCGCGCGACCTCGGCCTGCCGCGCGCTGGACGCGATACACGATGCGCTCGGCCAAGCGCTGCCGCAGAGCACGCCGGCCCAGGGCAACAACGCCACGACCGGCTTCTTCCTGTCGCACATGGAGCCGGGCGGCAAAGCCGGCATCCACCTCGACGTTCTCGGCGGCGGCTGGGGCGCGGCGCGCGGCTATGACGCGATCCACGCCACGGATCACGTTCTGTCGTCGTGCCGGCTGACGCCCACGGAGTCGATTGAGCAGCTTCACCCACACCTGCGCATGGAGACGTTCGGCCTCGTCCAGGATTCCCTGGGCGCCGGCGAGTTCAATGGCGGTATGGGCATCTACCGGCGCTACCGCATTCTGCGCGACAACGTCGTCATGAACCTTTACTCGGACCGCTTCCGGCTGTCGCCGAAGGGCCGTGAGAAAGGCCACGACGCATCGCGCGCCGCCCTGCTCGTGGTGCGCGGCGAGGAAGTCATCCGGCTCGATGCGACCAGCACCCTCGAATTGAAGGTCGGCGACGTCGTGGAAATCCGCCTGCCGGGCGGCGGCGGCTGGGGCGATCCCCGGCAGCGCGATCCGGCGCGGATACAGGCGGACGTCGAGGACGGCTACATCAGCAGCGAATTCGCGGCGGAGCACTACGGCTTCCGCCCCGGTGGCGACAACAAACAGGCAGCGTGAGGTTTCAAATGCAATTCGACAATGTGATGCGCCCGGAGGATGTGGACGCTGAGGCGTATATCGAGGGCATCATCGACTGGGTCAAATTCGAGACGCCGTCGGAGCGGCATGACCTGATCGACATATTCCTCGATCATGTCGAAGCGTCCTTCGAAGGCCTGCCGGTGCAGCGCCGCCGGATACCGGCGAACGAAAAGGGCGCCGGCCAGCTCGTCCTGACCTATGCCCCGGCCGGTTCGTCCGGCAAGCCGGTGGCCATGTACGGCCATATCGACACGGTGTGGGCTGCAGGGACGCTTGAGACAATGCCCGTCAGGCGTGATGGAGACAAGGTTCACGGGCCTGGTATCTTCGACATGAAGGCCGGTTCCTACATCATCACCGAGACGCTGCGTCGCATCGCCGAGAAGGGCCTCGTGCCGCCTCGTCCCATCATCGTCTTTCTGAACGGTGACGAGGAGATCGGCAGTGGCGCCTCGCGCGGTACGATCGAGGAGATCGGCGCCGGCGCCGCCTTCAACCTCGTGCCGGAACCGGCCTTTGGGCCGATCGGTACGCTGATTACTGCCCGCAAAGGCGTCGGCTTCTTCACGCTGACCGCGCATGGCCGCTCGTCGCACGCCGGCGGCAGCCTTTCGGAAGGAAGCAGCGCCATCCGCGAGCTGGCGCAGCAGATCATCGAGATCGAAGGCATGAACGACATCGAGGAAGGCGCGACATTCAATGTCGGCACGATTCAGGGTGGCACCCGCCGCAACGTGGTTCCCGCCTTCGCGACCTGCGACATCGACATGCGTGCGACGCGGGCCGACAGCGCCGACCGCCTGATCGAATCCATCATGGCGCGCAAGGCCGTGACGCCGGGCGTCACCCTCGAAGTCGAGGGCGAACTCAATCGTCCCGTGTTCATGAAGTCCGCAAAGGTGGCGCGCCTGTACGACGCCACATGCGCGCTCGGCAAGGAACTCGGCCTAGAACTTGGCGAAACGTCGCGTGGCGGTGCTTCCGATGGAAACTTCCTCGCCGCGCTCGACTACCCGGTGCTGGACGGCTTTGGCCTGAACGGCGCCGGTGCCCATGCGGTGCATGAGCACGTGCTGGCGTCGTCCGTACCCGGCCGCGTCGCGCTCATCCATTCCATGGTAATGTCCCGCTCATTCCAGGAAATCGCCGTCGAGTAGCGTCCACACAACCGGCGCATTAGAAGCAAACGCGAAAGAACGTCATGTCGATGAATGCACAGAAGTCCGGGCAGCTTGTCCATCAGCTCGTGGCGCGGTCGCTGGTCGCCCACAATACCGAATGCCTGTTCGGGCTGATGGGCGACGCGAACCTGTTCATGGTCGACCACTTTGTTCGCGAGTGCGGCGGAAAATACGTTCCGGCGACGAGCGAGGCGTCGGCCGTCCTCATGGCTCTGGGCTACGCCCAGCGGTCGGAGAGCGTCGGCGTCGCCACGATCACCCATGGGCCGGCTCTCACCAACGCGGTGACGGCGCTGGTGGAGGGCGTGAAGGGAAACATCCCGCTCGTCCTGATATGCGGCGACACGCCGCCGGACGTTCTTCAGCATTTGCAGAACATCTCGCAACGCGAGTTGATCGCTGCGACGGGCGCCGGTTTCGTCGAACTGCGCAAGCCCGAGACCGCCGCCGAAGATGTCGCCGTCGCCTTCCGGCGAGCGCAGGTGGAGCGTCGTCCCGTCGTGCTCAACATGCGGGTGGACCTGCAGTGGTCGCCTTGTGACGGTGACCCCGTCGTTCACCGCATAGCCGACAGCCGAGCCGTCGTTCCATCCAGCGACGATCTTGACGAAGCGCTCGGAATGATCGCGTCGGCCAAGCGACCGCTTATTCTGGCCGGGCGAGGGGCGAGCTCGGAGGAAGCGCGCGAGGCGCTGGTGCGATTGGCCGCCCAGATCGAGGCGCCGCTGGCGACCTCGCTGAAAGGCTCGGGTCTGTTCAGCGGCGAGGAATGGAATCTCGGCGTCGTCGGCGGCGTCAGCCACCCCGTCACCGTCGATTTCGTCATGCAGAGCGATTGCCTCATTGCCTTCGGCGCCAGCCTTGGCCGTCACACGACCGAGTACGGTTCGTATCTCGCCGGCAAGCGTGTCATCCAAATTATGTCGCGCGCGGCCGACCTCGGAACCAATGTGGCGCTGCATGTGGGAATAGTCGGTGATCCGGCCCGCACCGCCGACCTGATGCGCGAGATGCTCGAAGCCGCCGAGATTCCTCCGTCGGGCTTCGCTTCCGGCGCAGCACCGGAACGGCCCAGCGTCCTTGCCGCAGGCGCGAATAGGCCGGCGCTTGGCGCGGGCGTCGTGGATTTCGATACGGCTTTGCTCAAGCTTAACGAGGCTGTCCCCGCAGACCGCACGCTCGTCACCGACATCGGCCGCTTCGCAATGAGTTCCTGGCAGGCCTTTCCGGTGCATTCGCCGCGCCAGTTCGTCCATACCGGCCATTTCGCGGCGATCGGCCTCGGCCTCCCCGAGGCGATCGGCGCAGCCATAGCCAATCCGGGCAGCCTCACCCTGCTGGTAACTGGTGATGGTGGTCTTTCTCTCGGCGGCCTTTCGGAAATCGCTACGGTTGCGCGCGAGAAGCTCGACCTTGTGATCCTGGTCTGCAACGACTCCAGCTATGGGGCCGAGCATATCCAGTTCACCAATCGATCGATGGACCCGGCCATGTCGTTAATCAACTCGCCAGACTTTGCCGTGGTGGCCGAAGCCATGGGGCTCCGCGGCGTAACAGTGCGTACTGAACCGGATCTTGAAGACGCCTGCAGGGCAATACGCGCCAGATCCGGACCCATCCTGATAGACATCAAACTCGACCCAAACAATGTGCCTGCCAGGTGACCAACATTGCACGGAGTTGGTATCAGGGATGAACGCGGACGAATTCAGTGAGGGGTTAGCGGAACTGTCCCGATTGCTGGGCAGTGCCGGATTTACGGACTCTGTCGAGGACAGGGGCAGGTACGGCGGCGATGCTTCGACGGCGCTAGCGTGCCCCCCTCTCGCAGTACTTCGCCCGGCTGATACCCAGCAGGTCATGGATGTGATGAAGGTATGTCACAGGCATCAGATATCCATTGTGCCGCAAGGAGGGCGAACAGGGATATCCGGAGGTGCGGTTCCTCGCCCGTCAGACGTTGTACTCTCGCTCGAGCGGATGAACGGCGTAATCTCGATAGACCAAGACGATGCCTGCCTTACGGTATGGGCCGGAACGCCGCTTGAAACTGTTCAGAACGCGGCCCGATCTGTCGGGCTGAGCTATGCCGTTGATATTGGCTCCCGCGGTAGCGCAACAATTGGAGGTACGGTTGCAACGAATGCTGGCGGCATTCGTGTGCTACGGTACGGGACGACGAGAAATCAGGTGCTCGGGTTCGAAGCGGTGCTCAGCGACGGAACGCTGCTTTCAAATCTCCGCCCACTTTTGAAGGACAATGCCGGCTTTGATCTCAAACAGCTTTTTATTGGAAGCGAAGGCTGCCTGGGAATTCTGACTCGGGTCGTTCTACGGCTTTCGCCTGAGCCTTATCGCCGGCACACTGCGATGCTGGCAGTTCCTGATTACGCTGCAGCGTTGGCATGTCTCGCATCTGCGCGCAGGCAGTTCGACGTGGATTTGGTCGCATTCGAGGCAATGTGGCCGGCATACTGGTCCTTTGCCGCGAAGAGAATAGAAAAGCCGTCACCGCTGGGGGAGGGGTACGGCGTTTACCTGCTGATTGAGACGACGTCCGAAAGCCAGATTCCGTTGGAGGAATGGTGCGTCAGGTGTCATGAGGAAGGTATCACTACGGATGGAGTTCTGGCTCAATCTCTCGCGGACGCACGATCAATGTGGGACCTGCGTGAGGCCATTGGCGAAGTGGGACGTGAGTATGGTTCATTCCTGAGTTTCGATGTCGGTATTGCAACGTCCAGGCTCGGCGAGTTCGTTGAAACCTGCGACGCATGTCTTGGCGGGCTCATTCCGGCCAAGACACTGTATCTTGGCCATATTGCTGACGGAAATCTCCACGTTATCGTTCCCGTCGAAACGAATGACGAAGCGGCTGCTACCGAGATCGAAACGCGGGTCTATGAACTGATCTCCAAAATGCAGGGCACTGTTTCAGCCGAGCATGGAATTGGCCTCTTGAAGAGGCCGTGGCTGCATAAAACCAGAAGCTTGGCGGAGATCGAAATCATGAGACGTATTAAATCGGTGCTCGACCCGGCCAACATTCTCAACCCCGGTAAAGTCATTCAACCATAGCTGGATCTTCAATAGCAGGTCCTTGGAGTCATATTGCATGAGTGGTCGGCATTACTTAGCTATTCCGGGTCCCTCGGTTGTTCCCGATCGTGTCCGGGATCAGCGCCTATGGCACAGAATTGAGGGTGTGATTTAAGGAGTGTTCGGTTCTCGTCTAAGACGAAGGAACGAACATGAATTCGAAGACGACTGGCGGCAAACGCTCCGCCGAGCATGTGGTCAAAGACATCCGCCGGACGACACGGCGGCACTTTTCCTCGGAAGACAAGATCAGGATCGTGCTGGATGGCCTTCGTGGCGAAGACAGCATTGCCGAGTTGTGCCGCAAGGAGGGGATTGCCCAGAGCCTCTACTACACCTGGTCGAAGGAATTTCTGGAAGCCGGCAAGCGGCGACTGGCAGGCGACACGGCCCGTGCTGCGACGACCGGTGAAGTGCAGGACCTTCGTCGCGAGACCCGCGCGCTGAAGGAGGCAGTCGCGGACCTGACGCTGGAGAACCGTCTGCTCAAAAAAAGCATGATCGCGGATGGGGGCGACGACGAATGAGATACCCCGCATCCGAAAAGCTCGAGATCATCAAGATCGTCGAGCAGTCGCACCTTCCGGCGAAGAAGACGCTGGATCAGCTCGGCATTGCGCGGCGCACCTTCTACCGCTGGTATGACCGCTATGTCGAAGGCGGCCCGGAGGCGTTGGAGGACCGTCCTTCCCGGCCGAACCGGGTGTGGAACCGCATCAGCGCCGAGGTCCAGAGCCAGATCATCGACATGGCGCTGGAACAGTCCGAGCTGTCACCACGTGAGCTGGCGGTGCGCTTCACCGATGAGAAGCGCTACTTCGTGTCCGAGGCGACCGTCTATCGCCTACTCAAGGCCCATGACCTCATCACCAGCCCGGCCTTCGTGGTGATCAAGGCCGCCGACGAGTTCAGGGACAAGACCATGCGTCCCAATGAGATGTGGCAGACAGACTTCACCTACTTCAAGATCATCGGCTGGGGCTGGGTCTATCTGTCGACCGTGCTCGACGACTTCTCCCGTTACATCATCGCCTGGAAGCTGTGCACGACCATGCGGGCCCAGGACGTGACCGAAACGCTGGAACTGGGCCTTACGGCTTCAGGCTGTGACAGCGCCAGGGTGTTGCACAAGCCAAAACTGCTCAGCGACAACGGGCCGTCCTACATCGCCAGCGAACTCGCCGAATGGATCGACGCCAACGGCATGAGCCATGTCCGCGGCGCTCCGCTTCATCCGCAGACCCAGGGCAAGATCGAGCGCTGGCATCAGACGCTCAAGAACCGCATCCTGCTGGAGAACTACTTCCTGCCGGGCGATCTCGAACGCCAGATCGAAGCCTTCGTCGAGTATTACAATCACCGACGCCACCACGAGAGCCTTGGCAACGTGACCCCGGCCGACGCCTACTTCGGCAGGGCCTCTGCTATCATCGAACAACGAGAAAGGATCAAACTGCGGATTCCGACGTTATCCGGCCGGGCATTCCAACCTGAAGCCGGCCACCGTTCCGACGTGAAGCCGGCCACCATTCCGATCAATATCCGGCCGCTTTGAGGCCTGAGCAGGAGCACGTGGGTCAGCAACTTTGGCATGACGGTCCTTTTGAACAAGGGACGCGTAATGCCGGCAAAGAGAAGGCTGACCATGAGACAATTACGACAGATGCTGCGGCTTGCCGGTGATGGAACCAGCGCCCGCGAGATCGCACAGAGGCTGGGCATCGCGCGCAGCACCGTGCAGGACAATCTGAAGCGCGCGACGGCGGCGGGACTGATCTGGCCGCTGCCAGGCGACCTGACCGACGACGCGCTGGAGAACCGGCTGTTCGCCCGCGCCGGGGTGAAGCAGGGCCTGCGCCGGCTGCCGGAGCCGAACTGGGCGGATCTGGCGCTGGAGCTGAAGAAGCCGGGCGTCACGCTGATGCTGCTTTGGGAAGAGTATCGCGCCGTCCATTCCGGCGGCTATGGCTACAGCCGTTTCTGCGACCTGTTCCGCAGCTTCGAGAAGCGCCTGTCGCCAACCATGCGCCAGGGCGAGACCGAAGGCCGCAAACATCGTCCCGTCGCGGTCGGCGTGCGCATCGGCCGGCTTGATGGCGATGTGCTACTTCTCTTTCCCGTCACAACGAAGGAGCCGGAAAAGGGCCGGTTCGCCGCCGAAATCCCCGCCACAGAAAAGCGCCGGGCCGGCCTTGATCTCAAGCTACGGGTCTGGATTATCCTCGACGAGTACAACACCGACATGATCGGCCGCTCCTTCTACCTTGAGCCTGAACCGCCCATCGGACGGTTCAGCAAGGCTTTCTTTCTTCCCCTTGTCAGGGCGTTCGTCGCGCGCAGGAAATCGCTGCGGGGCGTCGACCGCGCGCGATAGCTGTGATTTTTCATGGAATGAGGACCCCAGTTGAGGGGTAATTTTCGTCCAAACGGGACCCCTTAACGTGGGGTCA
>JBDHTD010000007.1:0-105872 GCA_039808485.1 Aquamicrobium sp. | reverse complement strand
TTCATCCGCATGGAGGGCCAGACGGTCGGCGTCGTCGCCAACCAGCCGATGGTGCTGGCCGGCTGCCTCGACATCGATTCCTCGCGCAAGGCGGCCCGCTTCGTCCGCTTCTGCGACGCCTTCTCCATTCCCCTGCTGACGCTGGTCGACGTGCCGGGCTTCCTGCCGGGCACGGCGCAGGAATATGGCGGCGTCATCAAGCACGGCGCCAAGCTGCTATTCGCCTATTCGCAGGCGACCGTCCCCATGGTGACGCTCATCACGCGAAAAGCCTATGGCGGCGCCTACGACGTCATGGCGTCGAAGCACATCGGCGCCGACATCAACTATGCCTGGCCGACGGCCGAGATCGCGGTGATGGGCGCCAAGGGCGCGACCGAGATCCTCTACCGCTCGGAGTTGGGCGACCCGGACAAGATCGCTGCGCGGACGAAGGAATACGAGGTCAATTTCGCCAACCCGTTCAAGGCGGCCGAGCGCGGCTTCATCGACGAGGTCATCATGCCGCATTCCTCGCGCCGGCGCATCGCCCGCGCCTTCGCGGCGCTGCGGACCAAGAAGCTCGACCAGCCGTGGAAGAAGCACGACACGATTCCGCTGTGATGGGTCCGCTGTGATGAAGGTCTCGGGAATGACGGACAAGCCGGAACTGACGCCGGAAGCGGCCCGCAAGGACCATCGCCAGATGCTGACCTTCCTGGCGGTGAACGCGGCCGCCGGCGTCCTGCTCGGCGTCCTGACCGCCGCCGCCATCATCTGGCTCGACATCGGCGGCATCGGCCAGCGCATCGCCCAGGCGGCCAACCCGGCCGTTCCGGTGCTGCTGCTCGTCGTGCCCTTCGCCACCGTGTTCGGCGGCGTGGTGACGGCCTCGGCCATCCTGACCATGCCGTACGAAAAGAAATTCAGGGACTGAACTCATGGGGACTACGGGGACTGGAGAGCGGGTGATGTTCAAGAAAATCCTCATCGCCAATCGCGGCGAGATCGCCTGCCGGGTCATCAGGACGGCGAAGAAGCTCGGCATCGCCACCGTCGCCGTCTATTCCGACGCCGACAAGGAGGCGCTGCATGTGCGCCAGGCCGACGAGGCCGTGCATATCGGCCCGGCGCCGTCGAACCAGTCCTATATCGTCATCGACAACATCCTCGACGCGATCCGCAAGACCGGGGCGGACGCGGTCCATCCCGGTTACGGCTTCCTGTCGGAGAACGCCGCTTTCGCCGAGGCGCTGGAAAAGGAAGGCGTCGCCTTCATCGGCCCGCCGGTCAACGCCATCCACGCCATGGGCGACAAGATCACCTCGAAGAAGCTGGCGGCCGAAGCCAACGTCAACACCGTGCCCGGCCATATGGGGCTGATCGAGGATGCGGACGAGGCCGTCCGCATCGCCGGTTCGATCGGCTATCCGGTGATGATCAAGGCGTCGGCCGGCGGCGGCGGCAAGGGCATGCGCATCGCCTGGAACGACGCCGAGGCGCGCGAGGGCTTCCAGTCCTCGAAGAACGAGGCCAAGAGCAGCTTCGGCGACGACCGCATCTTCATCGAGAAATTCGTCACCCAGCCGCGCCACATCGAAATCCAGGTGCTGGGCGACAAGCACGGCAACGTAATCTATCTCGGCGAGCGCGAATGCTCGATCCAGCGCCGCAACCAGAAGGTGGTCGAAGAAGCGCCGTCGCCCTTCCTCGACGAGGCCACTCGGCGTGCGATGGGCGAGCAGGCCGTCGCCCTGGCAAAGGCCGTCGGCTATTATTCGGCCGGCACGGTCGAGTTCATCGTCGACGGCGACCGCAACTTCTACTTCCTCGAGATGAATACCCGCCTTCAGGTCGAGCATCCGGTGACGGAGCTGATCACCGGCATCGACCTCGTCGAGGAGATGATCCGCGTCGCTGCCGGCGAAAAGCTGAAGATCGCTCAAGGCGACGTCAGGCTGAACGGCTGGGCCATCGAGAGCCGGCTCTATGCCGAGGACCCCTATCGCAACTTCCTGCCCTCGATAGGCCGGCTGACGCGCTACCGCCCGCCGGCGGAAGGCGCGCGCGAAGACGGCACCGTGATCCGCAACGACACCGGCGTGTTCGAGGGCGGCGAGATCTCGATGTATTATGACCCGATGATCGCCAAATTGTGCGCCTGGGCGCCGACGCGCGATCAGGCCATCGCCGCCATGTCGGGCGCGCTCGACGATTTCGAGGTGGAAGGAATCGGCCACAACCTGCCGTTCCTGTCGGCCGTGATGGAGCATCCGCGCTTCCAGGAAGGCCGGCTGACCACGGCCTTCATCGCCGAGGAATGGCCGGAAGGCTTCGCCGGCGTCGCCCCCGACGAGGACGAGGCGCGCGCGCTTGCCGCGATCGCCGCCTACATCAACCTGCGCATCCAGAAGCGCGGCGCGCTGATCTCGGGTACGCTCGCCAACCATCCGCGTGCTGTCGGCCGCGACTGGGTGGTGACGCTGGCCGGCCACGCCTTCCCGGTCGCCGCCTGGGACGAGGGCTCGGCCACCGTGGTCGCGTTCGCGGACGGGCGCGAGGCGACGGTGGCGTCCAACTGGCTGCCGGGGCGCACCCACGCGCATTTCACCGTCGGCGGCCCCGACGGCGCCGTCACCGCCGGCGTCAAGGTGAACCAGGTGAACTCGGGCTGGCGGCTGCGCTGGCGCGGCATCGACGCGAAAGCCCATGTGCGCAGCCCGCGCGTCGCCGCGCTCGCCCGTCTGATGCCGGAAAAGCTGCCGCCCGACACCTCGAAGATGCTGCTGTGCCCGATGCCGGGCGTCGTCACCGCGATCGCCGTCAGGGAAGGCGACGAGGTGCAGGAAGGCCAGGCGCTGGCGACCGTCGAGGCGATGAAGATGGAGAACGTGCTGCGCGCCGAAAAGCGCGGTACGGTGAAGCGGGTCGCCGTCGAGCCGGGCGCCAGCCTCGCCGTCGACGAACTGATCCTCGAATTCGAGTAGGCAGGACGAAGAGATGACCGACCCGAAGCTCGACAGATGGCGCGCGCTTGCCGAGAAGGAGATCAAGCGCGATCCCGACACGCTGATCTGGGACACGCCGGAGGGCATCCCGGTCAAGCCGCTCTATACGGCCGAAGACCTCGGGCGCGTCGGGCATCTGGACAGCCTGCCGGGCTTCGCCCCCTTCGTGCGCGGCCCGCGCGCGACGATGTATGCCGGCCGGCCGTGGACCATCCGCCAATATGCCGGCTTCTCGACGGCCGAGGCATCCAACGCCTTCTACCGCAAGGCGCTCGCCGCCGGCCAGCAGGGCGTCTCGGTCGCCTTCGACCTCGCCACCCATCGCGGCTACGATTCGGACCACGAGCGCGTCGTCGGCGATGTCGGCAAGGCGGGCGTCGCCATCGACTCGGTCGAGGACATGAAGGTGCTGTTCGACGGCATCCCGCTGGAAAAGATTTCCGTCTCCATGACCATGAACGGCGCGGTGATCCCGATCCTCGCCAACTTCATCGTCGCCGGCGAGGAGCAGGGCGTGCCCCGCGCCCAGCTTTCCGGGACCATCCAGAACGACATTTTGAAGGAGTTCATGGTCCGCAACACCTACATCTACCCGCCCGAGCCCTCGATGCGGATCATCGCCGACATCATCGAATACACGGCCAAGGAGATGCCGAAGTTCAACTCGATCTCCATTTCCGGCTACCACATGCAGGAGGCGGGCGCGACGCTGGTGCAGGAGCTGGCCTTCACGCTGGCCGACGGGCGCGAATATGTCCGCGCCGCGCTGAAGAAGGGGCTGAACGTCGACGATTTCGCCGGCCGCCTCTCCTTCTTCTTCGCCATCGGCATGAACTTCTTCATGGAGGCGGCCAAGCTCCGCGCCGCGCGCCTCTTGTGGACGCGCATCATGGAGGAGTTCGAGCCGAAGAAGCCGTCCTCGCTGATGCTGCGCACCCATTGCCAGACGTCCGGGGTCTCGCTCCAGGAGCAGGACCCCTACAACAACGTCATCCGCACCGCCTACGAGGCGATGTCGGCCGCGCTCGGCGGGACGCAATCGCTGCACACCAACGCGCTCGACGAGGCCATCGCGCTGCCGACCGAATTTTCCGCCCGCATCGCCCGCAACACCCAGTTGATCCTCCAGCACGAGACCGGCGTGACGAAGGTGGTCGACCCGCTCGCCGGCTCCTACTATGTCGAGAGCCTGACGGCCGGGCTCGCCGAAAAGGCCTGGGCGCTGATCGAGGAGGTCGAGGCCATGGGCGGCATGACCAAGGCGGTGATCGAGGGCCTGCCCAAGCGGCTGATCGAGGAGGCGGCGACGCGCCGGCAGGCGGCCGTCGACCGCGGCGACGAGGTCATCGTCGGCGTCAACAAGTACCGGCTGGAGGCCGAGGACGAGCTCGACATCCTCGACATCGACAACAAGGCCGTGCGCGAGGCGCAGATCGCCCGCATCGAAAGGACGAAGCGCCAGCGCGACCCCAGGCGCGCGAAGGAAACCCTCGACGCGCTGCGCGAAGTCGCGCGCTCCGGCAACGGCAACATCCTCGAAGTGGCGGTGGAAGCCGCCCGCGCCCGCGCCACGCTCGGCGAAATCTCGGATGCCATGCGCGAGGCCTTCGGCGACCACACGGCCGTGCCGAAGGTGGTGCGCAAGGTCTATGGCAAGGCTTACGAGGGCGAGCCGGAATACGAGAACCTGGTCGCGCGGCTCGAGGAATTCTCGAAGAACCTCGGAGAGACGCCGAAGCTGCTGGTCGCCAAGCTCGGCCAGGACGGCCACGACCGCGGCGCCAAGATCATCGCCTCCGCCTTCGGCGACATCGGCTTCGAGGTCATCGCCGGCCCGCTGTTCCAGACGCCGGACGAGGCGGCCGACCTCGCGGTCAGGTCGCAAGTCCATGTCGTCGGCATGTCCTCGCTCGCCGCCGGCCACAAGACCCTCGCCCCGCAACTGGTCGAGGCGCTGAAGGCCAAGGGCGCGGAGCACGTCATCGTCGTCGTCGGCGGCGTGGTGCCGCGCCAGGACTACCAGTTCCTGCTCGACCATGGCGTCGCCGCCGTGTTCGGCCCCGGCACCAACGTGCTCGACGCCGCCCGCGCCGTGCTCGACCTGCTCGAAGGCAAGCGCAGGAACGTCTGACCGCGAAGCGCGAAAACCGCGCTACACATCGCTTTCGTTTTTCGCTAGATTGGCGACAACCGAAAGCGAAAGGGAGCCTGGATGTACCTGCCGCCACGCCAGACGGAGATCGTGCAACTGGCAAAGGACAATGGCCGCGTGCTGGTCGAGGAACTGGCCGCGCGTTTCAACGTCACGCCGCAAACCATCCGCAAGGACCTGAACGACCTCTGCGACATGCGGCTTCTGTCGCGCATCCACGGCGGGGCGCTGTTCCCGTCCGGCGTCGAGAACGTCGAGTACGAGGCCCGGCGCAAGATCGCGGCCGGCGAGAAGGAAGCCATCGGCCGCGCCGCCGCCCGCATGATTCCCGACGGCGCCTCGCTGTTCGTCAACATCGGCACCACGACGGAAGCGGTGGCCAATGCGCTGACCGACCGCAAGGGGCTGATGGTCATCACCAACAACATCAACGTCGCCAACCGCATGCGCGTCTTCCCGCAGACCGAGGTGGTGATCGCCGGCGGCGTCGTGCGCGGTTCCGACGGCGGCGTCGTCGGCGAGGCGGCGGTCGATTTCATCCGCCAGTTCAAGGTCGACTACGCCGTGATCGGCGCCTCGGCCATCGACCATGACGGCGCGCTGCTCGATTTCGACTATCGCGAGGTCAAGGTGGCGCAGGCGATCATCGCCAATGCCCGCCATGTCATCCTCGTCGCCGACCAGACCAAGTTCGAGCGCACCGCGCCGGTGCGCATCGGCCACCTGTCGCAGGTCCACACCTTCATCACCGACGAATGCCGGGTCGACGGCATCCGCGCGATCTGCCGCGAGGCCGAGGTGCGGCTGATCGAGGCCGCGCTGGGATGAGCCTTCAGGCCGGGCGCGCGAACGCCGTCCGCGCCGCCTCGATCCGGGGTCGGCAGACGCAGCCCTCGACATGGTCGTTGGCCATGCCCATCGCCTGCATGAAGGCGTAGACCGTCGTCGGCCCGACGAACGACCAGCCGCGCTTCTTCAGCTCCTTCGAGATGCGGGTCGAGGTCGGTGTCTTGCCGAGCGCAGACAGGCTTGCCCAGTCGAGCCGCTGCGGCCGCTCGTCCGGGCCGGGCTCGAACGACCAGAAGAAGCGGGCGAGCGAGCCGGCTTCCTCGGCAAGCGCCACCGCGCGCCGGGCATTGTTGTAGACCGAGGCGATCTTGCCGCGATGGCGCACGATGCCGGCGTCGGTGAGATGGCGCGGCATCGCCTCGGCCTCGTCCTCCATGGCCAGGCGGCGGAAATCGAAGCCGTGGAAGGCGGCGCGGAAATTGTCGCGCTTGCGCAGGATGGTCAGCCACGACAGGCCGGACTGGAAGCCTTCGAGGCACAGCTTCTCGAACAGGCGGACGTCGTCGCCTACGGGCAAGCCCCATTCCTCGTCGTGATAGCGCATGTAGTCGGGCAGGCCGCCATGCCATCGGCAGCGCGCCAGCCCGTCCTCGCCGGTCAACAGCCCGTTCGTCATCTCTTCAGCCTTCCTTAACCAAGCCGCTCAACCCGACGCTAACCACAAGAAAAGGTTTACGCGAAGGACCGTCTTTTATGAAATCCGATTCACGATTTCCTTGGCGCACCCGCGGACAATCGGCCGGACAACGGTGCAAAGGTAGCGAGTACGCCCCGATGAGACTTTCCTTTTCCCTGCTTGCCGCGGCGCTGCTGGCCGCGTTTTCCGTAGAAGGCTCGTCCGCGCAGGCGCGCTATGGCGAGCGGCCGCCGCTGGTCGTCAGTCCGGACCTTTCCGCGCCCTGGGTTCTGCAATTGCAACGCGCGCCGCAGGCCCAGCCGCGCGCGCAACGCCAGCAGCCGCGCGGCGCCCTGCCGGCCGGCTACAGCGTCCGCGTCGCGCCGGCGCCGGCCGCGCCAGAGCGGCAGAAGAAGATCGTGCGCGCGCCCGACCGGGTGCAGACAGCCGCGCTACCCAGCGCGCCGCGCGACGCGGGCCCGCGCGCCGCGCCGCAGGTCGACCAGAAATACCTGCCGCAGACCGTCGACTACGACGGGCCGCACCAGCCCGGCACCGTGGTCATCGACACGCGCGAGAACCTCCTCTACCTCGTCGAGGAGGGCGGCAAGGCGCGGCGCTACGGCGTCGGCACCGGCAAGCCGGGCTTCGAATGGGCCGGCAGCCACAAGGTGACGCAGAAGCGCGAGTGGCCGGACTGGCGGCCGCCGGCGGAGATGATCGCCCGCGAGAAGAAGAAGGGCCGCGTCCTGCCCGCCCACATGAAGGGCGGCCCGCAGAACCCGCTGGGCGCGCGCGCGCTCTATCTCGGCTCGACGCTCTATCGCATCCACGGCACCAACCAGCCGTGGACCATCGGCCGGGCCGTGTCCTCGGGCTGCATCCGCATGCGCAACGAGGACGTGACCGAGCTTTACGAGCGCGTGCCGGTCGGCGCGACGGTCGTGGTGATGTAGAATACGAAAACGAATCGCAGCCGGGGGACGGCCGCAGAGGCGGGGGCGGCGCGAGGGGATCGCGCCGCCCCCGCTTCTTTTTGGATCACGCCGCCTTTTCCGACAGTTCGGCCGGCCGCATCCCGCCATAGGCCCAGTCGATGAGCCGCACCGTGTGCACCACCGGAAGGCCGGTGCCGGAGGCGATCTGGGTGATGCAGCCGATATTGCCGGCGGCGATCACGTCCGCCCCCAGCGCCTCGATATTGGCGACCTTGCGGTCGCGCAGCGCCGTGGCGATCCCGCCTTGCAGGATGTTGTAGGTGCCGGCCGAGCCGCAGCACAGATGCGATTCGGCCGGCTCCTTCACCGTGAAGCCGGCGCGCGCCAGCAATTCCCTCGGCTGGCGCGTCACGCGCTGGCCGTGCTGCAACGAGCAGGCCGAATGGTAGGCGACCGTCAGGCCCGGCCGCAGCACCGGCTCCGGCAGGTCGAGGGTAGCGAGGTATTCGGTGACGTCCCTGGCCAGCGCCGACACTTTGGCCGCCTTTTCGGCATAGGCCGGATCGAGCCTCAGCATGAAGCCGTAATCCTTGATCGTGGTGCCGCAGCCGGAAGCGGTGACGATGATCGCGTCGAGCCCCCCCTGCTCCAGCACCCGCATCCAGGCATCGACATTCCTGCGCGCCGCGGCCAGCGCCTCCTCCTCGCGGCCCATGTGGTGGACCAGCGCGCCGCAGCAGCCCTCGCCCGGCGACGCCGCGACCTCGACGCCGAGACGGGTCAGGAGCGACGCCGTCGCCGCGTTGATGCCGGGGTCGAGCACCGATTGCGCGCAGCCGGCGAGGATGGCGACGCGCCCGCGCCGCGTTCCCTCCGCCGCGCGGGCGGCGGAAACGCCGGCGGCCGGCGGCAGCGCTTTCGGCGCGAGCCTGAGCATCGCCGCCAGCGGCCGCAGCGCCGGCACGGCCTCGAACAGCCCCGTAAACGGCCGCCCCAGCCGGGCGAACCTGAGTGCGGCGCGGAAGCGGGCCGGATAGGGCAGCACCATTGCCAGCAGCCGGCGCGTCAGGCGCTCGGCCAGCGGCCGCCTGTAGGTCTTCTCGATATGGGCGCGGGCGTGGTCGACCAGGTGCATGTAGTGCACGCCGGACGGGCACGTCGTCATGCACGACAGGCAGGACAGGCAGCGGTCGACATGGGTGACGATTTCCGCGTCGGCGGCGCGGCCGTTCTCCAGCATGTCCTTGATCAGGTAGATGCGGCCGCGCGGGCTGTCGAGCTCGTTGCCGAGCGTGACATAGGTCGGGCAGGTGGCGGTGCAGAAGCCGCAATGCACGCATTTGCGCAGGATGCCCTCCGCCTCCGCCACATGCGGATCGGCAAGCTGGGCAAGCGAGAAGCTGGTTTGCATGGCAGGCTAGATCAGCCAGCTTTCGGGGTTGCGGATCGGCTCGCCGCGCCCGGCCGCCTGGAACCCCACGACGACGCGGACGATGACCCAGACCGCGACCGCCAGCGACAGCAGGAAGCCGATCAGGACGAAGGCGAGCACGAGCGAGATCAGCCCGTAGAGGATTCCGATCCAGAAGGTGCGGATCGCCCAGGTGTAATGGCTCTCGACCCAGCCGCCGGCCTTGCCGCGGTTCATGTAGGCCAGCACGATGCCGATCAGCGGCGTGATGCCGACCACGAAGCCGAGCAGATAGCAGGCATAGATGACCTGGACGTTGGTCGCGCCGGGTTCCAGCCAGCGGTCGGTCTGGCGCGGCGCGGGCGGGGTGTTTGGATCGGCCATCGTCATCTCCCTTCGTCGATGCCCCTGGAGGCTATCACAGACCGTTCAGGCGTACATCCTGCCGGGATTGAGGATGTTCAGCGGATCGAACTCGGCCTTGACCCGCGCCGCGAGCGCGGCGAGCGCTTCCGGCTGCGGCTCGAACACGGCCGCGGCGGCGCGGAGGCGCGCCGGCGCGCGGACCAGCGTGGCGTGGCCGCCGCCATGGGCGGCGATCTGCCGCCGCACGGCCTCCGCCTCCGCGTCTTCTTCCATGCGCAGCCAGATCAGCCCGCCCTGCCAGTCGTAGAAGGCGTCGACCGCCGCCTCCATCCGCAGCGCCATCACCATCCGATGCCCCTGCGACGGGGCCATCGAGACGCGCCACACCGGCTTTTCCGTGCCGTCGGCGAAGGGCGCGCAATCGCGGACCTCGCGCCACAGTGTCCGCGACGCGGCTTCGTCCAGCCGTTCGGGCGCGGCGAGCGGCGCGAGCAGGGCGGAAAGCCGGTCGAAGCGGTAGGCGACTGAAGGGGCAAAACCCTCGAGCCGCAGAAGGGTCGCGCCGCGCCAGCCTTTCAGGCCGCCGCCGAGCACCTTGCCGACCACGGTTTCCGGCAGGTGCGCAGCGGCCGACACCTCGCCCGTCGAGGTCATGGCCACCGCCATGGCGTGGGCGGCCTCGGCTTCGGAAAGACCGCGCAGCACCAGCGTCGCCTCCCTCTCGGCCCTCGGCAGCACCTTGAAGGTGAGGTCGGTGACGACCGCCAGCGTGCCCCACGAGCCGGCCATGAGCTTGGCCAGGTCGTAGCCCGTGACGTTCTTGACCACGCGCCCGCCCGACTTGAACGCCGCGCCGCGCCCGGACACGGCATGGATGCCGAGGACATGGTCGCGCGCCGCCCCCGCCTTGATCCGGCGCGGGCCGCTGGCGTTCGCCATCAGCACGCCGCCGATGGTGCCTTCGCCCGCCGCGCCGCCGGCGAGCGGGCCGTGATCGATCGGCTCGAAGGCGAGTTCCTGACCGGAAGCCGCCAGCAGCGCCTCGATCCCGGAAAGCTTGGTGCCGGCGCGGGCCGACAGCACCAGCTCCTCCGGCTCGTAGAGGGTGACGCCGGAAAGCGCGGAAAGGTCGAGCGCATGCCCGGCCTCCACCGGCCGGCCGACGCCGCGCCGCGTGCCGGCCCCCACGATCTCGAGCGCCGTCCCGCCCGCCGCCGCCCAGTGCACGGCTTCGAGCACGTCGTCGGCCGATGATGGCTGAAAGGTCGTCATCAGAACCTCGGCCCTAGAATCTCGGAATGTCCGGGAACGGCAGTTGCCCGCCGCGCACATGCATGCGGCCGAGCTCGGCGCAGCGGTGCAGTTCGGGGAACATCTTGCCGGGATTGAGCAGATGTCCGGGATCGAAGGCGCATTTGACCCTGATCTGCTGGTTCATGTCTTCTTCCGAGAACATTTCCGGCATCAGATCGCGCTTTTCCACGCCCACCCCGTGTTCGCCGGTCAGCACCCCGCCAACCCGGACGCACAGCCGCAGGATGTCGGCGCCGAAGGCTTCCGCCCGCTCCAGCTCGCCCGGCCGGTTGGCGTCGTAGAGGATCAGCGGATGCAGGTTGCCGTCGCCGGCATGGAAGACGTTGGCGACGGCAAGCCCGTATTTCTCCGACAGTTCGCGCATGCCGGCCAGCACACGCGGCAGCTCCTTGCGCGGGATGGTGCCGTCCATGCAGTAATAGTCGGGCGAGATGCGGCCGACCGCCGGGAAGGCGGCCTTCCTGCCGGCCCAGAAGGTCAGGCGCTCCTCCTCGCTTGCCGAGACGCGGCAGGTGGTGGAGCCGTTCTTCGCCGCGATCGCCTCGACCGCGCCGATCAGATGGTCGACCTCCGCCCCCGGCCCGTCGAGCTCGACGATCAGCAGCGCCTCGACGTCGAGCGGATAGCCGGCATGGACGAAATCCTCGGCCGCGCTGATCGCCGGCCGGTCCATCATCTCCATGCCGCCGGGGATGATGCCGGCGCCGATGATGTCGGCGACGCATTGCCCGGCCTGTTCGCTCGACGGGAAGCCGAGGAGGACGGCGCGCGCCGTCTCCGGGCTTTTCAGGATGCGCACCGTCACCTCGGTGACGACGCCGAGCAGCCCTTCCGAGCCGGTGACGACGCCCATCAGGTCGAGGCCCTCCGAATCGAGGTGCCTGCCGCCCAGCCGCACCACGTCGCCGTTCATCAGCACCATCTCGAGGCCGAGCACGTTGTTGGCGGTCAGCCCGTATTTCAGGCAGTGCACGCCGCCGGAATTCTCCGCGACGTTGCCGCCGATCGAGCAGGCGATCTGCGAGGAGGGATCGGGCGCGTAGTAGAAGCCTTCATGGCGCACGGCGTTGGTGATGCCGAGATTGGTCACGCCGGGCTGGGCCGTCACCGTGCGGTTGGCGTAGTCGATGTCGAGGATGCGGTTGAAGCGGCTCATCACCAGGAGCACCGCGTCCACGAGCGGCAGCGCCCCGCCGGAGAGCGAGGTGCCCGCGCCGCGCGGCACGACGCGGATGTTGCGGTCGCTGCAATATTTGAGGATGCGCCGCACCTGCCTGACCGTCTGCGGCAGCACCACGACCAGCGGAAGCTGGCGATAGGCGGTCAGCCCGTCGCTCTCGAAGGCGCGCATGGAGTGCTCGGTGTCGACCACGCCCTCGCCCGGCACGATGACGCGCATGTCGGCGACGATCTCGTCGCGGCGGGCCAGCGTCTTCCTGTCGGGAGCGGGCATGGCGAGACCGGACATGGGATGCCTCCTGCTTGGATGGCGAAACATCTTTCGCCGCACCTTTCGTCCTCTTATAACGGACCCGACACGAGCCGATAGGGCAAAAGGGGGACGAACGATGGGCGCGATGCTGACGATCGAGGATTTGCGGCGGCGCGCCCGGCGGCGGGTGCCGAAGATGTTCTTCGACTATGCCGATTCCGGCTCGTGGACGGAAACGACGCTGCGCGCCAACGAGGATGATTTCCGCAAGATCAAGCTGCGGCAGCGGGTGCTGGTCGACATGACAGACCGGTCGCTCGCCTCGACCATGATCGGCGAGAAGGTGTCGATGCCGGTGGCGCTGGCGCCCACCGGCCTGACCGGCATGCAGCACGCCGACGGCGAAATCCTCGCCGCGCAGGCGGCCGAGGAAGCCGGCGTTCCCTTCACGCTGTCGACCATGAGCATCTGCTCGATCGAGGACGTGGCCGGGGCGACGACGAAGCCGTTCTGGTTCCAGCTCTACGTCATGCGCGACCGCGGATTCATCAACGACCTGATCGACCGCGCCAGGGCCGCCGGCTGCTCGGCGCTGGTGCTGACCGCCGACCTCCAGATCCTCGGCCAGCGCCACAACGATCTGCGCAACGGCCTGTCGACCCCGCCGAAATTCACGCCCAAGCACGTCTGGCAGATGGCGACGCGGCCGCTATGGTGTCTCGGCATGCTCGGCACCAAGCGCCGCACCTTCCGCAACATCGCCGGCCATGTGAAGGGGGTCGCCGACCTGTCCTCGCTCGGAACCTGGACGGCCGAGCAGTTCGACCCGCGCCTGTCCTGGGCCGACGTGGCCTGGATCAAGGAGCGCTGGGGCGGCAAGCTGATCATCAAGGGCATCCTCGACGTCGAGGACGCGCAGATGGCCGTCGAGACCGGGGCCGACGCCATCATCGTCTCCAACCATGGCGGCCGCCAGCTCGACGGCGCGCCGTCGTCGATCTCGGCGCTGCCGGAGATCGTCGCCGCGGTCGGCGACCGCATCGAGGTGCACATGGACGGCGGCGTCCGCTCCGGCCAGGACGTGCTGAAGGCGCTGTGCCTCGGCGCCAGGGGCGTCTATATCGGCCGGCCGTTCCTCTACGGCCTCGGCGCCGGCGGGCGCGAGGGCGTCAGGCTCGCGCTCGACATCATCCGCAAAGAGCTCGACGTCACGCTGGCGCTGTGCGGCAAGCGCGACATCGCGCAGGCCGGACCGGACATGCTCCACGCGCCGGACGACCCGTTCGGCACCGCACGCCGCTAGGCGCAGAAAGCGCCGCCCGCCGCCAGGCTTTAAAAGGAAAGGCGTGCGCGCTTCAGCGCGCGTCGGCGACGCCGTAGCCGTCGACCGGGCCGTGGCCGCCGGCCGCGTCGGCCGAATACATGGCCGCGCCCCACATGGCGATGCCGCAGAGCATGAACAGCGAAACGAGCGTGGCTTTCACGGGGGTCATCTCGGTTGGATTTCCGTTCTTTCTGCAACGCGGATGGTTACCATCCGGTTTCGCCTGTGCTTCGGTTGGTGCTGATAATGCTGCGGCCGCGAAAACGCCAGAGGCCCGGCAGCAGGTTTCGGTGGAATGGATACTGCGTTGCACAATTGCAACGCATGGCGTCTCGCAGCCCCGCCTTCGCCTTGCCGCACCCGGCCATATCGGTTAGGAAACCGGCGCGTCCGCGAGCGGCGCATCGGGATCGTTACAGGCGGGCTGAACCATGGCAGACAAGGCGGACAGGATGAAGGCGCGGCTGCCGCGGGGCTTCGTCGACCGCCATGCGGCCGACATCCGCGCCGTCGACGCGATGACGGCGAAGATCCGCGCCGTCTACGAGCTCTACGGCTTCGACCCCGTCGAGCAGCCGATGGTCGAATATACCGATGCGCTGGGCAAGTTCCTGCCCGACCAGGACCGGCCGAACGAGGGCGTGTTCTCGTTCCAGGACGACGACGAGCAGTGGCTGTCGCTGCGCTACGACCTGACCGCGCCGCTGGCGCGCTTCGTCGCCGAGAATTTCGAGACCTTGCCCAAGCCCTACCGCAGCTACCGCTCGGGCTGGGTGTTCCGCAACGAGAAGCCGGGGCCGGGCCGCTTCCGCCAGTTCATGCAGTTCGACGCCGACATCGTCGGCACGCCCGACGGGATCAGGGGTGTCGCGGCCGACGCCGAGATGGCGATGATGATGGCCGACACGCTGGAGGCGGTCGGCATCGCGCGCGGCGACTACGTCATCCGCGTCAACAACCGCAAGGTGCTCGACGGCGTGCTGGAGGCGATCGGCCTCGGCGGCGAGGACAATGCCGGCCGCCGGCTGACCGTGCTGCGCGCCATCGACAAGCTCGACAAGTTCGGCCCGGAAGGCGTGCGCCTGCTGCTCGGCAAGGGCCGGCTCGACGACAGCGGCGACTTCACCAAGGGCGCGGAGCTGGACGAGGCCGGCATCGCCACCGTGCTCGGCTATATCGAGACCGGCGAGGTCGCCGACAATGAGGGCGTCGCCGAGCTGGCGCAGATCAGGGCGCTGGTGGCGGCGGCCGGCTATGACGACGGCCGGGTGAAGATCGACCCCTCCGTCGTGCGCGGCCTCGAATATTACACCGGCCCGGTCTACGAGGCCGAGCTCACCTTCGAGGTGCCGAACGAGAAGGGCGAGATCGTCCGCTTCGGCTCGGTCGCCGGCGGCGGGCGCTATGACGGGCTGGTCTCGCGCTTTCGCGGCGAGCCGGTGCCGGCGACCGGCTTCTCCATCGGCGTGTCGCGGCTGACCGCCGCGCTGAAGAACCTCGGCAAGCTCGAAGATACGCACACCGTCGCCCCGGTCGTCGTCCTCGTCATGGACAAGGACACGGAATCGCTCGGCCGCTACCAGAAGATGGTCTCCGACCTGCGGGCAGCCGGCATCAGGGCCGAAATGTATCTCGGCGGCGCCGGCATGAAGGCGCAGATGAAATATGCCGACCGGCGCGGCGCCCCGTGCGTCGTCATCCAGGGCGGCGACGAGCGCGCCAGCGGCGAAGTGCAGATCAAGGACCTGGCGCTGGGGGCGAAGCTGTCGGCCGAGATCGAGGACAACGCCACCTGGCGCGAGAGCCGGCCGGCGCAGTTCACGGCGAAGGAGAGCGAACTGGTCGCGTCCGTGCGCCGCGTGCTCGACGCGCAGGCCGCCGAGAAAAGCGGCCAGGCATGACCGCGCGGCTACCGTCCTTCGCCGCCGACATCTTCGCCCTGTTCGAGGAGCGCGACGCGGGCCTTGCCGAGGTCGCCGTGTTGCAGCCGGCCGACCCCTTCCTCGACATGGCCGGCGAAGATTTGCGCCGCCGCATCTTCCTGACCGAGAGCGAGACCGGCGAGACGCTGTGCCTGCGGCCGGACTTCACCATTCCCGTCTGCCGCGACCATGTCGCCGCCCAGGCGGACACGCCGCGCCGCTACGGCTATCTCGGCCAGGTGTTCCGCCAGCGCCGCGAGGGCGGGGCCGAGTTCCTGCAAGCCGGCATCGAGGACCTTGGCGAGAAGGACACCGCCGCGGCCGACGCCCGCTCCATCGCCGACGCCTATGCGCTGCTGTCGCGCGTGCTGCCCGGCACGCCGCTTGCCGCGACGCTCGGCGACCAGCACGTCTTCGAGGCGGTGCTGGCCGGGCTCGGCCTGCCGCGCGGCTGGCAGAAGCGGCTGGCGCGCGCCTTCGGCTCGGCGACGCAGCTCGGCGCGGCGCTGGAAGACCTCGCCGACCCGGCGCAGCGCCCCGCACCCGACCCGGCCATCGCCGCCCTGATCGCCGACGGCGACGGCGACCGGCTCGCGGCCCATGTCGCCGCCATGATGGAGGAGGCCGCCCTCCCCGCCTCGGCCGGCCGCACGCCGCAGGAGATCGCCCGGCGGCTGATCGAGAAGGCAGACCTGCGCAGCGTGCGCCTGTCGCAGGACGCCTTCGACGCACTGAAGCGGTTCCTCGCCATCCGCGCGCCGCTCGAGGATGCGGCCGACGCGCTGACCGGCTTCGCCGCGGATGCGGGCGTGTCGCTCGGCGCCGCGCTCGACGCCTTCCGCATCCGCGTCGCGGCAATCGCCGGCCACGGCCTGCCGCAGGGCGCGATCCTCTACGACGCCGGCTTCGGTCGGCCGCTCGACTACTATACCGGCCTCGTGTTCGAGATCCGCTCGGGCGCGTCGCTGCCGCTGGTCGGCGGCGGCCGCTACGACCGGCTCCTGACCATGCTCGGCGCCAGGGAGCCGATCCCCGGCGTCGGCTTTTCCGTCTGGCTCGACCGCGTCGCGGCATTGAGGGAACGGCAATGACGGTGACGCTGGCGCTTCCCTCCAAGGGCAGGCTGAAGGAAGAGGCCATCGCCGTGCTGGCGCGCGCGGGGCTGAACGTGATCGCGCCGCAGGACGAGCGCCGCTACCGCGCCCAGATCGAGGGCCGCGACGACATCGAGATCGCCTTCCTGTCGGCGTCCGAAATCTCGCGCGAGCTCGGCCAGGGCACGGTCGATCTCGGCGTCACCGGCGAGGACCTGATCCGCGAGACGATTCCCGACTGGCAGGCGCGGGTCGCGATCGGCGCCCGGCTCGGCTTCGGCCATGCCGACGTCATCGTCGCGGTGCCGGAAGCCTGGCTCGACGTCGACACCATGGCCGACCTCGACGACGTCGCCGCCGATTTCCGCCAGCGCCACGGCAGGCGGCTGCGGATCGCCACCAAGTACTGGCGGCTGACGCAGCAGTTCTTCTCCGCCCAGCACGGCATCCAGGTCTACCGCATTGTCGAGAGCCTCGGCGCGACCGAAGGCGCGCCGGCCGCGGGCTCCGCCGACGTCGTCGTCGACATCACCTCGACCGGCTCGACGCTGCGCGCCAACCACCTGAAGATCCTCGACGACGGCGTCATCCTGCGCTCCGAGGCCTGCCTCGGCGTATCGCTGAAGGCGCGCGACGCCGCCGACGAAGCGACGGTCGCCGGCATCCTCGCGGCCGTCGACGGCGGGCCGAAACGAGGCGACTGAAACGGGCGAACTGAAACGGAAAAGGCCCGGATCGCTCCGGGCCTTCGTCATTTTCCAGTCCGGTTCGTTCAGCCGCGCTTCGCATCGACCGACAGGCCGCCGGGGCCGGCGACCGACAGGGCGAGGAAGCCGCCGACGAGGGCGATGTTCTTCCAGAACACGGTTGCCTCTTCCGGCGCGGAATGGCCGATGAAGGCGGTGGCGAGGCAGAAGGCGGCGAAGGCATAGGCCGCCCAGCGGGTCTGGAAGCCGACGACGAGGGCGATGCCGCCCAGCACCTTGAGCGCGATGACGGCCCACGTCACCAGAAGCGGCGCCGGCATGCCGATGGAACCCATGAAGCCGGCGAAGCCGCCGGGCGCCATGAGCATCGGAATGCCGGAGGTCAGGAACATCAGCGCCAGCAGCACGCGGGCGACGAGAAGGGTGAGGTCGTTGGTCATGAGGGGGCTCTCCGGGATCGTTGTCCGCATGAGATAGCTCAAACCAGCGGCGCGACAAGTGCCGCGCCGCGAACTCATCGTTCCTGTTTTGTGAACGATTACAATAATACGTTCACAAAAGCGTGAAATCAGCCCGGACGGGTCATCAGCTCGGGGCGGACGATGGCGTCGTATTCGGCCTCCGTCACCAGCCCTGTGGCCAGCGCCTCCTCGCGCAGCGTGGTGCCGTTCTTGTGCGCGGTCTTGGCGATTTTGGCGGCGTTGTCGTAGCCGATCTTCGGCGCCAGCGCCGTCACCAGCATCAGCGAGCGCTCGACGCCGGCGCGGATGTTGTCCTCGCGCGGCTCGATGCCGACGACGCAATTGTCGGTGAAGGAGTGGGCGGCGTCGGCGATCAGCCGCACCGACTGGAGGAAGTTGTAGGCCATCACCGGGTTGAACACGTTTAGCTCGAAATGGCCCTGCGAACCGGCGAAGGTCAGCGCCGCGTTGTTGCCGAACACCTGCACGCAGACCTGCGTCATCGCCTCGCACTGGGTCGGGTTGACCTTGCCCGGCATGATCGAGGAGCCCGGCTCGTTCTCGGGCAGCGAAAGCTCGCCCAAGCCGGCGCGCGGGCCGGAGCCGAGGAAGCGGATGTCGTTGGCGATCTTGAACAGCGAGGCCGCCACCGTGTTGATGGCGCCGTGGCTGAACACCATCGCGTCATGCGCGGCCAGCGCCTCGAACTTGTTGGGCGCGGTGGTGAAGGCGAGCCCGGTGATGGCGGCTATCCTTTCCGCCACCTTCTCGGCGAAGCCGACCGGCGCGTTGAGGCCGGTGCCGACGGCGGTGCCGCCCTGGGCGAGCTGCATCAACGCCGGCAGCGTCGCCTCGATGCGCTCGATGCCGTTCTTGACCTGGCAAGCGTAGCCGGAGAACTCCTGGCCGAGCGTCAGGGGCGTCGCGTCCTGGGTGTGGGTGCGGCCGATCTTGATGATGTGGTCCCACGCCTTCGCCTTGGCGTCGAGCGCGGCGTAGAGCTTGTTCAGCGCCGGCAGCAGGCGGTTGACGATCTCCTCCGCGCCGGCGACGTGCATCGCGGTCGGATAGGTGTCGTTGGACGACTGGCTCATATTGACGTGGTCGTTGGGATGGACCGGCTTCTTCGAGCCCATCTCGCCGCCCAGCATCTCGATGGCGCGGTTGGAGATGACCTCGTTGGCGTTCATGTTCGATTGCGTCCCGGAGCCGGTCTGCCAGACGACGAGCGGGAAATGCTCGTCGAGCTTGCCGTCGACCACCTCCTGCGCCGCCTTGACCACGGTCTCGCCGATTTGCCGGTCGAGCCGGCCGAGCTCCATGTTGGCTTCCGCCGCCGCGCGCTTGACGATGCCGAGAGCGCGCACGATCGGCAGCGGCTGCTTTTCCCAGCCGATCCTGAAATTGCCCTTGCTGCGCTCGGCCTGCGCGCCCCAGTAGCGGTCGGCCGCCACCTCGATGGGTCCGAACGTGTCTGTCTCGGTGCGGGTCTTCGTCATCTCGGTCTCCCTGTCGTCGCTTGGCGCGCTGTCGGCTGGCGCGGTCGCGACTGCATATGCCCCGCGCCGGGGCGCGGCACAAGACAAAGCAGCGTCAGCGCCGGTCGCGGAAGAAGGATTTCAGGAGTTCTGCCGCGCGCTGCCCGGAAATGCCGGCATAGGTCTCGGGCGCGTGGTGGCACGTCGGCTGGGCATAGAGCCGCACGCCCGACGTCACCGCCCCGCCCTTCTCGTCCGCCGCACCGAAATAAAGCCTTCGGATACGCGCGAACGAGATCGCCGCCGCGCACATCGCGCACGGCTCGAGCGTGACGTAGAGGTCGGCCTCCGGCAACCGCTCGCTGGCCGCGAGCCGGCACGCCTCGCGCAGGGCGAGCATCTCGGCATGCGCGGTCGGATCGTTCAGTTCGCGGGTGCGGTTGCCGGCGCGGGCGAGGATTTCACCGCCGGAAACCACGACCGCGCCGATCGGCACCTCGCCGCGCGCGGCCGCCGCTTCCGCCTCCGCGAAGGCCGCCTCCATGAAGGGGGAAGGTTTCATGCATCCGCCGCCGATGACATTTCACTCGCAAGGCCATAAAGGCTCTGATAGTTACCCGCGCGGAAAGGCGAAGGCCAGATGAGCGACGACAGAAAAAAGCCCGCCCGCGGCGGCGACAGGCCGCGTTCCGGCAAGCCCGGCGGCGACAGGCCGCGCACGGACGGCCCCCGCGCCGGCAAGCCAGCGGGCAAGTGGAAGCCGCGCGAACGGACCGAGGCCGCCGGCGACGAGCGCCGCCCGCGCAAGCCCTATGCCCCGCGCGACGGCGACAAACCCCGTTTCGACAAGCCCCGTTTCGACAAGCCCCGTTTCGACGGCCCGCGCGAGGACGGCGGCGAGGCAAAAAAGCCCTTCCAGCGCCAGGACGGCATGAAGCGCGCCTTCGCCAGGGGCGAGGACGGCCGGCCGGCCAAGCCGCGTCCGGGCAAGTGGGAGCGCCGCGAGGCGGCAGCCGCCGAAGCCGGCGACGGCGAGCGCCGTCCGCGCAAGCCCTACGCGCCGCGCGACGGCGACAAACCCCGTTTCGACAAGCCCCGCTTCGACGGCCCGCGCCAGCCGCGCGAGGGCGACGGCGAGAGGAAGCCGTTCCGTCAACGGAACGGCGACAAGCCCCGCTTCGCCGGGCGCAAGGACGAGAACCGGCCCCGCCCGCGCCCCGACCGCCCGCATCGCGACGCGCCCCGTCCCGGCCGGCACGAGGACGCTGAAGTCGCAGCGGTCGACGACAGCGGCGGCGAGCGCATCGCCCGGCGCCTCGCCCGCGCCGGCGTTTCCTCGCGCCGCGACGCCGAGGCGATGATCGCCGCCGGCCGCATCACCTTGAACGGCAAGATGCTCGACACCCCGGCGGTCAACGTCGGCGCAAGGGACCGGATCGAGATCGACGGCAAGCCGATCCCCGACATCGAGCGCACGCGGCTGTTCCTGTTCCACAAGCCGGCCGGCGTGGTGACGACGAGCCGCGATCCCGAGGGTCGCCGCACCGTGTTCGACGTGCTGCCCGGGGACCTGCCGCGGCTGATGACCGTCGGCCGGCTCGACATCAACACCGAAGGGTTGCTGCTGCTGACCAACGACGGCGGCCTGTCGCGGGTGCTCGAACTGCCGGCCACGGGCTGGCTGCGCCGCTATCGCGTCCGCGTCCACGGCAAGGTCGAGCCGCAGGCGCTGGAGGGGCTGAAGGACGGCATCGCCGTCGACGGCGTGCTCTATGGCGGCGTCGAGGCGACGCTCGACCGCGAGCAGGGCTCCAACGCCTGGCTGACCATCGGCCTGCGCGAAGGCAAGAACCGCGAGGTGAAGAACATCCTCGGCGCGCTCGGCCTCGACGTGACGCGGCTGATCCGCGTGTCCTACGGCCCGTTCCAGCTCGGCGACCTGCCCGAGGGCGAATTGCGCGAATTGAAGGGCAAGTATCTGCGCGACCAGTTGGGCGAGCGGCTGATCGAGGAGGCGGGCGCCAATTTCGACGCCCCCGTGCTGACCGGCTTCTCGAACAAGGAGGGCGCCGCCGCGCCGCCGCGCAAGGACAAGCCCCGCGCCCATCGCGGCGAGGATGCCCGCGAGGCGAGGCGCGAGGACGCGCTCGGGCGGCTCGACACCCGCAAGCCCGCATTCGGGAAGCCGGGCGGGAGGAAGTTCGACGCCGGCGCGCCGAAGGGCCTCCCCGGCAAGCCGGGTTTCCGCGAGGAGCGCAAGGAAGAGCGGCCGCGGTCGCGCACCGCCAATGTCTGGATGGCGCCGGGCGCCAAGCCTATGGGCGAGAAGAAGAAGGCCGCGGTCGAGGAACGCGGCGAAGGCCGCCGCTATGCCGGCAAGCCGCGCCCGGCCGCGAAGCCGGGAAGCAAACCGGGAAGCGGGCCGGCGGGCAACCCGACCGGCAGGCCCGGCGGCCGCAAGCCCAGTCCCGGCGGCCCGCGCAAGCCGCGCCGGCCGGACTGATGCGCATCGTCGGCGGAACCCTGCGCGGCCGGCCGTTGGCCGCGCCGCGATCGGACGCGATCCGCCCGACCGGCGACCGCACCCGCGAGGCGGTGTTCAACATCCTCGCCCACCGCTGGCCGGAAAAACTCGACGGCGGCCGCGTGCTCGACCTGTTCTCCGGCACCGGCGCGCTCGGGCTCGAAGCCCTGTCGCGCGGGGCCGCGCAATGCCTGTTCGTCGAGGACTCGGCCGAAGGCCGCGGCCTGATCCGCACCAACATCGAGGAATTCGGCCTCCAGGGCCGCGCCAAGATCTTCCGCCGCGACGCCACCCGGCTCGGCGACGCCGGCACCATCGCACCCTTCGACCTCGTCTTCGCCGACCCGCCCTACGGCAGGGGGCTGGCCGAACAGGCGCTGCAATCGGCGCTCGACGGCGGCTGGCTCAAGCCGGACGCGCTGGTCGTGGTCGAGGAAGCCGCCGCATCGCCGTTCCGCCCCGCCGGCTGGCTATCCCTCGCCGAGACGCGCGACTGGGGCGACACCAACGTGACTTTCTGCGAGCGGACCTGAATTCGGCCATCCTTGCGTAACAGGCATGGGGCTGTATCTGTCGCGCACGGGAAGAAGGATATGCCGATGGACGTGATTCGCCGTTTCAGCCTTGGCCGCGCGCTGGCCGCGGCCCTCGCCGCCTCGATGCCGGCGGCGGCGGCCGCGCAGGACGGGCCGCAGATCGAGAACTTCACCCTGGGCAACGGGCTTCAGGTCGTGGTGATCCCTGACCGCCGCGCCCCGGTCGTCACCCACATGCTGTGGTACAAGGTCGGCTCCGCCGACGAGGCCCCGGGCAAGTCGGGCATCGCCCATTTCTTCGAGCACCTGATGTTCAAGGGCACGTCGAATTACGCGCCGGGCGTGTTCTCCGCCCGTGTCGCCGACGTCGGCGGGCGCGAGAACGCCTTCACCTCCTACGACTACACCGCCTATTACCAGCAGGTCGCGCCGCAGATCCTGCCCGAGATGATGGCGATGGAAGCTGACCGGATGACCAACCTGATCCTGACCGAGGACGTGATCGCGCCCGAGCGCGACGTCATCATCGAGGAACGCAACATGCGCGTCGAGAGCGACCCGCGCTCGCTTCTGTCGGAAGAGGTCAGCGCCACGCTCTACCAGAACCATCCCTACCGCTTCCCGGTCATCGGCTGGATGCACGAGATCGAGAAGCTGAACCGCGTCGACGCCATCGATTTCTACCGCCGCTATTACGCGCCCAACAACGCCATCCTGGTCGTCGCCGGCGATGTCGACGCCGGGACGGTGCAACGGCTCGCCGAGGGCACCTACGGCAAGGTGCCGCGCGGGCCGGAGCTGCCGCCGCGCCTGCGCCCGACCGAGCCGGAGCAGAACACCCGGCGCACGGTGACGCTGTCCGACGCGCGCGTCGGCGTGCCGAACTATTCCGAGCGCTGGGTGGTTCCCTCCTACACCACGGCGAAGGAAGGAGAGGCCGAGGCGCTCGACATCCTCGCCGAGGTGCTGGGCGGCGGCACCCGCTCGCGGCTCTATCAGGAGCTGGTGGTCCGGCAAGGCATCGCCTCCTCGGCCATGGCCTACTACCAGGGCACGGCGCTCGACGACACGATGTTCGTCGTGATCGGCGCGCCGCGCGGCGACGCCACGCTCGACGACGTCGAGACAGCCATCGACGCCGAGATCGCCAGGATCGTGGCCGACGGCGTGACGGACGAAGAGGTCGAGAAGGCCAGGAAACGCTTCGTGCGCTCGATGATCTTCGCCCGCGACGAACAGGACGGCATGGCCCGCATCTACGGCTCGACGCTGGCGACCGGCGGCACGGTCGAGGACATCGCGAGCTGGCCCGAGCGCGTCCGCGCCGTGACGGCGGAAGACGTCAAGGCCGCCGCCACCCGCTGGCTGGACGAGCGCCGCGCCGTCGCCGCCTATCTCTTGCCCAAGGAGTGAGACCGACCATGACCGCCATGGAAAAGGCCAGCCGCTTCGCGGCCAACCGTCTCGCCCCGGCGCTGGCGACGCTCGCGCTCGCCGTCGCCTTCCTCGTCGTCCCGGCGCTGGCGCCGGCCCATGCCGGGATGAAGATCCAGGAAGTGACGTCCGACAGCGGCGTCACCGCCTGGCTGGTCGAGGACTACACGGTTCCGATCGTCACCGTGCACTTCGCCTTCCGCGGCGGCAGCGTCCAGGACCCCGCCGGTAAGGAAGGCCTGTCCAACCTGATGGCCGGCCTGTTCGACGAGGGCGCGGGCGACCTCGCCGCCGACGCCTTCCAGGAAAGGCTCGACGACGTCGGCGCCGAGATGAGCTTCAATGCCCGCCGCGAGGCGGTCTACGGCTCGATGCGGATGCTGGCCGAGGAGCGCGACGCCGCCTTCGGGCTGCTCGGGCTCGCCGTCGACGCGCCGCGCTTCGACGCCGAACCGGTCGAGCGCATCCGCGCCCAGATCGCGACCGGCATCCAGCGCGACATGCGCGACCCCAACGCGCTCGGCCGCGACGAGTTCGCGCGCGCGCTCTATGGCGACCACCCCTATGCCCGCCGCAGCGACGGCACGGCCGAATCGCTGGCCGCCATCGCCGCCGAGGACCTGCACGCGCTGCACCGGCGCACCTTCGCCCGCTCGGGCCTGAACGTCGCCGTCGTCGGCGCCATCGACGCCGAAACGCTGAAGGCCGAGCTCGACCGGGTGTTCGGCGCATTGCCGGCCGAGCAGGACCTCGCCCCGGTGGCGAAGGCGAAGCTCAGGTTCGACCAGCAGGTCAACTATCCCTACGCCCTGCCGCAGGCCACGCTCCAGCTCGTCTATCCCGGCCTCGAGCGCGAGGACCCGGCCTTCTTCGCCGCCTTCCTGATGAACCATGTGCTGGGCGGCGGCACCTTCTCGTCGCGCCTGTTCGACGAGGTCCGCGAAAAGCGCGGCCTCGCCTACGGCGTCGGCTCGTCGCTCCACACCGGCGACTATGCCGACATGCTGATGATCGGCACCTCGACCCGCGCCGACCGGGCGCAGGAGACGCTGGACCTGATCCGCGAGGTGGTGAAGGGCGTGGCCGAGAACGGCGTCACCGCCGACGAGCTCGCCCGGGCCAAGACCTATCTGATCGGCGCCTATCCGATCAACAACCTCGACTCCTCGACGGCGGTCGCCCGCACCCTGCTCGAATTGCAGAGGGACGGGCGCGGCATCGACTATATCGAGCGCCGCGCCACGCTGATCGAGGCGGTGACGCTCGATCAGGTCAAGGCCGCCGCCGCGCGGCTGTTGACCGGCGAGCCGGCCGTCCTGGTCATCGGGCCCGAGGTGGAGGGACCCGAGGTGGAGGAGCCCAAGGCCGAAGGGCCGGGAGGCGACTGAGACGGCGGCGGCCATGGACGAACGGATGTCGGGGCCAACCTTCGCCGTCGCCTTCGGCGGCGGCGGCGCGCGCGGTCTGGCCCACATCCATGTCATCCAGGTGCTGGACGAGCTGGGCATCCGCCCCGTCGCCATCGCCGGGTCCTCGATCGGCGCGATGATGGGCGCGGCCATGGCCGCCGGCATCGGCGGGCGCGACATCGAGGCCCACGCCCGCGCCGTGCTTTCCAACCGCAACGAGGCCATGGCGCGGATGTGGCGCAGCCTTCCCCGCAGCGTCGGCGAGCTGGTGTCCGGCGGCATCCGGCTCGGCCAGTTCGACATCGGCCGCATCCTGCGCGCCTTCATGCCGGAATCCGTGCCGGCCCGTTTCGAGGAGCTCCAGATCCCGCTCCAGGTCACGGCGACCGATTTCTACCGCCACGCCGCGATGGCGTTCGGGCAGGGCGAGCTCCATCCCGCGCTCGCCGCCTCGGCGGCGCTGCCGCCCGTCTTCCGGCCGGTCAGCCTCGAAGGCCGGCTCCTGATCGACGGCGGCATCGCCAACCCGGTGCCGTTCGACCTGCTTCACGGCAAGGCCGACATCGTCATCGGCGTCGACGTCGTCGGCGGGCCGGGCGAGGACGCAGGGCGTGCGAAGGCGCGGCCGGGCTCGATCGAGCTCGTGATGGGCGCGAGCCAGATCATGATGGCGGCGATCGTCGAGCTGAAGCTCGGCCGGACCCGGCCGCACATCCTGCTGCGGCCGCCGGTGGCGCGGTTCGGCGTTCTCGACTTCCTCAAGGTCGACCGCGTGCTGGCGGAAACCGCGCCGGCGCGCGAGGAGCTGAAGCGGGCGATCGACGCGGCCGTCGAGGAACGCGCGCGGTAAATTTCAGCCCGGCCGGAAGGGGTTCGTTAAGCCTGCGCCGCGATAGCGGCCGGGCCGCTCGCGCAACATTACCGAACATTAAGCATCGTGACCGAACATCGCCACATTCATCCCGGTTAATGTGGGGGCCGCAGGAGATGATGGTCATGAGACACCGGATTTCTGAAGCGCCGGGTTGCGAACCCGGGATCGAGCTGTGGACGCCGTGGGGCGTCCTGCGCCAGAGCGAGGACGAGGTCCCGGAACGGCAGCCGCGCAGGCGCCCGCCCAGCCAGTGGCTGCGCCCCGTCGGAGAACCCGCCATCCGCGAGCGCGGTCCCGAGCCGCGGGCCTGAGCCCCGCACGGCCCGTCCCGGCCGCAATCGCTGGAGCATTTTGCAGTCAGGCGGAATCGCCTGACGTCGCATGAATGCGGCAAAACAAGCCGATAGAGCGGCAGCCCGGATTTATCCGGGCGTCCGCCACTCCAGGCGCTCCTTTTCCCGAGCCGCATCTGCCCGCTGTCTGACGTGTCCGTCCGACGGCAAAATGCTCCCGCGCATTGCATCGAGGTGCCGGGAGCCATAGATGGGAGGGCGGGGCCGCGCCGGCGACCCCGCCCGAACCCTGAAGGACGATTCGAGCTTCATGACCCAGCCGCTGGATTCCGCCGGTCTTGCCGATCTCGTCGCGCGGCTGGTCGAGGCCGCGCGACGCGCCGGGGCCGATGCCGCCGACGCGGTCGCGGTGCGCTCGCGCTCGACCGGCGTCTCGGTGCGGCTGGGCAAGGTCGAGAACACCGCTGCCGCCGAGAGCGACGACGTCTCGCTGCGGGTCTTCGCCGGGCAGCGGGTGGCGAGCGTGTCGGCCAACGCCGCATCCGACCCCGACGCGCTGGCCGCGCGCGCCGTCGCGATGGCGAAAGCCTCGCCGCCCGATCCCCACCAGCGCCTCGCCGATCCCACGCTGCTGGCGTGCGAGATCGCCGACCTCGACCTCTACGACGCGACCGAAATCTCGCCGGAGCGCCTGCGCGACGACGCTCTGGAGATGGAAGCGGCGGCGCTCGCCGTTGCCGGTGTCACCAATACGGCCGGGGCCGGCGCCTCCGCCGGCATGGGCGGGCTGGTGCTCGCCACCTCCGACGGCTTCGTCGGGCAGTATATGGCGACCCGCTTTTCCCGTTCGGTCGCCGCGCTCGCCGGCACCGGAACTGCGATGGAGCGCGACCACGACTTTTCCTCGCGCCTGCATTTTTGCGACCTCGACAGGGCCGGAGACATCGGCCGCCGGGCGGGCGAGCGCGCCGTCGGGCGGCTCAATCCGCGCAAGGCCAGGACAGGCCCGGTCACGGTGGTGCTCGACCCGCGCGTGGCGCGCGGCGTCGCCGGTCATCTGGCCGGCGCGATCAACGGCGCGGCGGTGGCGCGCGGCACCAGCTTCCTGCGCGACCGCATGGGCCGGCAGGTGGCCTCGGCGCAGATCACCGTCACCGACGACCCGCTGAAGCTGCGCGGCCAGTCCTCGCGCCCGTTCGACGGCGAGGGCGTCGCCGGCCGGCCGCTCGTCATGGTCGAGCGCGGCGTGCTCAACCACTGGTTCCTCTCCTCTTCGGTCGCCAGCGAACTCGGCCTGCGGACCAACGGCCGCGGCGTGCGCGCCTCGTCCTCGGTGGTGCCCTCCTCGACCAACCTCGCCATCGAGCCGGGCGAGCAGAGCCCGCAAGACATGATCAAGGCGCTGAAATCGGGCTTCTACGTCACCGAGCTGTTCGGCCAGGGCGTCGACATGGTGACGGGCGACTACTCGCGCGGCGCCTCGGGCTTCTGGATCGAGAACGGCGAGCTCGCGTGGCCGGTGGCGGAAGTCACCATCGCCGCCAACCTGAAGGACATGTTCATGAACATGGTGCCGGCGAGCGACCTCGACCGCAATTTCGGCACGGCCGCGCCGACGCTCCTGATCGAGGGGATGACCCTTGCCGGCGAATGAGGCGATGACGGAAGCGGCGCGCGCCGCCGATCTGACGCTGATCCGCGACGCCGCGCGCGAGGCGGGCCGCATCGCCCTGCGCCATTTCCGCAACGATCCCGAGGTGTGGATGAAGAACGGCTCGTCGCCGGTCAGCGCCGCCGACATCGCCGTCGACGCGTTCCTGCGCGACACGCTTCTCGCCGCCCGGCCCGACTATGGCTGGCTTTCGGAAGAGACCGCCGACAATCCCGAGCGGCTTGCCGCCCGGCGCACCTTCGTCGTCGACCCCATCGACGGCACCCGCGCCTTCATCCAGGGCCGGCGGACCTGGTGCGTGTCGATCGCCGTGGTCGAGGCGGGCGCGCCGCTGGCCGGCGTGCTCGAATGCCCGGCGCGCGAAGAACTCTACGAGGCGGCCGGCGACGGTCCGGCGCTGCTCAACGGCGCCGCGATCACGGTGGCGCATGCCGACGCCGCCCCGCGCGTCGCCGGACCGAACGCCATGCTCGAGCGCGCGCCGTCCTGGATGCGCGGCGGCCCCAGCATCCCCTACATCCCCTCGCTCGCCTACCGCATCGCCATGGTCGCCAGCGGCGCGCTCGACGCCACCTTCGTCAAGCCGAACTCGAACGACTGGGACCTGGCCGCCGCCGACCTGATCCTGCGCCGCGCCGGCGGCAGGCTGGTCGAGCGCGACGGCGCGATGCCCGTCTATGCCGGCCCCGACCCGCGCCACGGCGCGCTCGCTGCCGGCAGCGGCCGGCTGCTCGGCGCGATGACCGACGTCATCGCCGCCATGGACGCGCAGAAGCCGGGCAGCGGCGAAACCGCATCACGCAACGGTTTCAAAACGTAACGGAATCCTCTAGAGGGAGTAACCGCCGCGCCGCCCGCCCCGGCCAGCGGCGTCGGACCACATCGAACAGGCGATCGGACATGACCGAGGAAACCGAAAAGAAGCAGCTACTCCATCTCGTGTTCGGCGGCGAACTGAAATCGCTGCACGGAACCGAGTTCAGGGATCTCGACGACCTCGACATCGTCGGCATCTATCCCGACTACAAATCCGCCGAACTTGCGTGGAAAGCAAAGGCCCAGGCGACGGTGGACAACGCGCACATGCGCTATTTCATCGCCCATCTGCACCGCCTGCTTGACCCGGACACCAAATAGAACGCCGAGCAGCATGGACCAGGAGGCCGTTTCGACATTGCCCAAGACGCGCGCCGACACCGTCAGGTCGCGGCCCCGCCCGTTGAAGCGCCTGTGGAAGAAGGTGCGCGGGCCGCTGATGCGTTCGCGCGCGGCGCAGACCCTGCTGGTCGCCATCTTCGTCGGCGCGGTGAAGCTCGTCCACCGCACCACCCGGCTGGCCGAAGGGTCCGACGACATGGGGACGGCCGTAGCCGAGAACACGCCGGCGATCGCCGCGTTCTGGCACGGCCAGCACCTGCTCGCCCCCGCCCTGAACCCGCGCGGCAACAAGATGGTGGCGCTGTTTTCCCGCAGCGCCGACGCCGAGCTCAACGCGCGCGTGGCCGAGCGGCTGGGCTTCGGCGTCATCCGCGGCTCGGGCGGGCGCGAGGGCGAGCACAACACCCAGAAGGGCGGCGCGCGGGCGCTGATCGCGCTCAAGAAGACGCTCGACGCCGGCACCAACGTCGCCATGATCGCCGACATCCCCCACGGCACCCCGCGCGAGGCCGGCCTCGGCATCGTCACGCTGGCCAAGGTCTCCGGCCGCCCGATCGTGCCCGTCGCGGTCGCCACCAGCCGCCGCAAGGTGCTGGAGCGGACATGGGACAAGACCACGATCAACCTGCCTTTCGGCCGCCGCGCCATCGCCATCGGCCAGGCGGTCTACGTGCCGCCCGACGCGACCGCGCACGATCTCGAGGACAAGAGGCGCGAGGTGACGGCCGCGCTCGACGCCGCGACGCGGCGCGCCTACGACCTGGTCGACGGCGGCCGGACATGAGCGAACGCTGGGCCCGCACCATGCTGACCGCCTATCGCTGGGCCGGGGCCGCCGCCTACCCGATGATCGGCGGCTATGTCGCCTGGCGCGCCAGCAAGGGCAAGGAGGAGCACAGCCGGCGGCGCGAGCGCTACGGCCGCGCCGGCCTGCCCCGCCCCGCCGGGCCGCTGATCTGGATTCACGCGGCGAGCGTCGGCGAGACCATCGCCGTCATCCCGCTGATCGAGCGCCTGATCGGCAGAGGCATCACCATCGTTCTCACCACCGGGACCGTCACCTCGGCGCAGGTGGCGCGCGAGCGGCTGGGCGAGCGCATCATCCACCAATATGTCCCGCTCGACCTGAAGCCCGCGGTCAGCCGCTTCCTCGACCACTGGTCGCCGGACCTGGCGGTGATGGCCGAATCGGAAATCTGGCCGATGACCATCCTCGAGCTCGGCGCGCGCCGCGTGCCGCAGGTGCTGGTCAACGGCCGCCTCTCCGACCGCTCCTTCGCGAGCTGGTCGAAGCGCAGCTACCTCGCCGAGGCGCTGTTCGAGAACCTCGCCCATGTCATCGCCCAGTCCGATACCGACGCCGAGCGCTTCCGCCAGCTCGGCGCGCGGCCGGTCACGGTGTCCGGCAACCTGAAGGGCGACACGGTCGAGCCGCCGGTCGACCGGGCGGAGCTCGCGCGCCTGCAAGGCGAGATCGGCCGGCGCAAGACCTGGGCGGCCGTCTCCACCCATGACGGCGAGGAGAAGGCGGCGATCGAGGTCCACCGGCTGCTGCGCACCCGCCATCCCGACATCCTGACCATCGTCGTGCCGCGCCATCCCGAGCGCGCCGAGGCGGTGGCGCTGGCCTGCGCCGAGGCTGGCCTTTCCGTCGCGCGCCGCAGCGCCGGCGACGCCATCGCCCCCGGCACCGACATCTTCCTCGGCGACACCATCGGCGAGATGGGCCTTTACCTGCGCCTGACCGAGATCGCCTTCGTTGGCCGCTCGCTGACCGGCAAGGGCGGCCAGAACCCGCTGGAGCCGGCCATGCTCGACACCGCCGTCCTGTCCGGCCGCAACGTGCAGAACTTCCGCGAGGCCTACCAGAAGCTGGCCGCCAGCGGCGCGGCGCGCTTCGTCCGCGACAAGGAGGTGCTGGCCGGCGCCGTCAACTATCTCCTGACCAACGAGGCCGAACGGCGCAAGATGATGGCGGCGGGGCGCACCACCGTCGAGGGCATGCGCGGGGCGTTGAGCCGTACGCTTTCGGCGCTGGAGCCGTTCGTCAACCCGCTGATCGTCCAGGCGCGGCTGCAGGCGTCGGCGGGCGGCAAGAGGTGAGCTGATGGTCAGCGAGGCGCCGCCTTTCTGGTGGGGCAAGGCCGACTGGCGGGCATGGGCCCTGTGGCCGTTCTCCGCCGCCTATGGCGCGGCGGCGGCGCGGCGGCTGCGCAACGCCCCGCGCGAGAAGATCGCGGCCCCGGTGCTGTGCGTCGGCAACCTGACAGTCGGCGGCTCGGGCAAGACGCCGGTGGCCATCACGCTGGCGCGACATGCCCGCGCCATGGGGCTGAAGCCGGGATTCCTGTCGCGCGGCCATGGCGGCGCAGTCTCCGGCCATCCGCACCTCGTCGAGCCCGACCGCGACAGCGCCCGCCATGTCGGCGACGAGCCGATGCTGCTGGCGCGGGCGGCGCCCGTCGCCGTGGCGCGCGACCGCGCCGCCGGCGCGCGCGCGCTGCTGGCCGAAGGGTGCGACTTCCTGATCATGGACGACGGCTTCCAGAGCGCGCGCATCCACATCGACTACGCGCTGATCGTCGTCGACGCCCGCCGCGGCATCGGCAACGGCCACGTCATTCCCGCCGGCCCGATGCGCGCCGGCCTGACCGAGCAGATGCGCCACGCCGACGGCGTGCTGAAGATGGGCGACGGCGACGGCGCCAACCTGGCGCTGCGCCAGGCCGCGCGCGCGGGCCGCGCCTTCTTCGAGGCCCGCCTCCGCGCAGCTCCCCTTCCCGCCATCGAAGGCAAGCCATGCCTCGCCTTCGCCGGCATCGGCGATCCGGGCAAGTTCTTCGACACGGTCGCCATGCTCGGGGCCGAGGTCAGGGTGGCAAGGAGCTTCGGCGACCACCATTTCTATAGCGAGTTCGACGCCCAGGACCTGCTTTCGACCGCCGACGCGCAAGGGCTGCAACTCGTCACCACCGCCAAGGACGCGGTCCGGCTCGACCATGCCGGCGGCGCGCTGGAGGAGCTTCGGAACCGCGCGAAAGTGGTGGAGGTCGAGGCCGTCTTCGACATCGAAAGCGCGCCGCGCGCGATCGTCTCGGAAACGCTCGAAGCCTGGCGCCGCCGCAGGCTGGAAAAATAGCCTCCCGGCGCTTGCGCAGTCCCTTTCAGCGCTTGCGCAGGCTTGGGTCGAGCTCCAGCTCGCGGGCGAGCGAGATCGCCGCGCTGACGTAAGGTTCCTGCCGCGCCACGCTCCAGTATTTCAGGTCGTCGAGCGGGATGACGTCGCCGGTGACGGCGCAGCGCACGAAACCGCCGGGCGACAGCACCTGGAAATCGCCGTCGAGATAGCGGATGCGCGCTTCCCTGCTGCCGTGGCCTTCGAAACGGTTCATCTCGTCCTGCCTTCCTGATCGTCAGCCCGGTTCCGCCACAAAAGCGCTTCGAGGTCAAGCGCCCTGCCGAGCGGTGGCCGGACCGTTTCAGGTTTCCACGGAAACGCGGAAACGGTCCAACCCCTTGTTTCGACGCAATTCCGAACGGAAAACCGCTTCGCGCTTTTCCTGGAATTGCTCTATCGCCGCCCGAACAGGCGCTCGATGTCGGACAGCTTCAATTCGATATAGGTCGGCCGGCCGTGGTTGCAGGTGCCGGAGCCGGGCGTCGCCTCCATCTGGCGCAGCAGCGCGTTCATCTCCTCCGGCAGCAGCCGCCGGCCCGAACGCACCGAGCCGTGGCAGGCCATGGTGGCGGCGATGGCGTCGAGCCTTCCCTTCAGCGTCTCGGCCGTGTCGGCCTCGGCGATCTCGTCGGCAAGGTCGCGCACCAGCGTCTGCACATCGACCTTGCCGAGCATGGCCGGCGTCGCCCGCACCGCCACCGCGCCGGGGCCGAAGCGCTCGAGCGCGAGGCCGAGCCGCGCCAGGAACTCGCCATGGCCGGCGAGCCGCTCGGCATCGTCCTCGGCCAGGTCGACGATCTCCGGCAGAAGCAGCATCTGCGACGGCACGGCGCGCGACGACAGCGCGTCCTTCAGCGCCTCGTAGACCAGCCGCTCATGGGCGGCGTGCTGGTCGACGATGATCAGGGAATCGTCGGTCTGGGCGACGATATAGTTCTGGTGGACCTGCGCCCGCGCCGCGCCGAGCGGATGGGCGGCCAGCTCCGGCGCGGCCTCGGCGAAGCCGGCGCGGGCATCCGCGCTCGGCCCCTGCCAGGGCGTGGCCGCCGCCTCGCCGAACCCCAGCGGCCGCTGGAACGAGGCGCCGGCGTCGAAACCGGGCGCGGCGGCGCGCGGCGGCTGCCAGCCGCCGTGGAATGCGGCGGGAGCGCCGCCAGCGCCTCCGCCAGCACGAAACGCCGACAGCATGGCCTCGGCCCCAGTGGTCGCGGCGCGGATGCCGGAGCGCGCCAGGGCCTCGCGGATCGAGCCGACGATCAATCCGCGCACCAGCCCGGGATCGCGAAAGCGCACGTCGGCCTTGGCCGGATGGACGTTGACGTCGACCAGCGCCGGGTCGAGATCGAGGAACAGGGCCGCGACCGCGTGGCGGTCGCGCGCCAGCACGTCGGCATAGGCGCCGCGCAGCGCCCCGGCCAGCCAGCGGTCGCGCACCGGACGGCCGTTGACGTAAAGATACTGCTGCGCCGAATTGGCCCGGCTGTAGGAGGGGATCGACGCGAATCCGGTGAGCCGCACCCCTTCCCGCTCGGCCGCGATCGCCAGCGCGTTGTCGGCGAATTCGCGCCCCAGCACCTGCGCCACGCGCTCTTCATGGTTGTCGCAGGCGGAAAGGTCGAGCATGGCGCGGTCGGAGCCGGTAAGCGTGAAGCGCACGCGCGGGAAGGCGATCGCCGTGCGCCGCATCGTCTCGGCGATGGCGGCGGCCTCCGCCCGCTCGCCCTTCATGAACTTCAGCCGCGCCGGCGTGGCGAAGAACAGGTCGCGCACCTCGACCAGCGTGCCGCGATTGGCGGCAATGGGCCTGAGCGGCGCCACCCGGCCGCCGACGACGGCGATCTCGTGGCCGCTGTCGGCGCTCGCTGTGCGGGAGCGGATCGAGAGCTTGCCGACCGAGCCGATCGACGGCAGAGCCTCGCCGCGGAAGCCGAGCGAGCGGATGTCGTCGATGTCGTCGCCGAGCTTCGAGGTGCAGTGCCGCTCGACGCTCATCGCGAGATCGCGCGCGTCCATGCCGCTGCCGTCGTCGGCGACCCGAATCAGCGAAAGCCCGCCGCCGGCCGTGACAACCTCGATGCGGGCGGCGCCGGCGTCGAGCGCGTTCTCGACAAGCTCCTTGACCACGCTCGCCGGCCGCTCGATCACCTCGCCGGCGGCGATGCGGTTGATGACTGTTTCGGAAAGGTGACGGATGGCCATGACGCCATGATAGGCGGATTCGCGCCGATGCGGCAGCTCCCGTCGCCAGCCGCCGTGAAACATCGGCAACATCCCCGCATTTTTTCCGGCCGGGCGGCGCTTTACCGATCCCTAACCATCGCGCCCGGCAGGGTCGCCGCCGGCCCGGCCGCGCGCCACTTTTTAACCTCTGCATGATCTAGTCGGGCCGGGCAAAGCTCCCGGGGAATTCGGGAGATCAGGGGGCGAGGGGATATTGACGGCGTCGGCTGAAACGGAACGGAAGGGAACCAACAGGCTCATCCTGTTCATCAGGACCGCCTACAGCGTCGCGCTGCTGATCGTCGGCGCGATGGCGCTGGCGACCTACCTCCTGCTTCAGCACATGATGGCGGCGCACCAGCGCGACGACGCGATGATGGCGCTGGTCGACACGCAAAAGACCCTGTCGCAGCGCATCGTCTTCCTGTCCAACGCGGCGCGGCAGGCAAACCCGGAAGCGCGGAAAACGCTGATCGCCTCGCTGCGCGGCTCGATCCGCCAGTTCGAGAGCAATTACGACTATCTCATCATGGCCACCGAGATCGACGGCCCGTCGCCATCCTCGGCGACGGTGAAGGAGATTCTCCTCAGCGGCCCGCACCATCTCGACAATTTCACCTCGAGCCTGATCGCCAACGGCCTGCGCCTGGCCTCGGCGCTGGAGACGAGCTCGGGCCTCAGCATCCCCGGCGGCGGCTATCAGGGCAGCGCCGAGCGCGCGCTGCTCGACGACACCGTGGCGGGCGCGGCCCTGGCCGGCTACACCGCGCTCGGCGAACACCTCGCCGCCGACTCGCTAAAGCTGCTCGACCGGATGCTCAGCGTCCACCGCATCCTGTTCTACGCCATGATGGGCGTGCTCCTGATGGTGGCGCTGTTCATCTTCCGCCCGATGACCGGGATGATCCGCCGCCGCACCAGCGAGCTGGTCGACGCTCGCAACTCGATGGCCTTCATCGCCACCCATGACGGGTTGACCGGGCTGAGCAACCGTTCCTTCATGCGCGGCAGGTTCGAGACGCTGCTCGCCGCCGCCGCCCAGAACGGCGAGCGGCTCGCCGTGATCCAGATCGACCTCGACCGCTTCAAGCAGATCAACGACACCCTCGGCCACGCCGCCGGCGACTTCGTGCTGGTCACGACCGCCCAGCGGATGCGCGCCGTATGCCGCGAATCGGATGTCTGCGTCCGTCTCGGCGGCGACGAATTCGTCATGGTCCTGCCCGCCGCAGGGTCCGACGACGAGATCGAGGAGATGGTCCGCCGCACGCTCGCCCGGATCAACGAGCCGATGATGTACGAGGGAACGACGATGGGCTGCGCCGCGAGCGCCGGCATCGCCGTCTTCCCCTCCGACGCCGACAACAGCGCCGACCTGATCGTCCACGCGGACCTCGCGCTCTATGCCGCCAAGAAGAACGGCGGCGGCTCGTTCGTGTTCTTCTCCGGCGATCTGCGCCGCGAGGTCGAACACCGTCAGCAATTCGAGCGCGACCTGGCGGAAGCGATCGCCGCCGAGGAGTTCACCGTCCACTTCCAGCCGCAGGCGTCGCTGTCGACGGGCACCATCGTCGGCATCGAGGCGCTGGTGCGCTGGCCGCACGCCAGACGCGGGATGGTGCGGCCGAACGAGTTCATCCCGATCGCGGAAAAGGCGGGCTTCATGCCGGCGGTCGGCCGCATCGTCATGCGCAAGGCGATCGAGGAAGCCGCCGAGTGGCACCGCGCCGGCATCCCGTTCGGGCGCATCGCGGTCAACGTCTCGGGCGCCGAACTGAACGAGCCGGACTTCATCGACTTCCTGTTCGGCGTGCTGGCCATGACCGGGCTGCCCACCGACAGGCTGTCGCTGGAGATCGTCGAATCGGTGATCCTCGATGACGACAAGACCGGCATCGCGGCCAAGCTGTCCGAGGTCCGGGCGGCCGGCGTGCACCTCGAGCTCGACGATTTCGGCACCGGCCACGCTTCGTTGACCCATGTCAGCCCGAGCGAGATCGACCGGCTGAAGATCGACCGCCGCTTCGTGCACAACATCGACCGCGGCGGCGACAACGCCCAGATCGTGCGCGCCATCGCCGATCTCGCCCGCAGCCTCGGCATCGATGTCGTCGCCGAAGGCGCGGAAACCGAGGCCGAGCTGTCGTCGCTGATGGCGCTCGGCTGCGACGAGGTCCAGGGCTACGCCATCGCCTTTCCGATGCCGCGGAAACAGGCGCGGGCATGGCTCGAAGTCCACGCGGCGAAGGCGCGGGAGCCGATCCGGGCGGCCGGCTGAGCCCCGGCTGTGCCCCGGCGGAGCTGGCGTCAGCCGCAGGCGATGTCGCTCAGCCGCCAGCCGCCCTGGAGGCTCATGACATCGGCCACCAGCCAGACGCGGCCCTGCCGCCGGAGCGTCCATTCCACCGCGTGCTTCTGCCCCGCCAGCCGGTAGTAGGCCATGACGATGGCCTCGCCGCCCTGCACCGATTCGCGCAGTTCGAGCGAGCGTGAAAGCTCGCCCCGGTCATAGCCTTTCGCCTCGACCGCCAGCCCGAAGCCGATGCAGCCCCGTCCGCCGGCCCTGAGCGCCGCGTCATGGGCGCCGAGCACGCCGAGCGCCGGCTCGGTGAAGAATCGCCGCATTTCCGGCGTGAGCTCGGTTCCGGCATCGGCGTAGAACCGCGCCACGGCGTCCGACGCCGGCCCGGCATGGGCGCAAGGCATCGCGGCGACGAGGCAAGCGGCGACGAGGCAGGCGGCGACGAGGCAGGCGGCGACGAGAGACGAGAGCGGCGACATGGCTTCCTTTCGATCGTTGGCGGCGGATATATCGCGGGTTAGATTGCGTCGCGGTAGCCGATCCGGGCCGCACGCGGGGAGAACGAATGGAAACGACGATCTCACAATCCGTCTTTGTCGCGGCGGCCGCCTTCTGGGGCATCTGCTCGATCGCGCTCCTGATCTCTGCCGCGCGGCTGTGCTACCGCATCGAGGCCCGTTCGGGGCGGCCGTTCCTGAAGCATAGCCTCAAGCACGGCCTCGGCCTTCCCGGCTACGCCAATGTCATTCCCGTCGCGTTCAATTTCCGCGTCGCCCGCGACGCCGAGACGCAGGCCCTGCGCTGGCGGATGAACGGGCGCCTGCTCGCCATTCTCGCCGGCTTCGGCGTGGTCCATCTTCTGCGCCTGGCCGCCGGCGCCTGAAGCGCGCGCTAGAACGATTATCGGCGGTGCTCAGCCATAGTGCTGGCGCACCAGCATATAGAGGTTGGTGCAGCGCGCGCCGGAGCGGCAATAGGCCAGCACCGGCTTCGGCAGCTCGTTAAGCGCCCTCGCCTGCGCGTCGACGTCCGCTTGCGTCATCGCGCCGCTGACGACGGGAATGTAGCGGAATTCGAGCCCGGCCGCGCGCGCGGCCGCCTCGACCGCGTCATGCGGCACGGTGCCGGCTTCCGCGTCGGGGCGGTTGGAGATCACGCTTTTGAAGCCGGCCCGCTTGATGGCGGCGATGTCGCCGGCCCCGATCTGCGGCGCGACGGAATAGTCTTCGGTGATCTGGCGGATTTCCATGGCGTCGTTCCAGATTGTCGGGAACGCTGGTCTAGGCTTCCCAGGCCCGCTTGCCAAGAAGGCGGCGCGCGGATTTCCCGCCGGGGCGGAAAATCCGTTCCGCTTTGGTCAGGCCGCCTGGAACAGGCCGCCCCCGGCAGCCAGCGCGCGCAGATGATGGTCGGCGTCGCCGAAGGTGGCGTCGATCATGGTCACGCGCTTGAAGTAATGGCCGACCGCCAGTTCCATGGTCATGCCGACGCCGCCATGGAGTTGGATGGCGTTCTCGCCGGCGAGGCGGCCGCCGCGCCCGATCTCGACCTTGGCGGCGTGGATGGCCGCGGCGCGCTCGGCGGCGTCGTCGCTGTCGGCCATCGAGGTGGCGTAGAAAGCCATCGAGCGCGCCTGCTCGATGGCGACGAACATGTCGACCGCCTTGTGCTGCAACACCTGGAACTGGCCGATCGGCACGCCGAACTGCTTGCGCACCTTGAGGTAGTCGACGGTCAGCGCGTGCATCGCCGCCATCGCGCCGATCGCCTCGGCCGAGAGCGCGGCGATGGCCGCGTCGACGGCGCGGCGCGCCAGCGCAAGCCCGCCTTCCGGATCGCCGAACGCGGCCTCGGCCCCGACCGCGACACCGTCGAAGGTCACGTCCGCCCCGCGCTGGCCGTCCTGGGTGCGGTAGCCGCGCACCGAAACGCCCTTCGCCCCGGCATCGACGAGGAAGACGCCGATGCCGCCTTCGTCACGCGCCGACCCCGCCGTGCGGGCGGTGACGAAGAACCTGTCGGCGCTGTCGCCGCCGAGCACCACGAACTTCCTGCCCGAGATGCGCCAGCCGGAACCGTCCCGCGTCGCGGTCGTCTCGACATGGTGGAGATCGTAGCGCGAATTGCGCTCGCCCTGGGCGAAGGCGAGCTTCAGCGCGCCCTCCGCCACCGCCGGCACCAGCTCGGCGCGCTGCGCGTCGCTGCCGCCGAAGCGGATCAGCGAGCCGCCGAGCACCACGGTGGGCAGGTAGGGTTCGAGCGCCAGCGCCTTGCCGAAGGCTTCCATCACGATCATCGTCTCGACTGGGCTGCCGCCGAGGCCGCCATCGGCCTCCGCGAACGGCAGCGCCAGCAGCCCCATCTCGGCATAGCGGCCCCACATCTCGCCGCTCCACCCTTCGGGCGAGGCCATGATGCGTCGCCGTTCCTCGAAGCCGTAATGCTCGGCGAGCAGCCGGTCGAGCGAGTCCTTCAGGATGGACTGTTCTTCTGTCAGGTCGAAATCCATGGTCAGAACCCCAGTACGGCCTTGGCGATGATGTTCTTCTGGATCTCGTTCGAGCCGCCGTAGATCGAGACCTTGCGATAGTTGAAATAATGCGGCGCGGCCGGGCCGGCATAGTCCGGCTCGATCGGCGGCTCGTTGGAGCCGTCGAGGTCGTGGTCGTGATAAGGCAGCGCATGCGGCCCCATCACCTGCATCAGGAGGTGGGTGGTCGCCTGCTGGATTTCCGAGCCCTTGATCTTGAGGATCGACGAGGCCGGGTCCGGCTTGCCGGTGCTGCCGCGCCGGGCGTCGGCTGCGACGACGCGAAGCTGGGTCAGCTCCAGCGCCTTCAGCTCGATCTCGACCGCCGCAAGCTTCTCGCGGAACCGCTCGTCCTCGATCAGCGGCCGCCCGCCGGCGAACTCCAGCGCCGCCAGCTCGCGGATGCGGGCGATGCGCTGCTTGGAGGCGCCGACGCGGGCAATGTTGGTGCGCTCGTTGCCGAGCAGGAACTTGGCGTAGTCCCAGCCCTTGTTCTCCTCGCCGACGAGGTTCTCGGCCGGCACCCTGACATCGGTGAAGAACACCTCGTTGACCTCGCGGCCGCCGTCGATGGTGACGATGGGGCGGACCTCGATGCCGGGCGTCTTCATGTCGATGAGCAGGAAGGAGATGCCCTCCTGCTTCTTGGCCTCGGCGTCGGTGCGCACGAGGCAGAAGATCCAGTCGGCATATTGGGCGAGCGTCGTCCACGTCTTCTGGCCGTTGACGACGTAGTGGTCGCCGTCACGCACCGCGCGCGTCCTGAGCGAGGCGAGGTCGGACCCCGCGCCCGGCTCGGAGAAGCCCTGGCACCACCAATCGTCGAGATTGGCGATGCGCGGCAGGTAGTGCGCCTTCTGCGCCGCGTTGCCGAAGGTGTAGATGACCGGGCCGACCATGTTGACGCCGAAGGCGAGCGGCTGCGGCGCCGGCCATTTCTGCGTCTCTTCCAGGAAGATGTATTGCCGCATCGGGTCCCAGCCGGTGCCGCCATATCTTTCCGGCCAGTGCGGCACCGCCCAGCCCCGGGCGTTGAGGATGCGCGACCAGGTGACGAGATCGTCCTTGCTGCCGTAGTCGCCGTCGAGCATCCGCCGGCGGATGTCCTCCGGCAGGTTGGCGGCGAGGAAGGCCCGCACCTCGTCGCGGAAGGCGAGCTCTTCCCGCGTGTAGCGAAGGTCCATCGGCTGCTCCTCAGGCGATCTCGAACAGGCCGGCGGCGCCCATGCCGCCGCCGATGCACATGGTGACGACGGCGTACTTGACGCCGCGGCGCTTGCCTTCGATCAGCGCATGGCCGGCAAGGCGCGAGCCGGACATGCCGTAGGGATGGCCGAGCGCGATGGCGCCGCCGTTGACGTTTAGCTTTTCCGGGTCGATGCCGAGCCGGTCGCGGCAGTAGAGAACCTGCACCGCGAACGCCTCGTTCAGCTCCCACAGGCCGATGTCGTCCACTTTCAGCCCGTGACGCTCGAGCAGGCGCGGCACCGCGAAGACCGGGCCGATGCCCATCTCGTCCGGCTCGCAGCCGGCGACGGCGAAGCCGCGGAAGATACCGAGGGGCGACAGGCCGCGCTTCTCGGCTTCCCTGGCGTTCATCATCACATTGGCCGAGGCGCCGTCGGACAACTGGCTGGCGTTGCCGGCGGTGATGGTGCCGCCCTCGCGCACCGGCTTCAGCCCCGCGAGGCCTTCGGCGGTCGTGTCGGCGCGCGGGCCTTCGTCATGGGCGACCTCCACCTCGCGGTGGCTGACTTCCTTGGTCTCCTTGTCGACCACCGCCATGCGGGTCCGGATCGGCGCGATCTCGGCGTCGAACAGGCCGGCGGCGCGCGCGGCGGCGACGCGGCGCTGGCTTTCCAGCCCGTATTCATCCTGCCGCTCGCGGCTGATGCCGTAGCGCTTGGCCACCACTTCCGCCGTGTCGATCATCGGCATGTAGACTTCCGGTTTCACCGCCATCACCGCCTCGTCCATCAGGCGGAAGGTGTTGCGGTGGTCGTTCTGCACCAGGCTGATCGATTCGAGCCCGCCGGCGATGCCGGCGACGACGCCGTCGTTGCGGATGGCGTTGGCGAGCAGGGCCATCGATTGCAGGCCCGACGAGCACTGGCGGTCGATGGTGGTGCCGGCGACCGTCACCGGCAGGCCGGCGGCAAGCAGGGCGCGGCGCGCCACGTTGAGGCCCGTTGCGCCCTCCTGCATGGCGCAGCCCATAACCACGTCCTCGATCTCGCCACCGTCGAGGCCGGAGCGCCGGAGCGCGTGGGCGATGGCATGGCCGCCGAGCGCGCCGCCCGGCGTATCGTTCAGTCCGCCGCGATAGGCCTTGCCGACCGGGGTTCTTGCCGTCGAGACGATTACAGCCTCAGTCATTTGTCGTTCTCCCTGGAACAGGTTCGGTTGTCAGGCGGGGCGGGCGGAAAAGCTGCCGCCGGTTTCAGCCAGCCGGCGCAGCGACGCCGCCGGCTCGAACACCTTCTTGCCGGTGCGCGCGTGCCAGTGGTCGAGGCGCTCGACGATGGTCTTCAGCCCCTCCGTGTCGGCCCAGAACATCGGGCCGCCCTTGCCGACGGGGAAGCCGTAGCCGTTGATCCAGACGATATCGATGTCGGACGGCCGCGCCGCGATCTTCTCCTCGAGGATCAGCGCCGCCTCGTTGATCATCGGATAGAGCGTGCGCTCGATGATTTCCTGATCGGTGACGGCGCGGCGCTCGATGCCGCGCTCGGCCGCCTTGTCCGCGATCAGCTTCGCCACGTCCGGGTCTGGCTTGGGCGTGCGCGAGCCGCTCTCGTAGAGATACATGCCCTTGCCGGTCTTCTGGCCGAAGCGGCCCTGCTCGCACAGCGCGTCGCCGATCACCGCGGTCTTGCCCAGCGACTTGCGGTTGCGCCAGCCGATGTCGAGGCCGGCGAGGTCCCACATCGCGAACGGCCCCATGACGAAGCCGAAATCGGTGAACACGCGGTCGATCTGCTCGGGCGCGGCGCCTTCGAGCAGCAGCGGCTCCAGGTCGTCGCCGCGCGCGCCGAGCATGCGGTTGCCGACGAAGCCGTGGCAGACGCCGACCACCACCGGCACCTTGCCGATGCGCTTGCCCACGGTGAGCGCCGTCGCCAGCACGTCGGGCGAGGTCTTTTCCCCGCGCACGATCTCCAGAAGCTTCATCACGTTGGCGGGCGAGAAGAAGTGCAGGCCAACCACGTCCTGCGGCCGGGCGGTGAAGGAGGCGATCTGGTCGACGTCGAGATAGGAGGTGTTGGTGGCGAGGATCGCGCCGGGCTTCGCGACCTTGTCGAGCTTGCCGAACACTTGCTCCTTGACCGACATCTCCTCGAACACCGCCTCGATGATCAGGTCGGCATCGGCCAGGTCGGCGTAATCGGTGGTGCGCGACAGGCGCGCGAGCCGCGCCTCCTTGTCCTTCGGCGACAGCGAGCCGCGCTCGACCGAAATCGCGTAGTTCTTCCCGATGGTGGCGAAGCCGCGGTCGAGCGCCTCCTCGTTCGCCTCCAGCACGGTGACGGCATAGCCGCCATTGGCAAACGCCATGGCGATGCCGCCGCCCATGGTGCCGGCGCCGATGATGCCGACCTTCCTGATCTCGCGCGGGGCGACGTCCTTGCCGACGCCGGGGATCTTGGACGCCTCGCGCTCGGCGAAGAACAGATGCCGCTGCGCCCGCGACTGGACGCCGGAGACGAGCTTGACGAACAGCTCGCGCTCCCTGGCGAGCGCCTCGTCGAAGGAAAGGCCGACCGCGTTGCGCACGGCCTCGGCGCAGGCGAGCGGCGCTTCCAGCCCGCGCGTCTTCGCCGTCGCCTGCTTCACCGCCGCCTCGAAGGCGGCCGGGTCGGCGCGGGTCGCCTCGAGCTTGCCGTCGCGGGCGCGCACGGGCAGATGCGGGCCGCCCTCGGCGACCTTCTTCTTCGCGAAGGCGACGGCGGCTGCGGTGAGGTCGCCTTCCGCGATCTCGTCGACGATGCCGGAGGCGAGCGCGTCGGCAGCCCCGATCGGGCTGCCGGAGACGATCATCGCCACCGCCTTTTCCGGCCCGGCGAGGCGCGGCAGGCGCACGGTGCCGCCGGCGCCGGGCAGGAGACCGAGCTTGACCTCGGGCAGGCCGACCCTGGCGCCCTTGTCGGCGACGCGGTAGTGGCAGGCGAGCGCAAGCTCCAGCCCGCCGCCGAGCGCCGTGCCGTGGATGGCGGCCACCGCCGGCTTCGGCAGCGATTCGAGGAGGCCGCACAGTTCCGGCAGGCTCGGGCTTGCCAGCGCCCGGTCGGTGCCGAACTCGGAAATGTCCGCGCCCGAGACGAAGGTGCGCCCGGCGCAGGCGACGACGATGGCCTTCACCGCCGCATCGTCGCGCGCCGCCTCGATCGCGGCGAACAGCGGCTGGCGCAGATGCAGGCTCAGCGCGTTGACCGGCGGGTTGTCGAGCGTGAGGATCGCGATCCCGTCATCCTGGGCGACTTTGACATATTCGGTCATTCTCTGGCTTCCTCGATCATGTGTCTGGCGAAATGGGGCGTCCGCGGCGGGCCGGCGCGACGCGACTGGAACCGGTTGTCGCAATGGGGGATGGCCGCCGAGGACGGCCTGCGCTGCGCCGCGCGCAACCGCGCACGTCGCCGCAGGCAATGCCGTCCACCTGAGCGAACGCCGTCATCCGGCACCTCCCCGAAAACATACTACCGAGTATGTTGTAAACCGGAGCCGGGGTCAATCGGGCCGGGCGAAGATTCAGCTTTCGTCGAGCCCGTCGAGATCGAGCTCGACCGGCAGCGGCGCGAAATAGGCGTCGATGTCGGCCGGCGCGACCGCCTCCAGCCGGCCGGGCCGCCATTTCGGCGCGTTGTCCTTGTCGATGATGACGGCGCGCACGCCCTCGTAGAAATCGACGCCGGCCGGGATGCGGCTGACGATACGGAACTCGGTGCGCATGCAGTCCTCGAACGCGGCATCCGCCCCTTCCCGCATCTGGCGCAGCGCGATCTTCAGGCTGGTCGGCGATTTCTGCCGGATCGCGGCCGCCTGTTTCGCCGCCCACTCGCCGTCCTCGGCGTCGAGCCGCGCCAGGATGTTCTCGACCGTGTCAGCCGAGAAACAGCGGTCGATGACGGGCATCAGCGCCTCGGCCGGGGCCGCTTCGGCCGGCCTTGCAAAGGCGGCGAGCGTCGCGTCCGGATCGCCCTTTTCGGCCAGCGCCTCGATCGCCGCCTCGATATCGGCGGAAGCGACGGCGTGGGTGGCGAAGCCCGCCCACAGCGCGTCGGCCTGGTCGAGACGGGCCGCGGTCAGCGCCAGCCAGGTGCCGACCCGGCCCGGCATGCGCGGCAGGAAGAAGGTGCCGCCGACATCGGGGAAGAAGCCAATGCCGGTTTCCGGCATGGCGAACATCAGCTTCTCGCCGGCGACGCGGTGGCTGCCATGGGCCGACAGGCCGACGCCGCCGCCCATGACGATGCCGTCGACCATGGCGACATAGGGCTTGGGATAGCGCTTGATGAAGGCGTTGAGGCGATATTCCTCGCGGTAGAATTCCAGCATCGCCGGGTCGCCCGCCTTGCCCCAGTCGTGAAGCTGGCGGATGTCGCCGCCGGCGCAGAACGCCTTCTCGCCCGCGCCGCGCACGACGACCAGCTCGACGGCGGGGTCGGCGGCCCAGGCGACGAGCCGCGGATGGATCAGCCGCACCATGCCGCTGTTCAGCGCGTTCAGCGCCTTCGGCCGGTTCAGCGTCACGATCCCGGCCCGGCCGCGCCTTTCGAACAGAACCTCGGCTTCCGTTTCCGACCCCATTGCCCGCAATCTCCCTGAACGCGATTCCTGCCGGCACCATAAAGGCAAACCGCGCGGCTGGAACACCAAATTCGGCGCGGCCGCCCCGGCGCTTCCGCGGCGCTCCGGCTGAAGACATGGCGGCAGGCGCGGCAAAAGCTGGTGACAGGGCAAAGCGGTTCGGCTAATCCCGGACGCGGCCTTGCCTACGCGGAACGGGCCGGCCGCAAACGGAATGGACGGATCGACGATGGCGAAGATGACCGACAGCCTTGCCGCCATTGGCGCGGGATACAACATCGTCCTCTGCGACGTGTGGGGGGTGCTGCACAACGGCATCCGCGCCTTTCCCGATGCCGTGGCCGCGCTCAGTGCGGCCCGCGGCCGCGGTCAGGCCGTGGTGCTCGTCACCAACTCGCCGCGCCCGCGCGACGGCGTCGCCGAGCAGCTCGCGCTCCTCGACGTGCCGACCGACTGCTACGACGCCATCGTCACCTCCGGCGACGTGACCCGCCGGCTGATCGCGGAAGGTCCGCGCCGGGTGTTCCATCTCGGACCCGACCGCGATTTCGCCCTGTATGACGGCCTCGACATCGAGCTTTGCGAGGAGTTCGAGGCGCAAGGCATCGTCTGCACCGGCCTGTTCGACGACGACGAGACCCCGGACGAATATGCCGGGATGCTGGAACGCTTCCGCGCCCGCAACCTGCCGTTCATCTGCGCCAATCCCGACATCGTGGTCGAGCGCGGCGACGAGCTGATCTGGTGCGCCGGCGCGCTCGCCCGCGACTATGCACGGCTCGGCGGCCGCACCGAGATCGCCGGCAAGCCGCACCGGCCGATCTACGACGCGGCGCTCGCCGCCGCCGCCGGGGTGCTCGGCCGCGAGGCCGCCAGGGCGGAGGCGCTCGCGGTCGGCGACGGCATCTTCACCGACATCAAGGGCGCGATCGACAACGGCATCGACGTGCTGTTCGTGTCCGGCGGCATCCATGCCGCCGAATACGGCCCGGCCCATGCGCCCGACCCAGCCGGCGTCGCCGCCTTTCTCGAAAAGCACGGCTATTCGCCCGTCGCCGCCATCCCGCGCCTGAGATAGAGCAGGTCCATGACCCCGGGCACCATCGAGCGCATTTCCGCGTCGGCCGCGCTGCCCGCCTCGCTTCGCGGCGGGGTGGCGGCGATCGGCAATTTCGACGGCGTGCACCGCGGCCACCAGGCCGTGCTGGGCGCCGCGCTCGACAAGGCGGCGGCGCTGGGCAGGCCGGCGCTGGCCCTGACCTTCGAGCCGCATCCGCGTCAGGTGTTCCAGCCCCAAACGCCGCTTTTCCGCATCACGCCGGCGCCGATGCGCGCGCGCCTGCTCGGCGCGATGGGCTTCGGCGTCGTGGTCGAGCAACACTTCGACCGCGATTTCTCCCGCCTGCCGGCCGAGGAGTTCGTCGCCCGCATCCTGGTCGCCGATCTCGGCGTCGCCCATGTCGTCACCGGCTACGACTTCCACTTCGGCAAGGACCGGCAGGGCGGCCCGCAATTCCTGATCGCGGCGGGAGAGCGCTCGGGCTTCGGCGTCGCCTGCGTCGAGGCGTTCTGCGACGAGGGCGCGGACGCCATCTCGTCGAGCCGCATCCGCGCCCTGCTGGCCCAAGGCGACGTCGCCGGCGCCGCCGGCCTGCTCGGCTATCGCTACACCGTCGAGGCCGAAATCTCCCACGGCAAGAAGCTCGGCCGCACGCTGGGCTTTCCCACCGCCAACATGGCGCTGCCGGCGGCAACCGGCCTCGCCCACGGCATCTACGCGGTCAGGCTGCGCCGCGGGAACGGCGCGCTCCATGACGGCGTGGCGAGCTTCGGCCGGCGGCCGACCGTCATCGACGACGGCGCGCCGCTGCTCGAAACCTATCTGTTCGACTTTTCCGGCGATCTCTACGGCGAGACGGCTTGCGTCTCGTTCTTCGGCTTCCTGCGCGGGGAAGAGAAGTTCGACGGGCTCGACCCGCTGGTCGCCCAGATGAAGCGGGACGAGGCCGAGGCCCGCGCCCTGCTGGCGGCCGTCCGGCCGCTTTCGCCCCTCGACGCGGCAATCGCCTTTTGAGCGGCATTTAATTCAAATTTTACCCAAAACGCCGACAGATCGGGGCGTAAAGCCTCTCCTGTATCTGCGTGGGCAAGTGACATGACGATTGCAAGACTGGCCGGCGCGGCGATGGCGCTGGCAGCACTGGGCACGGCGCCCGCCGCCGCCGGGAGCTGGTTCTCCGGCGACTGGTACCTCAAGGTCGGGGGCGCCGTGCTGCACGCGCCGAAATTCGAGGGCGCTTCGGGACGCGAATTCACCTTCCAGCCGATGATCTCGGTCGGCAAGGCCGGCCCTTCGGCGCGGTTTTCCTCGCGCAACGACAACATCTCCCTCGCCCTGGTCGACAACGGCACGTTCCGGGCCGGCGCTGCCGGCAAGCTGGTCTGGGGACGCGACGGCGACACCCATCCCGCCGTCAAGGGCATGTCGGAGGTGAAGTTCGGGGCCGAGGCCGGCGCGTTCGCCGAGGTCTATCCCACCGACTTCCTGCGCCTGCGCGCCGAGGTCCGCCACGGCATCCGCGCCCATGACGGCGTGGTCGCCGACCTCGCCGCCGACGCCTTCATGGACGTGACCGAGACGATCCAGATTTCCGGCGGCCCGCGCGCCTCCTTTGCCTCGGCCGGTTATTTCGACGCCTGGTACGGCGTCGACGCGACCGAGGCGGCGGCCTCCGGCCTGACGCCCTACGCGCCGAAAGGCGGCATGAAGTCGTGGGGCGCCGGCGGCGCGGTGACGTGGAAGACGACCGATCAACTCACCACCAGCGTCTTCGCCGAATACCAGCGACTTACCGGCCCGGCCGCAGATTCCAGCCTGGTGCGCGAGCGCGGCTCGAGGGACCAGTTGCTGGTCGGCGCCTCGGCCAGCTACCGCTTCGACTTCTCGCTCCGGTGACGGCCGGGGCGGCCGACCGGCATTCGCCTCTTTATTCCGCACCGTGGCTCGGCTAAAAGCCCTGCCATGACATGGCCCATCACATGGCGCGGCGCGGTTCCCGCGGTCTCGATACGAATTATTGGCCCGGCCTTCCGGGCGGCCTGAGCGGCTGCCGGAAGGTCCGGGTTCTTGCGCCTGCGCGCACGCGCAGATCCTTACCCTATTCCCGCCCACGGCGCGCCGCCGCATGGGCGACAGCGATGGCAACACCATGACCGACACCGCCGACAAGATCGATTATTCCAAGACCCTCTATCTGCCGCAAACCGAGTTCCCGATGCGCGCCGGCCTGCCCGAGAAGGAGCCCAAGCTGGTCGAGCGCTGGCAGGAGATGAAGCTCTACCGCAAATTGCGCGAGAGCGCCTCGGGGCGCCCGCTCTACGTGCTGCATGACGGCCCGCCCTACGCCAACGGCAACATCCATATCGGCCACGCGCTGAACAAGATCCTCAAGGACGTCATCACCCGCTCGTTCCAGATGCGTGGCTACGATTCCAACTACGTTCCGGGCTGGGACTGCCACGGCCTGCCGATCGAGTGGAAGATCGAGGAGCAGTATCGCGCCAAGGGCAAGAACAAGGACGAGGTGCCGGTCAACGAGTTCCGCAAGGAATGCCGCGACTTCGCCCGCCACTGGATCGAGGTCCAGACCGGGGAGTTCAAGCGCCTCGGCGTCGAGGGCGATTTCGACAACCCCTACACGACGATGGCCTTCCACGCCGAGGCGCGCATCGCCGGCGAGCTGATGAAGTTCGCCATGTCCGGCCAGCTCTATCGCGGCTCCAAGCCGGTGATGTGGTCGGTGGTCGAGCGCACGGCGCTGGCCGAGGCCGAAGTGGAATACCACGACTACGAGAGCGACACGATCTGGGTGAAGTTCCCGATCCGCGACGGCGCGGACGATCTGGCCGGCGCCGATGTCGTCATCTGGACGACGACGCCGTGGACCATTCCCGGCAACCGCGCAGTCGCCTTCTCCCCGCGCATCGCCTACGGGCTTTACGAGGTAACAGTGGCCGAGAACGATTTCGGCCCGCAGGCCGGCGAGAAGCTGGTCTTCGCCGACGCGCTGGCCGAAGAGTCCTTTGCCAGGGCCAAGCTCACCTACAAGCGCCTGCGCGCCGTCTCGGCCGACGAGCTTGCCGGCCTCGCCCTTTCCCACCCGTTGAAGGGATTTGGCGGCGGCTACGGCTTCACCGTGCCGATGCTGGCCGGCGACCACGTCACCGACGATGCCGGCACCGGCTTCGTCCACACCGCGCCCGGCCACGGCCGCGAGGATTTTGACGCGTGGATGGACGCCGCGCCGGCTTTACGCGCGAAAAACATCGACACCGCGATCCCCTTCACCGTCGACGACGCCGGCTTCCTGACGAAGGACGCGCCGGGCTTCGGCCCCGACCGCGAGGGCGGCGCCGCCCGCGTCATCGACGACAACGGCAAGAAGGGCGACGCCAACAAGGCCGTCATCGAGGCGCTGATCGGCATGAACGCGCTGTTCGCGCGCGGGCGGCTGAAGCACCAGTACCCGCATTCCTGGCGTTCGAAGAAGCCGGTGATCTTCCGCAACACGCCGCAATGGTTCGTCCACATGGACAAGGAGCTCGGCGACGGCACCACGCTGCGCAGCCGCGCGCTCGCGGCCATCGACGCCACCCGCTTCGTGCCCTCCGCCGGCCAGACCCGCCTGCGCGCCATGATCGAGGACCGGCCCGACTGGGTGCTGTCCCGCCAGCGGGCGTGGGGCGTGCCGATCGCCGTCTTCGTCGACGAGGACGGCGAGGTGCTGAAGGACGAGGCCGTCAACGCCCGCGTCATCGAGGCATTCGAGGAAGAGGGCGCCGACGCCTGGTTCAGCGAAGGCGCGCGCGAGCGCTTCCTCGGCAGCCGCGCCGGCGAGCCATGGCGGATGGTCACCGACATCCTCGACGTGTGGTTCGATTCCGGCTCGACCCACGCGTTTACGCTGGAGGACCGGCCGGACCTGAAATGGCCGGCCGACGTCTATCTCGAAGGCACCGACCAGCATCGCGGCTGGTTCCATTCCTCGCTGCTCGAAAGCTGCGGCACGCGCGGCCGCGCGCCTTACGACACGGTCATCACCCATGGTTTCACCATGGACGAGGAAGGCCGCAAGATGTCGAAGTCGCTCGGCAACACCGTGGTGCCGCAGGACGTGATGAAGCAGTCCGGCGCCGACATCCTGCGCCTGTGGGTGATGACGACCGACTACTGGGAGGACCAGCGGCTCGGCAAGAACATCCTCCAGACCAACATCGACGCCTACCGCAAGCTCAGGAACACCATCCGCTGGATGCTGGGCACGCTGGCGCACGACGAGGGCGGGGAGGTGGCATTGGCCGACATGCCGGAGCTGGAGCGACTGATGCTGCATCGGCTGGCCGAGCTCGACGAGGTGGTGCGCCGGGGCTACGACGCCTTCGACTTCAAGCGCATCACCCGCACGCTGATCGACTTCATGGTCGTCGAATTGTCGGCGTTCTATTTCGACGTGCGCAAGGACGCGCTCTATTGCGACGCGCCGTCGAGCGTGAAGCGCAAGGCCGCGCTCGTCGTGGTGCGCCGTCTGTTCGACAACCTCGTCAAGTGGCTGGCGCCGATGCTGCCCTTCACCACCGAGGAAGCCTGGCTCGACCGTTACCCGGCCGCCGTCTCGGTGCATCTCGAGCAGTTTTCCGACATTCCGGCCGAATGGAGGGACGACGCGCTCGCCGCCAAATGGCGCAAGGTCAAGACCGTGCGCCGCGTCGTCACCGGCGCGCTGGAGATCGAGCGGCGCGAGAAGCGCATCGGCTCGTCGCTTGAGGCCGCCCCCCGGGTCTACATCGCCGATGCCGAGCTGCGCGCGGCGATCGCCGACGTCGACATGGCCGAGATCTGCATCACCAGCGGCATGTCGGTCCTCGACGCGGGCGGGCCCGGCGATGCCTTCGCGCTCGACGACGTCAAGGGTGTCGCCGTGGTGCCGGCGCTTGCGGCGGGCCGCAAATGCGCGCGCTCGTGGCGCTACACCGACGATGTCGGCTCCGACGCCGCGTTTCCGGACGTGTCGGCGCGCGACGCGGCGGCGCTTCGCGAGTTGCGGGCGCTCGGCCGGCTTTAGCGACGACATTGCCCGCAACGGCCGTTTGCGTTAAAAGCGCGGCGGCCGCCCGGCACCCCGACCACGACCCCGGTCGGCGCCCCGGTCAGCGCCGTTGGCGCCGGCCATGTTGTCGCCGAAATGTCCGGCGACAACGCACGACGATGGCGCAGAAGTTCGCCGGGCACGCGAAAGGCGGGAAACCGCCGCTATGAGAGGCTGTTGGCAGTGAAGACAGATCGCAGTTCGCCGCGTCGCCGTGCGCCGCTTTTCCTGGGCGCCTCCGCCGCTTGCGCTGCCGCCATCCTTTCCGCCTGCGTCAGTTCGCCGACCTACGGCACCGACAAGACGGCGAGCCAGCAACTGTTCGAGGACGTCACCGGCGTGATCTCGACGGACGCCCTTTCCGGCACCGGCCGCGAGAAGGAGATCGCCTACAAGCCGAGGCCCGAGCTGGTGCGGCCGGCCTCGCTCGAGGTTCTGCCGGAGCCGCAGAGCGAAATCGTCGCCGCCGGCAACTCGGCATGGCCGGAATCGCCCGAGCAGCGCCGCGCCCGCCTGCGCGCCGAGGCGACCGAGAACCAGGAAAACCCCAATTACCGCTCGCCCATCGTCATGGGCGGCAGCTTCCGCGCGCCGGGCGCCGAAACCGCCGACACCACGCCCGAGCAGCGCGCCGAGCTCCTGCGCCGCAAGCGCGAGGTCAACCAGGGCCGCGCCGACAGCCGCAAATATCTTTCCGAGCCGCCGGTCGCCTACCGCAAGCCCAACGACACCGCCCCGGCCGACGATTTCGGCGAGGACGAGTGGAAGAAGCAGAAGCGCGGCAAGGCCGCCGCCGGCAAGTCGTCCTGGCGCGATCTCCTGCCCTGGTGACGCCGCCGCGGGCCGCCCTGCCCGCGACACGGACTGAAGGCCGATAAGGAATTCAGCCGTTGAGCAGCGCCAGCGCCGCCCGGTGCAGTTCGGGCGTGGCGGCGGCGACGATGTCGCCGGCCCTTTCCGCCGGGCCGCCGTCCCAGGTGGTGATGACGCCGCCAGCCTTCTCGATGATCGGCACCAGCGCGACGACGTCATAGGGCTGAAGTCCGGACTCGACCACCAGATCGATCGTACCGCCGGCCAGCATGGCATAGGCATAGCAGTCCGTGCCGTAGCGGGCGAGCTTCACCTCGCGCTCCAGCCGGTCGTAGGCCGCCCGCTTGCCACCGCCGAACAGCGCCGGCGTCGTCGTGCACAGCGTCGCCTCGGCCAGCGCCCGTGTCGCACGCACGCAAAGCGCGCGTGCGCCGCCCGGCCCCTCGTAATGCGCGCCCTCGGCATCGGCATAGAACAGCTCGCCGGTGAAAGGCTGCGACATCATGCCGGCGACGGCATCGCCGTCCTCGAGCAGGCCGACCAGCGTTCCCCACAGCGGAATGCCGGAAATGAACGAGCGCGTGCCGTCCACCGGGTCGATGACCCAGACATGGCGGCTGTCGCCGTTCTCGACGCCGAATTCCTCGCCGACAACGCCGTGGCCGGGGAAGGCCTCGCGGATCAGCGCCCGGATCGCGCGCTCGGCCTCGCGGTCGGCTTCGGTCACCGGATCGAAGCCGACGGCGTATTTGTTGTCGGAAACCAGGCCGGACATGCGAAAGCGCGGCAACGTCTCGCTCGCCGCCGCCGCCGCGATCCGCAGCATGAAATCCTTGTCGATCTTCATCGTCGTTCCTCGCAACACGACAGCGACGGGGGAAACCGGTCGCCACATTTGTTCACAACCTGAACAATCCGCTTGACATTTGTGCAACGCAACATAAAGTGGACGGTGAACGGGGCGACCTGTTCCCGCCCTCCTTGGGCGTTTCCTCCCTAGACTTGGACCGCGCCGTGCACAACGGGGCGGTCTTTTTTTATCGGGGATGGTTTTTATCCCGGATGGATCGGGCGCGCAGTCACTCCGCCGCCAGCGGCGGCACGGCGCGCGGATCGATCAGGCTGTCGGGGATGGCCATCATCTCGGCGCAGAACCGCGTCAGGTCGGCCGCGAGCGGCGCGAAGCCGACCGACGGCTCGTAGGTATGCTCGTTGAGATAAAGCCCGCGATTGATCTCGATCTGCAAGGTGTGGACGCCCCGCGCGGGCTTGCCGTAGTGCTCGGTGATGAAGCCGCCGGCATAGGGCTTGTTGTGGGCGACGTTGTAGCCCATGCCGATCAGGATCGCGATCGCGGCGTCGGTCAGCGCCGGCGCGCAGGCGGTGCCGAAGCGGTCGCCGACGATGAAGTCCGGCCGCACGCTGCCGTCGCCCACCCGCACGCTGGCCGGCATCGAATGGCAGTCGACCAGCACCGCGAAACCGAACCTGCCGCGCGTGCGCGACAGGAGCCGCCACAGCGCCTGATGATAGGCCTTGTAGACCGTTTCGACGCGCAGCAGCGCCTCTTCGAGCGGCAGCTTGCCGGAATAGATCTCCTGGCCCTCGCCGACCAGGCGCGGCACGGTGCCGAGCCCTCCCGCCACCCGCGCCGAGCGCGTGTTGGCGTGGGCCGGCAGCGGCTCGGCGAACATGCGCGGGTCGAGCTCCCACGGCTCGCGGTTGACGTCGAGATAGGCGCGCGGAAAGTTGGCCGCCAGCATCGGCGCGCCGAGCGCCACCGCGCCGCCGAACAGTTCGTCGACATAGCAATCCTCCGAGCGGCGGATGGCCGAGGCGTCGAGCCTGCTCATGGCGAGAAAGCGCGGTGGGTAGAAGCGGCCGCTGTGCGGCGAATCGAGGACGAAGGGCACCCGCTGCTCGGCGGGCGCCATCGTCACGAATGGCGGCGTCGCGACAAAATCCTGTGCTGCCGACATGGAACTCCCGCTGCCTGGGTTTCGAGACCGCTTCCTCCGGCAAAAGCCTGCCACTTGCCGCCGGCGCTGTCCAGACGCGGACCTTTCCGCCGGCCGGGGCATGGCCAGGGCAGGGCTGGGGTATGGCCCGGCATTCACTTGATATTTACCGGGCAGCGGGCATATACGCCTGATGGGCGAGGAACGCCCGGCGGCTGCGCCGGGCGCGGAACACGGCTGATTCGGACGGGACCTATGACGAGAATCCTGCTTGCGGAAGACGACGACGACATGCGCCGCTTCCTGGTGAAGGCGCTCGAGCGCGCCGGCTATGACGTCAGCGATTTCGACAACGGGGCGAGCGCCTACGAGCGGCTGCGCGAGGAACCGTTCTCGCTGCTGCTGACCGACATCGTGATGCCGGAAATGGACGGGATCGAGCTGGCGCGGCGCGCCACCGAGATCGACCCGGACCTGAAGGTGATGTTCATCACCGGCTTCGCGGCGGTCGCGCTCAACCCCGATTCGCGCGCTCCGAAGGACGCCAAGGTGCTGTCGAAGCCGTTCCATCTGCGCGACCTCGTCACCGAGGTCGAGAAGATGCTGAAGGCGGCCTGAAGCCGCCTCTCGATTACCGCGCCGCGCCGCCATTCGGCTATTGACGCCGACCCCGGCCTGTGGTGTATGCGCGGCATCGGATGGGCGTGTAGCTCAGCGGGAGAGCACTACGTTGACATCGTAGGGGTCACAGGTTCAATCCCTGTCACGCCCACCATTCGATCAGGGTCTTGAGAATAAAGAGCTTTCTCAGACCCTTCCGACTTCCTAGAGACGCTTGAAATCGGCTGCTTGGCTCCAAGGAGATGCCGATGGCTTCGATCCACAAGCACCGAGAGAAGTATCAGGTCAGGGTTCGGCGGAAGGGTCTGCCCACGATCACCAAGACCTTCCACAAGCTGTCCGACGCTCGGGAATGGGCAAACCATCAAGAGCAGCAGGCTGACAGGGGCGAACTTGGCCCCGACCGGAAGGAGCTTGAACGGATCACGCTCGCCGATCTGGTCACGCGCTACCGCAACGAAATCGTGCCGACCAAGAAGGGCGCAGAAATCGAAACGGTAATCCTCGACGCCTTCCTCCGGCACCGCATCTGCAAGAAACGCCTGTCGGCGGCGAAAAGCGCGCCCGCGCCCACAGCCGCAGCGCACTGGTGAAGGTGGCCGTCTTCCAATGGCCGTGCAGCACGCCCACCCGGCATCGTTGGCCGCGCGGTGACCGTTCGCGCAGGCGGGCCATCTTCGTCGAGCCGCGAGCCGCGCCGGCGCCCCTATTGTCGGGGTGCCAACTCGCCGATCTTCGCCCGGGCGATCCAGCGGATCGCACTCGATACTCCAACGCCGAAACGTGCCGCCGCCTGACGCGCCGATGCCCCCTCGTCGGCAGCCTTCAAAACACGCAACCGCAGATCCTCGCCGAGCGCTCTCGCCATCATCAACCTCCGTCAAAGCGGACGTTGAATCAGAAACTGGAGGTCGCTTCACATCACAATCGATTCATCAATGCCCGGACGCGATCTAGGAACGGTCGCCTCGGCACGGCACACGCGCATCGTCTCATGCCGGAGTTGAGGTTGGCCTCCGGAAACATCCCCGGCGCAGTGGTTGGCGATGCGCTACTTCGCGAAAGCCCGGCCGAAGGAGCTGCGCACCGCCAGCGAGCTCGCCCGCTTCCGGACCCTCGCCAACGGTCCCGTCAGCAGGATCGTGCGCGCGCTGGCGCAGAAGGGGCTCTTGCGCAAGGCGGCCGTGCGGCCGAAAGGCCGCTCGGAGCTCCTGGAGCTGACGGAGGAAGGCGAGGCCCTGATGGCGAGGGACCCCTCGCAGGCCCTGCGGGAGGCGATCGCCGGCCTGCCGGACGCCGAGCGGGAGGCGCTCGCCCCCACTTTCGAAGCCGTGCTGTGCCGGTTTTCGACCGAAACGCCGGGACCGTGATCAGCCGGCGCGCGGCAAGAGCATTTTACAGTCGGACGGAATCGCCCGGCGTCGCACAAATGCGGCAAAGGAACGCCCGCTGCGCGAGCGTCGCCTCGATCTCGCCCGCCAACATGCGCACGTCGAACGGCTCGACGTAGACTTTCCGCGCGCCTCACACCTCGGCCAGCGCGGAAGCGGACGCGATCGACGGGCCGAGGTCGCCGGTCACCGCGGATACTTGTCCGCAGCCCCTCCGTTCAGCCCGCAGGAGCTTCGGCGAGCATCCGGCGCAACTCGGTCTTCAGTATCTTGCCGTAGCTGCTGACCGGAAGCGCCTCCACGAAACGGTAGGTCTTCGGCCGCTTGAAGCGGGCGATATTGTCGAGGCAGAAGCGGTCGAGCATCTCCGCCGTGACCTCCGGTCCGGCAACGACGAAAGCCACCACCTCCTCGCCCCATTCGGGATGCGGCGCACCGATGACGTTCGCGGCAGCGACGCCGGGGTAGCGCAGCAGCACCTCCTCGACCTCCCGCGGATAGATGTTCGAGCCGCCCGAGATGATGACGTCCTTGGAGCGGTCCTTGAGGGTGAGGATGCCATGCCCATCGAATTCGCCGATGTCGCCGGTCCACAGATAGCCGTCGCGCAGGGCCTTTGCCGTGGCTTCCGCGTTGTTCCAGTAGCCTGCCATGACGACATCGCCGGCGACGACGACCTCGCCCGGCACGCCGGGGGGGCAATCCTTGCCTTCGTCGTCGACGACCCGTACGTCGACGCCGGTGCGGGCGATGCCGACGGAGCCCGCGAGCGCCGCGGGGATTCCGTCCGGAGCGCCGTCGAGGAAATGCGGCGGCAGGTAGGTGATGGTGCACGGTGCCTCGCCCTGGCCGTAGCCGATGGATATTTTCCGTCCCAGCACCTTGAGCGCCGCGCGCAAATCCTCGACATAAATCGGCGCTCCGCCGACGAAGACCAGATCGAGCGCCTCGATGGCCTGCGCATCGAGCGTCGGGCACGCGACGAGGCGGTTCAGCATGGTGGGCGCGACGAAGAAGGACGCGCCCGGAAAGGCGTGGAGCATCGTCACGATCTCTCCGGCGTCGAACCCGCCGCTGGCCGGCACGACGTTGGCCGCGCCGCGCAGGGCGAAGGGCAGCGCGAAAAGGCCGGCCGCATGCGATAGCGGCGCCGGCGCCAGCGCGGCCGACTTTTCCGTCACCCAACCCATGTCGGCGAGGAAGCTCGTCGTCATCGCCCAGAGATTGCGATGCGTCAGCACCGCACCCTTCGGCTTGCCGGTGGTTCCAGACGTATAGAAGATCCAGGCAGGGTCCGTCGGCTCGACACGCGCCGGCGCGAAGCCAAGACCGGCGCCGTCCGCCACCATGGCCGCGTAACCGCCATCCGTCACATCGACGACGCCGTCGAAACCGGCGATGTCGACCGGCCGGTCGGTGAAGAGCAGCCTGGCGCCCGAATCGGCGACGATATAGTCGAGCTCGCGCGGATGGAGCTTGGCGTTCACCGGCACTGCGGTACAGCCTGCCGTCCAGACGCCGAACAGGATCTCGAAATATTCGGGCCGGCCGCCCATCCAGATCACCACCCGGTCGCCGGCCGTCAGGCCGCGTGCCTTCAGCGATGCGGCGAGCGCCGCGGTGCGCGCCGTGAGACCGGCATAGTCGCACCAGGTCCGGGTGCCGACGCAGACCGCGGGGCGTTGGCCGAACGTCTTCGCCGGCTGGCTGAGAAGCTGTGCAATGTTCATCCTGTCCTCCTCAAATCATGTAAATTCGACCATGCGCTAGCGCTTGAGCAGCGTGATCGCGGCCGCAGCCTCCTCGACGCCGGAAAAGCCGCCGCCATTCTCCGCGAGCCCTATGCGCGCGCCCTCGACCTGACGCGCGCCGGCTTCGCCGCGCAGTTGCGTCACCAGCTCGTGGATCTGCGCCAGACCCGTCGCGCCGATCGGATGGCCGCGCGCGGCAAGCCCGCCTGAGACGTTGATCGGGATGCGGCCGCCGAGCGCCGTCGCGCCCGAGCTGGCCAGCCGGCCGCCCTCGCCCAGCGGACAGAGGCGCAGCAGCTCGGCCTGATGCAGCTCGGCGAAGGCCGTCGCGTCGTGGACCTCGACGACCGAGACGTCCTCCGGCCCGATCCCTGAGCGCGCGTAAGCCCGGTCGGCCGCGCGGCGGCAGATCTGGTTGTCGAAATCGGTCACGTCATGCTCGCTGCCCGAGGCCTGCACCGTGGCGGCGACGCCCACCATCCGCGCCATGCCCAGTTGCCGCGCCTTGCGCGCCGAGACGAGGATGGCGGCGGCCGCGCCGTCGCTGATCGGCGCACACATCGGCAACGTCAGCGGCCACGACACGATCCGCGCCGCCAGCACCTCCTCGACCGTCATCGGCTGGCGATACTGCGCCTTGTCGTTGCGCACCGAATGGCCGTGGTTCTTGGCCGCTACGGCGGCGATGTCGGCCCGGGTGGTGCCGAAACGGCCCATGTGGAACCGCGCCATCGCGGCGTAGATGTCCATGAACACGCTGCGCTGGCCGGGCTCGGGCGTGCCTTCCGGCGGCCGGGCGCCATTGCCGAGATCGGCCAGCCGCGCCATCTGCCCGTCGATGTCGTTGACGTCCCATGCGCCCTCGAAGATGGCGAAGGAGCGGGCGCGGTCGGGCGCGTTCATCTTGTCGGCGCCGAGCGCCAGCGCGACATCGCCCTGACCCGACGCGACATAGGCCCAGGCGGCGTTGAACGCCGAGGTGGCGCTGGCGCAGGCGTTCTCCAGGTTGACGACGGGAATGCCGCCGAGGCCGAGCCGCTTCAGCACCATCTGGCCACGCACCAGATGCTGGCCCTCGATCACGCCCTGGGTGGCGTTGGAGAAGAACGCCGCCTCGATGTCGCGCCGCTCGAACCCGGAATCCGCCAGCGCCTCGGTCAACGCCTCGCCGGCGATGTCGGCGAGGCTGCGTTCGAGAAACTTGCCGAAACGGGACATGCCGATACCGGCGACAAATATCTGGGTCATGGCGTCCTCACACGCTGATCAGGGTTTCGATGCGTTCGCGGTCGGCCTGCATCTCGGCGGTCGTGCCGCTCCACAGGATGGTTCCGTGGTCGATGACGTACTGGCGGTGGGCGAGCTTCATCGGCACGCGCAAATTCTGTTCCACCAGCAGGATCGCGGTTCCCTCGCGGTTGATGATGCCCATCGCCTCCACCAACTGCGCGACGATCATCGGCGCGATCCCCTCCGTCGGCTCGTCGAGCAGCAGCAGTTCGGGATTGGTGAGCAGGCCGCGGGCGATGGCGAGCATCTGCTGCTCGCCGCCGGACAGGGTGTTGCCGGGCTGCCTCGCGCGCTCGTTCAGGACGGGGAAGAGCTGGCAGACGCGCTGTTCGGTCCAGCCGCCCCTCCGCCCCATCAGCGTGGCGATGCGCAGATTTTCCGCCACCGACAGGTTGGCGAAGATGCGGCGATCCTCGGGGACGAAGGCGATGCCCATGCGCCCGAGTTCATGGGGGCGGCGGCCCGTGACGTCGCCGCCTTTCAGAAATCGCCTTCCCCTCGCAAGCGGCACGAGCCCGATCAGCGTCTTCAGGATCGTCGACTTGCCGGCGCCGTTGCGGCCGACCAGCGACACGACCTCGCCCGCGCCGATCTCGATCGAGACGCCGTGCAGCGCCTGGGCCTTACCGTAGAAGACGTCGCAGTTTTCGAGCGCGAGCATGTCAGTCCTCCTCGCCCAGATAGGCGGCGCGGACCGCCTTGTCGGCGCGGATTCCGGCCGGGCTGCCAGCCGAGAGGATGCGGCCCCGCACCATCACCACCAGCTCGTCCGACACCTTCATCACCACGTCCATATTGTGCTCGATCAGGAGCACGGTGCGGCCGCGGACGATCTTCTCGATCAACGCGACCGCGCCGTCGAGCTGGTCGCGGCCGACGCCGGCCAGGGGCTCGTCGAGCAGCAGCACCGAGGGGTCGGACAACAGCGCCAGCCCCACCTCGAGCGCGCGCTGGTCGCCATGCGACAGCGTCCCTGCCGGACGCCGGGCAAGCCGGAAGAGGCCGATTTCCTCCAGCACGGCTTCCGCCCGTTCCCGCACGGCGCGGAAGCGGCGTGCCGGCGCCCAGAAGGGCTGGACACGATAGCGATGCGCGAAGGCGGCGATCTCGAGGTTCTCCAGAACCGACATGTCGGCAAAGATCTTGGTCATCTGGAAGCTCCGCCCGAGCCCGGCCCGGGTCCGCTCGTGAACCGGAAGCCGCGTCACGTCCCGCCCCCCGAGGATCACGGAGCCGCCGCTCGTCGCCGCGTGACCGGACAGCGCGTTCATCAGCGTCGTCTTGCCGGCCCCGTTCGGCCCGATGATGCCGGTGAGCTTGCCGGGGCGGAATTCATAGCTGACGCCGTCGACCGCCTTCAGCCCGCCGAACGACACGCGGATGTCGTTGCATTTCAGCGTACCGGCGCTCATGAGGAGCCTCCCTTGCCTTCGTCGCCGCGGCCGAGAAACAGCCCCGCGATGCCGTGGCGCAGGAAGATCGTCGCCAGGATGAACACCAGCCCGATTAGCCCGTACCAGTATTGCGTGTACTGGCTGAGCTCCTCCTTGAGCAGTTCGAAGAGGGCGACGCCGAGCACCGGCCCCAGAAGCGTGCCCTTGCCGCCGAGCACGGCCATGATCACCACGTCGCCCGAGGTGGTCCAGTGCAGCATCTGCGGGCTGATGTAGAACATCAGCGAGGCGAGCAGCGCGCCCGAGACGCCGGCATAGGCGCCGGAGACGATGAAGGCCGACTGGCGCAGCCGGTTGACGTTGTAGCCGAGTTGGGCCGCCCGCACGTCGTTGGCCTGGATCGCCCGCAACGCCCGGCCGAACGGCGAGGTGCGCAGCAGCGCCATCAGCGCCAGCCCGGCGACGAACACGGCGACGAGGAACAGGTAGTAGTTGCGGTTGTCGTAGAAATCGACGCCGAGCAGCGCCGGGCGCGGCACGCCTGCGATGCCGTCGAGCCCGCCGGTCCAGTGACGCAGGCGGTTGGAGGCCAGCACATAGATCATCTGCGCCAGCGCCAGCGTCAGCAGCGAGAAGAACAGGCCCGAGACGCGCATCGCGAAGACGCTCAGCCCGAAGGCCAGAAGCGCCCCGCCGACGGCCGCCGCCGCCAGCGCGCTCATGAAGTCGAGGCCGTGGAACACCATCAGGTTGGTGGCCACGTAGCCCCCTACCCCGAACAGCGCCGCATGACCGAACGACATCATGCCGGCCACCCCGAAGACGAGGTCGAAGCCGATGGCGAACAGCGCCCAGACGAGGATCAGCGAGACGAGGTTGACCCCCTGCTCGCCCGGCACGAGCCATGCCGCGACGATCATCGCCGCAATGACGAGGCCCATCAGGGCCGTTCCGACGATCCGGCGTGTCATGCCGCGCGCCCCTTTGTGCTGAACAGCCCCTGGGGGCGGAACATCAGCGTCGCGATCAGGATCACGAAGGTGATGAGCTCGACCCATTCGGTGGCGAAGGTGTAGCCGGCGGCCCGCGTCATGCCGAGAAGCAGCGAGGCGAGGATCGCGCCGCGTATGCTGCCGAGGCCGCCGATGACGACGACGACGAAGCAGTCGATGATGACGCTGAAGCCCATCCCGAGCTCGACCGGCACCAGGGGCGCGGCGACCACGCCGCCCATCGCCGCCAGATAGGCCCCGAACGCGAACACGCCGGTGCGGACCCTGGCGACATCGACGCCGAGCGTCGAGGCCATATCGGGATCGGCGCTCGCAGCGCGGATCATCATGCCCCATTTGCTGCGATCCAGAAGCAGGAACAGGAGGATCGAGACGGCAGCGCCGAAGCCGATGATGAAAAGCCGGTAGGCCGGGATCATGGCTCCGAACAGCTCGACCGGGCCGGCGAGCAGATCTGGCGTCGGCACCTGCTTGTAGTCCATGCCCCAGACGAGCTTGGTGGCGTCGTCGATCACCAGGATCAAGCCGAAGGTCAGCAGGACCTGATAGATGTGGTCGCGTCCGTAGACCTGGCTCAGCGTCGACCGCTCCATCAGCGCGCCGAGCGCCGCGACGACGAGGGGGGCGACGAGAAGCGCCGCCCAGAACGAGCCACTCGTCAGCGCGACCTGATAGCCGACATAGGCGCCGAGCATGTAGAGCGCGCCATGGGCGAAATTGATGACGCCCAGCATGCCGAAGACCAGCGTCAGCCCGGCGGCGAGAAGAAACAGCAGAAAGCTGAGACTCAACCCGATCACGATGGTGGACATGGAGGTGGACCAGTTCCTCAGATTTTACCGTGAAGGAGAGCGCACCGCCGCGGAGATGCGGCGATGCGTTCCGCGTGCGGCGGTATCAGCAGGCGCCGAACAGCCGATCGGCCTCGAAGATGTCGGTGATGCGCATCGTCAGCTCGGGCAATGGAGCCTCGCCCTTGACGACCTCGCCCCACAAGCCGACCTGCGCCGCCTGGTGGTCGCAGGCGCGCATTTGCTTGCGGCCCTCGACGGAGTCGGCATAGACCGAGCTCTCGAAGTTCTTCACCCAGTCCTCGACGTCCCACGAGCCGGACTCGTCGACCGCGCGCAGCCACCAGCGCATCCCGTCATAGGCTTCGCCGGCGAAGCTGGACGGGAACTCGCCATGGGCCGCCCGATATGCCTCGACGAAGGCGCGGTTGGGATCGTTCTCGAGCGAGAAATGATAGCGCACGCCCGAATTGACGCCGAGTGCGGCGGGGCCGGTCACCGACGCCAGCACCTCGTCCTGCAACACCGGGCCGAAGATGACCCTGTCCGCGCCCAGCGCGACCTGGCCGGCCTGGCGGACGAAGGTCACGCCGTCATTGCCGGTCACCATGACGAGGATGGCGTCTGCGTCCGAGCGGGCCATCTTGTCGATGATGACCGAAAAGTCGCGGGTGCCGAGCGGCGCGAAATCGCTGCCGACGATCTCGTAGCCGACCTCGGCGGCGCGGGCTGCGAACTGCTCGAAGCCGGTACGGGTGACCTGGTAGTCGGCGGTCACGACATAAACCTTGCGAAGCCCGCGCCGTCTGGCGAACTCGACGCACATCTGGACTTCCATGCCCATCGTATTCGAGGTGCGGAACGAATAGCGCGCCCCGCCCGGCACGGTGAGGGCGTCGTCGGCCGAGATCGTCACCAGATGCGGCACGCGGCGCTGGGTCGACAGGCTCTGCAACGCGAGCGTCGAGGCCGAGCTGATGGCGCCGAACAGCATGTTCGCGCCCTGACCGAGCAGCCGCGTCGCCTTCTGCACCGCCGGCTGCGGCTTCGTCTCGTCGTCCTCCCAGCTGAAACGGATCGGAACGCCCAGCACCTTGCCGCCGCGCTCGGCGACCGCGAGTTCCGCGCCCCGGCGCATGCCGCCGCCGATCAGGCCGTAAGCGCCGGAGAACGACAGGATCGCCGCGATGTGGTATTCTTCGGGCGTCGCGGCGCGGACGAAGGGCGCGGGAAACGCGCTCGCTGCCGCCGCCGCACCCGTCATTTTCAGAAAAGTCCTGCGTTTCATGGTCTTCCTCCCGTTTTAAGCAAAAGAAAAGGCTGCGGCCGGCCCGCGGCACGGATTGCGCGCAAAGGAGCCTTCCGGGCTGCGCGCCCGGCCGCGGACTGCCGGAATTTCAGGAATGGCGGCGGCTTCGGCCGCGCGGCGATGCCTACGCCCGGACGCTGCCCCGACGCGATCGCGGCGGGCGAGCAATCATGCGCGCGCCTTCAAATCATCGATGACGATCATAAATCTCCCCCTCCCCGCGGACGCCGTGAAGCAACCGATGGCGCGACTATCGCAGCATCGGGGACGGGCCGGAATGTTTGAAACCGCCAACTATTTGACTTTAACTGCCACACGGCAATAAATGACTCATCCGACAGTTCCGATCGTCTCCATGCAGATTGACCGTCTCGACAGCATCCGGCTTCCAGGACAGAGCCTGCGCATCATGGCGGACGTGATGGCGGAGCACGATCTCGACGCGCGGGGGCTGATCGCCGCCGCCGGAATCAATCCCGAGGCTCTGGACGATCCGTGGAGCACGCTGAACGGGCATCAGGAACTGCGCTTCGAGAAGATGTTCATCGAGGCCACGCGCCATATCCCTGCGGTGGGGTTCCTGGTCGGGCTGCGATACAGCCTGGTCACCTACGGGCCGCTCGGCCTGGCGGTCATGGTCTCGGCCACGGTTTCCGAGGGCATAAAGCTGTTCTTCAGGATGCAGGCGCTGAGCTATTCGATCCTGCAATACCGGCTGGCGGAGGACGACGGCCGCGTCGCCGTCATCGCCGACGACCAGTATACACCGCCCGAGATGCGCGAATTCATGCACGAACGGGCACTGGGCTCGGTTCCGACCTTCCTGCGTGACATGCGTCAGCAGCAACTGCCGCTTGACTATATCGAAAGCCCGCTCGACCGGCCGAAGAACTGGATGGATCTGGAAAATCTATGGAATACGGAGGTCGTGTTCCGCTCGCCGCGCAGCGCGTTCCATTTCGCCGAGGGCGTGGACGCGCTGCCGCTGCCGATGGCCAATCCCGTCCTCGGTGACAGCTATCGCCGGCTTTGCGAGAACATGCTGGAAACCAGCCCCGACCTCGACAGCTTTCTGAACGGCGTCTATCAGGTGCTGATGCAGTCGCGCACCGGCTTTCCTCCGGCCATCGAGGTGGCGGCCCGCATGAACGTGTCGGAACGGACGCTGCACCGCCATCTCGCCCGGCGCGGATCGAGCTTCGGCGACATCCTCAACAATGTCCGGCTCCGGCGCGCCAGGGAACTGCTGGAGGACCCCACGCTCACCGTCGAGGCCATCGGCGAGAGGCTCGGCTATGCGGAGACGGCGAGTTTCTCCCGCTTCTTCCGCCGCATGACCGGCGTGTCGCCCTCGACCTATCGCAAGACCAGCCGGGGAATCTTCGCGGGAACCACGCCGTCCGCATGAAATCGTCCTGCTATGGTTCCGTTGCCACCTTCGGCGCGCGCGTCGTCGGGGTGCCGCCCGTCAGACCCGCCGGCCGGCATCCTGCCAGTATGTTTCGCGCAGATCGCGCTTGAGCAGCTTCCCGACCGCGCTTTTCGGCAGCGAGTCCACGTAGTCGATGGACTTCGGCGCCTTGACGCTGCCGAGCTCGGCCTTGCAATAGGCGATCAGCTCCTCGGTCGAGACGACCGCGCCGGCCTTGAGCTGGACGATCGCCTTGACCGCCTCGCCCCATTTTTCGTCCGGCACGCCGATCACCGCCACCTCGTGCACGCAAGGGTGCTGCGACAGCCAGTTCTCGATCTCGGACGGGAAGACGTTCATCCCGCCGGTGATGATCATGTCCTTCGTCCTGTCGAGGATGCGCAGGAAGCCGTCCTCGTCGATCGTTCCGATATCGCCGGTATGGTGCCAGCCATTGCCGGAGACCTCGACGGTGGCTTCCGCGTTGTTGTAGTAGCCGAGCATGACGAGGTCGGACTGGCAGACGATCTCGCCCTTCTCGCCGCTGGGAAGCAGGTTTCCGCCGTCGTCCATGATCGCCAGCCGCACGAAGGGCGCGGCGCGGCCGACAGTGTCGAGCCGCTCGGGAACGGGCTGCCCGTCGGCGTCGACGCTCTCGTGCGGCTGGAGCACGGTCATGATCGCCAGCGCCTCGGTCTGGCCGTAGAGCTGCGTCCAGCACGGGCCGAACACCTCGATCGCCTCCCGGACCCGGTCGGGCGCGATCGGCGCGCCGGTGGAGATGTAGTGGCGCAGGCTGGAGAAGTCCGCCTGCCGCACATTGGGCTGCGCCAGGATCGCCAGCGTCGACGTCGGCGGCAGGAAGGTTTCCGTGACCCTGTACCGGGCGATGTCGGAAATGAAGAGCTGCGGATTGACGCCGCCGTGCAGCAGGATCGTGCCGCCCTGGGCGAGCACCGGGAACGCGTAGGCCCCCGCCGCGTGCGTCATCGGCGCGGCGGCGAGATAGACCGAGTTCCGGTCGAAGGAGAGCGTCGCCAGCATGTTGGCGATGAAGCAGTCGAGCGTGCGGTTCGAGATCAGCACGCCCTTGGGCAGGCCCGTCGTGCCGCCGGTGCCGGCGAGCGCCACGGGGGCGAGGTCGTCGTTGGCGAGCGTTATCGGCTCCGCCGGAGCATCGCCGAGCCACGCCTCGAAGCGGGGACCGTAGGCGCTGTCGCCGTCGAGGCAGACCAGCATCTTCAGGCTCGGCACCTCGGCGGTGATCCGCTCCAGCAAATCCTCGTAGGCCTTGGCGAAGAACAGCACGTCGCATTCGATCAGGCCGAGAAAGTCGCAATGCGCCTTGACCGCGTTTTTCGCGTTGACCGGCACCCAGACGCAACCCGCACGGACGATGCCGAGCACGGCGTTGAAGGCGAGCGCGCTGTTGTCGGACAGCACCGCGCATTTCGCGCCGGCCGGCACGCCGCGAAGGCGCAGCGCGTTGGCGATGCGCAGATTCTGGTCGCGCGCCTCGCGATAGCTCGTCTCCCTGCCCTCATGGATGAACACGGGGCGCTCGGGGTTGATGCGTGCCCCGCGGTCGAAATGCTCGATCAGGTGCATGGTCTTTTCCTTTCAGGCGCGGCCGCGCAGGGCCTTCAATCGGGACAGCACCGCTTCGGGCCGGGCATCGGCGGGAATGGCGGCGTAGAGCGGGTTTCCGGTGGCGGCGGCCTCCTCGAACGGTCCCCAGACGCCGTCGAGGCCCGCCGGCGTGAAGACGAGCTGCGCGCTCATCCGCTCGACGATGGGGGCCCGCGTCGCCAGCGCCAGCGTCCAGCGCATGTGCCGGCACAGGTTCGACAGCGGGTTGAGCGCGTGCGGAAAGTTCGGCGCCGCCGCCTCGCCGTCCTCGTCGACCAGCAGCACGAACGTGCCTTGCGGCTGCGCCAGCGCGCCGAGAAAGTCGGTGAGGTAGACGGCCCCGCGCTCGCAATCGTCCTCGCCGGCTCCGGGGCCCGCCTCGGGCATCGGCGCGCCGTGGGCGAAGCGGTGGGCGTCGTTCATCAGCCGCAGCGGCGACGACACCGTCAGCGCCAGCGGCTTCGACTTGCGCGCGTCGCGGGTGGCGTCGGCGAGACGCGCGACCGCCGCGCGCAGGCCGGCGTCGCCCAGCAGCGTCTTCAGCGGAAAGCTCGGCCGGGCGCGCCGCGTCATGGCTGCGCGGATGCCGGGATTCGCCGCCAGATAGCACGCCGTCAGCCGGTCGAGGTCGATCGGGGCGACCGCCGGGTCGAGCAGGCCGAGCGCCTGGCGGTAGACGCCGTCGAACGCGGCCGGGTCGAGCCACGGCATCGCCTCGCCGCCGAGGAACAGGCGCTGCGCATAATCCCAGAAATCGAGCCAGATCGTCGGTTCCTCGGGGCGGGAATGGTTGCCTGCCAGGTGGGAGGTCATGGCTTGGTCCTCAGACATAGGCGTCGACATTGACGTCGATCCCCATCGACCGGCGGATGTCGCGCAACAGGTCCCGGCGCGAGGCCGCGAGCAGGTAGGGATCGTTGAGCGGCAGCTTGCCATCGCGGAAGATCAGGCGCGGCAGCTCCTGGCGGGTGTATTCGACCACGTCGAATTCGGGGTCGAACTCGTGGACCACGCCGGACATGGTGATGTCGGCGACCATCATCATCAGGAGCTCGCGGTCGAGGGCGATGCGGTGCTTGCGCAGCAGCGCCAGGATTTGCAGCCACAGCGTGGTCAGGTCCTTGGTGTGGCCCTTGCTGCGGTTCCGGTCCCAGAGCTGGTACATGCGGTGGAAGTCCTTGGCGGCGGCGGCCTTGGCCTGCTCGCCGGCGACCATGTGCGGCCGGTCGCCGAGATAGTTGTCGACCTGCATGTAGCCGTCGACGGCGGCGACGCACAGATAGGCCCGCAGATGGCGCTTGACGTAGTAGGAGGGGAATTCGTGGGCGATGCCGGTGTCCATCAGCACCACCTTGCCCTCGCCCTCGACCATGATGTTGCCCGAATGCAGGTCGGCATGGATGAAGCGGTTGGTGAACGCCATCTGGATGTAGAGGCCGTAGACCTTGGCCGCGAGGTCGCCGTCGAAGCCGCCGCGCTTCTCGACATATTTCTTCGGGCTCGTGCCGTGGATGAACTCCATGGTGATGATCTCGGAGGTCGAGTATTCGTCGTAGACCTCCGGCAGCCGCACCCAGTCGAGATGGGCGTATTCGCGGGCGAAGCGGCGGTTGTGGGCGACCTCGGCGCGGAAATCCATCTGGCCGCGCACGGCGATGCCGAGCTCGGTGATCAGCTCGCGCGGATTGATGGCGGCCGCCCCCGGCACCAGCTTGCGGGCGATGCCGACCAGCGTCGACAGCGAACGCAGATCGTCGGAGACGCTTTTCTCGAGGCCCGGCCGCTTGACCTTGACCGCGACCCCGCGACCGTCGCGCAGCCGGCCCTTGTGGACCTGCGCCACCGAGGCGGCGGCGATCGGCTTCAGGGAGAATTCGGCAAAGACGTCCTCGATCGTCGCGCCGAGGCTGTCCTCGATCCGCTTCCGCGCCACCTTCTCGTTCATCGGCGGCACGTTGTCCTGAAGCAGGCGCAGCTCGGTGGCGACGGCCTCGCCGAGCAGGTCGGGCCGCGTCGAAAGCACCTGCCCGAGCTTGACATAGGTCGGGCCGCAATTCAGCAGATAGGTCGTCAGCGCCTTGCCGGTCGCCTTCTGCCAGCGCGCCAGTCGCGTTCCCTTCTTCCTGAACGGCGTCAGCGCGCCGGCGAAGGCGATCTTGCCCAGCATCGCCAGCAGGAAGCGCTGGACGCGCAGGAATTTCATGACCGACCGCATGGTCCAGGGCTGCTGCAACTCCTCGGTCAGCGGATCGTACTCGATGGCGTCGCCGGTCGAGACGCCCGAGACCACCTTCCGGTTCAGCACCGCCTCGTAGATCAGCTTGGGGTCCGGCAGGTAGATTTCGCGCGGGAAATCGCCCGGCTTCTCCTTGTACATGCCGCCGTAGACCTCGGCGTCGTCGTTCCAGCGGCCGAAATAGAGCAGCCCGACCGGCGGCGCGGCGCGCACTTTGGCGGCGACGAAATCGTCCCACTTCATGCCGCGCGCGACGCGCGCCCGGCGCTCGGCCTGGCGCAGCCGCGCCGTGCCGTCCGCGTCGACGGCGAGCGTCCGCGGCTCGAAGGCGACGAAGAAGATCTCCCGCGCCGTCTCATGCGAGATCAACCCCTCGCGGATGTCGCGCATGACGAGCTCGGGGTCGCGGTCGAGCACGTCGCCATAGGCCCCGCCCGCGCCCTGATGCAGCACGTAGAGCTCGCCCTCGAAGGCGAGCTCGAATTCGAGCGCGCCGGCCACTGTCTCGTAGGTCGCGCCCTTCAGCGGCCGCCGGTTGAGCAACTCGATGACGTCCGCGTCGTAGCCTGCCGGGTTCTCGGCCAGCTCCTCGAAAATGTTGATGCCCTTGATCTTGGTGATCGGGTAGCAGGGCGAGCCGTAGCCGCCGAACAGACCGCAGGTCGAGGGGAATTTCGAGCCGTTGGTGACCGCCTGGAAGCCGAAATTGGCCCGCCCGTAGCGGGCATACATCGTCTGGTAGCCGGAGCCACCGCGGAACTTGCCGAAGCTGGCCAGGTCGCGGTTGAACTTCTTCGACGAGAACATGACGACGGGCATGCCCTCCTCGGTGTCCTCGGATTCGCCGATGTCGTTCATCTGGGCGAAGTTGGCGCACATCGAATGCTCGCCGTCGCGGTTCCAGCGCGCGCCGCCGGCCATGCCGTTCAGGTCGGCGCAGATGTTGCCGACCTCGTGGCCGTGCTGGGTCTCGCCGCCATACATCATGCCGGCCGGCTGGTTGTACCAGGGCGCCTTGATGGCGGCGAACTTCCGCGGCACCTGGAAGCCGAGCTTCGACATCAGCACCTCGGTCGCGGTGATGATCTTGAAGCCGGTGGAGACGTTCTGCGCGTTCGGCACGTCGTAGGAGCAGTTGAGCAGGCTCTTCGGGTCGGCGACGAAGTCGAAATGCTCGATGACCGCGGGCGACTTCGGCAGGTCCGGCCAGAAGAAGCTCATCAGCCCGACCATGACGCCGAGCTTGGCGCAGGAGATCGGCGTGTTGATCGAGCGGTTGTGGATTTCCGGCGACGAGCCGCGCAGATCGACCACCACGCGGCCGTCCTCGACCGTCATGGCGACGTTGATCTTGATCAGCGCGGTCTCGCGCGAGGTGGAGTCGATGTAGTGGCAGGAGCGGACCGTGCCGCGCGGCAGCTCGGCGATGCGGCGGCGGCTTTCGTCCGCCACCAGCTCCAGCGTCTGGCGCAGCGTGCCGACCACGGCGTCGAGCCCGTAATCGGCGATGGCCGCGTCGAGCTGCTCGCCGAGGCGGATGCAGGTGGCCAGCCGCGCGCGCAGGTCGACCAGCATCACCTCCTTCTCGCGCACCGCGTTCTGCACCAGCGTGACGAGGTCGGATTTCAACCGGTAGTTCTCGGCGATCTTGATCGGCGAGCCGCGAAAGCCCTCCTCGTAGGGGGATTCGATCGACGGCCCCATGCCGCCCGGCGCGCGCGCGCCGATCTCGCCTTCGTGCATGGCGCAGACGGTCCAGCCGACCAGCTCCTCGCCGACGAAATGCGGCATCACCATCGACTGGTCGGGATTGTGGATGCCGCCGAAGCGGGCGTCGTTGACGAGGAAGGCGTCGCCCGGCCTGATGCCGACGGTCGGGTCGTCGCGCCAGTATTTCAGGATGTGGCGAACCGGATAGTGCATCACCACGGCGAAGCCGGCGACCCCGCGGTTCGACAGGAGCGCGACGTCGCCGATGGAGGTCATGTAGGCGGTGCACAGGTCGGCGAACTTCGCCGCGGGCGCCGCGACCGTCTGCTCCGACACCTCGAAATTCTCGTCGAGCGCCGAGGTCAGCCGGGTGCGGATTTCCTGGCAGAGGTGGAGGTCGACCGGGCCGGAGAGGACGCGCGCCTCCCGCTCGGAGCGTTCTCCCATCTTGTGGTTGTCGACGATCAGCGGGTCGGGGCCGACGAAGCCGGCATTCGTCGTCAGGAACCGGTCGATGAGCTCCTGGTCCTTCGGATCGATCGCGTGCGGCCTCGCCGCGCCGTCGGTGACGTTCTGGTCGTGAAGACTGGCCGTCATCTGCATGTCCTGGCCCTTTCCTTCAGGCGTTCGCGCTGTCGCGCATGAACCAGACCGCGCCGTTGGCGGCGGCTTCCATGCGCCAGCCGGGCTCGACGAGGTAGGTCGTGGCGCCGGGGTTGACGATGGCAGGACCCTCGATCACGACGCCGGGCGCGAGCGCCCGTCCGTCGAAGCAGGGCGTCCTGACCGCGCCGTCGATGCCGGGGAAATGGCAGTCGCGCGCGCCGATGGAGGGCGGGGGCGCAAGCTTCTTCCGCGGCGGCGCGACGTCGCCGAGGTCGATGGCCTGATCCTCGACGAAGGTGGCGACGCGGAAATTGACGATCCACACGCCGCTTTCGGGCGCTGGCGTGCCCTTGCCGAAACGGCGCTCGAAGTCGCTGGCCAGCTTGCCGATCAGCTCGAGAAGGTCGCGGATCGAGGTGAAGCGGCTGGTGTCGGCGACGACGGCCGCCTCCATCTTCTGCGAGCCGTAGCGCATGTCGAGCTCGAGCCGGTGCTTGGCCCTTTCCGGCCCGATCCCCTGCCGCGCCAGCTCCGCCCGGCCGCGCTCCTCCAGCCGCTCGACGATCCGGTTCAGAGCGTCGAAATCGTCCCAGAACACCATCTTCTTGGGCTTGGTGCCGATCTTGCGGTGGTTGCAGAGCGGGACCATCTGCGTGTGCTCGTGAAAGTGCAGCGGGCTCATCGACGCGCCGCCGGCGGCCGAGAACACCGCCGAATAGGGCGGCACCAGCACCCGGTCGATGCCGGCCGTGCGGGCGATGCCGCAGGCGTGCAGCGGGCCGTTGCCGCCATAGGCGAGCATGGTGAAGTCTTCCGGCTGGTAACCCTTGGCGCGCAGCTCGCGCATCAGGCCGGTCGCCATGTCGCGGTCGGCCGTCGCCTTGATCAGCCGGGCGACGGAGATCTCGTCCATGTCCATGTCGTCGGCGATGTCCTCCATCGCCATCAGGCTGCGCACCCGGCGCAGCGGGATCTTGCCGGACGCGTAGTTGTCGGGGTCGAGATAGCCGAGCAGAAGGTCGGCGTCGGTGACGGTCGGGTTCAGGCCGCCGCGGTCGTAGCAGGCTGGCCCCGGCTGCGAGCCGGCCGATTTCGGCCCTACCTTGATCGTGCCGTAGACCGGGTCGAGACTGGCGATGGAGCCGCCGCCCGAGCCCAGCGTCACCAGATGCACCATCGGCGTGGTGACCATCCAGCGGCCGATGACCGGCGAGAAATCGTAGTGCTTGTAGCCGCCCTCGACGATCAGGCCGATGTCGAACGAGGTGCCTCCCATGTCGGTGGCGACGATGTTGCCAAGGCCGCATCCGCGCGACAGGTGCTCGGAGGCGAAGATGCCGGCGACGGGGCCGGAATGCACCGTCTGCAACGCGTCGGTCGAATTGAGCTGCGCCATGCCGCCGGTGTTGTGGACGAGCAGCATCGGCCGCGTGTAGCCCAGCTCGCCGAGGTTCGCCTCCAGGTCGGCCATGGCGTGATACATGATGCCGTGCAGATAGGCGTCCATGATGGTCGACGAGGCGCGGACATATTCGCCCTTCCGGCCCGAGACCTGATGCGACAGGATGACCGGGATCGCACCGAGCAGATGGCCGGGATATTCCTCCTGCACGATCTCCTGCACCCTGAGCTCGTGCGTCGGGTTCGAGGTCGAATGGGCGAGGCAGACGACGAGAACCTGGACGCCCTCGTCGACCAGTTCCTTGATCTGGCGGCGCAGCCGCTCCTCCTCCAGCGGATAGAGGATGCGGCCCGTGCTGTCGCAGCGCTCGCGCACGCCGCGCACCAGGGACAGCGGCACCAGCGGCTCCGGCCGGTCGGCGTTGGAGAGATCGCGGATCGCCTCCGCGTCTAGCCCCTCGCCATAGCCGCGGCCGCGCGACAGCGCCACCGTCCCCTCGAAGCCGTGCGTGACGAGCAGGCCGAGCCTGGGGCCGGTGCGCTCGATGATGGCGTTGGTGCCGAGCGTCGTCGCGTAGCGGATGGAATCGACGGCGGCATAGAGCATGCGCGGCTCGACGCCGAGCTCCTCGCAGGCGGCGTCGACGGCCTCGTTGAAGCCGAGCGCCAGGTTGAAATGCGTGGTCAGCGCCTTCGACTGCACGACCCTGCCGCCATGCGCCACCACGCAGTCGGTGAAGGTGCCGCCGATGTCCACCGCGATGCGGTTCATGCCTGCCTCCTGCGATCCCGCTCAGTGCCGATGGTGATGGCCGTGCGCATGCCGGTGCGGCATGAAGTCGATGTCCGGCCCCATGTCGGGGGCGTTGTCGGGGGCGTTGTCGGGATCGGCGATCGCGCCGCGCGCGGCCCATTGCGCCTTGAGCGCGTCGATGTCGAACTCGATGTCGTGGGTCGGCATGTGGCCGGGGACCTGATACTCGGTCTCGATCAGCGTGCCGCAGGACGAGCAGTAGAACTCGTAGATGACGCACAGCTCCGGGTCCGGCGCGAAGGTGTATTCGAAATCCGTGGCGCTGATCAGCGGACGGTGGATTTCCCGCGGATCGCGCGCGTGGACCAGCGTTCCCTTCTTGTAGTTTTCCCGCGCCGAGATCAGCCGATGGCCGCAGCGGCACTCCCACATCTCGGTGTCGAGGTCGATGCGCAGATATTCGGTGACGTGAACCTTCATGCGTTGTCTCCGTTCAGCCGCGCGACAGGAGGACGTCGCCCTGCGGCGTGACCGCAAAGCGCCAGCCGGCCGGCAGCGGCAGCGTGAAATAGGGGTCCTCGACGATCGCCGGCCCCTGGCCCGTCATTCCGGGCGTGAGGTCTTCCATCAGGTAGACCGGCGCGTCGGTCTCGCCGGCGCCGGGAAAGCGGACGCGCCGCGTGCCGGACGCCTTCGCCTCCTGCCCGCGCCCGGTCGCGGCGGCCGCCTTTTGCGCGTTGTGGCCAATCGGGTGCGAGACGGTGAGGCCGATCAGGAACGCGCCGTCGCCGCCGAGCGCCGCGATCCGGCCGGCCGCGTCGGCGGGCGTAAATTCGTGCGCCGTTCCGTCGGGGCCGATCAGCGTCCAGTCCCGCACGCAAGCGTCGAGGTCGAAGCCTTCGGCGAACATGTCGGCGCGGGCGCGCCGGGTCAGCCCCTCGACATGGGCGGCGGCGGCGCCCGCCGTGACGGTCGCCTCGTAGCGGTGGCCGATGTCGCTTTCGCCGATGCCGCTGGCCGAGAACACCGCGGCCATGGCCGGCACGATCACCCGTTTGACGCCGACCGCGTCGGCGATGGCGCAGATGCAGAACGGCCCCGCGCCGCCGAAGGCGCCGAGCACGCTGTCCGGCCGCACCGTGGCGCGCAGGTGCCGGGCAACCGCCTCCACCCAAGCCGCCTCCATCGCGTCGGCGGCCTGCTCGGCGTCGATGCCCATCGGGACGGCGATGTTGGCCTCGACGGCGGCGCGGGCGCGGGCCGCGTCGAGCTCCATGCGGCCGCCGAAATAGCTGCCGGGATCGATCGCGCCTTTCATCAGCTTGACGTCGGTGATGGTCGCCGCCGTGCCGCCGAAGCCGAAGCAGGCCGGCCCCGGGGCCGCGCCGACGCTTTCCGGCCCCACCCCGATGCCGTCCCCGGCCATGCGGATCACCGAGCCGCCTCCGACGCCGACCGAGCGCATCTGCGACATCGGGATCGAAACCTCGACCGCCTCGATCCTGCCGAAACGGTGGCGCGGCGACGCGCCGCCCTCGACGACGCCGATGTCGGTGGTGGTGCCGCCGACGTCGAGCGTCACCAGATGGTCGAAGCCGTAGCGCCTGGCCAGCGCCTCCGCGCCGCGCACGCCGCCTTCCGGCCCCGAGCCGTAGGTCTTGATCGCCGGGGTCTTGGCCACCCGGCCCGCCAGCCCGTCATTGCGGAACACCAGGAGCGGCGAATGGAATTTCAACGTCTTCAGCCGGTTGTCGGTATTGTAGAGGAAGCGCTCCATCGCCGGATGCAGGAAGGCGTTGAGCACCGCCGTCCATGTCGCGCGCGCCTGCTCGGCGTCGCCGGTGACGTCGGACGCCATCAGGATCGGCACGGTGCCGAGGAGGTGCTGGGGAAAGCGCCGCCCGGCATGGCGGGCGAAGGCGCGCTCGGCGGCGCGCGAGCCGAGGCTGACGACGATGCGGTTGGCGCCCTGCGCCGTCAGCCTGTTGACCGCCTGCATCACCCTGTCGGCCACCGCTTCGTCGTCGGGGGCGGAGGTTTCCAGCCCGGCGGGGTCCATCACCTCGATCCGCTCGCCGACCAGCGCGTCGAGCATCGACGCCGTCTCGCCGTCGCCGCGCATGGTGCCGGCGACGCCCGCGTCGGCCAGCACGATGCCGACGCGCGGCCCCTTGCGCTGGACGAGCGCGTTGGTGCCCTGCGTGGTGGAATAGCGGATGTTGCGCGTCTCGCCGAGCAGCCGCGTCAGGTCGGCCGTGCGGTAGATGTCCTCGGACAACAGCCGCAACCCCTCGAACAGGCATTCCGACAGGTCGTGCGGCGTGGTCCGGGTCTTGACGCGGAAGGAGCGGCGCTCGTCGAACGCCCAGAAATCGGTGAAGGTGCCGCCATTGTCGACGGTGATGTACATGGCTCGCATCTCCTCCCAGAACGCGACGGGAGCGGGTCGGAGGTGCACGGCGATGACCGGCATCGCTTCTTCTCCCCCCGCCCGGTTTCCCGGAACCTGTTTCCCGTATAGACCGGGCCGGCGGCGCGCGGATCGTCCGAAAGGATGAGTGCGAGGTGGATTTTCGCGGCGGCGGGCGTCAGTTGCGGTCGATCAGCCCGCGATGGCGGGCGATGGCGACCGCTTCGGTGCGGTTGGCGGCGAAGAGCTTGGCGTTGACGTTGCGCAGATGCGTCTTGACCGTCGGCAGCGAGATATAGAGCTGGTCGGCGACGCTCTGGTTGCTGAGGCCGGCCGAGACCAGTTCCAGCACTTCCAGTTCGCGCCGGCTGAGCGGCTCGGCGATGTCCGGCCCGGTATCGTCGTGGGCCGATTCTTCCGGCTGCTCCAGCATCGCGTCGAGGCCGGAACCGGGCCGCGCGGCAACGGCAAGCGCGCGCCTGACCGCGCCGGGCGCACACATCAGCGGACGGACGATGCTTTCGCGCTCGGCGAGATGCAGGATCGCCCGGATGTCGGCCTCCGCCGCGGCGGAGGCGCCCGTCGTCTGCGCGAGCTCGACCCGCAGCGTGCGTAGCTCCAGCGCGGCAAGGGCGAAGCCGGTTCTCTCGGTCTCGCGCAGCGCGGCGTCGAGCACCGCGCGCGCTTCTTCCGTTTCCCCTGCGGCCAGCGCGACCACCGCCTCGCTGCATTCGAGCAGGAAACCGCCATAGGTGGCGAGCTCCTCGCATTCGCGCGCCTGCCGCAGGTAATCGCGCGCGGCGGCGAGGTCGCCGGAGCGCGCGGCGAACTGCGCCTGCAACGCCCACGCCGAGGCCGCCATGCGGCGATGCGAGCGCGCCCTTCCCTGCCGGCGCAATTCGTTCAGCACCCGGCATGCCTCGGTGTAGCTGCCGCTGTCGAACGCCAGGCTGGCGAGGATGAGATAGTGCTCGATCACCTCGTGCGGCGTGCCGAGCTGGACGATGAGGCCGCCGAAGCTGTCGATCGCCTCGGTGAGCGGCTCGGCCTCGCCGCGCAGGAAATGCAGGCGGATCGAGAGCGAGGCCGTGGTCGCGGTCGTAGCCGTCTCGCGCGCGCCGGAGCGCGCGATGGCGACGGCGCTTTCGCACAGCGCCTGGGCGCTCTTCATCCGGCCCTGAAGCAGCTCGACCTGGCTGGCGAAGCATTCGGCGAAGCCGAGGCCGTAGATCGAGCCGCTGCGGACATGGGCCTTGCGCGCCTCGCGCGCCGCCTCGGCCGCGCCCTCGAGGTTCTTGCCGTGCATCCGGGTGTAGGCGACGATGTTCCACAAGATGCCGCGCGCGAACGGCGTCATGCCGGGATTGGCCGCCATCACGGCGAGGCAATCCTCGTCGAGCGTCGCGAGCTGGTCCCGGAGCCCCTTGTGATAGGGGCCGAGATAGACCACCTCGTTGCGCAGGTCCTCGTCGAGGTCGTTGCGCCCTTCGAGGTCGGCGACGAGGGCCGCCACCGTCCCGGGCGCCTGTTGCAGGGCGAGCAGGCTCCAGGCATAGGCAACCATGATGCGCGGGAAGCGGTCGCGTATGTGCTCCGGCAGCGGCCGCACCCAGTCGACGATGGTCGGCAGGCGGCCGGCGACGAAGAAGGACATGATCGCGTCGTCGATCAGGCGGGCCGCCAGTTCGCTGTCGCCGGCGGCGAGCGCGTAGCCGATGGCGGCGGACGGCCTGTCACGGTCGGCGAACCATAGCGCGGCGCGGCGGCGCAACGCCGCCAGCCTTTCGGGGTTCCGGCTTGCGGCGCGACCGAGCAGGAAGCCGCGGAACAAATTGTGATAGCGGAACCACGACACCTCCCCCTCATAGGAGAACAGGAACATGTTGGCCCGCGACAGGCTTTGCAGCAGCTCCTCGCTGTCGCCCCGCTCGAGGACGAAGTCGCACAGGGCCGGCGCGAGATGGTCGAAGGCCGACGAGTCGAGCAGGAATTCCTGGATGCGATGCGGCTGGCGCGCCAGGAGGTCCTCCGCGAGATATTCGGCGAGCTCGGTGTTCGAGCCGGTGAACTGGACGAGGAAGTCCTCCCTGTTGCCGCACGAGCGCAGCGACAGGATCGCCATCTGGATCGAGCCGATCCATCCTTCCGTCACCTCGAACAGACGCTCGGCGAGCCGGGGGATCAGATCGTCGGCCGGCAGCTCGTCGCGCAGGATCGCCTCGATCTCGGCGCAGGAGAAGCGCAGCGCGTCGGCGTCGATCACCTGCAACTGTCCGTGCATGCGCAGGCGACCCAGCGGCAGGTCGGGGACGGCGCGCCCGCCCATGACGATCGAGGCATGATAGGGCAGCGACTGGATGACCCCGCGCAATATGTCGAGCGCCGCCGGCTCGCGCAGCATGTCGAGCTCGTCGACGAACAGGCAGAAGCCTTCGGGCAGCTCGCCCATCGCGCCTTGCAGGGCCGAGAACTGGTCGGCGTTGACGGCGACGCTGGCGAAGACCGGCTCGGGCAGGACCGGGCTTTCCAGCCCATGTCCGAGCGCGGCGAGCAGATGGAAGAGGAAGCGGCCGGGGTCGTTGTCGCCCTCGTCGAGGGTGAGCCAGGCGGTGCGGTCGCGCCGGCGCGTCGCCCAGGCCTGTCGTAGAACGGTGCTCTTGCCGAAACCCGCCGGCCCGAGCACGAGATTGACGCGCGCGACCCGTTCCTCGCCGAGCTGCTCGATCAGCTGAGGACGGTCGAGAACCTTGTTGAAGGTCTTGGGCGGGACGAGCTTCGAATGGAGAAGGACGGGCTGGCCCGCTCTCGTGTCTTTCCCCCCTGACATCCTGCCCGCAGCCCCTCCATGCATGGGTAGATACCGGCAGCATGATTAGAACCGACGGGCCCCGTGCGCAAGCGGCGTGACCCGCCGGGCGAGATCCGCGGAAAGCGCCGATCCGCCCGGCGACGGCTCGTACGGCGGTCTACCAGACCTTGCCCGCCGAATAGCCGCCATCGACGGGCAGGATCGCCCCGGTGATGAAGCTGGCGGCGTCCGAAGCAAGGAACAGGATCGCGGCGGCGACTTCCTCCGGCAGACCCGGGCGCCCGATCGGGTGGGCGGCGCGGATCGCGGCCTCGCCTTCCTGCGTCGCGAACATGAAATCCGTCATCGGCGTGCGGATCACGCCCGGCGCCACGGCATTGACGCGCAGGCCGTTCCGCCCTTCCTCCAGCGCCATGGCGCGCGTGATCCCGGCCACGGCATGCTTGGTCGAAACATAGGCCACCCGGTTTGCCGATCCCGTGATGCCGGCAACGGAGGAGAGATTGACGATCGCGGCCGGCCGGCCCATTTCCTTCACCATTCGGCCGAAGGCCTGCATCATGTGGAGCGTGCCGTCGAGATTGACCGCGTGAAGCCGGCGCCACACGTCGGCCTCGCCCTGCACGACCGACCCCGCGCCGCGAACGCCGGCGCAGTTCACGAGCACGTCCAGCCGGCCGAACTCACCCGCCGCCTGCCGCACCGCCCGGTCGACAGCGCCAGCGTCCGACACGTCGACCTCGACCGCGCGGACGCGAAGCGGAGCCTCCAGGGAGGCAGCGACGCGTTCGGCCGCCGCCAGGTCGGCATCCATGATGACGACCGAGGCTCCCTCCCCGAACAGGGCGCGCGACACGGCCTCGCCGATGCCGCTTCCGCCGCCGCTGACGATGGCGACACGATCCGTAAACCTGGCCATGACGGTTCTCCCTGTCGGACCGATTATCTCGATGCCTCGAACCCCGGACGCGGCAGAAGCCCCATCAGAGCCACGCTGTAACCGCCGTCGACGACGATGTTCTGCCCGTTGACATAGCCGGCCCGGTCGCTTGCGAGAAACGCCACCGTGTCGGCGATATCCCGGGGCTCGCCGATCCGGCCCTGCGGGATCATGCGCTCGCGCTGGCGCACGACCTCGGCGTTTTCGTAGAGCGCGGCGCTCAGCGGCGTGCGCACCGCCGCCGGGCTGACCGAATTGCTGCGTATGCCGCGGGGTCCGAGCTCGAGCGCGAGAAGCTGCGACAACATCAGAAGGCCGGCCTTGCTCACGCTGTAGGCCCCGCTGTGAGGCTGGGCGACGACCCCTGCAAGCGAGCCGACATGCACCATCGCCCCCTTGCCCCGCGCCAGCATCTGCGGGGCGAAGACCTGGGCCGAGATCAGCGCGCCCCTGACATTCACCGCCATCACCCGCTCCCAATCGTCGGGGGTCACGTCGATAATGTCGCCGGGCGCGATCACCGCCGCATTGTTCACGAGCACGTCGACCGGGCCGAAGGCCGCCATTACCGCATCGGCCACGACTTTCATGCCGGCGGCGTCGGTCACGTCCGCGTCGAAGGCCCGCGCCACGCCGCCGGCCTCTCCGATCTCCTCGCACAGGCCGGCGCAACTGCCGGGGCCGCGATCCAGCGCCGCCACCCGCGCGCCCACGCGGGCGAGGCTCCTGGCGATCTCGGCACCGATGCCGCGCGCCGCGCCCGTCACCACGCAGGCCTTGCCGCGCAGGCCGAGCCAATCCGCGCTCTCCTCCATGGCCTGTCTCCCTCAGTAGAATACCCGGCCGCCATTGACGTGAAGCGCCTGCCCGGTGATCAGCCGGGCGTCGCGGCTTGCAAGAAACGCCACCGCGCCGGCAATGTCCTCGGGCTCGCAGGCCTCGCCCATCGGAATCTCCTCGATCGCGCGGGCGATGAAGCCGGGCGGAAACTTCCGCGGTCCCCGCGTCAGCGTCAGGCCGGGGCAGACCGCGTTTACGGTCACCCCGAACGGCGCCAGCTCGCGCGCCAGCGAACGGACGAACCCCATCACCCCCGATTTTGCCGCCACGTAATCGGCCATGCCGGCATCGCCCCTGGCCGCGGCATCCGAAGCGATGCAGATGATCTTGCCCGAACGCCGCTCGCGCATGCACGCGGCCACCTGATGGGTTGCCCGCAAGGTCGCCATCAACGACACCCCGATGACGAAATCCCAGGTCGCGGGCCTCGAGTTCCAGAATTCGGATGCGTTTTCCCGCGCCGTCTGGCCGACATTGTTGAGCAGGATATCGATCTCTCCCAGTTCCTCCCGGACGGCGCCGAAGGCTGCGACCACCGCGTCGTGGTCGGTCAGGTCGAGGCCATGGCTGACGACGCGCGCTCCTGTCGCGGCCGCGATCTCGGCCGCCGTCGCGGCCGCCGTCTCGGCCTCGAGGTCGAGGATGGCGACATCCGCGCCCCCGGCGGCCAGGCGGGTGGCGCAGGCACGGCCGATCCCGTTGGCGCCGCCGGTCACGACGGCGACCTTGCGTTCGAGGCGACCGCCTCCGTCCGCCGGTTCGGTAGCTGACATCGCCGGCTCTCCTTTGCGATGGTTCGTGGTTTCGCGATTTGGCGGACGGCGCCGCGCCCGATCCGCAACCGGCCGGACGCGGCGATCTTCCGCTACTCCATGCCGTAGGTCTTCTCGTCGATCCGATCGTAGAGATTGGCCTTGACCAGCGCGATCAGCGCAGCCTCGTCGGTGCGATCGACGCTGCCCAGCAACCCGGCCCATTTGTCGATATAGACCTTGAACGATGCGAACAGGGCCTCGGGGTCCTCAATGCCATGGCGCTCCTTGACGACGCCGGCCATGTCGCCGACGCCTTCCGCGACCCAGTTGTCATAGGCCGCGGTCAGGGTCTCGTCGGGTTCGACGATCTTGACCCCGCGCGCCCGCGCCGCGTCGAGAGCCTTCTTCTCGTCTTCGAGATAGCCCATCTCCATCCGCACCTGCGCCGCGGCGGTCTCGTCGAGGAAGATGCGCCGCTGCGCGTCGGTCAGACCCTTCCAGTAGTCGGGATTGTAGATCCAGACGGCCGCCGAATAGAACGGGCTGGTCGGCAGCATTGTCACCCCCTTCGTCACCTCCAAGAGCGTCGCTCCGCCAGTCAGATGCGTCGCGTCCGACAAGGTGCAATCGATGGAGCCGCGCTCCATCGCCGTGTACATCTCGGACGAGGCGATGGCGACGCCGACGGTTCCGAGCGCCTCGCCGAAGCGCGCCCAGCCGCCGCCGGGATAGCGCACCCGCTTGCCCTGGAAGTCGGCCAGGGTCCGCAGCTCCTCGCGGCAGATGAAATAATAGGGCGGCGAGGCGAAGCCCCCGCCATAGATCACCCCGTTGCCGCGCCAGTCGTCATAGCCGGCCTTGTCGTTCATCATGAAGTCGGTGAAGGCGAAGGCCAGGACGAAGCTGTCCGGATTGGTGAAGCCCATATCCGCCAGCGCGTTGGAAACCGGCAGGTCGGAGGGAGTGTAGGTCGCCGTGTGCAGCCCGATCTGGGCCAGCCCGTCGGCGGTTCCCTGCATGGTCGCCGCCGGCGGCATCAGGGCGCCGCCCATCATCACGTCGAAGTCGAGCTCGCCATTGCTGGCCTTCTTGATCGCCTCCGACCAGGCGATGGTCGAATAGACCGAGATCGGATGGTTCGGCTCGAGCCAGGTGGCGAGGATCGCCTTGTCGGCGGCATGGGCGCTTCCGGCAAAGGCGACGGCCAGCCCCAGCCCTGCGGTCAGGTTACGAAGTTTCAGCATGTTTTCCTCCCGGTTGCGATGGCGCGATTACTGGAACTGCCCGGGCAACCACAGGGCAATTGCAGGAAAGAAGATGATCAGGGCCAGGGAGACCAGCTCGGCGATCAGAAACCACGAGGTGCCGCGGAACACCGTCGCCAGCGAAACGCTTCCCTGCAACGCCGAGGCGACCACGAAGACGTTCAGCCCCACCGGCGGCGTGATCAGCCCGATCTCGAGCAGCTTGATGACGATGATCCCGAACCAGATCATGTCGATGTTCAGCGCCGTCAGCAGCGGCATCAGGATCGGCAGCGTCAGCAGCATGATCCCGATCGAGTCGATGAACATGCCCATGATGATATAGACGACGGCGATGATGAGGATCAGCATCAGGGGGTTGTCGCCGACCACGCCCAGCAGCGAACCGGCGAAGTAGTTCGGCAGGCCCGTGATCCCCATGAAGGTGGTGAACATGCTTGCGCCCATCGCGATGACGAATATCGCGCTGGTGCTCGAGGCGGTGTCGCGCAGGGCGTTGCGCAGGGTCGAGACGCGCAGCTGGCCGCGCAGAAGGGCGATGATCGCCGCCAGCAGCGCGCCGATCGCGCCCGCCTCGGTGGGAGTCATCACGCCCGCGAAAATGCCGCCCAGCACCCCGACGACCAGCACCGGCAAGGGCCAGATTTCGAGCAGCGCCGCGCGCAGCTCGCCGGGCGCGGCGCGCTGGCCATCGCGCGGGGCGAGCGACGGCTTCCACAGGACCAGCGCGACGATCAGGCCCGAGAACAGGATCGCCGACAGGATTCCCGGGATGAAACCGGCCATGAACAGCCTGCCGATCGAGGTCTGGGTGAAGACCCCGTAAAGAACCATCAGGATCGAGGGCGGGATCATTGCGCCGAGCGTGCCCGCCGCCGCGACGGAGCCGGTGGCGAGCGCCTTGTCGTAGCCGCTGCGCAGCATTTCGGGGATCGAGATCTTGGCCATCGCGGCCGCGGTGGCGATGCTCGATCCCGAGGCGGCCGAGAACAGCGCCGTCGCCCCCACCGAGGAAACCGCCAGCCCGCCCGGCACCCGCACCAGCATCAGGCGCAGCGCCTTGAAGAGGCCCGTGGTCAGCCCCGCATGGCTGGCGATATAGCCCATCAGCAGGAACATCGGGACCGCGCTGAACGACCATGTGGCGATGAACTGGTACGGAATGGCGCGCACCACGCCCACGGCGGCCGTCATGCTGGTGGCCATCCACACGCCGGCGAAGGACACCACCGCCAGCACGACGCCGATCGGAATACGCAATCCGATCAGGGCGAGAACGGCGCCGACGCCCATGAAGCCGATTTGAAGCTTGTCCATGCTCAGGCGTCCCCGACCGAATGTTCCGACGACATGATTTCCTTCCGCAGCCGCGCCGAGAACAGCAGCCCCAGCAGGTACCACAGGCACACCAGAGCCCCGGTGAGGAAGCTGACAGGAAGGACGAAGCGGCTCGGCCAGATCGGGATGTAATTCTCGCCCATCGCGATCTCGTTGCGGGCGAGCGAGCGCATCGCGTCGCCGAAGGTCATCCAGGCCAGGCCGCCGTAAACCGCGGCGCAGACGAGAAACGCCAGCACAGCGCAGGCAAATTGCAGATTCCGCGACATCATATTGTAAAAAATATCGACGGAAATCGATTGACGCGAAAGTTCAACAAATGAAATAGGAAGAAATACAGAAAGTACCATATAGTAAAATGATACTGTTTCTATCGTTCCTTTAATTGGATGATTAATAGTATATTTCAATATGACGTCCAAAGAAATATGAAGCATCATAATAAACAGGAAAAATGCTGAAATATCCAACAGGCGGTTGGACACCCACAGGATCGGCTTCCGCATTGGCTTTCCTTTCTCGAGGGTAGGCTTCATCCGGTGCGCCGGATCGGACACTCAAGCTCGCGACGATGCCTGTCCCCGCGTCAGCGCCGGTCAGGCATTTTCCCGCGCCGCTTTCACGGCCTTGGCATGGGCAGCCGCGCCCGCGCCGGCGATCCGCCCGAAAGTCACCGAATTGGCGATCGAGTTGCCGCCACCGGCGTAACGCTCGCCGAGCACGTTGCCGACGGTTTCGCCGGCCGCATAAAGGCCCGGAATGGGCAGTCCGTCACGCCCCAGCACTTCGGTGCCGGGCAGGCACTTCACCCCCACATGCGTGGTTCCGATCACGGCAGGACGCAGCCTGACTGCATAATAGGGCGGCGTGCGCACCGGGCGCACGAAGGAGGGGTCCTTGAAGAACTGGCGATCCGTGCCGTCGCGGTCGTAGCTCTCGTTGAGCCGCGCGGCCGTGGCCGCCAATGCCGCCCCGTTCACCCCGATCTCGACACCCAGTTGTTCGAGCGTATCGGCGGTGGCGACCTTGCCGGCTTCGACCATTTCGGCGATCCGCTCGGCCGACCAGCTCGAATAGGCATAGACGCGCTTGGCATCCGTCGAGGCGACATTGGTGCGCGACAACAGACGCGACTCCTCGTCGAAGACGGCGAAGCACTCGCGCTCGCGCAGCGCCAGAACCGCGCCCGGAGACACCGAATAGTCCTTGGACTCGTCGATGAAGCGATTGCCCTCGCGGTCGACGAAGATCGGCCAGGCCGGCCAGTAGGGCTCGATATCCTTGGAAAAGTTCGGCGTCAGCAGCACCGCGCCGCGGTCGTGGCCCGTGATGGTGGCCCCGATCGCCTCGCCGATGTCGATCCCGTCGCCGACATTGGTCGAAACGCCGATATAGCCGTACCAGTCGCCGAAGCCGCTTGCCGAGGGGAACAGGCGCGCTACCTTTTCAGGGTTGGCGCTGAACCCGCCGGACGCCAGCACCACGGCCCGGGCGCGAACCACCTCGCCGTCGAGGACGATGCCCGTCACCCCATGCGCGGGGTCGAAGGCCAACTGGCGCACGCGCGTGTTCACCGCCGTATCGATATTGGCGAGCCCCGAGAGGCGCCCTTCCAGCACCTCGGCGATTTCCGCGCCCCGTCCGGCCGCCCGATGCCCGCGCAAGGCTCCGTCGAGCCCCGCCACATAGAGGTTCTCCGGGGGAAAGCGCACCCCCAGCCCGATCAGCCATTCGAGCGTCTCGCCGGACTTGCGGCTCAGCACGTCGACCATCGCCGGGTCCATCTTGTACTGATTGAGGGTGAGGATATAGCTCGTCATCGCTTCGGGCGAATCCTCGAAGCCGCGCTGCTTCTGCACGCTCGTGCAGCAGGCATAGAAGACGCCGCCCGACAGGGCCAGGCTGCCGCCGAGCTTGCGGCCCGCTTCCGCGATCAGGACGCTGGCGCCATTTTCTGCCGCGCTGTTGGCGGCCGCCAGGCCGGCGGCCCCGCCCCCGACGACGATCACATCATAGTCCATTTCACGCTCCTCCAAGCTCGATGCCGGAACGGCCATGTCGCGGCCACCTCTCCCCCAACGGTTTTCGTCACTCTCGACCGGGAACGCGCCTGCTCCCGGGCGTCAGGCCCGTCCAACCTCCTGCGCGATCGCCGCGCGACGTCTTTCGGTCGAGGCGGCATCGAGCGTCATGTCCGTTGCGATGACGACTCCATAATGGGCCGCCGCCGTCTCGCGTGTGACATAGCCGAGGCGGACATCGGCCACCACATCCTCGACGGGACGTGTCCAGGCCGGCGCGAAGCCGCCGCCGCCGCCGCTGCGCACGACCACACGGTCGCCCGCGTCGAGGTCACGCTCGCCCTTCGTGAAAGCCTCCGACGAGCCGTCGGCGCGATGGATCTCGACCCCGGCCGCCCGGCCGGCATAACCTCCGGCAAGCCCCGCCGGCGGCGAATGCACCCGGTCGAACGCCGCGGTGAACTGGCACGGCCATGCAATGTGATAGACCTTCTCCACGCCCGGGCCGCCGCGGAAACGGCCGCTGCCGCCGCTGTCCGGGATCAGCCGCCTCGCCTCGATGCGGAAGGGATAGAACACCTCCTGCATCTCGACGGGAACATCGGGGACGTCGCCGTGCCCGTTGGAGCGGAACGGCCCCGGCCCGTCCGCGCCTGCGGTCGCGCCCCAGCCGCCGCTCACCGTATCGAGATGCTGATAGCGCTCGGCGGTTCCCGGAAGCCTGCCCGAAAAGGCATGAACGCCGTAAATCCCATGATGGCCGGCGGCCGCCCGGTCGGGAAAGGCCTTCGCCATCGCATGCAGGATGGTGTCCACCACGGAAGGGATCGTCGTGCCCGAATGGCCGATCGCGGAGTCGGCCGGCGCGCTCAGGAACTTGCCTTCGGGAATGACGACATCGAGACGCGCGAAATCACCCTCGTTGACCGGGGTATTGGGCGCCAGCAGATATTTGAAGGCAATCCGCGCGGCCGCGATCGCACCGCCGTTGCGTCCTGCATTGAAGGGCCCCGCGACCTTCTCGCCGATCTCGGAGAAATCGACCGTCACCCGCCCGCCCTTGATCGTCACCGTGACCTTCACCGGCACCCTTACGTCGCCGCCGAGCGCGTCGCCGTCGAGCTCTGTCATGGCCGAATAGACCCCCTCGGGAGCATTCGCCAGCACCTCGGCAACCGCGGCCTCCGAATTGCGCCACATCAGCGCGATGGCCTGCCGCACGGCCTCGGCCCCGTAGCGGTCGAGGATCGCGCGGAATTCCTTGCGGCCTGAATAGCAGCCGCCGAGCTGCGCATCGATATCGCCGAGCAGGAGCTTGGGGAAACGGGTATTGGCGGCGATGATGCGGAACACGTCCTCGCGCCGGGCGCCGTTCTCGATCAGCTTCACCGTCGGGAATTGCACCCCCTCCTGCCAGATGTCGCGCGAATTGGGCGAGACGCAGGACCCCGGCACCACTCCGCCCACGTCGACCCAATGCACGAGCACGCAGAAGAAGCCGAGCAACACGCCGTTGTCGCGGAGCGGCGTGTAGGCGACCACGTTGTTGAGATGCTGGCCCAGCCATGCGGGGTTGTTGGTGATGACGATGTCCTCGTCCCCGATCCCGTCCTCGCCCAGGACGGCAAGCCCCTCGCGCACGGCGGTGCCGAGCGCGTTGGCCACGAAGATCGGCAGGCTGCCCTTGGATTGCGCCACGAGACGCCCCTGGGCATCGACGATGCCGACCGCGTAATCCTTGTATTCATAGATCAAGGGGCTGAAAGCGGTCCGCTCGATATTGCGCTCGATCTGGTTGGGAATGCTGACAAGCTGGTGGCGGATCACCTCGAGCGTGATGCGGTCCACGGCCATGGCGCCTTGATCGGCCTTGTGCTGGAGCTGCGCCATCAGATCACCTCGTCTTGCGAACAGTCGATGCGCAGTTCGCCGAGCGCGCCGACCGTCAGGACGTCGCCGGGTCCCAGGACCGTCGTCGACGAATATTCTTCCACGATGGCCGGTCCCTTCATGACAAAGCCGGCCGGCAAATCCCTGCGATCATAGATCCGGGTGGGAATGCGCGCCTGCGCATCCGAGAAATAGACATCGCGGATACGGTACTGCGGCTCATTCGCCGCCTTGGACCCGACCGTCCCTCCGACAAGGCCCGGCAGGTCGGGCTTCGCCATCGGCAGCACCGCCGACACCCGCAGCATGACCACCTCGACCGGCGCGTTCGCATGGTCGCGGGCATAGCGGAAGCGATAGCCCTCCTCGAACGCCTGGCGGATCTCCTCGACGTTCAGCCGCTCCGGCAGGCGGGTGCGCACGGCATGTTTCTGCCCCGCATACCGCATTTCGACATCGTGCTCGAAGCGCACGGAGCCGGGATCGAGATCGCCCGAGATATTGCCCAGCACCTCGCCTTCCAGCTCGCGCAGCAACCGGGGCAATTCCTCCAGCGCCTCCGCCTCCAGCGGACAGACATGGGTGCGCGACACGTCGAAACGGGCGTCGGCGAGCAGCATCCCCAGCGATGAGAACGCCCCCGGGTGCGGCGGCACGATCACGGTCGATATCCCCATCTCGCGCGCCAGCAGCGACGCGAACAGCGGTCCGCCGCCGCCGAACACCACCAGCGCGAAATCGCGCACGTCGCGCCCGCGCTCGATCGTCACCTCCTTGATGGCGCCGGTCATGGTCACGACCGCGATATCGAGAAGCCCCGCAGCCACGCGATCGACGTCGCCCAGGCCCAGAGGGTCGGAAAGATGCCGCCGGATTCCCTCGCGCGCGGCTTCCACGTCGAGCTTCAGCTTGCCGTCGAGGAAGCTGTCGGCGCCGATCCGGCCGAGCACGACGTTTGCGTCGGTCAGCGTTGGCTCCTCCCCGCCCCTGCCGAAGCAGATCGGGCCGGGCGTCGATCCGGCGCTGCGCGGCCCGAGCCGGATGCTCCCGCCCGCGTCGATCCAGCCGATAGAGCCGCCGCCCGCCCCGACCTCGACGATGTCGAGAACGGGCGTGCGCACGGGGAAGCCATACTCGTAGCCGCCGACATAATAGGTCGTGTGGATGTCGAAATGACCGTTCTCGATCAGGGCGCACTTGGCCGTGGTGCCGCCCATGTCGAAGGCGATCACCTTGTCGAACCCCAGCGCCCGGGCATAGGCCGCCGTCCCGATGCACCCGCCGACGGGCCCCGACTCCAGAAGCACGATCGGCTGGCGCAGCGCATGGGGCACCGAGATCGCGCCGCCGTTCGAGCCCATCATGTAAAGCGAGCCGGCAAAGCCGTTGGCGTCGAGGCGCTCGATGAATCCGTCGATATAGGCTTCCATCCGCTTGCCGACATAGGCGTTGGCCGCGGCCGTGGTCGCCCGCTCGTACTCCCCCCACTCGCTCGTCAGCGCGGTGCCCACCGTCACGAAGACGCCCGGAAGCATGTCGCGCAGGATCGCCGCTGCTTCCTGCTCGTGAACCGGATTGCGATAGGCGTTGAGGAACGAGACCGCGACCGCGTCCACCTCCATCGCCCGGATGGCGCGCGCGACCGCCCTGACGCCGTCGAGATCGAGCGGGCGCAGGACGGCGCCGTCGCTGTCGATGCGCTCGTCCACCTCGAGGCAGCGGTCGCGCGGGACGAGGGGCGCATCGCGCCGGAAGGTCAGGTCGAAGGGCACGGGGCGGCTGCCGCGGGCGATTTCGAGGACGTCGCGAAAGCCCGATGTCGTCACCAGCGCAACACGGTCGCCCTGGCGCTGGATGAAGGCGTTGACCACCTGGGTGGTGCCGTGCTTGATCAGTTCGGCGTCGGCAAGGCTGGCGCCGGTGCCGGACACGCCGTCGAGGACGCCATCCACCAGATCGCCGTAGGTGGTCAGGGTCTTACCGAAACGGGTCGTGTTGCCGATCCGGTCGTAAACCACCAGATCGGTGAAGGTTCCGCCCGTATCGGCGGCGATGAGATATCGATGCTTTTCCATGCACCAAGCGGTACATGAGGAAATTGCGGCTGATTAGACGGCCCAATCGACCTACAGTCATGCATTTTGTGCACGGATAGGCGGTGACACGCGGATCGCCAGCCTCACTCATTGCGTGACATCGCCGATGACCGAGGTCCACCAATGCGGGCTGGTGACGGTCTTGCGCATGACGGAGTACATGTAGTCGGCCACCAGCCGCACGCGCGACAGCATCACCTTGTCGGGATAGGTCAGCCAGATCGTCGGATCGGTGCCGTCCGACTCGATGCATTTGTAGTCGCTCATCAGAAGCTGAAGCGAGCCTGCGGCAAGCTGGCGTTCGACCAGCGCCCGGCCGATGCGGATCAGGCCGAGATCCTGCCTGGCATAGTTTATCAGGCCGGCATAGCTGTTGGCCTCGATCACCGGGTCGATGACCTGGGCGGCATGGCTGCCGTCCGGCGACAGGAAATGCCAGACCCGGCGGTCGTTCTGGGTATGGACCATGCAGTCGTGCTGCTCGAGATCGATCGGCCGCGTCGGAACCCCTTTCCTTGCCAGATAGCCGGAGCCGCCGCACAGGACGCGCTCGTAGGAATACACCCGCCTTCCGACGAGGTTGGCCCCGGGCGACGACCCCGCGTGAACCGCGAAATCGCAGTTCTGCCGCAACGATTGCAGCGGCTCGTCGGTCAGGATGACGGAGAAGGTCAGGCCGCGATGGTGCTCGCGGAAATGGGACAGGACGATCGGCATCAACGTCTGCCCCATGAGGTCGTTGACCGCGATGGTGATGTGGCCGACGAGGCTGCCCTGCTCGAACGCCAGTTGATCGACCATCTGGTCGTAGCGCTCGACGATCGCCCGGCTGCGCTCCTGGAACAGGCGCCCCGTTTCGGTCAGCGTCAGGGCGCGGGTCGAGCGGTGCATCAGCTTGACCTGGAGCTGCTGCTCGAGCTTGGCGAGGTTGCGGCTGGCGATGGAGGGCGTCATGTTGGACACCCGCGCTCCCGCCGCGATGCTGCCCTGTTCGGCGATCGCGAGAAACAGTTTCAACAGCCCAATTTCGCTCATCGACGACGCCTCTGCCTGATCGGGGCGGCGCCGCGCGCCGTTCCCGGTGGAGCCGCGCCGAACCTCGCACCCGCCTCCTGCGCATGACGTCGAGCCCGGCCCCGGACGCCGCACAATACAGCACGGCGAGGCAGGCACAAATCGGGAAGGGAACCGCCGATCAGGCGATCTCGAACAGCGCCGCGGCGCCCATGCCGCCGCCGACGCACATCGTGACCACGGCGTAGCGCTCGCCGCGGCGCCGGCCCTCGATCAATGCGTGGCCGACCTGGCGCGCCCCGGTCATGCCATAGGGGTGACCGATCGAGATGGCCCCGCCATTGACGTTGAAGCGGTCGGGATCGATCCCGAGACGATCCCGGCAATAGATCGCCTGGCAGGCAAACGCCTCGTTCAGTTCCCACACGCCGATGTCGTCGACGCGCAGGCCATGACGGGCCAGCAGCTTCGGCACCGCGTAGACGGGGCCGATGCCCATTTCCTCGGGCGCGCAGCCCGCGACCGCCATGCCGCGATAGATGCCGAGAGGCGAAAGCCCGCGCCGCTCGGCCAGTCCGCGCTCCATGACGACGCAGGCGCTGGCGCCGTCGGAGAGCTGGCTCGCATTGCCCGCGGTCACGCATCCGCCGTCGAGCACCGGCGCAAGCCCGGTCAGGCTCTCGAGGTCGGTTTCGGGGCGATTGCCCTCGTCGCGGTCGAGGACGATCTCGTGGCGGGTGATCTCGCGCGTGGCCTTGTCCATGCGCGCCATGGTGGTGGCGAAGGGGACGATTTCCTGCGCGAAGCGCCCGTCCCGCTGCGCGGCCGCCGTGCGCCGCTGCGACTCCAGCGCATAAAGATCCTGCGCCTCGCGGCCGATGGCGTATTTCTTCGCCACGAACTCGGCCGTTTGCAGCATGGGCATGTAGGCGTGGGGCACGGCCCGCTCGACCCCGGGGTCGCGGGCCGCGCCGACGCCTTCGAGATATTTCGCCTGCTCGGCGGAGATGTTCTCCTGGCCGCCGGCCACCACGATCCCCATGCCTTCGACCATGATCTGCCGCGCGGCGATGGCGACGGCCATCAGGCCGGACGAGCATTGCCGGTCGACGGTCTGCGCCGCTACCGTGACCGGAAGCCCGGCGGCGAAAACGGCGTTGCGGGCAAGGTTCATGCCGGCCGTGCCGGTCGAGAGAACGGTGCCGACGATCGCATCCTCGATCTCCTCTCCCGCCACCTGCGCCCGTTCGACCGCGTGGGAGATGGCGTGCCCCATCAGGGTCGGCGATTTCGTCTGGTTGAGGGCACCCCGGAAGGCGCGCCCGATTCCCGTGCGCGCGGTCGAAACGATGACGGCTTCTCTCATGTTCATACCTCCCTGAATGAGGGGCCGCCCGCATAGGCGGGCGGTTCCGATCTCAGAAATTCACGTTGTCCCCGCCCTTGAGGTCGAGGATCTCGCGCGCCTCGGCGGGCGTGGCGACGGCCAGGCCCAACTCCTCGAGGATGTGGCGCACCTTGCGCACCTGTTCGGCATTGGACTGCGCGTATTTGCCCCGCCCGAGATAAAGCGAATCCTCGAGACCGACGCGGACATTGCCGCCGAGCATCGCCGCCTGGGTCACGAACGGCATCTGGAAGCGGCCGGCGGCGAGCACCGACCAGATATAGTCGTCGCCGAACAGCCTGTCGGCCGTCTGCTTCATGAAAAGGACGTTCTCCATGTCCGCGCCGATGCCGCCGAGGATGCCGAAGATCGACTGGACGAGGAACGGCGGCTTGATCAGGCCCTGATCGACGAAGAAGGCGAGGTTGTAGAGGTGGCCGACGTCATAGCATTCGTGCTCGAACCTCGTGCCGCAGCCTTCGCCCAGATGCTTGAGGATATAGGAAATGTCCTTGAACGTATTGCGGAAGATGAAATCCTCGCCGGATTCGAGAAAGGGCTTTTCCCAGTCGTATTTCCACGAGTCGTATTTACCGGCCAGGGGATGCAGCGAGAAGTTCATCGATCCCATGTTGAGGGAGCACAATTCCGGCCTGGTCAGAAGCGGAGCCGCGAGGCGCTGCTCGATCGACATGCCGATGCCGCCGCCGGTGGTGATGTTGACGATGGCGTCCGTCGCCTGCTTGATGCGCGGCAGGAACTGCATGAACACGGCCGGATCGGGCGTCGGCTTGCCCGTCTGCGGGTCGCGCGCGTGCAGGTGGATGATCGAGGCGCCGGCCTCGGCGGCCTCGATCGACTGGTGCGCGATATCGTCGGGGGTGAGAGGAAGCGCGTCCGACATCGTCGGCGTATGCGCGCCTCCCGTCACGGCGCAGGTGATGATGACCTTGCTGGTTTTCCGGGCCATGGCGGCCTCCTGTGGTTTCGTGTCGTTCAGGTGAAGCGGGCCGCCGACGGCGCCTGGCGGTTCATGGCGTGGTATTCGCGGTTGGGCACCATCTCGAGCCCGTGCGCGACGCGGTTGGTGTAGTTGAAGAAGGCGGCGACATCGGTGATGTCGAAGATCTCGGCGTCACAGAACCCCGCCTGCCGCAGGGCGTCACGGTCGGCGTCACCGACCGTGTTCGGGGCCTCGGTCAGCTTCCAGGCGAAGTCGAGCATGGCGCGATGCCGGGGCGAGAGCACCGCCGCGCGATAGTTGAACGCCATCAGCTCGCCCAGTTCGGGGTCGCCGGACAATTCGCGCACCGCCTGGCCGTGGGCGGCGAGGCAATAGAAGCAGCGGTTGAACGCGGAAACCACGGTGGCGATCATCTCGCGCTCGAGCTTGGTCAGGAGCGAGGAGCCCAGCATCAGCTCGTTATAGAAGCGCGAGAAATTGTTCAGCTTGGCTTCGTTGGCCGAATAGCCGAGCAGGACGTTGGGGACCATCCCCAGCTTCTCGCGGCAGACGTCGAAATAGGCGAGCGTCTCGGCGGAAAGCGTCTGCGGGTCGGGCAGGGCGAGCTTGGAAATGTGGTCGGGATGCTTCACGCGGGACTCTCCTGTGACGATGTGACCTTTGGGGCTAGGAAGCGGTCCTGCCCGCGATATGGCGCGCGGCGATGAAGCCGAACGTCATGGCCGGGCCGATCAGCGCGCCGCCGCCGGGGTAACGCCCCCGGAAGACGCTGGCCATGTCGTTGCCGACCGCGTAGAGCCCCTCGACGGCCGTGCCGTCCCGGCGCAGCACGCGGGCATTTTCATCGGTGCGGATGCCGGCGAAGTTGCCGATGTCGCCCGCATACATCCAGACGGCGTAATAGGGCGCCCGGTCGAGCGGGGCGATATTGGGGTTTCCCGCAGCATCGACATCGCCGAGGAATCGTCCGTAAGGGCTTTCGCCCTTGCCGAATTCGGGGTCCCTGCCCATGGCCGCGTGCCGGTTGTAGTCGGCAACCGTCGTCTCGAGGGATTGGGGATCGACACCGATCTGGGCGGCCAGCCCGCGCAGGGTCGCGTCCCTTCGCAGATAGCCGCTGCGGATCAGCTTGCCGACCGGCAGGAACGGCTTGGCATATCCCAGGCCGTATTTCCGGAAGGCGCGGTCGTCGCAAAGGATGAAGGCGCCCGCGGGCGCGTCGTCGGCCGAGCGGCGGATCATGTTCTCGACCAGATCGTGATAGGACACGCTCTCATCCGAAAAGCGGCGCCCGTCGCGCATCACCGCGATCATGCCCGGCTTGCCCTGGTTGACCGAATGCAGGATCGGTCCCCAGGTTCCGTCCGGGCGCGGCACCTTGGAGATCGGCATCCACGCGCCGCCGTTGGAAACCTCGTCGTCGACATAGCCGCCGGCGCTTTCGGCCATCCGCGCGCCGTCCCCGGTATTGCCGGGAGCCGCGAGCGACACATGCTCGCCATTGCCCGCACGGTGGGAATAGGCGCGGGATCGGCGCTCGATGTCATGGGCGATGCCGCCGCTGGCCAGCACGACGCCCTTTGCGGCGCGGACCTCGACCTGTCGGCCATTGACGTCGAGCATGGCGCCGACGACGCGCTCTCCGTCGAAGATCAGGTCCGTCGCGGGCGCTCCCGTCCAGATCGGCGTCCCGAGATCGAGAAGCGCCCGCGCGAGGCGCGCGATCAGGGCATTGCCGTTCACGAGCGATTGCCCCCGCCCGTAGAGGATACGATCGAGGCCGTATCTGGCCAGCAGCGCGACGACCCGGAGGGTGGATTTCACCGATTTGCCGAACTTGTAGAAATGCCCGAGGTCGGACCCGGAGCTGACGCCCATGCCGAACAGCGACAGCTCGCGCGGCAGCGGGCGCAGGCGCTCGAGCTCGCGGCCGAGAATCCTTGCGCTGACAGGCTGGGTGAACAGCGAACGCCCGCCGAGCGAGGCGCCGGGCACCTGCGGATGATAATCGGGCACGCTGACCGCCGTGCGGAAGGGAATCCCGACCTCGTTGACGAAGAAATCCACCATCGCCGGGCCGTCCGCGAGATACGCCTCGACCAGACGCGGGTCGTAGTCGTCGCCGAGCTCGTTACGAAGGTAGAGGCGCTGATCGTCCGGATCGTCCTCCAGCCCTTCGCCTTTCGCGAGCGGGTTGCCGGGAATCCAGATATAGCCGCCCGACGTGGCGGTGGTGCCGCCGAAAACCAGCGCTTTCTCGGTCAGCAGCACGTCGAGACCCGCCTTGCGGGCCGTGATCGCGGCCGCGAAGCCACCCGCTCCCGAGCCGACGACCAGCACGTCGCAGCGGTGTTTCGTGTCGGGGACCGCAGGTGAAGATCGCACGTCCATCGCCAGACCCAATTCAGGTTGCACCATTTCCGGACATCGGGGTGGCGCCGCCTCCCGGCGCCCCGCCGCAGGCTTCGGCAAGTGGCGTTGCCACGCCGAGCCCGGCCCAACCGCCCGAGCCCCTCCCGGGTCAGTTCCGTGCGATGTCCCGCTTGAATCAAAGCAATAGAAGCACGAGTAATACGCGACTAGACCTCAATTCCTCCCTACAGTCGTGCATTTTCAGTCCGAATATATCGATCATATCGTCCGCCACCCTCTGCATGAAAGTTGCGTTTTCCATCTCGCAAAGAACCGGGCAACGCGGCGATCTCAAAGATATTCTTTTGATTTCAATTTCTTAATAGGGTCGCACGGTCTTCCGCTGCGCTCGCGTGGGGATTCCTGGCCCCTCCGGGCGAACGCCCCGAGGGAAGCGCGATCGCGGGCGAGCTGATCGCCCAGGCCGGGGGAAACGGATGCGCCGAACCGCGGGTCGACGCGCCTCGATCTGGCGTGGGCGGCAATCATGTGCGGCCTCGGAGCCGACAGCGCGGGCGCTGGGCGTCGCGTGGAACGCCTTCGACCTCGGCCTCGTCAACGCCGCCGCCCTGCCCGAAGCCTTGCGCTTCAATCGCCCCGCGCTCGCATCGGCGATCCCGGAAATCGCCCATGCGCTGGACGTGGCGGGTGGCGATGCCGACGACGAGTTTCGACGCATCCTGCAAACCGTCGAATCCTGCCTCGGCAAGCTTCCGGTTCCCACGAAGCTGCGAGACCTGGCGCTGACATATGACATGCTGCCGCGGATCGCCAAGGAAGCCATGGACGACTGGGCGCTCGCGACGAACCCGCGGTTTCGATGGCCCATGCCGCCATATTCGGGAGCGATGCAGATGCCGAACACGCCGAGCTCGGCCATCTCGGCGACGATGTCGTCGGGAATGAGCGCTTCACCGAGACGCCCCGCCTGCGCCAGCCGCCCGGCCCAGGCGCCGACGCAGGCCAGCGCCTCGCATGTGGTGGCGATCCACGAGAAGCCGTGAAGGGCGCGCTGATTGCTCTCGCAAAGGCCCGCGTCGAGACGGCCGTCGGCGAAGACATGGCGGTCAAGGGCGCGCCGCGCCTGCGCCTGGTATTTGCGGGCGGCCTCCACCGCGCGAGAGACGGCATCCTCGTCCAGTTCCACCCTGGTATCCACGATCCCGCTACTTTCCGTCCTTGGCGCCGGCGATCACGCCCTCGTCGTGGAGCGCGCCGATCTGCGATTGCGTCAGCCCCAGGGACGTGGACAGCACCTCGTCGGTGTGCTGCCCGAGCACGGGGGCGCTTGCCGGCGATCTGGCCTCGCTGCCGATGAACCGCGCCGGCGCGCCGGGCGTCGCATAGGCGTGGCCGCTCGGATGGCTGACGGTCTCGAACAGCCCGTAGTCGGGGCCGAACGTCGCCTCCTCGGCGAGCGCTTCCCTGGTCGTCCGGTAGCGGCTCCAGCAGACGCCGGCGCTGTCGAGGCGGCGGCCGAGCTCCTCTTCGGACAAGGCGCCGACCGCCGTCTCGAAATACGGGAAAAGGCGGTCGCGATGCTCGAAGCGGACACCTTCGTCGACGGCGAAGGACACGCCCTGCGCCTGCTCCACCGAGGCCACCGCCTCGCCGAGGCCGAGCGCCGCGACCAGGCTCGACCACTGCCGGGGAGTGATGGCGACGATCATGACCCGCCTGCCGTCGCTCGTCACGAAATCGCGCCCGAACGCGCCGAACAGGTCGTTGCCGTAGCGCGGACGGTCGGCGCCGGCCGTCACCTCGGCGATATGGCCGATATGGGCCATCGAAACCGCGGCTATGTCGCTCAGCGGCACGCGCACGTCCCTCCCCGTGCCGGTGAGACGCCGCTCGCGCTCCGCGGCCAGGACCGTAAACGCCGCGTAGGTTCCCGTGACGAGGTCCCATGCCGGCAGCGAGTGATTGACGGCGTCGTCGGCCGCCATGGTGGCAGGGCCGGTCATGTAGGGCAGGCCGAAGGCGGCGTTGACCGCGGGGTCCATCGCGGTACGCCCGTCGCCCCAGCCCATGACGCGCACCGAGATCAGGTCGCTGCGCCGGGCGGCAAGATTGTCGTGGGAGAAGAAGCCGTGGGGAGGAAGATTGGTGACGAAGATGCCGGCATTCTCGCCCGGCGCGGCGATCAGCGCGGCCGCGAGCTCGCGGCCCTGCGGCCGGCCGAGGTCGATCGCCACGGACTTCTTGCCCTTGTTCAGCCCCTCCCAGTAGAAGCTGTGCCCCTCGGGCGAGCGCGGCCAGCGCCGGCTGTCGGCGCCGCCGGAAATGGGGTCGACGCGGATGACTTCGGCCCCGAGCTGAAGCAGGTGCAGGCCGCAGGACGGCGCCGCGATGAACGACGCCATCTCGACGACGCGAAGCCCGTTAAGTATCCCGTAAGTCGGCATTGATACGATGCTCCGTTGCTGCCGCGAAAAGTTGCCGGCGCTACCCTGGTTCGACAGGGTGGCGACAAGCGCCTTCCGTCGAACATCGGCCGAAACGCCCGATACCCGAAATCATGCGCCGTTAATACAGCCGCATCAGTGCCGGGAACACGGCGCGCCCGGTCGCAGTGCCGCCGCAAGGCGGTTTCGTCGAACGGCTGTCCTTCACGCAGGATCAGGAACGCCACCCGGCGGGCGCCGTTCGGCGACATCCCCGACACGACCTGGTGCGACAGCACGCCGGGATAAAGCTCGATGTGCCCGGCGATCCCGATCGGATCGACCAGGAAGCCGCTGAGGCACAGGGCATCGTCAGTTGCTGCTCGTCGTCCCGGCCGCGAGGAATGCGGCGCTGCGTCGAGCGATGCTGCCCCAGTGCGCGGCATACGCGGCGCTCCGACACGTTCACATGCCCGGCCTTACGTGCTCGGCTTTACATGCCCCGGTTTTTACATGCCCAGAACGCCGGGCAGCCAAAGCACCGTGGCGGGGATGAAGGTGACCAGCATCAGGATCGCCAGCATGACGCCGAGCAGCGGTATGCTTTCCTTCAGGATCGCCCCCATCGGCTCCTTCGCGATCGACTGGGTGATCAGGAGGTTCAGCCCCATCGGCGGATGGATCAGCCCGATCATCAGGTTGACCACCACCACCAGGCCGAAATGCACCGGGTCGATCCCGAGCGCGACGGCCGAGGGCAGGACGATCGGCACGATGATGATCGTCGCGGGCGTGGAATCGAGGAAGGCCCCGGCGACCAGCAGCACGACGTTGATCATCAGCAGGAAGGCGACGGGCGAGAGCTGCGCCTCCTGGATCCAGCGCGACAGGTCCTTCGGCACGCCGTGCACCACCATCAGATAGGCCACGAAGGAGGACGCGGACACCACCAGCATGATGTTCGCGGTCTGCATTCCCGCATCCTTCAGGATCGACGGAAGATCGCCCCAGTGGAATTCGCGATGGATCACCCAGCCGACGAAGATGGCGTAGACCACCAGCACGGCGCCGATCTCGGTGATGGTGAAGAAGCCGCCGCGCGCGCCGATGATCAGCAGGATCGGCATCGACATCGCCCAGACCGAAATGCGGAACTTGCGCCAGATCGCGGCGCCCCCCTGGCGCCCGCGCCGGGGCAGGTCGTGCTTCCTGGCGTGACGGTTGACGAAGATCACCAGCGCCACCACGATCATCAGCGCCGGAACATAGCCGCCGATGAACAGCTTCACGATCGAGACCTCGGCGATGACGCCATAGATCACCAGCGGGATCGAGGGCGGCAGGATCGGCCCGAGCAGCGCGGCCGTCGCGGTCAGCGCAGCCGCGAAGGCGCCGGAATAGCCCTCCTTCTTCATCTCGGGGATCAGCAGCGCCCCGGTGGCCGAGGCATCGGCGACCGAGGAGCCGGAAATCCCGGCCAGGAAGAGGTTGGTGCCGATGTTGACCTGACCGGAGCTGCCCCGCAACCGGCCCATGGCCGAGCCGAGCAGGTCGACGATCCGGGTCGTGATGCCGCTCGCGTTCATGATCGCCGCGGCAAGGATGAAGAAGGGCACCGCCAGAAGCGGGAAGGAATCGATCCCGTTCACCATCTTCTGCGCCAGCACGAAGCCCGGCATGCCCCAGATGAGGACGATGATGACGGAGGCCAGTCCCAGCGAGACGGCGATGGGCACCGCCAGGAACATCAGCGTGAAAAGGATCAGCGCGAGGATCAGGAGCATCAGCATGGATCAGATCCCCGAGTCGGATTTTCCGGAGGGCCGGGCGAAGAGACGGGTCGCCACGGCGCGCTCGAAGATGAACCACAACCCCGCGACGCAGAAGAACGGCAGCGCCATGTAGACCCAGCCGTAGGGAATGCCCGTCGCCGGCGCGCGCTTGATCGCCACCACGTCGAGCAGCTTGCCGGAATAGGCGAACAGCGCGATCAGCAGCGCCGCCGTGCAAAGGTCGATGAAGATCATCAGCAGCCTTTTCGCTCCCGGCCGCATCCGCGACGAGAAGAAATCGATCGCGATCAGGTCGCCCTTTCCGATCAGCCAGGCCGAGCCCGCAAAGACCAGCCAGATGAAAAGGAAGCGGGAGCTCTCCGCCAGGCCGGGCGTGGCGGCGCCGGTGAAGTAGCGGGCGATGACCTGATAGAAGACGAGGACGACGATCAGGAACAGCGCGACCGCTACGATCACGGAAAGGACGGCGCGCAGGATGTCGCCAAGTCGGACGATGATCGTGCTCATCTGGAACCCTGGGCTGACGAAGGCGGCAAGGAGCGCCGCCCCCGAAGGGGCGGCACGCAAGGCTATCCTTACTCGACGGCGCGGACCTTTTCGATGATCGGCTGCAACGCGGCGTCATAATTCGCCGCGGCCGCGCGCTCGATGAAAGCCGCGATGTCGGGGCGGGTCACGACGGCGCCCTCGGCCTCCAGTTCCGCGAGAAGGGCGGCCTGGGATTCCTCGGTATAGGCCCGATACCAGTCGGCGCTGTCCACGGCGGAAGCCTCGATCGCCGTGCGGGTCGCGTCGTCGAGGCCCGCGAACCAGTCGGCATTGCACATGAAGCCCATGGTCTCGGCCATGTGATTGGTCAGCGCGAGGTTCTTGACCACCTCGTGGAAGCGCTTGTCCTTGATCGCGGTCAGCGGCTGTTCCACCCCGTCGACGACGTGGCTTTGCAGCGCCGCATAGACTTCCTCGAAGGCGACGGTGGCCGGATTGGCGCCCATCGCGCGGATCGATTCGATATAGGCGGGGATGCCCGGCGCGCGGATCTTCATGCCGTCGAGGTCCTCGGCCTTCTCGACCGGCTTGTTGGTCAGCATCTGGCGGAAGCCGTGGAAGGCCGGGCCGACCACGCGGAAGCCGGCCTCGCTGGCGATGGAATCGAGGATTTCCTGGCCGACGGGACCGCGCCAGATGCGGAAGAAGTGATCGACGTCATGATAGACATAGGCGACCCCTTCGATATTCGCGGCCTGATGGAAGGAGCCGAGGACGCCGACGCTCTCATACATGCATTCCAGCACGCCGCCCTTCACCTGCTCGACCATTTCGTCGACGGTGCCGAGATGCGAGTTCGGGAACAGCTCGACGGCGGCGGCGTCGCCGAGGCGCTCCTTCAGCTTCTCGGAGAACACCTGCATCGCCCTGGTGTCAGGGCTGGAATCCGAGCCCGCGCCGCCGATCCGGAACGCGACCTGCGCCTGGGCCGTTCCAGCCATCAGCAGCGCCAGGATCGAGGCAGTGATCAACTTCTTCATGTCATTCCTCCTGTTGGACGGTTCTGTCTTTCCAAAAACGCTTATTCCGCTGCGATGCTGCGTACGTCGCGCCCGAGCACGGTCAGCACGTCGTCCAGCGTATCGACGAGCGTGTCGATCTCGGCCTCGCTGATGGTGAAGGGCGGGCTGATCTGGATGTGGTCGCCCCCCTTGCCGTAATTCGCCCCCGGCACGCCCGCCCCGACGATCACCCCCCGCTCCCGCATCATTCCCGTCAGGCGCGACGTGAAGCGCGCGGCCTCGGGGAACGGCGCGCGGCTGGCGCGGTCGGAGACGAATTCCAGTCCGGCATAGAGGCCGCGGCCGCGGAGATCGCCGATGGCCTCGTGCCGCTGCTGCAAGGCGCCGAGCCGCTGGTGCAGATAGAGGCCGATGCGGCCCGGACGGCTGAAGAGATCCTCGCGCTGCATGATCTCGAACACCTTCTGGCCGACGAAGCAGGACATGGCATGACCGGAATAGGTGAAGCCATGGACGAAACGGCGGCGGCCCTCGCGGAAGAAGCCGGCGATCTTCTCGGACACGATCACCGCGCCGAGCGGAGCATAGCCCGAGCCAATCGCCTTGCCGCAGGTGATCATGTCGGGCAGGACGCCCCAGTCCTCGATGGCGAAGGCGCGCCCGGTGCGGCCGTAGCCGATCAGCACCTCGTCGGCGATGAAGAGGATGCCGTAGCGGTCGCAAAGCTCGCGCACCCTGCGGTAGTAGTCCGGCCCCGGCGTCACGCCCGAGGCGGTGGTGCCGACGATGGTCTCCGCGAAGAAGCACGAGATGGTTTCCGGCCCTTCCAGAAGGATGGTGCGCTCCAGCTCCTCGATGCAGTGATCGGTGCAGTCGCCCTCGCCGCCGCAGATGGCGCAGCGATAGGTGTAGGGCGGCGTCACGTGAACCACCGGCAGCATGTAGGGATCGTAGGGCGCCCGCCAGGAAGTCCGCCCCGACAGCGACAGGGTGGCGATGGTGACGCCGTGATAGCTCTGCCAGCGGGCGATCATCTTGTGGCGCGAGCCCTCGCCCCGCTCGACATGGTATTGCCGGGCGAGCTTCAGCGCCGTCTCGTTGGCCTCGGAACCGCCGGAGACGAAATAGACCGCCGACATCCCTTCGGGAGCCACGGAAAGCACCGATTTCGCCAGTTCCTCCTGCCAGGGATGGGTGAAGGAGGCGGTATAGACATAGCTGACGCGCGAACCTTGCGCCGCCAGGGCCTCATAGATTTCGCTCCGGCCGTGGCCGATGCCGACGACGCCGGCGCTGCCCATGCCGTCGAGATAGCGCTTCCCGTCCGCATCGTGGATGAAGACGCCTTCGGCGCGCTCCACCAGGGGCGGCTGCTCGGCGAAATCCCTCGAAAACACGCTGCTCATCGGTCTCCCCATTCCCAAGGCCGCCACCGCGGGTTCACTTGATTACTGATTATCGATAATAAATACAATCGGGGTATGAAAATTCGCGACGGCGGACGGAAAGGCCGGAAAATTGCGCGGCGGGCCGAACCCGCAGCGGATGACACCGTCGCCGAAGCTGGCTATCGAGAAACACCAACGACTTCGGAAAGGATATTCCAGTGCCCAAGGCCGAACGCCACAGCCGGAACCATCCCAGCCTCGAGGCCGAGATCGCTTCCGCGATGCAGGAAGGAATCCTCGGCGGGCAGTGGAACCCCGGCGACCGGCTGGTCGAGATGGAGTTGGCCCAGTATTTCGGCGTCAGCCAGGGGACGATCCGCGGCGCGCTGAAATATCTCCAGGCCGACGGCCTGGTCGAGCATCGCCCCCGGCGCGGCAATTTCGTCATCGCGGTGTCCGAGGAAGACATCCGCGACATCTCGCTGATGCGCGACGCGCTGGAATCGCTGGGCGCGCAACTGGCCGCGGAGCGGATCGGCGGCGAGGGCAAGGCGCGGCTCTCGGCCGTGGTCGACGAGATGCGCCAGGCATCTGCCCGGCACCAGCGGCAACGGCTGCTCGAACTGGATCTGCGCTTCCACCGGACCGTGATCGAGATCGCGGACAGCCGGCTGCTTCAGGAGATGTACAAGCGGCTGGAAGGGCCGGCGCTGCTTTTCCTGCGCATGGCCGACGGCTTCTACCAGGAACCGCAAGCCATCGTCGACCTGCACGAGCCGCTGCTGGATGCGATCTGCTCCGGCGACAGCGCGCGCGCCTACGAGCTGGCGCGGCGGCATACCGATCGCGATGCCGGGCGGCTTACCGGCCGCTACGAGGAATGATCGAGCATTCCATGCTCCCGCATCAGCCTTTTCCGGCATGGAATTCCACAACCGCAAGCGGTTTTGGAGCGGGCTTCGGAGCCCCAGCCCGACCGGCGGGCTATGATCCGGGCATAGTCAATCCCTCCCGGAGCCTCCCATGCGCCTCGTACCGACCATCGCCCTCCTGTTCGCCGGCCTTTCGGCGCCGGCCTTCGCCGAGGCGCAGGCCGTCACCCCGCTCGTCACCGCCGAATGGCTCAAGGCCAACGCGGGCAATGACGACCTCGTCATCCTCGACGTCCGCGACAAGGTCGCGGAGACCGATCTCGGCGAGCTGCCCTATATCGCCGGTTCGGTGGTCGCGCCCTACGGCTCGGCCGGTTGGCGCGTCGAGGTCGACGGGGTTCCGGCCCAGCTTCCGCCGCTCGAGCAGATCGTCGCCCTGATCGGCAATCTCGGCATCGACGGCGACGACCATGTCGTCATCGTGCCGTGGGGCACCGATTCCAGCGAGTTCGGCGGCGCGACGCGCGTCTACTGGACCTTCAAATATCTCGGCCACGACGCCGTCTCCATCCTCGACGGCGGCTGGCGGCAATACGACGCCGCCGGCGGCGAGCGCGCCGCCAGCCCGCGCACGCCCGAGCCGGCCGAGTTCACATATGCGCTGCGCGAGGAGCTGCGCGCCACCACCGACGACGTCGTCGCGGCGCTCGAAAGCGGCGTCAAGCTGGTCGACGGCCGGCCGCACGAGCAGCATGTCGGCAAATCCAAGAGCCCGATCGTCCGCACGGAGGGCACCATCCCCGGCTCGGTGAACATCGAGCACTCCGCGCTCTACAGCGCCGACTACGCCAGCTTCGCCCGCCCGGAGACGGTGGCCGCGCTCGCCGCCGGCGTCGGGCTCTCCGAGAACGAGAAGAACATCACCTTCTGCAACACCGGCCACTGGTCGTCGATCGCGTGGTTCGGCCTGTCGGAAATCCTCGGCAACAAGAACACGACCATGTATGACGGTTCGATGGCCGAATGGGCGGCCGACCCGTCGCGGCCGATCCAGGTCCAGTAGGGGCCGCGGAAACTTCATCCCTCCGGGGACGGGCTTCGGATGCCGCGCCGCGCGCCGGACATTCGAGGCCCGTCCTTTCCATGCACTCACGACCCGATCGAATCATGAGCGACGTCACCACTGCCCCTTCCCCACGCTATCTGCCCGACGCCAGGGCCGACACCGGCCCGCTTCTGGTCGCCGCCGCCACGCTTCTTGCCGGCTTCCTGCTGATCGCCGGCCTCGTCGACCTGCGCCAGGGCAGCCTGTTCCTGATCGGCGGCGCGCTCGGCGCCACGCTCTATCATGGCTCGTTCGGCTTCACCGGCGGCTGGCGCCGCATGGTGGTGGAAAAGCGCGGGCGCGCCATGCGCGCCCAGATGCTGATGATCGGCGTCGCGGCGCTCGCCATGATCCCGCTGACCGCCGCCGGCAATATCGGCGGCCAGCCGATGGTCGGCGCCATGGCGCCGGTCGGCGTCTCGGTGCTGGTGGGGGCGGCCCTGTTCGGCTTCGGCATGCAGCTCGGCGGCGGCTGCGGTTCGGGCACGCTGTTCACGGTCGGCGGCGGCTCGGCGCGGATGCTGGTCACCCTCGCCTTCTTCATCGTCGGCGCGCTGATCGGCACCGCGCATCTGCCGTTCTGGCTGGCCCGACCCTCGCTGCCGCCGGTTTCCATCGGCGCCGATCTCGGGCTCGCCGGCGGCATCGCCGCCACGCTGGCCGGCCTCGGTCTCGTCGCGCTGGTCACCGCGCTGATCGAGCGCCGCGCCCACGGCGACCTCGAACGCGAGCCGGCGCCGGCGCGCCCGGGCTGGACCTGGATCTGGCGCGGCCCCTGGCCGCTGATCGGCGCGGGGCTGGCGCTCGCCGTGCTCAACGTCGCCACCATGCTGGTCGCGGGCCATCCGTGGTCGATCACCTACGGCTTCGGCCTGTGGGGCGCCAAGATCGCGCAAGCCGTGGGGCTGGACGTGGCGAGCTGGGAATTCTGGACCTGGCCGGCGCAGGCCCGGGCGCTCGAGGCCTCGGTGCTGGCCGATACGGTCTCGGTGATGGATTTCGGGCTGGTTCTGGGCGCGGCCCTCGCCGCCGCGGTCGCCGGCAAGTTCGCGCCCAAGGCGGCGCTCCCCCTCGGCTCGCTGCTCGCGGCGATCATCGGCGGGCTGGTGATGGGCTACGGCGCGCGGCTTTCCTTCGGCTGCAACATCGGCGCGCTGTTCTCGGGCATCGCCACCGGCAGCCTGCACGGCTGGCTGTGGTTCGCCGCCGCCTTCGCCGGCTCCTTCGTCGGCGTGTGGGCGCGTCCCCTGTTCGGCCTCGACGGGCTGGCACGCAAATGAGCACGCGCAACACCTTCCTGTTCGGCGCGGCGCTCGCCGTGACCACCGCCGCCATCGCCATCGACCACGCCACCCATCCCGTGCCCGAGCGACCCTCGGTGCAGGGCGGGGCCGCCGCCGGCGGCGCGAGCCCCTGCGCGGCCGCCCCTTGCGCGGCCGGCAGCCCGCCCGCCGCCCCTTGCGCC
>JBDHTD010000006.1:0-111103 GCA_039808485.1 Aquamicrobium sp. | reverse complement strand
TGCTCGTAGAGGAAGGTGAAGTCCTTCTGCTCGAGGCGCACCTTCTCCACCGTCTCGGCGGCGCGGAAGCGCTCGTTCAGCTTGGTGCCGTTGATGAGGTTCTTCAGCTCGACCTGGTTGTAGGCGCCGCCCTTGCCGGGCTTCACCGCGTTGGTCTTAACCGCCACCCACAGCCCGCCATCGTGCTCGATGACGTTGCCGGGACGGATTTCGTTGCCGTTGATCTTTGCCATTGTCGGGTTCCGGGAATTTTCGCGCCGGGAAGGGGCGCCTATCGGCGCTTCCAAGACCATAAAACGGGCTTCGAGGCAAGTGCGCGCCGGTCCGGCCGGCCGCGACCAGTCCCCTCGGCCAACCCCCTCGATCAACCGAGCGCGCCGGCGCGCTTGCGCGCCTCGGCCATCTCCTCGTCGGTCAGCCCGTCGAGCTGGTCCTCCATCACCGGGTCGGAAAGGCCGGCGCGCCGCGCCCGCAGATACCACGCCGCCGCCTCGACCCGGTCGGGCTCGACGCCGATGCCGGCGCGGTAGAGCTTGGCGACGCGGTTCTGCGCCGCCGGGTTGCCGGCCCGTGCCGCCCGCATCAGCCAGGAAAAGCCTTCCTTCTCCTCGCCCGGCCCGCCGCCGCCCTCGACCAGCATGGTGCCGAGCGCGATCTGGGCGGTGTCGTGGTTCTGGGCCGCGGCGAGCGCCAGCCAGCGCCGCGCCGCGGCCCGGTCGGCCGGCCGGCCGGCGACGCCCTGGAGACAGACCTCGGCCATGGCGTATTGCGCGTCGGCGAGGCCGGCCTTCGCCGCCTTCTCGTAATAGGAGACGGCGCGCTCCAGCTTCTGCGGCGTCGCCTCGGCGGCGAGCGTCTGCGCCAGATTGAACTGGGCGAGGGCGTGGCCGGCATCCGCCGCCTCGGCGATCAGCCTCGCCGCCCGCGCCCTGTCGCCGAACTCCTCGCCGCCGTCATGGAGCAGCATGGCGAGCTGGAACAGCGCCTCCGGCACCTTCTGCTCGGCCGCCTTCTCGTACCACTCGATGGCGGTGGCGAGGTCGCGGCGTACGCCGAGCCCGCGCGAGTAGATCTCGCCGATCAGCGTCTGCGCGGCGGCGTCGCCCTGAAGCGCCAGCGGCGTCGCCAGGTTGAGCGCGGTGATGTAGTAGCCGCGCTGGAACGCGCCGTAGGCGGTGTCGGACGGCCGCTCAGAGAAGCGGCTGCGGCGGATGGCATCTGCGTCGGGCGGCGCGGCCCCGGCCGGCTTATCCGCGGCCGGCTTGTCCGCGGCCGGTTGGGCGAAGGCGGGCGGCGCGGCCGCGAGGCAAAGCGAAAGCAGGGCGAGGGCGGCGCGCATCGTCTTCCTTCAGTCCTCGAAGCGGGGAGCCTCGGCGTCGAGCAGCGCATTGGCCCGCGCCACCGCCCCGGCCGGCTCTATCGCCGGCTCGATGCCCGGCCCGAACACCGCCGCCGACAGCGCGACGAAATCGGCCCCGGTGGCCGCGACCTCGACCACGGAGGAAATCTCCGCGCCGCCGAGCACGATGCAGGGCAGCGCCACCATCTCGGCCCACCACCGGCCGAGCTTCAGGTTGCGCGGATGCGGCTCCGGCTTCAGGTCGTAGCCGAAGCGGCCGAAGAAGATGTAATCCGGCCGGGTCTCGCCGAGCTCGAGCGCGTCGTCGCGGGTGGTGGCGCCGCCCGTCCCGACCATCAGCCTGGCCTGATGCTTGTCGACGATGTCGGCCAGCTCCTGCTTCCCGCCCTCGAAATGGACGCCGTCGGCGCGGGCGCGCATGGCGATGCGGACGTCTCCGGCGATCATCACCGCCACGCCTGCCGCCTGCGCCGCCGGCACGATGCTCTCGGCAAGGGCCTGGAACGCGGCCTCGTCCATGTCCCATTGCGGCAGGATCAGCGAGGCGACGTCGCCGCCCGAAAGCGCGTCGGCAAGCGCCTGCGGCGCGGCCCCCTTCGGCGCGATCAGGACGAGGCGGCAGCGGGCGGGCGTCTCGGTCGGGTTCATGGCGATCCTGTCTGGTGCTGTCTCAATGGCGGGCGATCGTGGTTGGAATGCGGCATAGAGTATTTCCGCCCGAAACGAAATCGTGGCCCGCCGAAGCGTGTCCTTCATGATGACGCGCCCGCGCCTTTGTGCATAATCCGCAGGCGACAGGGAGGCATGAATGACAAGTGCGTACGATCTCGACCTCGGCAAGAACCCGGCCAACCATCAGCCGCTGACGCCGCTGACCTATCTGGAGCGCGCCGCCAGGGTGTTCCCGGCCCATGTCGCCATCGTCCACGGCGCGTCCCGCGTCACCTATGCCGAGTTCTGGCGGCGGTCGCTGAAGCTCGCCTCGGCCCTGGCCAGGCACGGCATCGGCAAGGGCGACACGGTCTCGGTGATGCTGTCCAACACGCCGCCGATGCTGGAGGCGCATTTCGGCGTGCCGATGGTCAAGGCGGTGCTGCATTCGCTCAACACGCGGCTCGACGCGGCCATCGTCGCCTTCCAGCTCGACCATGCCGAATCGAAGCTGCTGATCGTCGACCGCGAATTCTCCGGCGTTGTCAGGGAAGCGCTGGCGATGGCCAGGGTCAAGCCGCTGGTCATCGACTTCGACGATCCCGACTACGGCGACGACGCGCCCTATGCCAAGGGCGAGCGCATCGGCAGCCTCGACTACGAGGACTTCGTCGCCTCCGGCACGGAAGATTTCGCCTGGTCGATGCCCGACGACGAATGGGACGCGATCTCGCTCAACTACACCTCGGGCACCACCGGCAACCCCAAGGGCGTGGTCTACCACCACCGGGGCGCCGCGCTGATGGCCTATGCCAACACGGTGCACGCCGGCATGGGCCGCCACCCGGTCTATCTTTGGACGCTGCCGATGTTCCACTGCAACGGCTGGTGCTTTCCGTGGACTCTCGCCGTCACCGGCGGCACCCATGTCTGCCTGCGCTGGGTCCGCGCCAGGGCGATGTACGACGCGATCGCCGACTTTCGTGTCACCCATCTGTGCGGCGCGCCGATCGTCATGTCGACGCTGATCAACGCGGCCGCGGGCGACAAGCGCGACTTCCCGCAGACCGTGACCTTCAACACCGCCGCCGCGCCGCCGCCGGAGGCGGTGCTCGCCGGCATGGCCGACGCCGGCTTCGCCGTCACCCATCTCTACGGCCTGACCGAGACCTACGGCCCGGCGGTGGTCAACGAATGGCTGGCCGACTGGGACGACCTGCCCAAGGGCGAGCGCACGGCGAAGAAGGCGCGCCAGGGCGTGCGCTACGCCGCACTCGAAGGCTTGAGCGTGCGCGACCCCGAGACGATGGAAGCGACCCCCGCCGACGGCGAGACCATCGGCGAGGTCATGTTCCGCGGCAACATCGTCATGAAGGGCTATCTCAAGAACAAGGCCGCCACCGACGAGGCCTTCGCCGGCGGCTGGTTCCATTCGGGCGATCTCGGCGTCATGCACGCCGACGGCTACATCCAGTTGAAGGACCGCTCCAAGGACATCATCATCTCCGGCGGAGAGAATATCTCCTCGATCGAGGTCGAGGACGCGCTCTACAAGCACCCGGCCGTCGCCTCCTGCGCCGTGGTGGCGAAGCAGGACGACAAATGGGGCGAGACGCCGGTCGCCTATGTCGAGCTGAAGCCGGGGGCCAGCGCCACCGAGGAGGAGATCGTCGAGCACTGCCGCACGCTGCTCGCCCGCTTCAAATGCCCGCGCGCCGTGGTCTTCGCCGACATCCCCAAGACCTCGACCGGCAAGATCCAGAAGTTCCAGCTTCGCGAGATGGCGAAGGCGCTCTGACGCCCCCCTCCCCACGGGCGGGACGGGACGCCGCCCGCGAGCCGGGTCGCGCCGGCTCACGGCGGATTTCAATTTCGTCACATTTGCGTTTAGGATCGCGGGCACCTTGATGCCTGAATCACAGCAGGGGCGCGCGATGGCAGTTCTGGGAAGGGTGGGAGCCGACGACGGCCTGACGGAGGCCGAGCCTTACGACCCGCGCAAGCTGTCCAGCCCGCAGGTCTTCCTGCTGTCGATGCTGATCTTCCTCGCCATCGTCGGCTTCGTCGCGGCCATCCTCTACCGGCAGATCTCCTCGGCGTTCCAGACCAATCCGGGCCTGAACGGGCTGATCCTCGGCGTGCTCGTCGTCGGCATCCTGCTCGTCTTCGGCCAGGTCGTCCGCCTGTTCCGCGAGGTGCGCTGGGTCAACTCCTTCCGCGCCGGCACCGACCGCCGCGACCCCGTCCTGCTCGCGCCGATGAAGGCGATGTTGTCGCGCTCGTCCTCGACCGCGCTGTCCACGGCCTCGATGCGCACGATCCTCGATTCGATCGCCACCCGCCTCGACGAAAGCCGCGACATCTCGCGCTACCTGACCGGCCTCCTGATCTTCCTCGGCCTGCTCGGCACCTTCTGGGGCCTGCTCGAGACCATCGGCTCGATCGGCGAGACCATCCGCTCGCTCGATCCCGGCTCGGGCGATGTCAACGACGTGCTGGATTCGCTGAAGGCTGGCCTGTCGGCGCCCTTGTCGGGCATGGGCACGGCGTTCTCCTCGTCGCTGTTCGGCCTGTCCGGCTCGCTGGTGCTCGGCTTCCTCGACCTTCAGGCCGGCCGCGCCCAGACCCGCTTCTATACCGAGCTGGAGAACTGGCTGTCCTCCGTCACCGACGTCGGCTCGGATTTCGCCGTCGCGCCCCCCCGGGGCGGCGACGCGGCCGACGAGATCCGCGAATTGTCGCAGCGGCTCCACGCCATGCACGAACAGGCCATGCACGGGCAGGCCAGCCACGACCAGGCCGGCGGCGCCAACCCGCGCATCGCCGCCTCGATGGCCAGCCTCGCCGACGGCATCAGCGGCCTGGTCAAGAACATGCGCTCCGAGCAGCAGATGATGCGCGACTGGGTCGAGGCCCAGGCCGGCGAGCAGAAGGCGATGCGCGCGACGCTGGAGCGGCTGGCCGAGGCCATCCGCCGGCAGGAGGGGCATGGCAAGGCTCCCGAAGGCGGGGAGAAGGACTGACATGGCGCTGGCGCGGACGAGACGCGGCAGCCATCGCGGCGTCGACTACTGGCCGGGCTTCGTCGACGCGCTGTCGACGCTGCTGCTCGCCATCATGTTCCTGCTGTCGGTCTTCGTGCTGGCGCAGTTCCTGCTCTCGCGCGAGATCAGCGGCCGCGACGAGGTCCTGAACCGGCTCAATTCCCAGATCAACGAGCTGACCCAGTTGCTCGCCCTCGAACAGTCGAACGCGCAGGACCTGGAGGACATGCTGGCCAACATGCGCGCCTCGCTCGCCAGCACCGAGGGCGAGCGCTCGCGGCTCGAACAGTTGCTCGCCGCCGGCGCCGGCGCCGGCGCGGAAGCCCAGGCCCGCGCCTCGTCGCTCTCCGGCGAGCTCGACAGCGAAAAGCAGATCAGCCAGCGCGCGCTTTCCCAGGTCGAGCTGTTGAACCAGCAGATCGCCGCCCTGCGCAGCCAGATCGGCGCGCTGGAAGCCGCGCTCGAGACCTCCGAGGCCCGCGACCGCGAATCGAACGCCAAGATCGCCGATCTCGGCCGGCGGCTGAACGTCGCGCTCGCCCAGCGCGTGCAGGAGCTGAACCGCTACCGCTCCGACTTCTTCGGCCGCCTGCGCGAGATCCTCTCCGACCGCGAGAACATCCGCATCGTCGGCGACCGCTTCGTCTTCCAGTCCGAGGTGCTGTTCCCGTCGGGCTCGGAGATCATCAACGACGCCGGCCGCGAGGAGATGAAGAAGCTCGCAGGCGCGATCCTCGAATTGCAGCGCGAGATTCCGCCCGAGATCAACTGGGTGCTGCGCGTCGACGGCCACACCGACACCATTCCGCTTTCGGGAACGGGCCGCTACCGCGACAATTGGGAGCTGTCCTCGGCCCGCGCCACGGCGGTGGTGAAGTACCTGATCGAGAACGGCGTGGCCCCCGAGCGCCTCGTCGCCGCCGGCTTCGGCGAGTTCCAGCCGCTCGATCCGGCCGACACCGCCGAGGCGCGCAACCGCAACCGCCGCATCGAGCTCAAGCTGACCGAGCGCTGATCCTCCCCTTCCTCCGTTTTCCCGCGAGCCCGCCATGCCGAAGATTGCCGCCCTTGCCTTCCTCGCCGCCGTCTGCGCCCTGCCGCTTTCCGCCCAGGCCGCCGACATCGACCGCGCGATCGAGACCTTCGTCTTCGAGGACGGCTTCGAGCCGCGGGACGTCGCATCGGTCGACGCGACGCTGCTCGCCGCCTTCACCGCCGCGGAAGGCGGCGCGTTGCGCGCCGATCACGAGGCGTCGCCGCTCGAAAAGGCGCTGCTGCTGGTCGACACGCTGGAGCCGGCGCTGCCGCGCACCCGCACTATGCTGCGCTACGGCCAGATGCACGATGACAGGATGACCTATTCCTTCGTCACCGTGGAGCGCTACAATTTCGGCCCCTCGATCCGCCGGATGGTCGCCGACGACTATGGCGAGGAGAACACCGACGAGCCGGAAGTGTTCGGCGTCGGGCCGCATGTCGCCTGGCGCGTCGTCACCATGCCGGTGCGCGGCCAGCAGGCGTCGCTCGTCGCGGTGGCGCGCGGCGAGATTCCCGACGGGACTGCCGCGGCCACCGACTGCGGCGGCCGCCTCTGCCTCGCCTTCGAGCCGTTCCCGGACGAGCTGCGCGAATGGCAGGAAACGGAGACGGTGGCCGACATGGCCTCTCCTTACGAAACCAGGACCGACGACGATGTCGCGACGCCAGCGCGCATCGCGACGGAGCTCGCGGTCGCGGCCGGCATCGCCGCCGTCCATGACGGGCGCCCGGGCTGGCAGGGTCCGGAGCAGCCGGAGGCCGCGCGCGGCAACGAGCCGTTCCTGTTCCTGACCATCGACCGCGACCTCGGCCAGGAAATCGCCACCGACGCCATGCTCGGCCAGACGCTTCTGAACGACGACGCGGTGGAAGAGCTGTGGTCGCGCCGCGTCGAATTCCCCGGCACGGTCTCGTTCATGCGCGCGGCGACGCCGCGGACCCGCTGAGGCTGCTTGCCGATCCGGGGAAACCGGACGACAGTGGCGGCGCGACAACGGAACCCGACGGGGAGGAAAACCATGGCCGAGCAGGCGGACGCCATCGTGGTCGGCGGCGGGCTGGCGGGGCTGACCGCGGCCTGCGAGCTGGCCGACGCCGGCAGGCGCGTGATCGTGCTCGACCAGGAGGGCGAGAATTCGCTCGGCGGCCAGGCGTTCTGGTCGCTCGGCGGCCTGTTCCTCGTCGACAGCCCCGAGCAGCGGCGCATGGGCATCCGCGACAGCCGCGAGCTCGCGCTCCAGGACTGGCTGGGCTCCGCCGCCTTCGACCGCGCCGAGGATCGCTGGCCGCGCAAGGTGGCCGAGGCCTATGTCGATTTCGCCGCCGGCGAGATGCGCCCCTGGCTGCACGGCATGGGCATGCGCTGGTTCCCGGTGGTGGGCTGGGCCGAGCGCGGCGGTTCCCTCGCCCACGGCCACGGCAATTCGGTGCCGCGCTTCCACGTCACCTGGGGCGTCGGGCCGGGCGTGCTCGAACCTTTCGTCGCCCGCATCCGCGAGCACGAGAAGGCCGGCCGCGTCGCGCTGAGGTTCCGCCACCGCGTCAGCCGGCTGGTGAGAACCGGCGGCCGCATCGCCGGCGTCGCCGGCGAGGTGCTGGAACCGTCGACGGTCGCGCGCGGCCAGCGCTCGGGGCGCGCGGTCGTCGGCGCGTTCGAGCTTGCCGCTCCCGTGGTCGTCGTTTCGTCGGGCGGCATCGGCGGCGACCTCGACCTGGTGCGCCGGAACTGGCCGGCGGAGCGGCTCGGCCCGGCACCGAAGACCATGATCGCCGGCGTGCCCCACCATGTCGACGGCCGCATGGTCGCGATCGCGCAGGAGGCGGGCGCGGCCGCCATCAACACCGACCGGATGTGGCACTACACCGAAGGCGTGCGCAACTGGGACCCGATCTGGCCCGACCACGGCATCCGCATCCTGCCCGGCCCGTCGTCGCTGTGGTTCGACGCGCGGGGAAACCGCCTGCCCGCGCCCTGCCTGCCCGGTTTCGACACGCTGGCGACGCTGAAGCACATCCTCTCGACCGGCCACGACCATTCCTGGTTCGTGCTGACGCAAGATATCATCAAGAAGGAATTCGCCCTTTCCGGCTCCGAGCAGAACCCCGACCTCGCCTCGAAGAAGTGGCTCGCCGTGCTGAAAAGCCGGCTGGGCGGCGGCGCGCCGGCCCCGGTCGAGGCGTTCAAGAAAAACGGCGCCGACTTCGTCGTCCGCGACAATCTCGGCGACCTCGTCGCCGGCATGAACGCGCTCGCCGGCGAGGCCCTGATCGACCACGACCATCTCGCTGCCCAGATCAGGGCGCGCGACCGCGAGATCGACAACCCGTTCTCCAAGGACGCGCAGGTGATCGCGCTGCGCGGCGCGCGCGCCTATCGCGGCGACCGGCTGATCCGCACGGCGAAGCCGCACAAGATCCTCGATCCCGCCCACGGGCCGCTGATCGCGGTCAAGTTGAACATCCTCACCCGCAAGACGCTGGGCGGCCTCCACACCGATCTCGACGGCCGCGTCCTCGATCCCGAGGGCGAGCCGATCCCCGGACTCTACGCGGCGGGCGAGGTGGCGGGCTTCGGCGGCGGCGGCTATCACGGCTACAACGCGCTCGAGGGCACCTTCCTCGGCGGCTGCCTGTTCTCGGGCCGCAATGCCGGCCGGCACGCGGCCACCACGCTATGAAAGGCCGCCACGCGGCCGAAACCCTCTGAAAGCAAGGACCCATGAGCCTGACCAACCGCGACATCGAGGACCTCGTCGCCTTCCGCCGCGAGCTGCACCGCTTTCCCGAAATCTCGACCGAGGAGGCGGAGACGGCGAAGCGCGTCGCGGCCTTCCTGGCCGACACCAACGCCGACGAGGTCGTCGCCGGGCTCGGCGGCCACGGCCTCGCCTTCGTCTACGACAGCGGCAAGCCGGGGAGGACGGTGCTGTTCCGCGCCGAGCTCGATGCGCTGCCGATCGCGGAGATTTCCGACATCCCCCACCGCTCGACCGTCGCCGGCAAGGGCCATATGTGCGGCCATGACGGCCACATGGCGATCCTCGCCGCGCTCGGACGGCAGTTCGGCCGCCGACGCCCGGCCACGGGCCGCGTCGTGCTGATGTTCCAGCCCGACGAGGAAACCGGCGGCGGCGCCGCCGCCGTCATCGGCGACCCGCGCTACGCCGCGATCAGGCCGGATTTCTCCTTTTCGCTGCACAACCTTCCCGGCACGCCGCTCGGCCATGTCCGGCTGAAGCAGGGCGTGGTCAACTGCGCCTCGCGCGGCATGCGCATCGTGCTCGAAGGCCGCGAGGCGCATTCCTCGATGCCGGAAACCGGCGTCTCGCCGATGGCCGCGATCAGCCGGCTGATGCCGCAACTCGCGGCGCTGGGCGGCGGCACCGCGTTCACGCGGGACGATTTCGCCATGGCGACCGTCACCCACGCCCATATGGGCGAGCCGGTGTTCGGCATCGCCCCCGGCCGCGGCGAAATCCGCGTCACGCTGCGCACCCGGCTCGACGCGCGGATGGCCGATCTGTGCGCGGCCGCCGAGGAACTGGCGCGCGAGGCCGCCGCCGCCGACGGTCTGGCCTGCACGATCGACTATCACGAGATCTTCGTCGCCAGCCTGAACGACCCGGAAGCGACGGCGCGCCTCGCGGCCGCGCTCGACGCGGAAGGGGTCGCCCATGACGGCGAGGAGCTGCCGATGCGCGGCTCGGAGGATTTCGGCGCCTTCGGCCACGGCTCGAAGTCGGCGATGTTCTTCCTCGGCGCCGGCGTCGAGCGCCCGAACCTGCACAATCCGGACTACGATTTCCCCGACGACCTGATCCCCATCGCCTCGCGCGTGTTCATGCGGGTGGCGCGCGACCTGCTCGGCTGACTATTCGGCTGCGCGGTCGAATGCGCCGGCGCCGTGGTCGAACTGGAGGCGGGCGAGCCGGGCGTAGACGCCGCCCAGCGCGACCAGGCTTTCATGCGTGCCTTCCTCGACGATGCGCCCGTCCTCGACGACGAGGATGCGGTCGGCCTTGAGCACGGTGGCGAGGCGGTGGGCGATGACCAGGGTTGTCCGCCCCCGCATCAGCCGCTCCAGCGCCGCCTGCACCAGCGTCTCGCTCTCGGCGTCGAGCGCCGAGGTCGCCTCGTCGAGCAGCAGGATCGGCGCGTCGCGCAGGATGGCGCGGGCGATGGCGAGTCGCTGGCGCTGGCCGCCCGACAGCGTGACGCCGCGTTCGCCGAGCGGCGTGTCGTAACCCCGCGCGAGCCGCGCGATGAACTCGTCGGCGCGCGCCTCCCGCGCCGCCGCCCTGATCTCGTCCGCGCCCGCCCCCGGCTTGCCGAAGGCGATGTTGTCGGCGGCGCTCGCCGCGAAGATCGTCACGTCCTGCGGCACGATGGCCATGCGCCGGCGCACCGCCTGCGGATCGGCCTCGCGGACATCGACGCCGTCGACCAGCACCGCGCCGCCCTGCGGGTCGTAGAAGCGCAGGAGCAGCGAGAACAGCGTGCTCTTGCCCGAGCCGGACGGCCCGACGATGGCGACCGTCTCGCCCGGCCGGACCGCAAGCGACAGCCCGTCGAGCGCGGCGCGGTCGGGACGCATCGGATAGGCGAAGGAGACGTCGCGGAACTCGATCGCGCCCCTGGCCGGCTCGGGCAGGGCGACCGCGCGCGCCGGCGCGCGCACCTGCGGCCGCTCGGCGAGCAGCTCGGTCAGCCGTTCGGCCGCGCCGGCCGCCTGCGAGAACTCGCCCCACACCTCCGACAGCGCGCCGAGCGCGCCGGCGGCGAAGACGGCGTAGAGCAGGAACTGGCCGAGCGCGCCGGGCGACATCGCGCCCGAGAGCACGTCGGCCGCGCCGATCCACAGCACGCCGACCACCGAGCCGAACACGGTGAAGATGGCGAAGAAGGTGAGCACGGCGCGCGAGCGCACCGAGGCGCGGGCGGCGTCGAACGCGATCTCGACCGCGCGGCCGAAGCGCTCGCCGACCAGCGTCTCGTTGGTGAAGGCCTGAAGCGTGCGCACCGCGCCGATCTGTTCCGAGGCGTAGGCCGTGGCCTCGGCCAGCGTGTCCTGGGCGAAGCGCGAGCGGCGCCGGACCGAGCGCCCGAAGGCGACGATCGGCACCACGACGATCGGGATCGCGGCGATGACGAGGCCGGACAGCTTGGGGCTGGTCACCACCATCATCGCCAGCGCGCCGACGGCGAGGATGATGTTGCGCAGCGCCATCGAGGCGGTGGCGCCGACGGCCGACTTGATCTGGGTGGTGTCGGCGGTCAGCCGCGACACGATCTCGCCCGACTGCACCGCGTCGAAGAAGCCGGGCGACAGCCGCGAGACATGCGAGAACACGTCGCGGCGCAGGTCGGCGACCACGCGCTCGCCCAGCGTGATGACGAAATAGTAGCGCGCGGCCGAGGCGGCGGCCAGCATGCTCGCCAGCACGATCAGCATCGAGAAGTAGCTGGAGATCAGCGTCGGGTCGGAATCGGAAAAGCCGTGGTCGACCATCCGCCGCACCGCGAGCGGCAGCATCAGCGTGGTGACGGCGGCGGCGACCAGCGCGATCGCGGCGCCGACCACCAGCCCGCGATAGCGCATGACGAGCGGCAGAAGCGCCCGAAGCGGCCCGAGCGTGCGCAGCCGCCCGTCCTTGTCCTGCCCGATTTCGTCCTGCCCGATTTCGGCCATGCCCGCTCTTTCCTTCATATCGGCGTTCGCACAGGAGCGCGGCGGCGAATTTGCCGCGCTGCCGGCCTTGTGGTTTGGCGCCGGCTCCTGTATAGGCGGCCGACCGTTTCCGAAGCTGCGGCATCACATAGTCGCGTCTTCAGCTTTTGACAGTGGGCGCATCGCCGCATCTTCCGCAAATGCGTGGATCTTGCCCGACAGCCAGGACGACAGCCATGAAAGCCGATATCCATCCCGATTACCACACCATCAAGGTCGTGATGACCGATGGCACCGAATACCTGACCCGCTCCACCTGGGGCAAGGACGGCGACACGATGAATCTCGACATCGACCCGACCACGCACCCGGCATGGACCGGCGGCCAGCAGACGCTCATCGACCGCGGCGGCCGCCTGTCGAAGTTCAAGAAGCGCTACGAAGGCCTCGGCATCTGATCCGCCAGCCCTATCGACCCGAAAAACCCGCCTTCGAGGCGGGTTTTTTGTTGCCGGACGTTTCGCAAGCTCACGCGGCGCTCAGCTTGGCCCCCAGCGCCGCTCACGCGGCGCTCAGCTTGGACATCGTCTCGTCGTCGACCTCGAAATTGGCATAGACGTTCTGGACGTCGTCGTCGTCCTCGAGGGTCGCGACCAGCTTGAGGATCGAGCGGGCGCGATCCTCGTCGACCTGGGTGTTGGTCTGCGGCTTCCAGATGGTCTTGACGGATTCGGCCTCGCCCAGCGCCTTTTCCAGCGCGGAGGTGACTTCGCCGATATCGCCGAAGGCGCAGAGGATGACGTGGCCGTCGTCGTCGGACTGGACGTCCTCGGCGCCGGCCTCGATGGCCGCCTCCATCACCTTGTCGGCGTCGCCGGCCGACACGGCATAGACGATCTCGCCGACGCGGTCCCACAGGAACGAGACCGAGCCGGTCTCGCCCAGCGCGCCGCCGGCCTTGGTGAAGGCCGCGCGCACGTTGGAGGCGGTGCGGTTGCGGTTGTCGGTCAGCGCCTCGACGATCAGCGCGACGCCGCCCGGGCCGTAGCCCTCGTAGCGCACTTCCTCGTAGTTCTCGCCGTCGTTGCCGGCGGCCTTGTTGATGGCGCGCTGGATGTTGTCCTTCGGCATCGACTGCGCCTTGGCGTTCTGGACCGCCAGTCGCAGGCGCGGGTTCATGTCGGGGTCGGGCGCGCCGGTCTTGGCGGCGACGGTGATTTCGCGCGCAAGCTTGGAAAACATCTTCGAGCGGACGGCGTCCTGCCGTCCCTTGCGATGCATGATGTTCTTGAATTGTGAATGGCCGGCCATGGGACCCCTTCGAAACCCTTCTCGCTCTGTCGTTGAATGGTGCGCTCTATAGCGAAAAGCCGGTAAAACGTCCAGAAGGGGCCGCGCCCGGCGCGGGGTCGCAAAAACGTGAACCGCTGGCGGCGGGAAAGGCATGGCGCGGGCCGCGCCAGCCTGTAGTCTCGGGTGCGACGTTCAAAAGGGGTCCGGCCATGCCGACGCGACGGCTCCTGCTTGCGGCATTCGCGGCGTTCGCCCTGGCGACGGCCGCCGCGACCGAGGAAAACCGCGACCGCGAGACGCTGTTCCGCGCGCTGCGCGCCGCCCGGACCGAGCGCGAGGGCCGCATCGCCGAGGACGCGGTCTGGCGGATGTGGATGGCCGAGGCGCCGACGGCGGAGATCCGCGAGGCCGTCGCCGAGGCGATGCGCCGGCGCGAGGCCTACGACTTCGCCGGCGCGCTCGCCCTCCTCGACCGGGTGGTGGCCGACGCGCCCGCCTATGCCGAAGGCTGGAACCAGCGCGCCTTCATCCGCTTCCTGCGCGACGATCCCGACGGCGCGCTCGACGACATCGAGCGGGCGCTTGCGCTGGAGCCCCGGCATTTCGCGGCGCTGGCCGGCAAGGCGACGATCCTGATGCGGCAGGGCCGGGTCGAGGCCGGGCAGGCGGCGCTGCGCCGCGCGGTCGAGATCCACCCCTGGCTCAAGGAACGCGGGATGCTGATCCCGGTCCCGGGCGAGGCGATCCCCGGCCCGGGCAGGGACATCTGAAGGGTTATTCCGCGGCGTCGCCCGGCCTGCCGGCGCCGCGCTTGCGCCGGGCCAGCATGTTCAGGCCCTCGACCAGGGCCGAGAAGCCCATCGCGGCGTAGATGTAGCCCTTCGGCACATGGAAGCCCATGCCGTCGGCGATCAGCGTCGTGCCGATCATCAACAGGAAGCCCAGCGCCAGCATGACGATGGTCGGGTTCTTCTCGATGAAGCGCGACAGCGGGTTGACCGCGATCAGCATCGTCGCCACCGCGACGATGACGGCGATGTACATGATGGCGATCTCGTCGGTCATGCCGACGGCGGTGATGATCGAATCGATCGAGAACACCAGGTCGAGCAGCAGGATCTGGAAGATCGCGCCGGCGAGCGAGGTCTGGATCGTCTCGCCGACGATGGTTTCCTTGCCGGCGTCGGGATCGACCGAATGATGGATTTCCCTGGTCGCCTTCCACACCAGGAACAGGCCGCCGGCGATCAGGATCAGGTCGCGCCAGGAGAACGCCCGGCCGAACAGCTCGAACACCGGGTCGGTCAGATGGACGATCCAGGCGATGGTGGCGAGAAGCATGAGCCGCATGATCAGCGCGGCGCCGATGCCGAGGCGGCGCGCCTTGACGCGATGCTGCTCGGGCAGCTTGTTGGTCAGGATCGAGATGAAGATCAGGTTGTCGATGCCGAGAACGATCTCGAGCGCGATCAGCGTGACCAGCGCCACCCAGGCGGTCGGGTCGTTCAGCCAATAGAAATGGTCGGCGAGAAATTCCATCGGCGTCGTCCCCGGCTGCCTCGAGAGTTGGCGTGGGGGCGGAAATAGGAAGCGCCCGGCGCCCTCACAAGTCCCCTAACGCCAGAAAGCCGGAACGGTTTCCTCGAGCCGCGGCCCGAGCCGCAAGGGGGCGATTCTCTCGGCCAGCCCGGTGCGGTCGGAGATGTCGACCCCGACGCCGCAGATCGTCGCCGGGCCGGACGCGGCCTCGAACCGGCCTTTCGGCACCTTGTAGAGGAAGCGGTTCAGCGGCTCGTCCTTCTCCATGCCGAGCGAGGAGTCGTAATCGCCGCACATGCCCGCGTCCGACAGATAGGCGGTGCCGCCGTTCAGGATCTGGTGGTCGGCGGTCGGCTGGTGGGTGTGGGTGCCGACGACGAGCGAGGCGCGGCCGTCGACGAAATGCGCCATGCACATCTTCTCCGAGGTCGCCTCGGCGTGGAAGTCGATCACCACCGCGTCCGCCTGCTCGCCGAGCGGGCAGGCTTCGAGCTCGCGCTCGGCCGCCTGGAACGGGTCGTCGAGCTCGGGATGCATGAAGACGCGGCCCATGATGTTGGTGACGAAGACGCGGGCGCCGTTCCTCGCCTCGTAGAGCCCGGTGCCGCGCCCCGGCGTGCCGACGGGGAAATTGGCCGGGCGCAGGAAGCGCTCCTCGCGCGGGGCGAATTCCAGCGCCTCGCGCTGGTCCCAGACATGGTTGCCGGTCGTCACCACGTCGGCGCCGGCGTCGAGCGTGTTGCGGAAGATTTCCTCGGTGATGCCGAAGCCGCCGGCGGCGTTCTCGCCGTTGACGATGACGAAATCGAGCCGGAAATCCGAGATCAGGCCGGGCAGGCGCTCCCACACCGCCGTGCGGCCGGTCCGCCCCACCATGTCGCCGAGAAAAAGAAGCCTCATGGCTTCCTTCTATAGAGCGAGGGGGAACCGGCGCAAGCCGCTTTCGCCGAGGATTCCGCCGAGCGGGGCGTCGTGCGCCTCGGCCGGCACCGCCTCCACCTGCTGGCAGTCGAAGGCCATGCCGATCAGGCGGGGAAGCCGGCCTTTGGCGTTGAGGCGCGCGATCGCCCGGTCGTAATGGCCGGCGCCATAGCCGATGCGGTTGCCGGCGGCGTCGAAGGCGGCCAGCGGCACCAGCATCAGATCGGGGTCGAGCACGGGCGCCTCCGCCCCCGGCCCTTTCGTGCCGAAGCCCATGTCGGTGAGCGGCATGCCGGGAACGTAGTCGCGAAAGACGATGGTGGTCCGGTCGAGGATCGCCGGCAGGCAGAGCCGCGCGCCCTTTTCGGCCAGCGCCGCCATCAGCGGCCGCGGGTCGATCTCGGAACGGATCGGCCAGAAGCCGGAAACGACCGCGCCCGGCGCGATGCCCAGCGCCCCGGCCTCCCGCGCCAGCCGTGCCGAGACCCGCGCGTGGAAGCCGGGATCGAGCGCGTCGCGCCGGGCAAGCGCCTGCGCCCGCAGCGTGTCCTTCGTCTCTTTCGCGGCGGCGTCCATGGCAGGCTTGTTCGACGGCAGGCTTGTTCGACGGCAGGCTTGTTCGACGGATGGGAAGCGCGATCCACGGCGACCGATGGAGAGGTCGATCCCGGGTGCCTACAAAGTAGGTGGGCGCCATATGGCCGAACCCACGGGTCCGGCCAGGGACAGCTCCCTTGGGATCAATAAGGCCCCGGGGAAATGTTACTCCTGTCGGGAAGCGCAGATCGCAACGCCAATATAGGCTTTGCCCGCGCTTCACGCCAGTGCGATTCGGGGTTGCCGCCGCGATTCGGCGGCGTCGATTTTGCGGGCTTGCGCCGGATGGCCGGCAACCTTAGTTTCGGGCCTCGGTTTCGCTTTGAACAATCGCCTCCCAGGGAAGACTTCAGACATGCGCTTCGAAGGAACGGAGACCTACGTCGCCGACAAGGACCTCATGGTCGCGGTCAACGCCGCGATCGCGCTAGAACGGCCGTTGCTGGTCAAGGGCGAGCCCGGCACCGGCAAGACCGAGCTTGCCCGCCAGATCGCGTCGGCGCTGGGCACCGAGCTGATCGAGTGGCACGTCAAGTCCACCACCAAGGCGCAGCAGGGCCTTTACGAATACGACGCGGTGTCGCGCCTGCGCGACAGCCAGCTCGGCGACGAGCGCTTCAACGACATCGCCAACTATATCCGCCGCGGCAAGCTGTGGGAGGCGTTCTCGGCCGAGCGCAGGATCGTGCTGCTGATCGACGAGATCGACAAGGCCGACATCGAGTTCCCCAACGACCTGTTGCAGGAGCTCGACCGCATGGAGTTCCACGTCTACGAGACCGGCGAGACGGTCAGGGCGCGGCAGCGTCCCATCGTCATCATCACCTCCAACAACGAGAAGGAGCTGCCCGACGCCTTCCTGCGCCGCTGCTTCTTCCACTACATCCGCTTCCCCGACACCGAGACTCTGCAAAAGATCGTCGACGTCCACTATCCCGGCATCAAGCAGAACCTGGTGCGCGCGGCGCTGACGCGGTTCTACGAGATCCGCGAGGTGCCGGGCATCAAGAAGAAGCCGTCGACCTCGGAGGCGCTCGACTGGATACGCCTGCTCGTCGCCGACGACGTCAGCCCGGAGGACCTGCGCGCCGACGCCAAGAACGCGCTGCCCAAGCTGCATGGCGCACTGCTGAAGAACGAGCAGGACGTGCACCTGTTCGAGCGCCTCGCCTTCATGGCGCGGCGGCAGGGCTAGCGGAACCCGTCCCATGTTCCTGCCCTTCTTCCTCGAGCTGAAAGCGGCGAAGGTTCCCGTCACGCTGCGGGAATATCTGTCGCTGCTGGAAGGCATGGAGGCCGGGCTGGTCGAATACGACGTCGAGGGCTTCTACTATCTCTCCCGCGCCGCGCTGGTGAAGGACGAGCGCCACATCGACCGCTTCGACAAGGTGTTTTCCCACGTCTTCCGCGGCGTCGAGGCCGTCGGGGCCGAGGGCGCGATCGACCCGGCCAACCTGCCCGAGGAATGGCTGCGCCGGCTGGCCGAGAAGCACCTGACGGAAGAGGAGAAGAAGCTGGTCGAGGCGCTGGGCGGCTTCGACAAGCTGATGGAGACGCTGAAGAAACGGCTCGAAGAGCAGAAGGGCCGCCATCAGGGCGGCTCGAAATGGATCGGCACCGCCGGCACCTCGCCCTTCGGCGCCTATGGCTACAATCCCGAAGGCGTGAGGATCGGCCAGGCCGAAAGCCGCCACCGCCGCGCGGTCAAGGTCTGGGACAAGCGCGAGTTCAGGAATTTCGACGATTCGGTCGAGCTCGGCACCCGCAACATCAAGGTCGCCCTCAAGAGGCTTCGCCGCTGGGTGCGCGAAGGCGCCGACGAGGAGCTCGACCTGCCCGGCACGATCCAGTCGACGGCCGAGCACGGCTATCTCGACGTCAGGACCCGGCCCGAGCGGCGCAACGCGGTCAAGCTGCTGATGTTCTTCGACGTCGGTGGCTCGATGGACGACCACATCCGCGTCGTCGAGGAGCTGTTCTCGGCCGCACGCGCCGAGTTCCGCCACATGGAATATTTCTACTTCCACAACTGCCTCTACGAAGGCGTGTGGAAGGACAACCGCCGCCGTCACTCGGAAGTGATGCCGACGCTGGACGTGCTGCACAAATACGGCCCCGACTACAAGGTGATCTTCGTCGGCGACGCCTCGATGTCGCCTTACGAGATCGCCTATGCCGGCGGCTCGGTCGAGCACTGGAACGAGGAGCCGGGCCATGTCTGGCTTTCGCGCGTCCTTGCCCAGTGGCGCAACGCGGTCTGGCTCAACCCGGTGCGCGAGCAGCACTGGGGCTATACCCATTCGATCAAGCTGGTGCGCGAGCTGTTCGGCGAGCGCATGTACCCGCTGACGCTGGCCGGGCTGGAAGCGGCGACGCGCGAGCTTTCGCGCAAGCACTGAGGGGGCATGAGGGAGCTTGAGGGGCATTGAGGCGGCCGGCGGCGCGCCCTACATTGACGGCAACGCAACGCGCCGGAGGTCCCCCATGAGCACCGACACCTTTCCCGTCACCCGCACGGAAGACGAATGGCGCGCGCGGCTGACGCCGGAGCAGTACCGCGTCATGCGCGGGCACGGCACCGAGCGGCCGGGAAGCTGCGCGCTCCTGCACGAGAAGCGCGCCGGCACCTTCTCCTGCGCCGGCTGCGGCGAGGCGCTGTTCCGCTCCGGCCTGAAGTTCGAGAGCGGTACCGGCTGGCCGAGCTTCAACGATCCCCTGCCCGGCGCGGTCGCGACCAGCGAGGACCGCAGCTACGGCATGCTGCGCACCGAGGTCCATTGCGCGCGCTGCGGCAGCCATCTCGGCCACGTCTTCCCCGACGGCCCGCCGCCGACCGGCCTGCGCTACTGCATCAACGGCGTCGCGCTGGAGTTCGCGCCGGCCTGATCCTTCCAATCGTCCGGCGGGTCACTCCGCCGCCGGAAGCAGCGCGATCCGCTGCGCCTCGTGGCCGCGCAGATAAGCTTCCACCCCGCTTGCCGGGCCGGGCCTGCCGATCAGGTAGCCCTGGGCGTAGTCGCAGCCGTGCCGGCGCAGGAAATCGAGCTGCTGCTGGGTCTCGACGCCCTCGGCGACCACGTCGAGGCCGAGGCTACCGGCCAGCCCGATGATGGCGCGCGAGATGGCCGCGTCCTCGGCGTCGGTCTCGATGTTGCTGACGAAGGAACGGTCGATCTTCAGCCGGTCGACCGGGAACCGCTTCAGATGCGTCAGCGAGGCGAAGCCGGTGCCGAAATCGTCGAGCGCCACGCCGACGCCGAGCGCCTTCAGCGCTTCGAGCGAGCCATGGATCAGGCCGGGATCGCGGTCGAGTAGGACATTCTCCGTCACCTCGATCTCCAGCAGGCGGGCCGGCAGGCCATGGCGCTTCAGCAGCGCCTCGACCGTGCCGGCGAAGCTGCCGAGCTTCAGTTGCGCCGCCGCGACATTGACCGAGAGCCCGCCGATGTCGAGCCCCTTCGCCCGCAGCGTCCGCACGGCGGAGAGCGCCTTCTCCAGCACCTGCTCGCCGAGGCGCACGATCAGCCCGGTCTCCTCGGCGAGGCGGACGAACTCCGGCGGCGGCACCGGCTCGCCGTCATGCGCCCACCGCGCCAGCACCTCGAAGCCGGCATGAGCGCCGTCGGCCAGGCTGATCTGCGGCTGGAACGCGATGTCGAGCCGGCCGGCGGCGAGATCGGCGCGCAGCGCCGCCGCCAGCGTCTGCCGGCGTTCGATGACGGCGCGCATGCCTTTCTCGAACCGGCGATAGGGGCGGCTCTTGTCGCCCTTCGATTCGTAGAGCGCGATGTCGGCGTTCTTCAGCAGCGTGCGCGGCGAGATGCCGTCCTTGGGAAACACGGCGACGCCGAGGCTGGTCGCCGGCACGACCTCGCGCCCGCCGAGCGCGACCGGCCGGGCCACCGCCCCCGCCACCCGCTCCAGCAGCCGGCCAAGCGCGGCTTCGCCGCCGAGGCGCGGCAGGATGAAGGCGAACTCGTCGCCGCCGAGGCGCACGATCACGTCGCTGGCGCGCAGGCTGGCGCGCAGCCGCCTGGCGATCTCCTGCAACAGCCTGTCGCCGGCATCGTGCCCGAACGTGTCGTTGACGCTCTTGAAATCGTCGAGATCGGCGACCACCAGAGCACCGCAATAGCCGCCCTGACGCGCCCGCTGCACGGCGCGCGCCAGCCGCTCGTTTAGCACCGAGCGGTTGTAGAGCCCGGTCAGGTGGTCGTGCTCGGCCTGCTTCTTGATCGTCAGCTCGGCCCGCTTCAGGCTGGTGATGTCGGTGCGCACGCCGACCATGTTGCCGGAGGGCGAGCGGCGCTCCTGGACCTGAAGCCAGCGGCCGTCCTTCAGGCGCTGCGCGAACGGCGCGCCGGGCCGGGCGAACGCCTTCAGCCGCGCCTTCATCCACTTTTCCGCGTCGGCCTCGGTTCCGCCCGGAATCTCGAACTGGCCGCGCCGCACCGCCAGCTTCATCATCTCCGTGAAGCTCATGCCCGGCGCGATGGCGTCGGCGATCGCGGCGTGGAAGCGCCGATAGGCCTCGTTGACCAGCACCAGCCTGTCCTCGCTGTCGAAGGCGATGATGGCGTCCGGCACCGCGTCGATGACGTCGGTCAACAGCGTCTCGGCCTGCTCGCGGCGGGCGTTTTCCTCGATCAGCGCCGCTTCCGCGTTCTTGCGGTCGGTGATGTCGTAGCGGATCGAGACATAGCCGCCGATCCGGCCCTTCTCGTCGTGGAAGGGCACGATGGTGGTGTCGACCCAGTACAGCCTGCCGTCGCTCGCCTTGTTGCAGATTTCGCCGCGCCAGACGTCGCCGCGCGCGATCGCCCGCCACATCCCGGCGAAGAACGCCGGCGGATGGCGGCGCGAATTGACGATCGAGTGGCGCTGGCCGATCAGCTCCTCGCGCCGGTAGCCGCTGATGCGGCAGAACGGCGTGTTGACATGGGTGATGCGGCCGGCGCGGTCGGTGATGGCGACGATGGCGTGCTGGTCGAGCGCCGCCTTGTAGGCCTGCAGCTCGGACTGCATCGCCGCCACCTGCCTGCGCACGTCCTCGGCCGAGCGGCAGCCGTGGGAAGCCAGGATCAGATGGATGAAGGCGGCGCGCACGTCCTCGGGGCGGCCGAGGCCGGCCAGCGGCGTCTCGAAGGCCTGCCGCAGCGACCAGCTCAGGAGGTCGAGCCCCTGGAGGCGCTGGCCGCAGCCGCGGGAACCGTCGAGCACGCAATTTCCCCGGCAATGGGCGCAGGCGCTGAAGCCACGCAAGCCACCGGCCGCGCCGTCGCCGGTCTCCCGCGCCCTCGCCATCTCCCGGATCGACCGCTCGTCGCCCGGCTTCAGGATCACGTTACCCTGCTTCATCTCATCACCACACGTCGCATGCCCCGTTCCGGTCCCGTCACGCGCCCCGCCGGAAAAACCGGCGGGGCGCGCGTGTGCGTCAGAACTCCTCCCAGCCCTGCTCGGCCTCGGCCGGGGCGGCGGCGCCTCCCCGGCCGAACACGCCCGCGACCTTGCGCACCAGCGCGCGGGCCGGCGATGTCGGCTGGGGCGCGGCCGGGGATTTCGCCGCGGCGGCGGGCCCGGCGGCAGCGGGCGCGGCGGCCCGCCGCGACGGTGCGCCGTCGCCGAAGCTGAACTGCGCCAGCAGCTCGTTCAGCGCCGCGGCCTCGCGCGCCAGGCTGTGGCTGGCGGCGGTGGTCTGCTCGACCATGGCCGCGTTCTGCTGCGCGCTCTGATCCATCTGGTTGACGGCGGAGTTGATCTCCTCCAGCCCGCCGGCCTGTTCGCGCGCCGCCTCGACGATCGCCGAGACGTGGCGGTTGATCTCCTCGACCTCGGTGGCGATCGTCGCCAGCGCGCTTCCCGTCTCGCCGACCAGCTCGACGCCGGAACGCACCTGCTGCGACGACGAGGTGATCAGGTCCTTGATCTCCTTGGCCGCCGTGGCCGAGCGCTGGGCGAGCTCGCGCACCTCCTGCGCGACGACGGCGAAGCCCCGGCCCGCCTCGCCCGCCCGCGCCGCCTCGACGCCGGCGTTCAGCGCGAGCAGGTTGGTCTGGAAGGCGATGTCGTCGATGACCGTGATGATGTTGTTGATCTCGCGCGACGACGACTCGATCTCGCCCATCGCGGCCACGGCCTGGTTGACGACGCGCGAGGAATGCTCGGCCTGGTCGCGGGTCCTGGCCACCAGTTCGCCCGCCTCCGCGGCGCGGCGGCTGGAATCGCGCACCGTCGCCGTGATCTGCTCGACGGCGGCGGCGGTTTCCTCGACCGAGGCCGCCTGCATCTCCGTGCGCTTGGCCAGGTCGTCGGCCGCGGCGCGGATCTGGTCCGACCCGGCGTGGATCGCGCCGGCATTGTCGCCGACCGAGCGCAGCGCGGTTTCCAGCTTGCCGACCGATTCGTTGAAGTCGACCCTGAGCTTGTCGAGCGAGCCGGTGAAGATGGCGTCGATCCTGTAGCCGACATTGCCCTCCGACAACTGGCCGAGCGCGGCGGCGAGGCCGTCCATCGCCTCCTGGAGCTCCTGCGCTTCCCGCGCCTTCTGCGCCTCGCGCTCGCGCCGCTCGCGGTCGCTCGAGGCACGGCCCTCCTCCGCTTCGGTTTCGAGGCGGCGATTCTCGACGCCGGCGTCGCGGAACACCTCGACGGCGCGCGCCATCTGGCCGATCTCGTCGTGGCGGTCGGCCGAGGGGATCGTCACTTCGAGGTCGCCGCCGGCCAGCCGCGACATCGTGTCGGTCAGCGACTGGATCGGCCGCACCACGCGGAAGACGACGATCCAGAACGCGGCGGCCCCGACGAGGGCGACCGCCAGCAGCACCGCGACGCTGACGACGACGCCGGTGCGGCCCTGGTTCTCGACCTGGAGCGTGTAGGCGCTGGCCGCCTGGCCGACGCTCGACGACAGCGACAGAAGCGTGTCGATGCCGCGGGTCGCGGCCTCCACCCACTGTTCGCTCTTCATCGGATAGGGCTCGCCGGTCGCGCCGGCGGCATAGACGGCGGCGCGCACCGTCTCGTAGGCGCCGAAGAAATCGGCGCGCGCGGCGGCCATCGCCGTCAGGATCAGCGGATTGGCGAACTCGCGCGCGCCATAGGCCTCCATCATGCTCCACGACTGCTCGAGGCGGCCGCGATACTCGGCCAGCATCGCCAGCGAGGCGTTGTCGATCTGCGCCCCGCGCCCGATCAGCGCGCCGATGGTCGCGCGCTCGCGCCCGGCATATTCGCTCATCACCCACATCGCCTGCTTGAGGTCGAGCAGGATCTGGGTCCGCGCCAGCGCGGTCGAGGGCACGACCTGGGCGGCGACGCGCAGCTCCTGCGACGACAGGATCAGCCCCGTCACCGTCGGGACCCAGCGCTTGGCGGTCTCCGGGTCGCGCCTCGCGCCCGGTTCGCCGAGCTGGCGGTCGACCTCGCCGCGCAGCGCGTCCAGCACCGAGACGTCCCTGGCCACGCGGCCGAGCAGCGCCTCCCTGCCCACGAAATCGCCGGCGGCGCGCACCTTGTCGAGCGCCGTGCGCAGCGCGGTATCGGCCTCGCTGCGCAGCCGCGCCACCTGGTCGCGGATGCGGGCGTCCGCCGGCGCCGGGCTGGCGAGGGCGGCGCTGGTCACGCCGCGCTCCGCCGCCAGCGAGCCGGCCGCGGACAGGAAGATGTCGCCGATCTCGTTGTTGTTGCGCATCGTCTGGGCCGAGTTCATCGAGGTCCAGGCGGAAGAGAGATTGCCGACGGCGAGGGCAAACAGCCCGACGATGAACAGCGAGAGAATGACGAGAAGGCTGGTGCGGACGCTGAAGGAGAAGCGGCCGGCGGCGGCGCGGCCTCCTTCGGCGGACTGGCGCAATGCGGCGCTTGCGAGGTTGGTCATGGTGGCGGTTCCCGAAAATGGACGAATTGGATCGTGCCCCGACACGCGGCGGCAACCGCGCGTCAGGCGTGAAGGACGCGCGCGGCAACAGCCCGCGCGTCAGGCGTGGAACGCAATCAACAGGGAAGGGCGGCCCCGGGCGGGACGGCCGTTTCGGTTACGCTGGGAGAAACGCTCCTGCCGGACATGCGGGCCGCGACGGCCTCGGGCAGGGAAAGCTTGCTCTTGGACAAGCGAAGGCGGTATTGAAATCACACATCTTGGCACCCCCCTTGATGTGTTCGGTTCCGTACGAATCGAAGCCTATCTGTATTTTAGTAAAAAGTTGTTTAATGCTGCGTCACCCTGTCACGGCGCGGGGCCGGGGCCCAGGGGCACAACACAGGGGCACAGCACAGGGATACGGCACAGGGGCACGGTATCGGCGGCGGAAATCGGCCGGGCGGGCGCGGGCAACCGGTGGAACAACCTGCACAAGAGGTTGACCGCGACCGCGTTCCGGCTGAAACTTAGGATTGCATAGGAATCTGAAATGGACTTCGAAGCCTTCTTCGCCACGAAGTTGAACGGTCTGCGCGAGGAGGGCCGCTACCGCGTGTTCGCCGAGCTCGAACGCCGCGCGGGCGCGTTTCCGCTCGCCGCGCGCCATGCCGGGGACCGCGTCGGCGAGATCACCGTCTGGTGCTCGAACGACTATCTCGGCATGGGCCAGCATCCGAAGGTGCTCGCCGCCATGCACGAGGCGCTCGACCGCTGGGGCGCCGGCGCTGGCGGCACCCGCAACATCTCCGGCACCAGCCACGCCCATGTCATGCTGGAGCGCGAGCTGGCCGACCTCCACGGCAAGGAGGCGGCGCTTCTGTTCACCTCCGGCTACGTCTCGAACTGGGCCTCGCTGTCGACGCTCGGCGCACAGATTCCCGGCTGCGTCATCTTCTCCGACGCCGGCAACCACGCCTCGATGATCGAGGGCATCCGCCATTCCAAGGCCGAGCGGCGCATCTTCCGCCACAACGACGCCGCCGACCTCGACCGCCAGCTTTCCGAATTCGGGCCCGAGCGGCCGAAGATCGTCGCCTTCGAGAGCGTCTATTCGATGGACGGCGACATCGCGCCCATCGCCGACATCCTCGACGTGGCGGAAAAGCACGGCGCCATGACCTATCTCGACGAGGTCCATGCGGTCGGCATGTACGGCCCGCGCGGCGGCGGCATCGCCGAGCGCGAGGGGCTGATGGACAGGGTGACGCTGATCGAGGGCACGCTGGGCAAGGCGTTCGGCGCGGTCGGCGGCTACATCGCCGGCTCGGCCGCGCTCGTCGACTTCATCCGCTCCTTCGCCAGCGGATTCATCTTCACCACCGCGCTGCCGCCGCATGTCGCGGCCGGCGCGCTCGCCTCGGTGCGCCACCTGAAGCAGAGCGACGCCGAGCGCTTCGCCCACCGCGACCGCGTCGCCAAGGTCCGCGCCCGCCTCGATGCCATCGGCATCCCGACGCTTGCCAACCCCAGCCACATCGTGCCGGTGATGGTCGGCGACGCCGCCAAGTGCAAATGGCTTTCCGACCTTCTGCTCGACGAGCACGGCGTCTACGTCCAGCCGATCAACTATCCGACGGTGCCGAAGAAGACGGAGCGGCTGCGAATCACGCCGACGCCGGCCCACACCGACGCCGACATCGACCATCTCGCCAGGGCGCTGTCGTCGCTGTGGACCCGCTGCGCGCTGGCGCGCAAGGTGGCCTGAGACGCCGCCTTTCAGTCGTCCCAAGCCGCGTCGGGCAGGCCGTGCCTTTCGCGCACCTGCCGGCGCTGCATGACGCGCTCGTGCTGGGAGACGCCGATCAGCTCGGCGATGCGCCAGACCGTGTTGTCCTCAAGCTCGTGCAGCTCGCCGTCGGCATGGACGATCTCCCACAATATGCCGACGAAGTCGGCCTTGGTAGCATCGTCGAGGCCGCGCGCCAGGGCGTCGCCGAAGACGGAAAGGTCGACTGCCTCGCGAAACGCGGCCTCGCCCGCGTCCATCACCTCGTCGAGCGCCGCGCCCGACAGGCCGTAGGCGAGGCCGAGCGCCCCGCGCAGCCGGGCGCGCTCCTCGGCGCCGTGCAGGCCGTCGGCCTCGATGACCGACAGCATCAGCGCCGCCGCAGCGACATGCAGCTCGCCGTCGGGCCTGTCGAGCGGCCCATCGGGCGGCCCACCGGATTGGCCGGCGCGCTCGCGCGGATGCCGCGGCAGCGCCCCGAAGAACGATTTCAGCCTGTCGAGCATGCTGTCCAGCATCGCGCCCTCCCCGAATGCCGCCGCCGTCAGAACAGGCGGAACCGGCCCGGTCTGTCCGGATCGGCCTCATCCGCCGCGACGCCGGGATCGTCGGGCAGCCGGACGTTTTCCTCCGCGCCGCCGGCAGGCCCGGCCGCATCCGGGACCGGGACCGGCGCGGCCGCGTCCTCGACCACCACCACATCCTCGACGTCGGCCGCCCGCGCAGGGGCCGCCCGCGTCGGGGTCGCTGCGGGCAGCGCCGGCGCGGACGCCTGCCCGCCGTCCTCGTCGCGCGAATCGACGAGCTGGCCGAGCCGCTCGCCCGGCGAGCGCCACTCGAAGGCGTCGAGCCGCCCCGTCACCGGCGACACCGGCGACCAGCGCTCCGCGACATAGCCGTCCGCCACCCATGCCGGGTCGCGCGGCGCGCGCACCGCCTTGCCCAGCCACTGGCGGATGCGGCCCTGATCGCCGGTTTCGGCCTCCTCGATGTCGGCGAGCAGCAGCCAGGCGCCCTCGCGCGGATCGAGCCGGATCGCGGCCTCGGCTTCGGCCCGGGCGAGGCCGAACTCGCCGGCGTCGAGCGCGGCGCGCGCCACGGCGAGCGCCGATTCGGCATGGTTGCGCTTCAGCGCTTGCAGCTTCTTCGCCCGGTCGAGCCGGTCATGGGTCGAATCGCCCGGCCGCGCATGGACGTAGGCCTCGGCGATTTCCGGGTGCGGCGCGGCCCTCCACGCCGCCTCCAGCACCTTGGCGCCCTTGCGCACGTCGCCCAGCCGGAACGCGGCCCTTGCCGCCGCCACCGCCGCCGGCACCAGCGAGGGCGCCAGCCGGTGCGCTTCGAGGGCTGCGGCCTTGGCCCCGGCCGGGTCGGCCTCCAGCGTGTCGAGCGCCTTGGCGGTCAAGAGCACCGCCTTGCGCCGGCCGGCGGCGTCGCGCTCGATCTGGACCGTCGACTTCTGTGCCTCGACGAGACGCAGCGCCTCGTCCCAGTCATGGGCTTCGGCTTTCTCCTCCAGCGCGACGTCGGCCGCCCAGCCGAGCTGCGGCGCGGCTTCCGCCGCGCTCGCCGCGTAATGGCGCGCAGCCTGGCGGTCGCCCAGCCGCTCGGCCTCGAGATAGAGCCCGCGCAGCCCGAGCAGCCGCATTTCGGGATCGGCGAGCATCGCCTCGAACTTGCGCCGCGCCGCCTCGTGGTCGCCTTCCAGCAGCGATGCCTGCGCGTCGAGGAGATGGATCAGCGGCTCCTGGTCGGCGTCGATCAGCTTCATCGCCTCGCGCTTCTTCTTGCGCGCCAGGCCCGCGTCGCCGGCGCCGGCGGCGATCATGCCGGTCGACAGAGCCTGATAGCCGCGGTCGCGCCGGCGCACGCGGAAATAGCGCGACACCAGATAGGGGCTGCGCCAGACGATCTTGACGATCCACCAGAAGAGCATCACCGCCGCGACGATGGCCGCGACGCCGACCGCCGCCACCATCAGCGTCACCTGATACTGGTAGCCGTCGAAGGTGACGACGAGGTCGCCCGGGCGGTCGGCGAGCCAGGCGAAACCGAGCCCGAGCGCGAAGACGAGGCCGAGGAAGAATAGGATGCGCACCATGTCCGTCCCCTTCAGGCTTTCAGCGCGGCGGCGAGCGCGGCGTCGGCCAGCCGGTCGGCGGCGTGGCGGGCCCGCAGCCTCGCGATGAATGCCTCGCCGGCGGCCCGGGCCTCGGCCGGCAGCGTCGCAAACTCGGCCAGCGCCCGCTCGTAGTCGCCGGCGGCCACGGCCGCGTCGAGCCTTGCCGCGATCTCCGGCACGCCCTCGCCCTCGACCATGCCGATCGGGCGCACCTGCACCAGCCCCATCATCGAGCCCATCAGCCGATCGACGATGCCCGCGTCGGGGTCGACCGGGCGCGCCGCCGCGATCATCGCGTTGGCGGCGGCGTCCGACTCGGCTGCGAGCTGCGCCCTCGTCGGCACGCCTGCGGCGGCGAGCGCGCCGAGTTCGGCAAGCTGCGGCGCGTCCGGCACCAGCGCGGCATAGGTGTCGAGCTCGGTGGTGAACGGCGTGCCGCGGTCGATCGCCGCCTTCAGCGACGAGGCGGCGATGATGATCGCGGTCGCCGGCGCCTTGGCCTGCTCGTCGACGCGGCCGGTCAGCGTCGTCACCGCCTCTTCCAGCGCCTCGAGCCGGGCGATCGCCCCGGCCTGCCCGTCGCGGCCGGCGTCGAGCTCGCTTCTGAGCGACGCCACCGCATCCTCGACCGCCGTCAGCGCCGAGGCCGGGGCCATGGCCTGCCGCACCTCGCCGAGCGCGGTTTCGAGCGCGGCGATCCTGTCCTCGACCGGCGAGAGGTCGACGGCCGCGCCCGGCGTCTCGCCGCCCTCCGGCCGCGCGCCGAGCTCCGCCACCTCGCCGCGCAAGCCGTCGAGCGCGGACGCCAGCGACGTCACCCGCTCCTCGATCCCCGCGACGCGGGCGTCGAGCGCCTCGCCGCCGTCGCCGGCCGGCTCCAGCGCCGCGATCTCGCTCCGGAGACCGGCGATCTGCGTTTCCAGCGCGGCGATGGCCGGGCCGTGGTCGGTCGCGGCCGGCGCGGCAGGCGGCGTCGCGCCCGGCAGCATACCGGCGAACTGAAGCCCGGCGGCGATGGCGAGCGCCGCGACGCCCCCGACGAGACCGGCGACAAGACCGGCAAGCGCACCAGCGCCGCGCCCGGCGGGCGCGGAAGCCGGATCGCGCGCCGGCTCGCCCTTCGGCGTTTCGGGCTCGGATGTTTCGGGGCGGGGCGATCCCGTCTCCGCGCCGGCGCGGCCGAATGCCGGCCCCCCGTCAAATCTGTCGTCCGGCCTGTCGTCCCGCCTGTCATCCGGCCTGTCGTCGCTCTTCGACGCCGGCGCCTCCGCTTCGGGCGCCGCCGCCTCCGGCGCGGCTTCGGCCTCGACGCGCGAGACCTCGTCCGGCGAGAGGTCGATCGTCACCGGTTCCTTTTCGGTCCGGGAGTGGCGGGTTCGCGGTGTCTTGACCATTCCGGCGTTCCTCCAGGGCTGCGGCGGCCTCGGCCTGCCAAGGGTCTGATCTAGAGCGCCGATCCGGCGCTGAAAAGGGTGGTAATGCGGCTCGGCTCACCCCTGCGACGAAAGGAGCGCCAGCACGGCCTCCTCGGACGGCTCCGCCGCCACCAGCGCGACGCGCCCGGCAAGCGTGGCCGCGACCTTGGCCGAGATGCAGAAAAACCGTGTTTCGTCAAACAGATGCCCCAGTCCCTCCCGCCGCGCCAGGGCGTCGGTGAGCCGGCCGCCACGCTCGGAAAACACCGTCGCGCCCCACAAAGGGGCCGCGCCCAGCCGCCGGCGGATAAGTTCCGCCGGATGGAAAAGTTCCTCGGCGCGATAGGTCTCGACGATCTCGACGGCGAATCCCCGGCCGGCGAGGTCGTCCTCGAAACCGGCGGTGCGGTCGCGCCCGGCGAGGTGGAGCAGGCGGCCGCCGGACGCGAGCTCCCGCCCGATCAGGTCAGCGAGATCGGCCGCCGTGCCGGCGGCGGCGGCAATGTCGGAAAAGCCCGCCAGCCGCGCCGCGTCGGCCGTCGCCGCGCCGACGGCATAGAGGCGCTTGCCCGTCAACGCCGCCAGATAATCGGCTGGCGCGTGGCGCAGCGCGTTGGCGCTGGTCGCCACCACCGCGTCGCACGGCCCCGCCACGGCCGGCGCCGTCGCCACGATCCCGGTCAGCGGCAGCACGATCGGGTCGAAGCCCATCGCCGCGAGGCGCGCCGCGGTCGCGGCCGCGCCCGGTTGCGGGCGGGTGACGAGGACACGGCGCATCAGCTCCAGCCGGCAAAGAAGCCCGGCCCGGCCTTCCCGCGGATTTCCGCGCCCGCTGCGGCGCCGATCGACGCCGCGTCGGCGGCCGCGCCGGCCGCCGCGATCTCGTGGGTCTCGCGCCCGTCCGGCGTCAGGATCGTGCCGGAGAAGGCGAGGCGGCCGCCCTCGACGACGGCATGGCCGGCGATCGGTGTGCGGCAGGAGCCGTCGAGCGCGGCGAGGAAGGCGCGCTCGCAGGCGAGCGCCTGCACCGTCGGCGCATGATCGATGGCGGCGAGCAGGCCCAGCACCCGCGCGTCGCCGATGCGGCTTTCGATGCAGATCGCGCCCTGCCCCGGCGCCGGCGGGAAGTCCGCGACCGGCATGAGGTCGGTGACGATGTCGCCGAGGCCGAGCCGGCGCAGGCCGGCATAGGCGAGCAGCGTGCCGGCGACCTGGCCCTCCTCCAGCTTGCGCAGCCGCGTCTGGACGTTGCCGCGGAACATGACCACCTCGATATCGGGCCGCAGCCGGCGAATCAGCGCCTGCCGTCTGAGCGACGACGAGCCGACGACCGCCCCTTGCGGCAGGTCGGCAAGGCGCGGCGCGGCGCGGCCTATGAACGCGTCGCGCACGTCCTCGCGCTCGAGGAAGGCGGACAGCTCCAGCCCGGCCGGCAGCGCGGTCGGCATGTCCTTCGACGAATGCACGGCGATGTCGATGCGGGCATCGATGAGCGCTTCCTCGATCTCCTTGGTGAACAGGCCCTTGCCGCCGGCTTCCGACAGCGGCCGGTCCTGGATGCGGTCGCCGCTGGTCGAGATGACGACGATCTCGAACGCTTCCTCCGGCAGGCCGTGCGCCGCCATCAGCCGCGCCCGCGTCTCGTGCGCCTGGGCGAGCGCCAGCGCGCTGCCGCGCGTTCCGATCTTCAACACATCCGTTTGCATGCCGGTCCGTCCGTGATAGGTCGGGCCAGTCCTATCGGGGAACGGCGGGAACGGCAATGATGCGCGTGCTCGGCATCGAGACCAGTTGCGACGAGACGGCGGCTTCGGTCGTCGCGCTCGACGATGCCGGCATGCCGGAAATCCTGTCGAACGTGGTGCTGAGCCAGATCGAGGAGCACGCGGCCTTCGGCGGCGTCGTGCCCGAGATCGCCGCGCGCGCCCATGTCGAGGCGCTCGACGGCATCGTCGAGGCAGCACTTGCCGAGGCCGGCGTGGCCCTGGCCGACATCGACGCCGTCGCCGCCACCGCCGGCCCCGGCCTGATCGGCGGGCTGATCGTCGGGCTGATGACGGCCAAGGCCATCGCCGCGGCGGCGGGCAAGCCGCTGATCGCGATCAACCACCTCGAAGGCCACGCGCTGACGGCGCGGCTGACGGACGGCGTCCCCTTCCCCTATCTACTGCTGCTCGTCTCCGGCGGCCACACGCAGGTGGTGCTGGTGCGCGGGGTCGGCCGCTACGAGCGCTGGGCGACCACCATCGACGACGCGCTCGGCGAGGCGTTCGACAAGACGGCCAAGCTCATCGGCCTGCCCTATCCCGGCGGCCCCGGCGTCGAGCGCGCGGCGGCGGAAGGAGATGCCTCGCGCTTTTCCTTCCCCCGTCCGCTGAAGGGCGAGCAGCGGCTCGATTTCTCCTTCTCCGGCCTGAAGACGGCGGTGCGCCAGGCGGCGTCGGCGATCGCGCCCTTGTCGGACAGGGACGTCGCCGACATCTCGGCCTCCTTCCAGCTCGCGGTGACGCAGACGCTGGCCGAACGCGTCGGCCGCAGTCTCGCCCGCTTTCGCGAGCTCTTTCCAGATATGGTCCGGCCGACGCTGGTGGTGGCCGGCGGCGTCGCCGCCAACAAGGCGATCCGCGCCGCGCTCGACGCTGTCGCCGCGACCTACGGCGCGCGCCTCGTCGCGCCGCCGCTCGAGCTCTGCACCGACAACGCGGCGATGATCGCCTGGGCCGGCATCGAGCGCCTGCGCGCCGGACTGGTCGAGGCCGACGCGTTTCGCTTCGCGCCGCGCTCGCGCTGGCCGCTCGACGAGGCGGCCCAGCCGATGGTCGGCTCGGGCAGACGGGGAGCAAAGGCATGAACCCGCCGGGGCGGAAGATCGCCGTTCTCGGCGGCGGCGCATGGGGCACCGCGCTGGCGACGACCGCCTTGCGCGCCGGCCACGGCTGCACCCTGTGGGCGCGCGATGCCGACACCGTCGCCGCGATCAACGACCGCCACGAGAACCCGCGCTATCTGCCGGGCATCGCGCTCGATCCGGCGCTCGCCGCCACCGCCGGTCTCGACGCCGCGCTGGCCGGGGCGGCCTGCGTGCTCGCCGTCGTCCCGGCGCAGGCGATGCGCGGCCTGCTCGCTGAGCTCGCCCGCCGCCTCGACGCGGAAATCCCGCTCGTGCTCTGCGCCAAGGGCATCGAGCGCGACACCGGCAAGCTATTGTCTGAGATCGTCGCCGAGATCCTGCCGGAAACCCCCGTCGCCGCGCTCTCCGGCCCGAGCTTCGCCGCGGACGTGGCGGCCGGCCTGCCGACCGCGGTCACGGTGGCGGCGCGGGACGAGGCGCGCGCGGCAGAGCTGGCCGCCCTTCTCTCCTCGCCCGCCTTCCGCTGCTATTCGAGCGCCGACCTGACCGGGGTCGAGGTCGGCGGCGCGCTGAAGAACGTGCTCGCCATCGCCGCCGGCGCGGTCGTCGGCGCCGGCCTCGGCGCCAGCGCCCAGGCCGCGCTGGTGACGCGCGGCTTCGTCGAGCTGCGCCGCGTCGCCGCCGCTTTCGGCGCCGAGCCGGAGACGCTGATGGGCCTTTCCGGCCTCGGCGACCTGATCCTGACCTGCGGCTCCGCCCAGTCGCGCAACTTCTCCTACGGGCTGGCGATCGGGCGCGGCGAGAGCCTCGACGGCAGGCCGCTGGCCGAGGGTGTCGCCACGGCCGGCATCGCCGCCCGCATCGCCAGCGACAGGGGCATCGAGGCGCCGATCATCGCGGCGGTGGACGCGCTGCTTTCCGGCCGCATCGCCATTTCCGACGCGGTGGCGGCGCTGATGGCGCGGCCGCTGAAAAGCGAGTTCGACGCCTGACCACGGCACAAACGGAGACGAGGATGATTTTCGCCCTGATCTGCAAGGACAAGCCCGGCAGCCTCGAGCTGCGGCTGGCCAACCGTCCGGCCCATCTCGACTACCTGGACGGGCTGAACGCCAGAGGCGTGCTGAAATTCGCCGGCCCGTTCATCGGCGGCGACGGCAAGCCGTTCGGCAGCCTCGTCGCCGTCGAGGCCGAGAGCCGCGCCGCGGCGCAAGCCATCGCCGAAGCCGATCCCTACGCCAGAGCCGGGCTGTTCGACGGCGTCGAGATCAATGCGTGGAACTGGGTGTTCAACGCGCCGGACGAAAAGGCGGAGACGAAGTGATGGCGTACTGGCTGTTCAAGTCGGAGCCCGACGTGTTCTCCTTCGAGATGCTGAAAGAGCGGGGCGCCGAGGGCGAGCAATGGGACGGCGTGCGCAACTATCAGGCGCGCAACAACATGCGGGCGATGAAGATCGGCGATCTCGGCTTCTTCTATCATTCCAACATCGGGCTCGAAGTGGTGGGCATCGCCGAGGTCTGCGCGCTGGCGCACCCCGATTCGACCACCGACGATGCGCGCTGGGAATGCGTCGACATCCGCGCCGTCCGCGACATGCCGAAGCCGGTGACGCTGAAGGACGTCAAGGCCAACCCGAATCTGGCCGAGATGTCGCTCGTCACCTCGATGCGGCTCTCCGTGCAGCCGGTGACGGCGGACGAATGGGAAGAGGTCTGCCGCATGGGCGGCCTCGAGCCGGCCCCGACGAAGGCCTGATGCTGACGCCGGACCGGGCCGAGGCCTTCATCCGGGCCAACACCGCCCTGATCGCGCCGCCGCACGTGCCGGAGATCGCGCTCCACCTCGCCGACGAAGCGCACGAGCTGTGGCGCCGCACCGAGGAGGAACTGCACGAGATCGGCCTGCCGCCGCCGTTCTGGGCCTTCGCCTGGGCCGGCGGCCAGGGGCTGGCGCGGCATCTTCTCGACAATCCCGGCCTCGTCGCGGGCCGGCGCGTGCTCGACTTCGCCTCCGGCTCCGGGCTGGTCGCCGTCGCGGCGATGAAGGCGGGCGCGGCGCGGGCGCTCGCCGCCGACACCGACCCGTTCTGCGCAGCGGCGATCCGCCTGAACGCGCAGGCCAACGGCGTCGCGGTCGCCTTCACCGACGACGACCTCGTCGGGCAGGCCGGCGACTGGGAGGTGGTGCTGGCCGGCGACGTGTTTTACGACAAGGCGTTCGCCGAACGGTTGCTGCCGTGGTTTGCCGGACTGAAGGCGAACGGGGCCGACATCCTGATCGGCGACCCCGGCCGCGCCTACCTGCCGAAGGCCGGGCTGGAAAGGCTCGCCGCCTACGCGGTGCCGGTGACGCGGGCGCTGGAGGACGCGGAGGTCAAGCGCACCATCGTATGGCGCCTAGCCTAGCACCGTCAGCACGGCGCGCCGCGACAGATGCGGCAGCAGCCGCGCCATGACGCGCGGCGACACAGCGACGCAGCCTTCGGTGGGCGCGAAACCCTCGCGCGCGATGTGGAGGAAGATGGCGCTGCCCATGCCGCGCCGGCGCGGGCGGATGTTCCAGTCGAGCACGACGACGCAGTCGTAGAGCCGGTCGCCGCGCTGCATCGTCTCGCTGCCGGCCTTGTAGGGCAGCGTCACCGGCCGATTGTAGTTGCGGTCGCCGGCCGCGTCGCACCAGCCGTCCCGGGCGCGGCTCGCCCGGAACGGCAACGGCGAGGAACGGGCCGCCGCCGCGAGCGATTGTCCCCGGCCGGGACGGAAATAGCCGTGGAGCAGGCGCATCGCGGCCAGCGGCGTCGCGCCGTCGCCCTCGCGCTTGACGGCGCGGATGCCGCCGCGCCCGAGCGCGCAGGGGAAGACCTGCCCTGCCCAGTGCAGCAGCCCCTGCGAGGGCTTGCCGGGACGCGGCCGGACCGCGATCCGGCCGATGGTGTTGCGGGGAGGCGCGGCAGCGCCATATTTCGGATATGATGGCATCGTGGAACAAATCGCCGTGATCGTCTTTAATGTCGGCCATGGTTCCGCATAAACCCTGACCCAGGTCAATCGCCTTCATGCTCGAATCGGGAACAACATGACCGCACGCACCATCCTCATCGTCGACGACGACGCCGACCTGCGCGAGACGCTGGTCGAGCAGCTTTCGCTCTATGAGGAGTTTTCCATCCTCGACGAGGACAACGCGGCCAGGGGCATCCAGGCCGCGCGCAACGGCACCGTCGATCTTCTCATCATGGACGTCGGCCTGCCCGACATGGACGGCCGCGAGGCGGTGAAGGTGCTGCGCAAGGGCGGCTTCAAGGCGCCGATCATCATGCTGACCGGCCACGACACCGATTCCGACACCATCCTCGGGCTGGAGGCGGGGGCCAACGACTACGTCACCAAGCCGTTCCGCTTCGCCGTGCTGCTCGCGCGCATCCGCGCCCAGCTTCGCCAGCACGAGCAGAGCGAGGACGCCACCTTCACCGTCGGCCACTACACCTTCAAGCCGAGCCAGAAGCTGATGACCGACCCGAAAGGCGCGAAGATCCGGCTGACCGAGAAGGAAGCCTCGATCATCAAGTACCTCTACCGCGCCGGCGAGAAGGTGGTGACGCGCGACATCCTGCTGGAGGAGGTCTGGGGCTACAATTCCGGCGTCACCACCCACACGCTGGAAACCCACGTCTATCGCCTGCGCCAGAAGATCGAGCGCGATCCGTCCAACGCCGAGATTCTTGTGACGGAAAGCGGCGGCTACAAGCTGGTCCCTTGACTGTCCGCCCGACGCGGTCGAAGAACCTTGAGGGGGACACAATTTGAGACCGCGACTTGGCGCTTGAAGACGATATCCGCATCCTGTCGGGGGTCGGGCTGTTCTCGGAGCTGACCGACGAGCAGTTGCGGCTGCTCGCCTTCGGCGCCGAGGAGGTGCGGTTCGCCGCCGGCCGCGAGATCTTCCAGGAGGGCGCCGCCGCCGACTGCGCCTATGTCGTCGCCTCGGGGCGGGTCGTGCTCTATCGCGACGCCGGCGGCGGGGAGGCGGTCGCGCTGTCGCGGCCGGGCCAGGGCGCGATCGTCGGCGAGCTGGCGCTGATCGCGCCGGGCAAGCGGCTGACCTATGCCGCGGCCGAGACCGAGGTCAGGCTGATCCGCCTGTCGCGTTCGCTGTTCCGCCGCATCCTCGAGGAATACCCGGAAGTCGCGGCCCGGCTGCACGACCGCATGATGCAGGATTTGCAGGATTTCCTGAAGCGGATCGAGACGCTGGCCCCGCGCTTTTCCGACTGAACGCGATCCTTCAGTCGAGGTCGAAGCGGGCGATCACCGGCACGTGGTCGGACGGCCGCTCCCAGCCGCGCGCCTCGCTCAGCACCTCGATCCCCGACAGCGCCGGCGAAAGATTGGGCGAGGACCAGACATGGTCGAGCCGCCGGCCGCGGTTGGACGCCGCCCAGTCCTGGGCGCGGTAGCTCCACCAGGTGTAGAGCTTCTCCTGCGGCGGGATCGCCTGGCGCATCAGGTCGACCCAGTTGCCGGCGCGGCGCATCGCCTCGAAGCTCGTGGTCTCGACCGGCGTGTGGCTGACGACGTTCAGCAACTGCTTGTGCGACCAGACGTCGGTCTCCAGCGGCGCGATGTTCAGGTCGCCGACCAGCACCGAGGACAGCCCCTCGCCTTCCAGCGCCGGGATGTCGTGCATCTCGGCGACGAAATCGAGCTTGTGGCGGAACTTCGGGTTGATGTCGGGGTCCGGCTCGTCGCCGCCGGCCGGCACGTAGAAATTGTGCAGCAGAATCCGCCCGCCCCCGGCCTCGATATGGACGGAAAGGTGCCGGCAGTCCTCGATGTCGCAGAAGCGGCGCTTCTCGACCACTTGAAGCGGCCGCCGCGACACGGTGGCGACGCCGTGATAACCCTTCTGGCCGCTGATCTCGACATGCTCGTAGCCGGCCTCGCGAAAGGCGTCGAGCGGGAACAGCGCGTCCGGGCACTTGGTTTCCTGGAGGCACAGCACGTCCGGCCGGTGCTCGGCCAGGAACCGCGCCACCAGCGGCATCCTGAGCCGCACGGAGTTGATGTTCCAGGTCGCGATGGAAAAGCTCATGGGGGAAAGGTCCGGCGCTTCAAGGGGGGAAGCCCCTTGTGCCAGCCGAAGCCCGATCAGGCAAGCCGGAGCTTGCCCGGCCGCGCCGCTTCGCCGCGGTCCCTGCCTTTGCGGTCCCTGCCCTTGCCGCGCCCTCGCCGCCTCAGCGCGGGCCGGGCTGCTGCAATTCCTGGATGCGGCGGTGGTCGATGGCGAACACCGACGGGTCGAAGCGCACGCCTTCCTGCACGTTGAAGATCATCACCGTGGTGTCCTTGCCCTGCGCGTCGGTGATGGTCCACTGGCGCAGCTCGTAGGAAGCGGGATCGAACATCAGCGTGATCGTCGAATCGCCGAACATCGACTTGTCGGCGAGCTGGATCGTCGTCAGGTCGGCCTCCTCCTTGACGCTGCGCACCTTGCCGCCGGAAAGGTCGATGCTGTCGTCGAGCAGGAGCTTCAGCGGCGTCTTCGATAGCGGATAGACGTCGGCTGTCCTGAGCTTGGTGTTCTCCAGCACCAACGTCGTGCCGTCGGAGGTGACCTTGAACGTCGACGGCGCCTCGTAGTTGAAGCGCAGCTTGCCCGGCCGCTCGATGAAGAACTTGCCGCCGGTCTGCTCGCCGCGCGGGCCGAACTGCACGAACTCGCCGGTCATGGTGCGGACGCGGGCGAAATGATCGGCGATGCGCTGAGCCGCGGCGGTCTGCGCCCGCGCCGGCGCGAGAAGCGGCCCCGCCAACTGGCCGAGCGCCAGCGCCCCGGCGGCAAGCGCCGCCTGGCCGAGAAACCGCCGCCGCGACATCGTCGCCTTCACCTTGTCGTCCATCGCCGTCACCTCGATTGTTCCCTTTCCGGTTAAGCGTCCAGTTGGGCCGAAATTTGGCTCTTCGCGCCGGATAACGGTTTCGGCGCGGATGGGTTTCGCGGCGTTCAGAACTTGTCCTCCTCGGTCGGCACCAGGATCTCGCGCTTGCCGGCGTGGTTGGCCGGGCCGACGATGCCTTCCTGCTCCATCTTCTCGATGATCGAGGCGGCGCGGTTGTAGCCGATGCCGAGCCGGCGCTGGATGTAGCTGGTCGAGGCCTTGCCGTCGCGCAGCACCACGGCCACCGCCTGGTCGTAGGGATCGTCCGAATCGTCGAAATTGCCGCCGCCCGACCCGCCGCCGGACCCGCCGCCCTTGCCCCCGGCCTCCTCGTCGTCCTCGTCGTCCTCGGTGATGGCGTCGAGATATTCCGGCGCGCCTTGCAGCTTCAGGTGCGCCACCACCTTCTCGACCTCGTCGTCGGAGACGAACGGGCCGTGGACGCGCTGGACGCGGCCGCCGCCGGCCATGTAGAGCATGTCGCCCATGCCGAGGAGCTGCTCGGCGCCCTGCTCGCCGAGGATGGTGCGGCTGTCAATCTTCGACGTCACCTGGAAGGAGATGCGGGTCGGGAAGTTGGCCTTGATCGTGCCGGTGATGACGTCGACCGACGGCCGCTGGGTGGCCATGATGACATGGATGCCGGCCGCGCGCGCCATCTGGGCGAGGCGCTGCACCGCGCCCTCGATGTCCTTGCCGGCGACCATCATCAGGTCGGCCATCTCGTCGATGATGACGACGATGTAGGGCATGGCCTCGAGGTCGAGATGCTCGGTCTCGTAGATCGCCTCGCCGGTCTCGCGGTCGAAGCCGGTCTGCACCGTGCGGCTGATCGGCTCGCCCTTCTTCTGCGCCTGGCCGACGCGCTGGTTGAAGCCGTCGATGTTGCGCACGCCGACCTTGGACATCTTGCGGTAGCGGTCCTCCATCTCGCGCACGGTCCATTTGAGCGCGACCACCGCCTTCTTCGGGTCGGTGACGACGGGGGTCAAGAGATGCGGGATGCCGTCATAGACGGAAAGCTCCAGCATCTTGGGGTCGATCATGATCAGGCGGCAGTCCTGTGGCGTCATCCGGTAGAGGATCGACAGGATCATGGTGTTGATCGCCACCGACTTGCCCGAGCCGGTGGTGCCGGCGACGAGAAGATGCGGGAACTTGGCGATGTCGACGATGACCGCCTCGCCGTTGATGGTCTTGCCGAGGCCGAGCGGCAGCTTAGCCTTCGACTGCTCGAAGTCGCGGCTCGCCAGCAGCTCGCGCAGGTAGACGGTCTCGCGCCGCGCGTTGGGCAGCTCGATGCCGATGGCGTTGCGCCCCGGCACCACGGCGACGCGGCAGGCGATGGCGCTCATCGAGCGGGCGATGTCGTCGGCGAGCCCGATGACGCGGCTCGACTTGATGCCTGGAGCCGGCTCCAGCTCGTAGAGCGTCACCACCGGGCCGGGGCGGACATGGATGATCTCGCCGCGGACGCCGAAATCCTCGAGCACGCCCTCGAGCAGGCGCGCGTTCTGCTCCAGCGCGTCCTGCGACAGCGACGGGTCGCGGGTGACGTTCTTCGCCTCGGCGAGGAGATGCAGCGACGGCATCTCGAACGTGTCGGGGCCGATCAGCGAGCTCTGGGCCTCGCGCCGGACGCGCGCGCCCTCCTGCGGCCGCGGCGCCGGCGCCTCGACGCGGGTGGCCGCGTCGGAGCGGAAATGACGCACCTGCCCGCCGTCGGTCGGCGTCGGGCGGATGACGATGTCGTCGTCGTCGAAATCGTCGCCGTCGTCCTCGAAGGCGACGGCCGCCCGGGCGGCCATCGGGGCCGCCGGCTCGATCTCGAACGGCGGTTCGTCGTCGGGCAGGGGCGCGGCGTCGAAGCCGGGCTCGACGCGGCTGCGTCCGGCTGCCGCCCGCGCGGGCGGCCGCACGGGCGAAAGATCGTCGATGCCGCCGTCGTCGTCCCAGGCGACGCCGCGCCGTCCCGATCGCGCGGAACCGCCCAGCCTGCGCCGGACGAACGCCCGCGCCGACAGCCACCAATGGGTGGTCGCGCCCAGGGCGGCGACCAGGAAGCCGGCGCGGTCGTCATCGTCGACGTCGTCGCCATGGTCGTCGTCGAATTCGTCATGGTCGACCGGCCGCGCCTGCTTGCGCCGCGCCGGCGACGGGCTTTCCGCGGCGGCCGGCGCGCGGCGGCCCGACAGGGCGACCGCGAAGGCCAGAAGCCACAGCGCCGGGCCGATCAGCACGGCGACGGTCAGGATGGCGGCGGCGCCGGTCGGATAGCCGCCGGACAGCCAAGAAGGCACGGCGAGCACGAGATCGCCGACGACGCCGCCGAGCCCGGACGGCAGCGGCCATGTCGGCGGCGCGGTGACGCATCCGGCGATGCCGGCCCCGAGCGCGGCGACGCCGGCCCAGGCGGCGGCCCGCGCCGGCAGGCGGTCGACGGGGCGCGCGGCGGCGAGCAGCAGCCCCCAGGCAACCGCCGGCACCAGCGCCACCACCGAGCCGAGGCCGAGAAACTGCATCATGAGGTCGGCGACGACCGCGCCCGGATACCCCATCGCGTTGGTGAGGACGTTGTCGGTGGCATGGCTGAACGAGGGGTCGGCGACGTTCCATGTCGCCAGCGCCGCCAGGCAGAACGCCGCCAGGCCGAGCACGGCCACGCCCGCCCCGCGCACCACCTGCCGGTGCAGGAAGCCGCGCAGGCCGTAAGCGGTTTCATCGATCACCAGTTGAGCCGCCGCGCTCGAACGCATGTCAACACCCCGTCAAATCCCGCCGCGCGCGGGCACGGCGCACGCGGTCTCGAGCCGCGATTTTAGAAACGGTTTGGTTAAGGCCGCATTAACCATGGCGACATCGAAGGCGACGCCGCCTTCGCCCGACAGGCGAGCGGGCGAATGGGCGGGCGCTCAGAGCGCGACGACCCCTTCGGGGGTCCAGCGCGCGACGGGCCTGTCCGAGGCATGGCCGATGAACAGGATCTCCGGCATCGCCCGGCCCGGCCCGAACGCCGCCTCGTCGACGACGACCGCGGCGACATCGCCGGCAAGGCCGGTGCTGAAGACGATGCCGTGCTTTTCGTGCCAGTCCCAGCGCAGCCGGGCCGCTATCTGCTCTTTCGGCAGCGCCCGCGCCGCCAGCTCAGCTTCGCGGCCGCACCACGATCACCCGCGGCGGCGGCGCATAGATCCACGGATCGCGGTCCCGTTGCAGCGCGGCGCGGTGCGCGGCGCGCCGGTCGAGCTCGAGGCGCTGGAGACATTCGGCGAAAGCGTCGTTCTTGCGGGTGAAGCCGTAGGAACGGCATTTGTCCTCATCCGCGCGCCGCTGCTCTTCCGGCGACACCGTGGTGCAGGCCGCGAGCGCGGCGACGAGAACAAGCGGGACAAGCCGTAGGGGCTTCATGGGACTTCTCCGATATGCCGCCTCCCGCGGACGATCCGATAATTATAGCACGGCGGCGACGGAAGCGAAGCACCCTGATGAACCATCCTGATGGCCCACTCTCATGCCCACTCTGATGGCGGGGGCCGCCGCGCCTTCGCCGTCAGGCGACCGAGCGTTTGAGCACGGCCAGCGCCTCCTGCATCTCCAGCCGCTCGCCGCCGGCTTCCGGGTAGACGGCATAGGCGGGGTATGTGAACTCCGGCGCGCCGGCGACCAGCTCCAGCGCGCCGGCCTCGACATGCGGCGCCACCGTGCCCTTGCGGAAATAGCCCATGCCGCCGGCGCGCAACACGTAGCTCAGGCCGAGCGGCCCCAGCCCGACCATGACGCCCGGCTCGCCGAAGGCCGGCGTCGCTCCGCCATGGCGGGCGGCGAAGGACGGCCCCCAGTCGACATGGACGTAGTCGAGGGCCGGGGCCGCCTCCCCCTCGGCCGGCGGCGTCCGCACCAGCACCAGTTGCTCCTCCTGCAACAGCTCGACCCGGAATCCCGGCAGAAGCTTCGGCGCGTAAAGGATGGCGATGTCGAGCACGCCGGTGCGCAACTGCTCGGTCAACTGGTCGGGCACGCCGACATGGGCGGTGATGGCGATGTCGGGCCGGGTCCGGCGCATCGTCACCAGCCAGTCGAGCAGCAGCGGGTTCCACAGGCTCAGCTCCCCGCCGAGCGCCACCGCCCCGGTGCGCCCGGCCGGCAGGGCGAGCTGGTGGCGCGCCCGCTCCCAGACCTGGACGAAGGATTGCGCGAAGCGCTCGAATTCGCGCCCGGCCGGCGTCAGTTGCGCGCCGTTGCGGTTGCGCACGAAAAGCTGGCGCCCCAGCTCCTCCTCCAGCGTGCGGATGCGCGCCGAAACCGTGGTCTGGGTCACGTTGAGGCGCTCGGCCGCGCGCAGGAACGAGCCACAATGCACGATTTCAAGAAAGGTCCGGGCGCGGTCGATGTCCATGGCGTTCGGCGATAGTGCAAGATTCTTGCATCTATCCAGCATTTAAATCCGTTTGTCTTCTTCCTGCAACCGTCTCACCATTCTCCCACGACAGGCGAGCGCGAAGGGACGCAAACAGCCGATGGATCGCGACACCGAGGCGTTGGAAATCGGCGAATATTCCTCGCCGCCCTGCTTCATGCACGAGCTTTCGCCCGATTTTCAGCCGCGCGAGGAGCATTCGAGCGCCTGGGGCGACGTGGCGCGCTGGCGCAAGGCCGAGCGCGAGCGGCTGATCGCGGCCCGGCTGGCGATGACGGCAAGCGAGCGCACCGCGCGCGCCGCGCGCATCGCCGCCGGGCTCGACCGCGCCATCGGCCCGGTCTCGCGCCGGATCGTCGCCGTCTACTGGCCGTTCCGCGGCGAACCCGATCTGCGCAACTGGTCGATCCGCGTCATCGAGCGCGGCGGCCGCATCGCCCTTCCGGTCGTCATCCGCAAGGGCTGGCCGCTCGAATTCCGCATCTGGTCGCCCGGCGACCCGCTGGAGCGCGGGGTCTGGGACATCCTGATCCCGTCGCGCGGGCCGGCGGTCGATCCCGACATCGTCGTCGCGCCGGTGGTCGGCTTCGACGCCGCCAACTGCCGGCTGGGCTATGGCGGCGGCTTCTACGACCGGACGCTGGCCGCGATGGCGCGAAAGCCGCGGACCTTCGGCGTCGGCTATGCCGAGGCCCGCATTCCGACCATCTATCCGCAACCGCACGACATTCCGCTGGGCGAGATCGTGACCGACGCCTGAACCGGACACGGGGGCCGGACAGGGGGGGCCGAACAGGGGGCCTGAACGGGAGGCCGAGCGGGGGAAAGGCAGGAACGAGACATGAGCGATACCACAACCGACCCGGCGCAGCACGGCGCCGAACACAAGCCGCCCTTCCTCGCCCGCTGGCTGTACTCGACCAACCACAAGGACATCGGCACGCTCTATCTGGTCTTCGCGATGGTGGCCGGCATTCTCGGCACCGCGCTGTCGGTCGGCATCCGCATGGAATTGCAGGAGCCGGGGATGCAGATCTTCGCCTCGGCCGACACCTTCAACGTCTTCGTCAGCGGCCACGGGCTGGTGATGATCTTCTTCGTCATCATGCCGGCGCTGATCGGCGGCTTCGGCAACTGGTTCGTGCCGATCATGATCGGCGCGCCGGACATGGCCTTCCCACGCATGAACAACGTCTCGTTCTGGCTGCTCGTCGCCTCCTTCGTCCTGTTCGTGACCTCGCTGTTCATGCCGGGCGCGCCCGGCGGCACCGGCCACGGCGGCGGCTGGACGCTCTATCCGCCCTATTCCAACATCGGCCAGTCCGGCCCGGCGGTCGATTTCGTCATCCTGTCGGTCCACCTGTCGGGCGCGTCGTCGATCCTCGGCGCCATCAACTTCATCACCACCATCTTCAACATGCGCGCCCCCGGCATGACGCTGCACAAGATGCCGCTGTTCGCCTGGGCGATGCTGGTCACCGCCTTCATGCTGCTGATCTCGCTGCCGGTGCTCGCCGGCGGCATCACCATGCTCCTGACCGACCGCAATTTCGGCACCACCTTCTTCGTGCCCGAGGGCGGCGGCGACCCGATCCTCTACCAGCACCTGTTCTGGTTCTTCGGCCATCCGGAGGTCTACATCATGATCGTGCCGGCCTTCGGCATCGTCAGCCACGTCATCTCGACCTTTTCGAGAAAGCCGATCTTCGGCTATCTCGGCATGGCCTACGCCATGGTCGCCATCGGCGTGATCGGCTTCGTGGTCTGGGCGCACCACATGTTCACGGTCGGCCTGTCCGTCGACACCCAGCGCTATTTCGCCTTCGCCTCGATGGTCATCGCCGTGCCGACCGGCATCAAGGTATTTTCCTGGCTGGCGACGATGTGGGGCGGCTCGATCACCTTCCGCGTGCCGATGCTGTGGGCCACGGGCTTCGTGCTCTTGTTCACCATCGGCGGCGTCACCGGCGTGGTGCTGGCCAATCCCGGCATCGACCGGGTGCTGCACGACACCTATTACGTCATCGCCCATTTCCACTACGTGCTGTCGCTCGGCGCCGCCTTCGCCATCTTCGCGGCCTGGTACTACTGGTTCCCGAAGATGAGCGGCTACATGATGAGCGAGCGCCTGGGCCAGCTCCATTTCTGGCTGACCTTCATCGGCGTCAACCTCGTCTTCTTCCCGCAGCACTTCCTCGGGCTCGCCGGCATGCCGCGCCGCTACGCCGACTACCCCGACGCCTATGCCGGCTGGAACTTCGTCTCCTCGATCGGCTCCTACATCTCGGCGCTCGGCCTCGTCGTCTTCCTGGTCGCGGTGGCGGAAGCCTTCGCGCGCAAGCGCCGCGCCGCCGCCAACCCGTGGGGCGAGGGCGCGACGACGCTGGAATGGACGCTGTCGTCGCCGCCGCCCTACCATCAGTTCGAGAGGCTGCCGCTGATCCGGTGACGGAAGAGAGATGGCCGCCTGGCTCCTGAGGCGGCCACCCCGGAGCGCCCGTTCTTGTGCTGGGACGGGCGCTCCCTTTTTTGGGAAACGTCAGGAGCGGGCGGTCAGGAAGTCGCGCAGCACCACGGCATTGTTGTGCCCGGCGTCGTGGGCGGCATAGAGAAGCGTCGCCGCCTTGCCGCCGATCTGCGCCTTAAGCGCCGCGACGGCCGCGCCGTTCGCCGCGAGCTCCTCGCGGTAGCGGGCGCGGAACTCGTCCCACTTGTCCGGATCGTGGCCAAACCAGCGGCGCAAGGAATCGCTCGGCGCGACGTCCCTGGCCCAATGGTCGAGATGCGCCCCGTCCTTCGAGAGCCCGCGCGGCCACAGCCGGTCGACGAGGATGCGCCGGCCGTCGCCCGCCGCGGGGGCGTCGTAGACGCGCTTGATGCCGAGAGTTCCGGTCATATCCCTTTCTCCGACAGAAAGCGCCGGCGGCGGCAAAAACCGCCGCCGCCGGCCTTCAGCCTCGCATCGCGGACGGTCAGCCGACACTCACGTCGACGTCGACATTGCCGCGCGTGGCGTGGGAATAGGGGCAGATGTTCTCATGCGCCTTGTTGGCGAGTTCCAGCGCGCGCGCGTCGTCGACGCCGTCGAGATGCACCTTCATGTCCACCTTCAGCCCGAAGCCGCCGGCATCGCGCGGGCCGACGCCGACGCGCGCGGTGACGTGGGTGTCCGGCCCGAGCGTGACGCCGGCCTCGCGCGCCACCAGCCGCACCGCGCCCTCGAAACAGGCGGCATAGCCGGCCGCGAACAACACCTCCGGGTTGGCGAAGGTGCCGCCCGGGCCGCCCATCTCCTTCGGCACGGCGAGCTTCAGGTCGACGGTGCCGTCGGCGCTGCGCACATGGCCCTCGCGCCCGCCCTTGGCGGTCGCCTCGGCGGTGTAGATGATCTTGGTCGTCATGGTCTTCTCCTTGCTCTTCGGGGGCTTGAAACGGGGGGCGCCGCGACCGGCTCAGTCGCCGCCGGGCGCCTCGCTGAAATATTTATCGAACTTGCCCGGCACGCCATCCCAATCCTTGGCGTCGGCGGGAGGTTCCTTCTTCTCGATGATGTTCGGCCACTGGCTGGCATATTTCAAGTTCAGCGCCAGCCATTCCGGCGTCGCCGCCGGCTCGGTATCGGGGAAGATCGCCTCGGCCGGGCATTCCGGCTCGCACACGCCGCAATCGATGCATTCGTCGGGATGGATGACGAGCATGTTCTCGCCCTCGTAGAAGCAGTCCACCGGACAGACCTCGACGCAGTCCATGTACTTGCACTTGATGCAATTGTCCGTAACAACATATGCCATCGTCGACCCCCGCGCTGCCGCGCATCGTTTAAGGTAGTTTTATAATCTATCTTATTTGACCGACCTCGCGCGCGCAACCGTCAACTTCGTCGTTGCGGGCCGCCAGCATGCCGTAGGCAAGGCAGATTTGCCGGCATCATCCGGCCGGGCCTGCGACGCATATCGCCCATCGGCCGATATAATATGCATTGACAATCTATCTTTTAAGTGGAATTTTTCCCCGACATCCGGCGGCGCGGGAACCCGCGGGCCGCCGCGCCACCCCGAGGAGAAGAACCATGACCCAGACCGCAAACGCCGCCGCGCCGAAGGAAATCGATGTCCGCAGCCTCATCCCGATGCAGCGGCACGCGACCATCTTCGATCTGGTCGGGCGGCTGGAACCGGGCGATTCCTTCGTTCTCGTCAACGACCACGACCCCAAGCCGCTCTATTATCAGCTTGAGGCCGAGCATCCCGGCACCTTCTCCTGGACCTATGTCGAGCGCGGGCCGGAGGCCTGGCGCGTCGAGATCGGCCGCGTCGCCGCCGCCTGAGGGGCGCGCCGGCGCAGCCGCAAACCGCAGGAACCGGACCATGGACCCAGCCGCCGCCACCGGACCCGACGAACGCATCGCCGAGGCGTTGCGCCTGGTGATCGATCCCGAGCTCGGCTACAACATCGTCGATCTCGGCATGATCTACGAGGTGGCCGTCGAGGAAGGCGGCATCGTCACCATCCTCATGACCACGACCACCAAGGGCTGCCCGGCGACCGGCTATCTCAAGGACGGCGCGCGCGACGCCGCCTGGAGCGTGCCGGGCGTCGAGTTCGTCGATGTCCGGCTGACCTACGAGCCGCCATGGCACCCGGGAATGATGACCGACGCCGCCAGGGCGCATCTCGGCATGGCCGACGGAGGCGGCTGGTGAGCGTCGCGCCCGCCTCGCCGTCTTCGGCCCCGTCTTCGGGCCCGGCCTCGACCGCCGCGCTCGGCCACATCCTGATCCGCAGCCTGGAGGAGCTGGTCGCGGCCGGCCGCGTCGATGCCGCCTGCGGCCTCGCCGGCCTGGCCTGCGCCGCCACCCGGCACGACGACATCCGCGCCTGGAAGCGGTTCAACGCGCTGCTGCACCGCTGGAGCGCCATGGCGCCGGAGCCCTCGCGGCCGCATGATGACGGCCGGCGCGGGGACATCCGGCCAGAGCCGGCACAAGCACGGCCGGCGCAGGCCGGCGCAGGAAATGAGTGAAGCCACCTGCCGCGTGCGGGCGGGAGAGCCAAGGGAGACCCGATCATGACCGACGAACGCAACCGGACGCCGGCCCCGCCGCCCGACGAGGAGCGCGGCGCCAGCACCCTGCTGCCGATGCTTGTCGGCGGCCTTGTCCTGATCACCATCGGCATGATCGCCATCGCCCTGACCGTGTGACGCCTCGCGCGGCCGCGCCGCCGGGGGCCGCCTTTCCGTCCCAGCCGGCCGATGCCGTCTTTCCCCACCCGCCGGCCTATGCCGGCTGGCCGGTTCGATCGTTTCGGGCCGGTGCGGTGCGGTCGTGGCCGGACGCCGTTTCCCCTGCGGCATCGCCGACGGACGACAAATCCCTTGATTTAAAACTGGACAATTCTTATCCACTATTTGTCCTAGCGCAATGAAGCCCCCGCCCAAAACGTCTTGATAGGCCTTCGTCTCGGGCGGTCGAGGGTGCTGGCCGCGCAGGTCCGGCGGCATTGGCCGGGGTTGCATGTGCCGCTCGATGCACGGCTCCAGGCGCGGTGGGCGGGACGCCCTCGCCGTGGCGGGGGATTGTCGAGGGATGAAGGGGATGGCGATGACGGCGGACGAGCTTGAGCCGCATTTTGCCCGTCTGGGCGGCGACCCGGTTCGCGAGGCGTTTCCGGCGCGGCGGGCGGTGATGCCGTGGCGCAGCCGCCGGCCGCTGCCGCAGGAAGAGATCGAGGCGACGTGGGCGGACCTCGTCCGGAACCGCAGGCCGGCCGGCCCCGACGCGGCCCGCCTCGCCTACTTCCATGTCCCCTTCTGCGCCAACCATTGCCTGTTCTGCGGCTTCTACCGCAACGCCTACACGCCCGCGGCCGCGACCGCCTACACCGACCTGCTGATCGCCGAGATCGAGGCCGAGGCGGCCGCGCCCGCCATGCGAGCGCAGGTCATCGACGCCGTCTATCTCGGCGGCGGCACGCCGAGCGCGCTGTCGGCCGGCGAACTGTCGCGTCTGATCGCCGCCATCCGCCGCACGTTGCCGCTTGCGCCCGGCTGCGAGATCACAATCGAGGGCCGCATCATCCATTTCGACGCCGAGAAGGTCGACGCCTGCCTGGAGGCCGGCGCCAACCGCATCTCGATCGGGGTGCAGAGCTTCGACACGGCGGTGCGCCGCCGCCAGGGCCGCCGCGCCGGCAAGGAAGAAGCCATCGCCTTCATCGAGGCGCTGCGCGACCGCGACAAGGCGGCGATCGTCATCGACCTGCTCTTCGGCCTGCCCGGCCAGACGGAAGCGGTCTGGCGCGAGGACCTCGCCATCGCCGCGGGGATCGCGCCCGACGGCGTCGACCTCTACGGCCTGAACCTCATTCCCGGCACGCCGCTGCACCGCGCCGCCGCCGCCGGCAAATTCCCCGACGCGCCGACGTTGGCCGACCTCGGCGGCTTCTACCGCATGGGCGCGGATTTCCTCGGCCGCCGCGGCTGGGAGCAGATCAGCAACAGCCACTGGCGGCGCACGCCGCGCGAGCGCAACATCTACAACCTGCGCATCAAGGAGGGCGTCGACTGCCTCGCCTACGGCTCGGGCGGCGGCGGCAATCTCGGCCGCGTGAGCTATGCCGTCGCGCCCGATCTCCAGACCTATGCCGACGGCATCCGCGCCGGCAGGAAGCCGATCGAGGGCATGCGCGTCGCCGACGCGTGGCAGCCGCTGCGCAACGCCGTCACCTCGGGCATCGAGAAGGGCCGGCTCGACATCCGCGCCGTCGCCGCGTCGGCTCCGCCGGAGGCCGGCGAGGGCGCGGACGTGGCCGGCCGCCTCGCGCCGCTTCTCGACCAATGGCGCACGGCCGGCCTGATCGAGCTTTCGGGCGACGTCATGGCGCTGACGACGGCCGGACGATTCTGGTACTCGAACCTGATCTTCGCCTTCGATTCCCTCCTGTGTCCCGCCGCGCCGCCGCCTTCGGCCGGCGGGCCGCCCTCGACCGGCGGTTTGCAAGACCGCCCCGCCTTCCCTTCTACCCAGCAAAAGACGAGAGAGCTTTCATGAGCGATTCCCCCGTTTCCCCCGACCTCGACGCCATCCGCCGCGAGCTTGCCGAAAACCCCGGCGGCGTCCTCGAATCGACCGCCGGCCAGCACGGCCTGTCGCTCCAGGCCGTGGTCGAGCTGCTGCCGCAGGAGATGTGGGCGACCGTGCCGGGCGACCTGTTCGTCGAGGTGATGGAAGACCTGACCACCTGGGGCAAGGTCACCGTCATCGCCCACACCCCGGACATCATCCTCGAGGTCGAGGGCGAGGTGCCGCCCGGCAAGCTCGGCCACGGCTTCTACAACCTCCACGGCGACAGCCCCATCGGCGGCCATCTGCGCGCCGGCAACTGCGCCGCGATCTCGTTCCTGCGCCGTCCGTTCATGGGCAAGGAATCGGTGTCGATCCAGTTCTTCAACGCCGCCGGCGGCTCGATGTTCAAGGTCTTCGTCGGCCGCGACGAGAACCGCGCGCTGAAGCCCGACCAGGTCGAGCGTTTCGAAGAGCTGAAGGCCCGGCTGACCCGGAAGGCGAAAGCGGCCTGAGATGACGGCGACGCTGATCTTCGGCGCGCGCACCGGCGTCGGCCTCGACCTCGCGCGGCTTCTGCGGGCGCGGGGCATGCCGGTGGCCGCCATGCTGCGCCCACAGGCCGACGCGGGCGAACTGGAGGCGCTCGGCGTCGCCGTCAGCCGCGGCGACGCCTTCTCACGCCAGGACATCGATGCCGCCCTCGACCTTGCCGCGCAAGGCGGGGCCGGCGGCGAGGTCGACGTCGTCTCCACCATCGGCGGGCGGCGCGCGGACGGCCGCTTCGCCGACGAGGACGGCAACATCGCCATCGCCGAGCAGGCGGCGGCGCGCGGCAATCTCGGCCGCTTCGTCCTCGTCACCTCGATCGGCTGCGGCGAGATGGCGCCCTATCGCTCCGAGCGGGCGATCGCCGCCTTCGGCGCCTCGGTCGACGCCAAGACCCGGGCCGAGAACCACACGCGGCGGATCATTCCCGCCGCCACCTTCATCCGGCCGGGCGGCCTGCGTTCGGAACCGGCCACCGGCCGCGGCATCCTTTCCGACGACGTCGAGATCCACGGCTTCATCCACCGCGCCGACGTCGCCGACCTCGTGAGTCGCGCCCTGCGCGATCCGGCGACGGAAGGCCGCGCCTTCGCCGCCGTCGACGCCGGCCAGGCGCGTTCCGTCAACCCCATCGAGCCATTTCCCCTAGCCAGATGACCATCCTGCACCAACAAGGGCCCATGAAATGAAGCTCGGCTTCCTGATGATAATCCTCACCCTCGTCGACAACGGCCAGCTTTCCGGCGCCTTCGTCAACACCGCCACGCTCGAGGAGTGCGAGGACCGCGCCGCGGTCGTCCGCGGCATCCTCGAGAAGGGCGAATATCCGATCGAGCAGATGGTCTGCCGCGCCTCCGAGGCCGAGTTCGAGCCCTTCGCCCACGGTATGGGGGACACCGCCGAGAAGCAGTCCTACCTCGTCTCCTTCGACGACGCCCGCGCCACGGTCGAGAAGGTCGAGAGCTGCGACGGCCAGGAGACGGCCGCGGCGCAGACCTGGTGCGTCACCTCGATGCAGAAATTCGCTTCCGAGGTCGAGTAATCCGGGAACGACGCCAACACGGACGCGGGCCGCGCCGCCCGCGCGCCGCCGACATATCGAACAGTCTGGAGAGACGGGATCATGTATCGAGAAACCGCAATTTTCAGCCAGAGGGCGTCCAGGCCTTCCAGCCATACAGTTTTCACGGCCACGGCGGCGGCGCTGCTGCTGTCATCGGCGGCGATCGCCCTCGACGCCGCCCATAGCCGCGCGCAGGCGCAAGCCCTGACCCAGGACGGCATCACCTGGCTCGACACCATCGCCGTGGTCGGCACCCGCACCGAGACCTCGGTGCAGGAAAACCCGCTTTCGGTTTCGGTGGTCGACCAGGACGAGATCGCCAGGAAATCCGGCGAATCGATCGCCGACATGCTGCGCGACGTGCCCGGCGTCGATGTCGTCGACGATTCCATTCCCGGCATGAAGCGCGTCTCGATCCGCGGCGAAGCCTCGCGGCGCGTCACCATCCTCGTCGACGGCCAGGAAATCACCGACCACTCGAATTACGGCACGCCGATCCTGATCGATCCGTCGAACGTCGAGCGCATCGAGGTGGTGCGCGGCCCGGCCTCGGTGCTGCACGGCGCCAAGGCCATCGGCGGCGTCATCAACATCATCACCAAGCGCGGCGCCGACAAGCCGATCCAGGCCGAGTTGGGCGGCACCTACTATTCCGGCACCGACGGCTGGCAGGGCTGGGGCGCGGTGTCGGGCACGGTCGGCGACTTCGACTACCGCATTTCGGGCAGCCTCGACGACCACGGCGACCGCCGGGTGCCGGTCGGGCAGTACACCTCGACGGGCAAGCTCGACAACTCCTCGTTCGGCAACGACTACCTGGCCGCGCATCTCGGCTACACTTTCGGCGAGGCGGGCAACCACTACATCGCGCTGAAGGCCGAGCAGCACCGCCTCCACACCGAGAGCTGGACCGACCCGTCCTATCTCACCTATCCGATCGTCGATTTCAGGATCGACCTGCCGAAGCGCGACCGCCAGAAGGTCGGCCTCTATTACGACGGCACCGACATCAGCGACATCGTGCGCAAGGTCCACTTCGACACCTACTACCAGACCGTCGACCGCCTGTTCTCGAACCTGGTGGTCCGGCGTCCGATCCCGTCGATGACGGTGCGCACCGCCTCGACCTCTGACGACACCAACGTGAACTACGGCGGCACGGGGCAGATGGACCTCCAGCTCCATCCCGACCACTACACCATCGTCGGGGTGAACTACCTGATGGACAACCTGAACACGGTGAAGACCTCGACCCAGACGCCGGGCAGCCCCGCTCCCACGGTCAATATCGACGACGCCTCGATCCAGACCGTGTCGGCCTTCGCCCAGAACGAGTGGTCCTTCGCCGACGGCTTCAAGCTGACGACGGGCGCGCGCTACTACTACACCGACACCTCGCACGACTATTCGACGTCCGGCACCAAGGTCGGCGGCACGGACGGCAGGCTGGTGACGTCGGCCGGCCTGACCTATACCGGCATCGAGAACACGACGCTGCGCGCGCTCTATTCGGAAGGCTACATCAGCCCGTCGCTTGTCCAGATGTTCATGGTCACGACCGCCGGCGGCGTGCCGATCTACGGCAACCCCAACCTCGACCCCGAAACCTCGCGCAGCTTCGAAATCGGCGCGCGCTACAATGCCGGCGGCCTGGTCATCGACGGCGCGGCATTCTACACCAACGCCCGCGACTACATCACGACCGCGCGCTGCCTCGATTCGAAGCGATGCCCCTCGACCGGCGGCCCGTCGACGCCGGAGGAATACATCAACGCCAGCCGCGCCACGACCTACGGCGCGGAGCTGATGGCGGAATACACCATCCCCGGCACCGCGCTCACGCCCTATGCCTCGGGCGCATGGATCCGGCGCAACCTCGAATTCGACACCTGGTCGACCTACAACAGCAACACGCCGGCGCTTTCGGGCCGGCTCGGCCTGCGCTGGGAAGGCGAGGTCGCCAACCACAATGCATGGGCCGATCTCTATCTGCGCGCCTCGAGCAAGGTCGCGCAGACGTCGAAAACCAACACCGGCTTCGACACCGACGAGCTGCCGGGCTGGGGCACGCTGAACTTCGCCTTCGGCGGCTCGTTCGGCGAGGAGGACAGGTTCAGCTATTCCGTGCACTTCAACAACATCCTGAACAAGGAATACCGCGCCCTCCTCAGCGACCTTCCCGGCGTCGGCCGCAGCGTCGAGGCCTCGCTCAGGATGAAGTTCTGACGGACGGCGGCCTCGCTCGGGGCCGCCGTTCCCCTCCCCGGCCGGAACGATCCGGAGCGGAAAATCCGGACGGCCCGCCATCGACAGCGATGGCGGGCCGTTTCCCTTTCCGGGCCTGCGACATAGTGGCAGCGGAGCGGCCTGCTTGCGCCATCGCAAGGACGGATACGGCGTCGCGGGCGAAAAATCGGCGGAAACCAGCCTTGCTGGCGCCCGCACGATCTGGAGAGCCGGGATCATGAGCAGAAGACACGACGCCCGCCCCCGCGTCCCGCCGGCCATCGCGTCGGAAGCCCGTCAGGGTGCCTCCCAAGGAGTTACTCTGGGCGCCCCCCGTATCGCCCGGCCGGCGCTGCTGGCCTCTTCGGCCGCGCTCGCCCTGCTCGCCACCGGGCTGATCACGGGGCAGGCAGCCGCGCAGGATCAGGGCGTCACCTGGCTCGACACCATCGCCGTGGTCGGCACCCGCACCGAGACCTCGGTACAGGACAATCCGGCGTCGGTGACGGTGGTCGACAAGGAGGAGATCGCCAGGAAGCCGGCCGACAGCGTCGCCGAGCTCCTGCGCGACGTGCCGGGCGTCGAAGTGGTGGATTCCTCCGCGCCCGGCATGAAACGGCTGTCCATCCGCGGCGAATCCTCGCGCCGCGTCACCGTGCTGATCGACGGGCAGGAAGTCACCGACCACAGCGACTACGGCACGCCGCTCCTGATCGATCCGTCGAACGTCGAGCGCATCGAGGTGCTGCGCGGCCCGGCCTCGGTGCTGCACGGCGCCAAGGCGATCGGCGGCGTCGTCAACATCATCACCAAGCGCGGCGCCGACAAGCCGATCCAGGCCGAGTTGGGCGGCACCTACTATTCCGGCACCGACGGCTGGCAGGGCTGGGGCGCGGTGTCGGGCACGGTCGGCGATTTCGACTACCGCATTTCGGGCAGCCTCGACGATCACGGCGACCGCTACATCAACCGCTACGCGCCGGAAAAACACCCGATCGAGACCGGCCGGCTCGCCGGCACCTCGTTCGGCAACGACAATCTGTCGGCGCATCTCGGCTACACCTTCGGCGAGGCCGGCAACCACTACATCGCGGTGAAGGCCATGCAGCACCGGCTGTGGAGCGAGAGCTGGACCGACCGCGACACGCTGAAGAGCAACGTCAAGGATTTCAGGATCGACCTGCCGAAGCGCGACCTGCGCAAGGTCGGCCTGAATTACGAAGGCAGCGACATCAGCGACATCGTGCGCAAGGTGCGTCTCGACACCTACTATCAGGAGATCGACCGGCTGTTCACCAACGAGGCGACGACGACGGTCGGGATTCACCAGAAGACGGTTTCGGGCGACATCAACACCAATCTGGGGGCGACCGCGCAGGTGGACCTTCAGCTCCATCCCGATCACTACACCATCGTCGGGCTGCACTATCTCGACGACGCGCTCGACGCCAGCAAGACCACGACCGTCACGCCCGGCCCGCCCCCGATCTCGGTCTATGACGAGGCCTCCATCGCCACCTGGTCGGCCTTCGCCCAGAACGAATGGTCGCTGACCGACGACCTCATGCTGACCGCGGGCGCGCGCTATTACAACACCCGCACCGACCTCGCCTATACCAGCGAAAAGGCCCGGAAAGGCTATGAAGGCCGCAGCGACGGCCGCGTCGTCACCTCGCTCGGCCTGACCTATACCGGCTTCGAGGACACGACGCTCAGGGCGCTCTATTCGGAGGGCTACATCACGCCGACGCTGTTCCAGATGTTCAGCGATTCGAAGGCCGGCACCAGCCTGATCTACGGCAATCCCGACCTGAGACCGGAAACCTCGCGCAATGTCGAGATCGGCGCGCGCTACGATTCCGGCGGGCTGGTGCTCGACGGCGCCGCCTTCTACAGCGAGGCGCAGGACTATATCGACAAGACGTCCTGCGGCGGCGGCACCGTCTGCCCCGGCCACGGCACCGGCGACAAATACATCTACTCCAATGTCGACAAGGCCACGACCTACGGCCTCGAGCTCGCGGCCGAATACACCCTGCCCGGCACCCGGTTCACGCCCTATGCCAACGCCGCGTGGATGCGGCGCGAGCTGACGCGGCCCACCTTCTCGACCTATTACAGCGACACGCCGGCGCTTTCCGGCCGCTTCGGCCTGCGCTGGGAAGGCGAGATGGCAGGCGGCTCGGTCTGGACCGACCTTTTCGTGCGCGCGTCGAGCGGGGTCAAGGAACTGGCGGAGATGGAGACAGGCTGGACCCTGCGGCGGCTGCCGGGCTACGGCACGCTCAACTTCGCCCTCGGCGGCTCGTTCGGCGAGGACGACAAATATCGCTTCGGCGTGGCGTTCAACAACATACTGAACAAGGAACACCGCACCTCGTTCGACGAAATCCCCGGCCTCGGCCGCAGCGTCGAGGTCTCGCTGCGCATGGCGTTCTGAGACAACAAGAGGGGACCGCGCCCGGCCGGCCAGCCGGCCGGCCGGGCGCGGAAAATACAGGCGGGCCGCCTGCTCTTTCCAGGTCTTGCTGTTCCTCAACCGGCCTCGTTCAGGCGTCGGGCACGGCGCAGACCGTCGAGCGGGTGAGGAACCGCTTCTCGCGGCCGTTGTCGAGCGAGAACATGCCGCCGCGCCCCGGCACCACGTCGATGGTGAGATCGGTGTGCTTCCACGCCTCGTATTGCGACTCGCTGATATAGACCGGCGTGTCGCCGATGGTTCCGAGCAGCACGTCGCGGTCGCCGACGATGAAGCCGCCCTGCGGATAGCACATCGGCGAGGAGCCGTCGCAGCAACCGCCCGACTGGTGGATCAGCACCGGGCCGTGGTCGGCGATGATCTCGTCGAGCAGGTGCACCGCCTCGGGCGTCGCCGAGACCTTGCCGAGCGAAACCCTCTCCTCATCCATGGGACTCTCCTTCCGTTGCGGCCGGCTTCTCCCTCCCCGCCCCCGACGCCAGGAGGCGGGGAGAAGAAAAAGCCTCAGAAGAAGCCGAGCTTCTTCGGCGAGTAGCTGACCAGCATGTTCTTGGTCTGCTGGTAGTGGTCGAGCATCATCTTGTGGTTCTCGCGGCCGACGCCCGACTGCTTGTAGCCGCCGAAGGCGGCATGCGCCGGATAGGCGTGGTAGCAGTTGGTCCACACCCGGCCGGCCTGGATGGCGCGGCCGAAGCGGTAGGCGCGGGTGCCGTCGCGGGTCCAGACGCCGGAGCCGAGGCCGTAGAGCGTGTCGTTGGCGATAGACAGCGCCTCGGCGTCGTCCTTGAACGTCGTCACCGAGACGACCGGGCCGAAGATCTCCTCCTGGAAGATGCGCATCTTGTTGGTGCCCTTGAACACCGTCGGCTTGACGTAATAGCCGCCGGCGAGGTCGCCCGGCAGCATGTTGCGCTCACCGCCGGTCAGCACCTCGGCCCCTTCCTGCTTGCCGATGTCGAGATAGGACAGGATCTTCTCCAACTGCTCGGAAGACGCCTGCGCGCCGATCATCGTCGCCGGGTCGAGCGGATCGCCCTGGACGATGGCCTCGACGCGCGCAATCGCCTTGTCCATGAACCTGTCGTAGATCTTCTCGTGGATCAGCGCCCGGCTCGGGCAGGTGCAGACCTCGCCCTGGTTCAACGCGAACATGACGAAGCCCTCGATCGCCTTGTCGAGGAAGTCGTCGTCCGCGGCCGCCACGTCCTCGAAGAAGATGTTGGGGCTCTTGCCACCGAGCTCCAGCGTCACCGGAATGAGGTTTTGGCTAGCGTACTGCATGATGAGGCGGCCCGTCGTCGTCTCGCCGGTGAAGGCGATCTTGGCGATGCGGTTCGACGAGGCGAGCGGCTTGCCGGCCTCGAGCCCGAAGCCGTTGACGATGTTGAGCACGCCCGCCGGCAGGAGATCGCCGATCAGGTCGGCGAGCAGCATGATCGAGGCCGGCGTCTGCTCGGCCGGCTTCAGCACCACGCAATTGCCGGCGGCGAGCGCCGGCGCCAGCTTCCACACCGCCATCAGCAGCGGGAAGTTCCACGGGATGATCTGGCCGACGACGCCCAGCGGCTCATGGAAGTGATAGGCGACCGTGTCGTGGTCGATCTCGGAGATGCCGCCCTCCTGCGCCCGGATCGCCCCGGCGAAATAGCGGAAATGGTCGACGGCGAGCGGAAGGTCGGCGGCAGTGGTCTCGCGGATCGGCTTGCCGTTGTCCCACGTCTCGCCGAGCGCGAGCAGATCGAGGTTCTCCTCGATGCGGTCGGCGATGCGGTTGAGGATCAGCGACCGCTCGGCGGCGCTGGTCCTGCCCCAGGCGTCCTTGGCCTTGTGGGCGGCGTCGAGGGCGGCCTCGACGTCGGCGGCGTCGGAGCGCGCGACCTCGCACAGGACGCGCCCGTTCACCGGCGAGGTGTTCTCGAAATACCTGCCCGACTGCGGCGCGACCCACTGGCCGCCGATGAAGTTGTCGTAGCGCTTGGCGAACGGCACCTTGGCGGTGCGGGAAAATTCGACCTTGTTCATGGTTTCCTCCACTTCCTCCTCATGGCCGCGACCGCCTGGCAGACGGCGCGGAATGAACGAAGTCTGGCGCGCTTCTGCGGCCTCGTCACGCCATGCGCGCGTACGCGTGACGGCCATCTGTCGCAGGAATGCGACAGTCCCGCGCCGGCTCAATGCGTGCGGCGAATGCCGAGGCGCGCCAGCTTGCGGTGGAGCGTGGCGCGCGACACGCCGAGCGCCTCGGCCGCGGCCGAGACGTTGCCCTGCGCGCGCGCCAGCGCCCGGGCGAGCACCGCGCGCTCGGCCCCGACGAACCCCTCGCCCCGCGCCCCGCCGAGAAGGTCGGAAGCCGGCAGCGGGTTGGCGAAGCTTTCGGGCGTCAGCCCGAGCGCCTGGCGCGCCTGCCGCGTCGCGCCGATGACGAGGTCGTCGCCGTCGACGGCCAGAAGCGCGGCCGGCGAATTGTCCGGCGTCGGGGCCAGCACCACGCGCGCATGCGGGAAGGCGAGGCGGAAATTCTCCGCCTCGATCCGGCGCACCGCGTCGCCGACCGCGGCCGAGATCAGGTGGACGAAGCCTTCCGTCAGGTCGGCGCGGCAGGACGAGACGTCGAGCGCGGCGGCGAGATTGCCCTCGTGGTCGTGGATCGGCGCGGTGGTGCACGACATCGCCGTGTTGCGCGAGAAGAAATGCTGGTCGCGGTGGATGGTCAGCATGCGGCCCTCGACGAGGCAGGTGCCGATGCCGTTGGTGCCCTCGCTCTCCTCGCTCCAGACCGAGCCGGTCCACAGGCCCCATTGGTCGAAGGTGCGGTCGTCGCCGACGGCCCCGCGCCGCTCCACCGGCACGCCATCGCGGTCGGCGAGCAGCACGCAGCAGCCTACCCCGCCGACGGCGAGATAAAGCCGGTCGAGGCTCGCCTGCGCGGCGCGGACCAGCGGCTCGATGCGCTGGCGGGCAAGCTTCAGCTCGCCTTGCGTCAGCCGCCGGGGCGGCTGGCGCTCGGCCGGGTCGAGACGGTGCAGCGCGGCCGAGCGGCGCCATGACGCCACCAGCGCCGAACGCGCGGCCTCGCCGGTTTCGATCGCGGCATGCACCCTGTCGGCATGCCCGACTGCCACAGTAGCGCTCATTGCCTCCTCCCGGAATGCGTGGGCCCGGAATGCTTGGGCGACGTCTCTGCGGGGGCCTGTGGGCCGCGCCCGCCTCCTCCGGGCAGCGCGGCACGGGGATCATTCTATCCCTCCCGCCGGCGCGGTCAATCGCCCGTCCTTTCACATGCCCGTCACCCGGGGCCCGTCACCCGGGGGCCCGTCACCCGGGGGCCCGTCACCTGGAAAGCGCGTCACCTCGGGCGGCGGGAAGCCCTGCCGGGCAGCTCGCCCGCGCCGAACAGGCGGATGGTGCCGTATTCGCCGTCATAGCCCGGATCGCGGATCACGCGGCCGGCGCGCAGCCGCGCCACCGCCTCGCCGAGCAGCGGGTCGCGGCGCGCCACCTCCTCGGCCGGCACCGCGCCGAGCAGGTCGAGCTCCGGCCCGAACGCGGCGAGCGCCCTGTCATAGGCTGCGGCGACCGCCTTGGAGGCGGGGCCGACCCCGGCGATCTCGCCGAGGATTTCCGGCAGCGGCACCAGGCTTTCGGCCTTGCCGGCGGTCGCCGGCGGCGGCGCCTCGCCGCGGTCGGCCAGCGCCTCGATGCGATGGGCGACGCCGACCGTGACCGGCCGGCCGCAGACCGGGCAGCGGCCGCCGAGCGCCAGCGTCTCCTTCGGCGTCAGCCGCACGCCGCAGGCGCGGTGGCCGTCCATGTGGTACTTGCCTTCCTCGGGGAAGAACTCGACCGTCCCTTCATAACCGTCGCCGGTCTCCAGCGCGCGCCGGATCGAGAAATAGTCGGCCTCGCAGGAAAACCGCGTCGCCTCGCGCCCGAGCTTTGACGGCGAATGGGCGTCGGAATTGGAGACCAGCCGGAAGCGATCAAGCGACGACACGCGCCAGTTCATCTCCGGGTCGGAGGACAGGCCGGTCTCGACCGCGAAGATGTGCGGCGCGAGATCGCCATAGCAGTCCTCGATCGAATCGAAGCCGGATTTCGAGCCGAGCGCGGCGAACCACGGCGTCCAGATATGCGCCGGCACCAGATAGGAGTCCGGCCCCGAGTCGAGCGCGATTTCGAGCAGGTCGCGCGAATCGAGGCCGAGGATCGGCCGCCCGTCCGAGGCGATGTTGCCGATGCGGGCGAGACTGGCAGCGAGGCGGTCGGCGCCGGCGAAGTCGGGCGCGTAGATCAGGTGATGCACCTTCCGCGTCTTGTCGCCCTTCTTGTAGATGGTCGAGATCTCGGTCGACAGCATGAACCGCACCGGCCGCCGGCAGGCGGGCGGCAGCAGCGCGACGAGCGCTTCCTCGATCTCCGGCCGCAGGCGGAACAGCCCGCCATTGTCGGGCACGAGCTTGTCCTTCAGCTCGGCCAGCCAGGCCGGGTGGACGCAGTCGCCGGTGCCGACGACGCCGATGCCCTTGCGCGCGGCCCAGAGATAGAGGTGCTCGAGGTCCAGGTCCCGGCTGGTGGCGCGGGAATGCTTCGAATGGACGTGGAGATCGGCGATGAAGGTCATGGCAAGGAATCTTGCCCGATACACTATGCCCTTCCGGGGCCGAATGCAAAGCGCGGCGCCGCCGCGACCAGCGCCCGCGCCACGGCTGAGCGCGGGGCGGCGACGACGGCGCCGGCCGGCCCCTCCTCGACGATCCGGCCCGCCTCCATCACCGCGATGCGATGCGACACCGCCCGCACCACGGCAATGTCGTGCGAGATGAACAGGCAGGCAAGGCCGCGCTCGCGCTGGAGCGACACGATCAGGTCGAGGATGCGGCCGCGCACCGCGACGTCGAGCGCCGACACCGGCTCGTCGAACACGATCAGCTCGGGCCGGGTGGCGAGCGCGCGCGCGATCGCCAGCCGCTGGCGCTGGCCGCCGGAGACGGCATGGACCGGGCGCGCGGCGAGGTCGGGCGAAAGCCCGACCTGCTCGAGCAGCGCCGCGACCGCCGCCGGCCGCCCGCCGCGCGGCGCCAGCCCATGGATGCGCAGCGGGTCGCCGAGCACCTTCGCCACGGTCGCGCGCGGGTTGAAGGCGGCGAGCGGGTCCTGGAACACCATCTGGATGCGGCCGCGCATGCGCCGCAGGGCCGCGCCGCCGAGCGCCGTGAAATCCGTGCCGGCAAATTCGATCCGCCCCGCATCCGGCTCGATCAGGCGCAGGAGAACGCGCGCCAGGGTCGACTTGCCGCAACCGGACGGGCCGACGAGGCCGAGCGTCTCGCCCGGCGCGAGCGCCAGCGACACGTCGTCGAGCGCCGCGGTGCTGCGGCCGGCCGACGCGAAGGTCTTCGACAGGCCGTGCGCGGCGAGCAGCGGCGCGGTCACGGCGAAACCCCGCCGCCGACCTGCGGCCCCACAAGCGGTCCCACCAGCGGCCCCACCAGCGGCCCCACCAGCGGCGGCCTGTCGAGGCCGATATGGCAGCCGATCAGCATTTTCGTATAGGCCCCGCGCGGCGCGGCCAGCATCTCGCCGGCCGGTCCCGTCTCGACCAGCCGCCCGCCCTTCAGCACGGCGATGCGGTCGGCGAAGCCGGAGGCGAGCGCGATGTCGTGGGTGACGAAGACCAGCGTCATGCCCGCCTCGGCCACCAGCCGCCGAAGCAGCGCGACGATTTCCGCCTGGACGATGGTGTCGAGCGCGCTGGTCGGCTCGTCGGCGACGAGCAGCTTCGGCCCGGCTGCGATGGCCGCCGCGATCGCCACGCGCTGGCGCTGGCCGCCCGACAGCTGGTGCGGACAGGCGGCCATCGCCGCCGCCGGGTCGGGCAGGCGCACGCGGCGGAACAGGGCGAGCGCCCGGTCGCGCGCCGCCTGCCGCGACAGCCCGAGATGGGCGCGCGCCACCTCGGCCACCTGCGCGCCGACGCGCCGCACCGGGTTGAGGCTGGCGCCCGCGTCCTGGAACACGAAGCCGATGTCGCGCCCGGCGCGTGGCGGCTCGACCCGCCCCGGCCAGTCGATCGATCCGGTCACGGCGGCGTCCCGCGGCAGCAGGCCGGCCAGCGCCAGCGCCAGCGTCGACTTGCCCGACCCGCTCTCGCCGATCACCGCCAGCGTCTCGCCGGCCCCGACGTCGAGGTCGAGGCCGGCCAGCGCCGGCGGCGATGCGCCGGCATAGGCGACGCCGAGACCCCGTATGCGAAAGCCGATCCCGCTCATTGCCGCGCCTTTCGCACGGCAAGCGCCTCGGCCAGCCCTTCCGAGACGAGATAGACGCCGAGCACGGTGACGACGAGGCCGAGGCCCGGCACGATCGACAGGAACGGCGCCGAGCGCAGCACGTTGCGCCCCTCGGCGATCATCGAGCCCCAGGTGACGATGTTGGGATCGCCGAGGCCGAGGAAGGACAGCGCCGCCTCGACCAGGATGGCGTTGGCGACGATGACCGAGGCCAGCGCCAGCACCGGCGGCAGCGCGTTGGGCAGCACCTCGGCGAGCGCGATCTCCGCCGGGTGCATGCCGGCGACGCGGGCGGCGGCGACGTAGTCGCGCTCACGGATCGACAGCACCTCGGCCCGCGCCAGCCGCGCCGGCCCGGTCCAGGCGCCGAGCGCGATGGCCAGCACCACGACCGGCAGCGACGCGCCGGCGACGGAGACGAAGGCGAGCGCCAGCAGGAAGCCGGGCACGGTCTGGAACGCCTCGGTCAGCCGCATCAGCGCCTCGTCGGCGAGCCCGCCGGCGAAGCCCGCCACCGTGCCGACCAGCGTCCCGACCGCGAGGGCGACGAAGGCTGTCGCCAGCCCGACGACCAGCGAGGCGCGGGCGCCGTGGAACAGCCCCGCCAGCACGTCGCGGCCGAGCCGGTCGGTGCCGAGCGGAAGGCCGGCCTCGGTGAACGGCGCCGCCAGCCCGGACCCGCGGATCGCCAGGGGATCGCCGGGGAAGAGGAACGGCGCGGAAAGCGCCGCCAGCACCGGCAGCGCGAGGAGGGCGAGGCCCGCCACCCCCTCGCCGGTGCGCAGGAGACGATAAAACACGCTCATGGGGCGGCCCCGGCCGCGCCGACGCGCGGGTCGAGCGCGGCATAGGCGAGATCGACGGCAAGGTTGACGGCAACGACCATCACCGCGCTGACGAGGATGATGCCGGCGAGCAGGGCCGCGTCGCGGGCGGCGACCGCCTCCTGCGCCAGCCGGCCGAAGCCGGGAACGGCGAACACGCTCTCGATGACGACACTGCCGCCGAGCATCGACGCCGCCTGGAGCCCGAGCATGGTGACGAGCGGCAGCAGCGCGTTGCGCGCGACATGGAAAAGCGCAATGCGCAACCGCCCGAGCCCGCGCGCCCGCGCAGCGAGCGCATAGTCCTGCCGCCAGGCTTCCGCCATGCCGGCGCGCATCATGCGCAGGAACAGCGCCAGATAGATCATGGCGAGCGAAGCCACCGGCAGCGCCAGATGCCAGGCGATGTCGCGCGCCCGCGCGAAGCCCGTCCTGCCGGAGGCGACGGTCTCCAGCCCCGAGGTCGGGAACCAGCGCAACTCCACCGCGAAGACGACGATCAGCACCAGCCCGAGCCAGAAGCCGGGCACGGCATAGAGCGCGAGCGAGCCGGTCGAGAGCGCGCGGTCGAGCGCGCTTCCCGGCCGCGCGCCGGCGACGACGCCGAGGCCGGAGCCGAAGGTGAAGGCGAGCGCCACCGCCGAGCCCATCAGCCACAGCGTCGCCGGCAGCCGTTCCATCACGAGGTCGAGCACCGGACGGCCGAAGGCCAGCGACCAGCCGAGGTCGAGCCGCGCCAGCGACGAAAGGTAAAGCCACAGCCGCGCCGAAACAGAGCCGTCCAGCCCCCAGTCCTCGCGAAGCGCGGCGACAAAGGCGGGGTCGCCGCCGCCGATGGAGAGGAGATAGGCGTCGACGGCGTCGCCGGGCGCCGCCTCGGTGAGCAGGAACGCGCCGGCGACGACGAGCGCGAGCACCGGGATGGCGCTGACGAGGCGGCGTCGCAAAAGGCGGAAGGCTCGGTTCATGCAAGACGAAGGGTTCGACGCGGACGCCTCACCCTATCACGGATCGAGCGCCGTATCCGCCCAGTTCGACACCGCCCAGCGCGGATTGTTCGACACGTCGCGAACCTTGTCGCTGGCCACGGTGGTGAAGCCCCATTCGGCGACGCTGATCAGCGGCAGGTCCCGCGCCACCCGCCGCTGGAACTCGCGATAGAGCCCCGTGCGCGCGGCCGTATCGACCGTCTCCGCCGCCGCGTCGATCAGCGCGTCGAGCTCCGGATCGGCATAGCCGCCCTGGTTGGAGAACGGCACCCCGGCCGGCGTGCCGCTCCTGACGAGGATGGTGGTCGAGATCGCCGGGTCGCCGCGGAACACGCTCGGCACCACGGCAAGATCGAAATCGTGATCGCCGTAGACCGCCTTCTGGTGGGCGGCGGCGTCGTTGTTGACGACCGTGGCGTCGATGCCGATGGCGGCCAGCGCCTGCCGCAGATAGTCGCCGAACTGGCGCGTTTCGGTGAAATAGGGCGCGGGCAGGAGGCGCAAGGCGAAACGCGTGCCGCTCGCCCGGCGCGGATAGCCGGCGGCGTCGAGCAGCGCGTTGGCCTTGTCGATGTCGAACGGATAGGTCTCGACGTCCGGCTCGTAGAATTCCGGCGCGTTCCTCGGCACGATGCCGGTCGAGGTCTCGGCATGGCCGAGGAAGATCGTGCGCACCACGAAATCGCGGTCGATGGCATGGGCGATCGCCTGCCGCACGGCAAGCTCCGAAAGCTCCTTGCGGCGGTGGTTGATCTCGACGCCGAGCTGGTAGGTCAGCCCCTCATAGCCCTTGGTGTGGACCGTCAGCCCCGCGACGCGGGCGATTCGGTCGAGATCGGTCAGCGGCACCTGGCTGAAGGCGGCGAGCTGTATTTCGCCCGCTTCCAGCGCGCCGGCGGCGGCGGCGCGGTCGGGCAACACCCGGAAGACGATCTGGTCGAGCTCCGGCTCGTCCGCGCCCCAATAATCGGGGTTGCGCTCCAGAAGATAATATTCCCCCGGCCGGTGCTCGACGAAGCGGAACGGCCCGGTGCCGACGAGCTTGTTGTTCAACGGGCTGGCGGCGATGTCGGCCTCGTTCTCGAAGACATGCTTCGCCACCACGCTCGACACCACGGGCAGCGCGTTGCGGATCAACTGGAACGGCGTCGGCTTCGAGAAGCGGAACACCGCGGTCAGCTCGTCCGGCGTGTCGACGGCCTCGAGATGGGCGAAGACGAGGCGGCCGAGATTCTGCAACGGCTTCCACACCTCGAGCGCCGAGAAGGCGACGTCGGCCGAGGTGAACGGCTGCCCGTCGTGCCAGCGCACGCCCGCGCGCAGCCGGAAGGTGGCGGAGAGCCCGTCGTCCGCCCCCTCCCACGCCACGGCGAGACGGGGCGTCAACCCGTCCGCGCCATCGAAGGAGGCTTCGGCCAACGGCTCGATCACCTTAGAGGCGACGAAGAACACGCCGTTGGAAGCGACGATGGCGGGGTTCAGGTTGCGCGGCTCGGAATCGGCCGCGACGACCAGCCGGCCGCCGCCCCCGGCGAGCAGCGGCGACGGCATCGCCGTCGAGGCGAGAAGAAGCGCGGTTCCCTGAAGGACCGCGCGGCGCGAAAACCGGAACGGGATCATCCTCGTGCTCGCATCGTGACTATGGAAGGCTGCGACCATGAACCCCGCGCGCGGCGGGCGCTAGGTCCACGCCCACTATCCGACGAGGGCAGGACGGGCGAAAGCAAGGGTTTGGCGCAAAAGGCGCCCGGCCGGGAAGGATCGCCCCCGCAAGGCGCGGTCAGGCGGAAAAACGCTTCGCGCTCAGGGCCCGGCGGCCGGCTTGCCCTCGTCGTCGTCGAACAGCACCCGCTCGGCCGCGCCGTCGAGGTCGTCGTACTGGCCGCTCCTGACCGCCCACAGGAACGAGCCCAGCGCCAGCGCGCCGAGGAACAGCGCCACCGGGATCAGATAGACGAGCATGCTCATCCGCGCGCCTCCGCCGGCCTGTTGCCCTCTTGTCTCTCGCCTTCCGGCCGCGGCCCGCCGAGCCGCAGCGCGTTGGCGATGACGATGATCGAGGAGGTCGACATGGCCACCGCCGCGATCAGCGGCGTGACGTAGCCGAAGATGGCGATCGGCACGGCGAACAGGTTGTAGACGATGGCGAGCACCAGGTTCTGGCGGATCAGCCGGCCCGCGCGCCGCGACACGTCGAGCGCGACGGGAATGGCCGACAGGCTGTCGCGCAGGAAGACGAAATCGGCGGCGTTGCGGCCGACATCGGCCGCCGTCGCCGGCGCGATCGAGACATGGGCCGCGCCCAGCGCCGGCGCGTCGTTCAGCCCGTCGCCGACCATCAGCACCTTGCGGCCCTGGCTTGCCAGCGCCTCGATCCGCGCCACCTTGCCGGCCGGCATCAGGTCGGCCTCGACATGGGCGATAGAGAGTCGGTCGGCGACGCGGCGGCAGGCCGCCAGCGTGTCGCCCGACAGCATCTCGACCGGCCCGAGCCGGTCCTCGATCGCGGCGATCGTGCGCCTGGCGTCGGGGCGCAGCGCGTCCTCGAACTCGAACCGGGCGAGCACCTCGCCGTCGCGCGAAAGCACGGTGCCCTCGCCGGCGCCAGCACCCGCCGCCCAGCCGGCGCGGCCCAGCCGCCACACGCTGCCATCGGCGCGGCCTTCGATGCCGAGGCCCGGCTTTTCGGCAAGCGCGTCGAAAACCGGCCCCGTGCCCTCGCCGTGGAGCGCCACCGCCTGCGACAGCGGATGGCGCGAATGCGCGCCGAGCGCCGCGGCGGCGGCAAGCGCCCCGGGCGGGACCGAGGCGGCGTTGACGAGGCGCGGATGGCCGAGCGTCAGCGTGCCGGTCTTGTCGAACACGGCCGCGTCCGCCTCGGCCAGGCGCTCCATCGCCCCGCCGTCGCGCACCATGACGCCGTGCTCGAACAGCCGGCGCGCCGCCACCACCTGGACGATCGGCACGGCGAGGCCGAGCGCGCACGGGCAGGTGATGATCAGCACCGCGATGGCGACGGTGATGGCCTGGTGCCAGTCGCCGGCCGTATAGGCCATCCAGCCGAGGAAGGTGACGAACGCCGTCAGGTGCACCACCGGCGCGTAGGCCGCCGACACCCGGTCGGCGATGCGGCGATAGCGGGCGCGGCCGCCCTCGGCCGCCTCCATCATCCGCAGCATCTCGGCGAGGAACGAATCCTCGGCCTTCGCCGTGGCCCGCAGCGTCAGCGGGCCGGTCAGGTTGAGCGTTCCGGCCTGGATCGCCTGGCCTTCCACGACCGGCTGCGGCGCGCTCTCGCCCGTCACCACGGAGCGGTCGATGTCGGAAGCGCCGCGCTCGATCACCGCATCGACGGGGATGCGCTCGCCGGCGGCGACGAGGATGCGCATGCCGGGCGCGATCTCTGCCAGCGGGCGATAGTCGCGGCCGCCGTCGGCCGCCACCACCAGCGCGCCGCGCGGGGCGAGCCGCGCCAGCCCGCGCACGGCGGTGCGGGCGCGCTCGCGCATCACATGGTCCAGCGTCCGACCGATCAGCAGGAAGAACAGCAGCGTCACCGAGGCGTCGAAATAGGCGTGCGCGCCCGAATGCATGGTCTCGTAGAGACTCAAGGCGTAGGCCATGGTGATGCCGATGGCGATCGGCACGTCCATGTTCATGCGGCCGTGTTTGAGCACGCTCCAGGCCGAGCGGTAGTAGATGCGCCCGGCGAAGATCATCGCGGGCAGCGCGATCAGCGCCGAGACCCAGTGGAACAGGTCGCGAGTCGCGCCCTCCGCGCCCGACCAAACCGAAACCGACAACAGCATGATGTTGCCGGCGGCGAAGCCCGCGATGGCGACCGCGCGCAGAAGCTCCGACAGCGCCGCGTCCTTGCCGGCCTCCGGCTCGTCGAACACGGTGGGGGGATAGCCGAGCCGCGCCAGCGTCGCCACCACCGGCGGCGGCTGGTCGCCGCGCCAGCGCACGGTCACGCGCCGCGTCGACAGGTTGACCCGCGCCGCCTCGACGCCGGCAAGCTTGCCGAGGCCGGATTCGATGCTCTGGATGCAGGCGCCGCAATGCACCGCCGGCACCGAGAACTCGGTCTGGCGCAGGCCGTCGCCCAAGTCGCGGGCCGAGAAGCGGACCTCGTCGTCGGAAGGCAGCGCCAGCGCGCCTCCGGGGAGTCCTTCCGCTCCGGGCGCGCAGCAGCTCATCTTGCGCTGCCCCCGCGAAGCTGGACGCGCCGGGTCTCGACATAGGGCCGCTCGAGGCCGGCCTCCGCCGCCGCCGTGGCGCGGACCTCGACGATCCAGGCGCCGTCGGCGATGCCGAGCGCAGCTTCCAGCCCGCCGTCGGAGCCGGCCGTCAGCGCCGCTTGCGTGTCGTCGGCGTCGCCGACCGGGCGGTGCAGGGTGGCGACGCCGCTTTCGAGCCGCACCGGCTGCCCGGCCGCGTCGGCGAGCGCGAAGCGCAGCACGCCGTCCGTGATCGAGAAGGCCGGCGTGAAGCCCAGCGCCGCCTGCGCGCGCCCTTCCTCGGCCTTGCGGTTGAATTCCTGGCCGGCGACATAGGAGTTCTTGACCACCAGGCCCGACCAGCTCGTGCGCGCGAAGCCCGCCATCGTCAGGTTGACGGCGATGATGACGCCGAAGAAGGCGATCATCACCGCCAGCATGTGCCTGCCGGTGAACTCGCGGCCCCTGGCGAACCTGGGGGCTTTTGCAGAACGGTCGGTCATCGTCGTCACTCCGGGGCGGCGAAGCTGGCGGTGTAGGCGGCATTCTCGCCGTTTTCCGCGTCCTCGACAAGGAAGCGGAAGGACTGCGCCCGGCCGTCGATCAGCTCGCGCGGCTGGCGGACATAGATCTTCAGCGTCTTCAGCCGGTCGGGATCGAGCGCGACGGCGACGGCGCGGCCTTCGCCATGGTCGATGCCGACGACGCTCATCTCCGCGCCGGCCAGGCCGTCGATGGCGACGGTGACGGCGCGCGGCTGGGCGATCTTGTTCAGGAGCTTGACCGTGTAGCCGTTGCGGATCGCCCCGTCGGAAAGGACGACATATTGCGGGTTGCGGTCGTGCAGGACGTTGACCTCGAGCCGGTCGCGCATCATCAGCGCGTAGACGAGCGCGACGCCGATCAGCATCCAGCCCGCGAGATAGATGAACACGCGCGGCTGGAAGATGCGCTTCAAATGGAACGGCACGATGCCGTCGGCGAGCGAGCCGTCCGGCTTGTGGACGAGGGACGGGTCGATGGCGTGGCTGCCGCCGCCGGTGACGACCGCCATGTTGGCGTTGTAATCGGCCAGCGTCGCATAGGAGATCAGGCCCCGCGCCCGGCCGAGCTTGTCCATCACCGCGTCGCAGGCGTCGATGCACAGCGCGCAGGTGATGCATTCGAGCTGCTGGCCGTCGCGGATGTCGATGCCCATCGGGCAGACGACGACGCAGGCGTTGCAGTCGACGCAGTCGCCGGCGCTGCGGCCCGAGGCCTGCGCCTTCTTGGTGCCGCGCGTGCGCGGCTCGCCGCGCCAGTCGTTGTAGGTGACGGTCAGCGAGTTCTCGTCGAGCATCGCCGCCTGGATGCGCGGCCACGGGCACATATAGGTGCAGACCTGCTCGCGCATCAGCCCGCCGAAAGTATAGGTGGTGGCGGTGAGCACCGCGACCGTGATGTAGGCGACCGGCTCGGCGTGGCCGGTGACGAAATCGACGAGAAGCGTCGGCGCGTCGGCGAAATAGAAGATCCAGGCGCCGCCCGTCGCCACGGCGATCATCACCCAGATCGCGTGCTTGACCGCGCGTAGCATGATCTTGCGCCCGTTCCACGGCTCCTTGTCGAGCTTCATGCGGGCGTTGCGGTCGCCCTCGACGGCGCGCTCGACGACGAGGAACAGGTCGACCCACACCGTCTGCGGGCAGGTATAGCCGCACCAGGCGCGCCCGACCGTCGAGGTGATGAGGAAAAGCCCGAGCCCCGCCATGACCAGCAGGCCGGCGACGATGAAGAATTCCTGCGGCCAGATCTCGATGAAGAAGAAATAGAAGCGGCGGTTGGCGAGGTCGACCAGAACCGCCTGGTCGGGCGCGTGCGGCCCGCGGTCCCAGCGCAGCCACGGCGTCAGATAGTAGATGCCGAGCGTGATGAACATCACCAGCCACTTGAAGCGGCGGAACTGGCCGGAGGCGCGCTTGGGGAAGATCTTCTTGCGTGCTGTGTAGAGCGGCTGGCGCGCCTTGGCCGAATTGATGGCCTCCGCGTCATGCCGCTCAACCTCGATCGGCGTGGTCGTCATGGCATTCTCCTGCGGACGGGGCAGTCCGCCTGCTCCTGCAAATGCTCCCGATCTCCTCCGGCAGCCTTGATTCATATCAAGAGCGAAGTCCCGCCGGAAGCCATGAAGGCCGGCACGGCCAAAACGCCGCACCGGCCTCCTCCCCCCTCTTCCCGGCCGACCGTCGTCGACGGTCGGCCCCCGGCTGTCCCTCGGGGCACCCCTCCCCTGGACCCTCCCTTGGGACGCTCCTTGCGCGCGGCTCCGGGCGGAAGGCCGCTTCACGGCCTTCCCGGATGCGCGCCTTAAAGCCCGCCGCCCAGCGAATGGACGTAGACGGCGAGCTCCTTGACCGTGGTCTCGCCCAGCCGCGCCTGCCAGGCCGGCATCACGCCGTGCCTGGGCGCGCGGATCTGCGCGGCGATCTCCGAGACCTCGGAGCCGTAGAGCCAGATCGCGTCGGTCAGGTCGGGCGCGCCGAGCGCGGGCTCGCCCTTGGCGGTCTCGCCATGGCACGAGGCGCAGTTCTCGGCATAGATGTCGGCCCCCGGGCCGGAGAACCCGCCGCCTTCGGAGAGCGACCTGACGAATGTGGCCACGGTCGTGACCTGCTCGCGGTCGAGGATGTCGGCGAAGGCCGTCATCTCGGAGAAGCGGGTCTCGTCGTCGCCGGCGAAGCGCACGCCGTGGGCGATCGTCTGGCGGATGTCTTCCGCGGTGCCGCCCCACAGCCATTCGTCGTCGTTCAGGTTCGGGTAGCCGGCCGATCCGGACGCGCCCGAGCCGTGGCACTGGACGCAATTGACCCGGAAGGCGGCCGCGCCCGCCGAGGTGGCGAACTGGCGCAGCGCGTCGTCGGCCATGATCTCCTCGACCGGCAGCTCGGCGACCCGCGCCGCGTATTCGGCCTTGACGGCCTCGGCCGCGTCGAGCTCGCCGCGCAGCGTGTCGCGGCTCGACCACTGGAGCACGCCGCTCGTCGCCGAAGACACCAGCGGCCAGGCCGGGAAGGCGATCGTGTAGGCCAGCGCCCAGACGATGGTGGCGTAGAAGGTCCACAGCCACCAGCGCGGCATCGGGTTGTCGAGTTCGCGGATGCCGTCCCACTCGTGGCCGGTGGTGGCGACGCCGGAGACCTCGTCGATGTGTTTCTCGCTCATGTCAGTCTTCCTTGAGAGGAATGCGGGCGGCCTCTTCGGCCTGTTGGCGGCTGCCGGGGCGGAAGGTGAAGATCACGACGCCGACGAAGAAGATGGCCATGGCGGCGAGCGCCCAGGAATCGGCGAACTGCCGCAATGCGGTGTACGTCTCCATCTCCTGCCTCCTAACGGTAGCCCGCGGCTTCGTCGTAGGTCGAGAAATCGACCAGCGTGCCGAGCATCTGGAGATAGGCGACGAGCGCGTCCATCTCGGTCAGCCGCGCCGGGTCGCCGTCGAAGTCGCCGAGCTTGGCCTTGGGATAGCGCGCCTCGAGCCCGGACGTGTCGGCGTCGGGATCGGCCTGGGCCAGCAGATCGGCCTGGGCGTTGTCGATCATCTCCTGGGTGTAAGGCACGCCGACGCGGGCATTGGCGACGAGATGGGTCGAGAAGTCCCGGACCGCGAGCGGCTTGTCCTTGAGGAAGGCGTAGGTCGGCATCACCGATTCCGGCACCACCGAGCGCGGGTCGATCAGGTGCTGAACGTGCCATTCGTTGGAATAGCGGTCGCCGACGCGGGCGAGGTCCGGCCCCGTCCGCTTCGATCCCCACTGGAACGGATGGTCGTACATCGATTCCGCCGCCAGGCTGTAGTGGCCGTAGCGCTCGACCTCGTCGCGGAACGGCCGGATCATCTGCGAATGGCAGGTGTAGCAGCCCTCGCGGACATAGATGTTGCGTCCGGCCAGTTCCAGCGGCGAGTACGGCCGCATGCCTTCCACCTTCTCGATCGTGTTCTCGAGGTAGAACAGCGGCACGATCTCGACGATGCCGCCGATGGTGACGACGAACAGCGAGCCGGCGAGCAGCAGCGTCGCGTTGCGCTCAAGAACCTTGTGTCTGTCTATGAGTGCCATTTGTCTCTTCCTATTCGGCAGGCTGGAGGGCGGGCTTCGCGGCGGCGCCGCCGATCGGCTCTTCCTCGCGCTCGTAGCCGAGGATGGTCATGGTCAGGTTGTAGGCCATGACCAGCGCGCCGGCGAGGAACAGCGCCCCGCCCGCGGCGCGCGCCACGTAGTAGGGGAACATCGCCGACACCGTCTCCGCGAAGGAGTAGACCAGGAAGCCCTGCTCGTCGTACTCGCGCCACATCAGGCCCTGCATGATGCCCGACACCCACATCACCGACGCGTAGACGACGATGCCGAGCATCGCGAGCCAGAAGTGCCAGGAGACGAGGCGCAGCGAATAGAGCCGCTGGCGGCCCCACAGGCGCGGCACCATGTAGTAGAGCGCGGCGAAGGTGATGAGGCCGTTCCAGCCCAGCGCGCCGGAGTGGACGTGGCCGATGGTCCAGTCGGTGTAGTGGCTCAACGAGTTGACCGCCTTGATCGACATCATCGGCCCCTCGAAGGTGGCCATGCCGTAGAAGGCGATGGCCGCGACCATCATGCGGATGATGGGATCGGTGCGCACCTTGTCCCACGCGCCCGACAGGGTCATCAGGCCGTTGATCATGCCGCCCCAGGAGGGCATCCACAGCATCACCGAGAACACCATGCCGAGCGTCTGCGCCCAGTCGGGCAGCGCGGTGTAGTGCAGGTGGTGGGGGCCCGCCCAGATGTAGAGGAAGATCAGCGCCCAGAAGTGGATGATCGACAGCCGGTAGGAGTAGACCGGGCGCTCGGCCTGCTTGGGCACGAAGTAGTACATCATGCCGAGGAAGCCGGCGGTGAGGAAGAAGCCGACCGCGTTGTGGCCGTACCACCATTGCGTCAGCGCGTCCTGCACGCCCGAGAAGGCGGAGTAGCTCTTGACGCCGACGATGGAGACCGGCACCGCCAGGTTGTTGACCACGTGCAGCATCGCGATGGTGACGATGAAGGCGAGGTAGAACCAGTTGGCGACGTAGATGTGCGGTTCCTTGCGCTTCAGCAGCGTGCCGAGGAACACCAGGAGATAGGCGACCCAGACCACCGTCAGCCACAGGTCGACATACCATTCCGGCTCGGCATATTCGCGGCTCTGGGTGATGCCGAGCAGGTAGCCGGTCGCGGCCATGACGATGAAGAGCTGGTAGCCCCAGAACACGAACCACGGCAGGTTGCCGCCGAACAGGCGCGCGCGGCTGGTGCGCTGGACCACGTAGAACGAGGTGGCGATCAGCGCGTTGCCGCCGAAGGCGAAGATGACCGCCGAGGTGTGCAGCGGACGCATCCGGCCGAAGGTGAACCACGGCTCCAGATTGAGATGCGGGAAGGCGAGCTGGAGCGCCACCACGACGCCGATCAGGAAGCCGACCACGCCCCAGAAGATGGTGGCGATGGCGCCGAAGCGGATCGGCCCCTCCATGTAGGCGGACGGGTCGTCGGTCCCCGGGGCCGCGGGCGCGAAGCTGGTGCGGCGCATCAGGATCGCGCCGAAGACCACGAGCGTGAAGAACAGCACCCACATGTGTTGCTGGAACAGGTCGTCCGCGGCGAAGGCGGCTCCCATGAGCGCGACGAAGGCGAACACGCCCACGCCGAATATCTCTGCTGCAAATTTCATAGTCCGTCCCCTGGATCGGCGGCATTACGGCATCGGGGATCGCGGCCGGCACGAAACCAGCTTCCCCAGTGGAAGCCTTTCCTCCGGCCGGCGTCGTCGCGCCTTGACCTGGATCAAGGTTCTTTTGGCAATCTTCTGGCATTGCAACACCCTGACGATCAAGACCGGCTGCGGAGGCGAAAAGGTGACGGCGGGAAAGGACGGCGGCGGCTTCCTTTGCGACGTGCCGGATGCGTGCCCGGTGTCGGCGCTGTGCCTGCCGGGGCAGATCACGCCCTGCCTCGACCTCGGCCGCGCCCACGACGAGAAGCTCGTCCTCTGCGACGACCTGGAAAAGATCGCCGACGGCCTGCCGCACAAGGTCGAGCGCGCGCTCTGCCTGGCGATCGCCGAGCGCATCGTTCCGATGCTGAAGGCGAGCCACGCCTATGAGGAGGAGGTGGTCTTCCCCGCCTTCGCCGCGGCGGCTGCCTCGCCCGCCATCGGCGACGCCTCGATCCGCCGGCTGAAGTCCGAGCATGTCGAGGACGAGGGCGCGGCCCAGGACCTGGCCGACATCCTGTTCGTCATCGGCCACGGCGCGCCCGTCGACAACCCCGAGGCGCTCGGCTTCATGCTGCGCGCCTTCTTCGAGGCGATGCGCCGCCACATCGCCTTCGAGCGCGAGCACGTCATGCCGGTGCTCGCCCGCGACATGCCGGGCTGAAGCGCCGCTTCCCGGCGCGGCCTACTAGAGCGGCGGACGCCCGGATAAATCCGGGCTGCCGCTCTATCCATTTGTTTTTGCCGCATTTATGCGACGCCAGACGTACCCGTCTGACTGCAAAATGCTCTAGATCGTTTCACCGCTTCGCGGAAACGGTGAAACGATCTATCTCTTTGTTTTTACGCAATTCCGGACGCAAAGCCGCTTCGCACTTTTGCTGGAATTGCTCTAGGCGAGATGGCGGAAGGCGGCGACGACTTCCTCGTATACCCTGCGCTTGAACGGCACGATCAGCTCGGGCAACTCGGCCATCCGCTTCCAGCCCCAGGCGTCGAACTCGGCCTCGTGGCCGCCGGGCGGCGGGTTGATGGCGATCTCGCTGTCCTGGCCCTCGAAGCGGAAGGCGAACCATTTCTGGGTCTGGCCGCGATACCTGCCCCTCAGCGCGATGCCGACGAGCTCGGGCGGCAGGTCGTAGTCGATCCACCCCGGCGCCTCGGCCAGCAGCGTGACCGAACGCATGCCGGTCTCCTCGTAGAGCTCGCGTCGCGCGGCCGGCAGCGGCTCCTCGCCCTTGTCGATGCCGCCCTGCGGCATCTGCCACAGCCGGTCGGTGCCGGCCATCTCGCTGTCGGAGAGCGCGATGCGGCGGCCGGCCCAGACCAGGCCGGCCGGATTGAGCACCATGACGCCGACACAAGGCCGGTAGGGCAGCTTCGCGGGGTTCACGGTCTTGTCCTTCCTCGTCATCGCGGTCAGCCTCTTTCCGGGTCGCGGGCGAGCGCGGAAACCGGCACGATCTCGATGCCGCGCCGCTTCGCCTCGCCGATCCATTGCCGCACCGCCTCCACCGTGACGTCGAAGGCCGAGCCGATGGCGATCGCCTGCCCTTGGGCGCGCGCCGTGCGCTCGGCCTCGTCGAGCCGCTTGAGGATCGCGCCGCGATCGCGCTCGCCGTCGATGGTGAGATCGGCCGCGGCGTAAGGGACGCGCTGGCTGCCGGCCAGTTCGGGCCCGAGGCTCTTGGCGCTGGAGCCGTCGTCGAGGAACATCAGCCCGCGCCGGCCGAGCTCGCCGAGGAACGGCCGCATCGCCGCCTCGTCGGCGACGAAGCGCGCGCCCATGTAGTTCATCACGCCGGTATAATTGGTGATGCGCGACAAGGCCCGGTAGAGCCGGTCGCGGTTCTCCTCCGGCGCGGCGTCCACGGTCAGCGTGTTGCGGCCGGGATCGACCTCGGGGTAGTCGAACGGCTCGAGCGGCACCTGCATCACGATCTCGTGGCCTTCGCGCCGCGCCGTCTGCATCCAGCGGTCGAGGCTGTTGCCGCCCGAAGCGAAGGCGAGCGTCACCTCCGGCGGCAGGGCGGCGATGGCGCTTTGCGTGCCGGTCTGCGACACGCCGAGGCCGCCGATGACGATCGCCACCCTGGCGCCGCGCGCGCCGGACCACGGCCGGGCATAGACGTCGAACGGGCGGCGGCCGTCGGCGGCGCGCTTCGGCAGCGGCCCGGTCGCGCTGTCCTCGATCAGGGCGCGGTCGGGCAGGTGGGCGACGCGCAGGTCCTGCCCCAGCGCCGAGGGGTCGCGGATGACGATGACCCCGCCGCCGTCGCCGGCATCCCCACCGGCGCCCCCAACGGCGCCCTTGGGTGGATCGACGCGGATGATCGACGGGCCGTCGCCGCCGGCGCTCGGATAGCCCGCCGGCGCGGCGGCCTCGTTTCCGGCCGGCGGCGCGGCAGCGACCTCCGGCGTCGAGACCACGACCTGCTGCGGCGTGCGGAACGGGCTGTCGCGCAGCGCGACGGCGGCGGACGCCGCCACCACGCACGCGGCCGCCAGCGCCGCCGCGATCCGGCCGCGCGGCAGCGGCCGGCCGCTTCCCGCCCGCACTCCTGGACGACCCCCGTGGCGAGCATCGAGGCCGAGCGGCTTATCGATGTCCTTTCGGGGAGCGGGCTCGGGAGTCTTCAAGGCGTGACCGCGCTGATGGGCAGGAGGACGGCTGGAAGCTTGCGCGCCGGCAGAGCCGGACGGCAAGGCGGACGGTCGGCGCCGCCGGAAACGGCCACCCCGGCGCGGGACGTCCGAGGGACGCCCCCGGGGGTGGCGGAAGCCGGCGGCGACGCTAGCGGTTGAGCGCCGCCCGGTCGGGGCTCGGCGGGAACGCCGGGTCGGCCTTGATGCCGCGCAGAAGGTCGTAGGCGTAGTTCAGTTGCACGTCGTCCTTGGGCTCCGGCGGCACGTAGGCGGCCGAGCCCGAGCCGGCCTCGTCCTCCTCGCTGCCCTGGATGTGACCCTTCAGCTCCGACTCGCCGCGCGAGACGTCGCGCCCGAGCATCTCCGCGGGCAGCGGCTGCTCGACCCTGATGTCGGGCGTGATGCCCTTGCCCTGGATCGAGATGCCGGCGGGCGTGTAGTAGAGCGCTGTGGTCAGGCGCAGCGCCCCGCTCTCGGCCAGCGGGATGATGGTCTGCACCGAGCCCTTGCCGAAGGACTGGGTGCCGAGCACGGCGGCGCGGCGATGGTCCTGGAGCGCGCCGGCGACGATCTCCGAGGCGCTGGCCGAGCCGCCATTGATCAGGACGATCATCGGCTTGCCGTCGATGCGGTCGCCGGGACGGGCGTCGAAGCGGGTGATGTTCTTCGGGTCGCGGCCGCGCGTCGAGACGATCTCGCCGCGTTCGAGGAAGGTGTCGCTGACGCTGACCGCCTGGTCGAGCAGCCCGCCGGGATTGAGCCGGAGGTCGAGCACGTAGCCCTTGAGCTTGTCGGCGGGGATTTCCTTCTTGATCTCGTCGATGGCGGCCTGGAGGTCGTCGAACGTCTTCTCGGTGAAGGAATTGATCTTGATGTAGCCGAGGTCTTCCTCGACGCGGTGGCGCACCGCCTTGACCTTGATGATGTCGCGCACGATCGTCAGCTTGATCGGCTCGGCCGCGCCCTCGCGCAGGATGGTCAGCTCGATCGGGGTGTCGACGGCGCCGCGCATCTTGTCGACCGCCTCGGCCAGCGTCAGCCCGCGCACTTCCTCGCCGTCGATCTGCGCGATCAGGTCGCCGGCCAGCACGCCGGCGCGCTGGGCGGGCGTGCCCTCGATCGGCGAGATGACCTTGACCAGCTCGTTCTCCATCGTCACCTCGATGCCGAGGCCGCCGAACTCGCCGCGCGTCTGGACGCGCATGTCCTTGGCCGCTTCGGGGTTGAGATAGGACGAATGCGGATCGAGCGAGGCGAGCATGCCGTTGATGGCGCTCTCGACCAGCTTCTTCTCTTCCGGCGGCGTCACGTACTGGGCGCGCACGCGCTCGAAGATGTCGCCGAAGATGGCGAGCTGGCGATAGGTTTCCGAGCCGGCGGCGTTGGCGGTCGCGCCGCCCGCCCCGTGGACGAAGCTCATGGCGGAAGCGCCGATGACCGCGCCGGCCAGCAGAAGCGACAATGACCTACGAATCATTTCTCGTCCTTCCAGTAGTACGCTCCGCCCACCACGGGGCCGGATCGACGGGTTTTCCATCCTTGCGGAACTCGACATAAAGCTCCGGCCCGGCATCCGCTCCCGCAAGGGCGACGGCGCTGGCAACCCTTGTCTCCCCCATCAGGCCGACCGGCTCGCCCGCCAGCACTGCCTGTCCGGGCGACACGCTGATTCGACCCATTCCCGCCAGAACGACATGATAGCCCTCGCCGGCGTTGAGGATCAAGAGTTGGCCATAGGAGCGGAACGGCCCCGCATAAAGGACCGAGCCATCCACCGGCGCCGTCACGATTGCCGCCGAATGTGTCGCAAGCATGTCGCCCTGCAAGGTTCCGCCGCTGCCGTCGGCCTCGCCGAACCGGCGTTCGAGCCGGCCGGCGACGGGCAGGCCGATGCGGCCCTTCATCGCCGAGAAGGCGAGCGTGCCGAGGGTGAGCGGCGTGCGCGCGCCGGCGATGGCCTCGTCGCGCGCCCGCGCGCGCCGTTCTTCCTGCAACGCCGCGATCTCGATCTCGCTTTCCAGCGCCTCGATCAGCTCGGCCAGCGAGCCGGCCTCGGTCGCGAGCTCCGCCGCCCGCGCCTGCTCGGCGGCCAGCATCTGCTCGGACTCCGTCTGGAGCCGGTGCTTCTCCTCAAGAAGAAGTGACAGGCGCTTCTGCTCCTCGGCCTGATGGGCGACGGTTTCGGCCAGCCGGTCCCGCTCGGCCTCGATCTCGCCGGCGAGACGCTGCAATTCGCGCAGGTCTGCGACCAGCACTTCCGTCTCGCCGCGCAGCTCCGGCACCACGGCCGCGAGCAGGATCGACGAGCGCACCGACGACAGCGCGTCCTCCGGCCGCACCAGGATGGCGGGCGGCGGGTTGAGCCCCATGCGTTGCAACGCGCCCAGAACCTCGGCCAGCACGTCGCGCCGCTCGGCGAGCGAGGCGCGCAGTCCTTGCCGCTGGATGTCGAGATCGCCGAGCCGCCCGGCGATGGCCGCGATCTCGTCGCCGAGCTTGCGCTCGGTCTTGGCCGCCTGCACCAGCGCCGCCGACAGCGAGGCGTTGTCCTTGCGGATGGCGGCGATCTCGGCCTCGATGGCGACGGCGCGTTCCTCCGACACCGTCAGCGCCTTCAGGATGCGCTCGTGCTCGGCCGCGCTCTGCGCGCGCCTGTCCTCGAGCTCGCGCGCGATCGCGGTCGCCGCCGCCTGCGGCGCGGCGCTTTCCGCCCGCGCGCCCCGCACGGCGAACGGCAGGGCAAGGCCGAGCGCGAGCAGGGCCCATGCCGGGATGAGAAGGATGCGCTTCGCCTTGATGTCCATGAGCCGCGTTTCGATGATCGTGCAAGGCTAGGGCCGGTTCGTTAACGAACCATCAACCATGGCCGGCGCGCAAGACCGCGCGTCAGACCCGATGATTTGTCAGGCGCGATGATAAGGATGCCCGGCAAGGATGGTGGCGGCGCGGTAGAGCTGCTCGGCCAGCATGACGCGGACCAGTTGGTGCGGCCAGGTCTGCGCACCGAAGGAAACGACGAGGTCGGCCGCCCGGCGCGCCGAAGCGTCGTGGCCGTCCGGCCCGCCGATGGCGAGGACGAGGTGCCTGCGGCCGTCGTCGCGCAGCCTAGCGATGGCGGCGGCCAGCTCCTGCGAGGAGGGGTTCCCGCCGCGCTCGTCGAGCAGGACGAGCGCCGCGTCGGCCCGGTGGGCGGCAAGGGAGGACCATTCCTCGCGACGGCGCTCGTCGACGTCGCGGGCGCGGCTTTCCGCGATCTCGGCGACGCCGGAAAATTCGAGGCCGACGGCCGGGCCGGCCTTGGCCAGCCGGCCGAGATAGCGGTCGGCAAGCTCGCGCTCGGGGCCGGCCTTCATCCGGCCCACGGCATGAATGCTCAGGCGCATCGTCCGCCTCCGCCCGCGCCGAACGCGGCTAGTGCACCGTCCCCTCGTCGAGGTCGGGGGTCTGCCACATCTTTTCCAGATTGTAGAACTCCCGGACCTCGGGGCGGAACACATGGACGATGACGTCGCCGGCATCGATCAGCACCCAGTCGGCGGCCGGCAGGCCCTCGACCCGCGGCAGGCCGAGGCCGGCATCCTTCAGGGCCGAGATCAGGTGATCGGCCGCCGCCGCGACATGACGGTTCGAGCGCCCCGAGGCGATCACCATGTAATCGCCGAGGCTCGACTTGCCGCGAATGTCGATGGAGACGATGTTTTCGGCCTTGGAGTCATCGAGACTGGCCAAGGCGACGTCGAGAGCGCGTGAGGGTCCGGCTGCGCCGATCCCGATCGCCGAAGGCTGGATTTCCGCCTTCTTCCGTATTGCCGTTCCCAGTGTCTTTCCTTTCCGACAAGAACAAGCCCGCCGCGCGCTCTTGCGCGCGACGCCTCATAGATAGGCAGAGTCGCACGACCGTTTCAAGACGCCCCGCCCGCCGCCGCCCCGCCCGCCGCGTTGCGCAGCGCCGTCGAGGACAGCGACGAGCGCGGGCCGTGGATGAAGGTCCAGGCCGGCGGCCGCATGCGCGACAGCCGCGACGCGACGCGCTCGTCGATGCGGGCATGGTCGAAGGTCTTGGCGAAGACCGACGAGACGAAGGCGAGCGTCGAGCCGGGCCGGTCGATGACGGCGATCGGCATGGTCATGGCGATCTCGCGCCAGCGCTGCCAGCGATGGAACTGGGCGAGGTTGTCGGCGCCCATGATCCAGACGAAGTCGACTTGCCGGTTGCGCGCCCTGACCAGCGCCAGCGTGTCGGCGGTGTAGCGCACGCGATAGGCCGCCTCGAAGGCCGTGACCTTGATGCGCGGGTCGCGCGCGACCCGTTCCGACAGCGCGATGCGCTCGGGCAACGGCGCCAGCCCCCGGCCGGACTTCAGCGGGTTGCCCGGCGTCACCATCCACCAGATCTGGTCGAGCGCCAGCGTGCGCAGCGCGATCTCGGCGACCAGCGCATGGCCGGCATGGGGCGGGTTGAACGAGCCGCCGAACAGCCCGACCTGCATCCGCCGCTCGACATGCGGCATGCGCAGATAGCGCGCGGCGGCGGCCTCGGCCACTAGGGCCTTGCCTGGCCGCTGCCGTGGACGCGGTACTTGAACGAGGTCAGCTGCTCGACCCCCACCGGCCCGCGCGCGTGCATGCGCCCCGTGGCGATGCCGATCTCCGCGCCCATGCCGAACTCGCCGCCGTCGGCGAACTGCGTCGAGGCGTTGTGGATCAGGATCGCGGAATCGATCTCGTTGAAGAACCGCTCCACCGCCTTTCCGTCCTCGGCGACGATGGCCTCGGTGTGGTGCGAGGAATAGGTCTCGATGTGGTCGATGGCGCCGCCGACGCCGTCGACCAGACCGACCGAGATGACGGCGTCGAGATATTCGGTCCGCCAGTCGGCTTCCGTGGCCGGCGTCGCGGCGGGGAAGGCTTTCGCCACCTCCTCGCTCGCCCTGATCTCGCAGCCGGCGTCGCGGAGCGCCTCGAGGATCGGCACCAGATGGGTCGGGGCCGCGGCGCGGTCGACCAGCAGCGTCTCGGTCGCGCCGCAGATGCCGGTGCGCCGCATCTTGCCGTTGATCGCGAGCGCGACCGCCATCTCCCGGTCGGCCGAGCCGTCGACATAGAGATGGCAGATGCCTTCGAGATGGGCGAACACCGGCACCCGCGCTTCCGTCTGCACCCGCTCGACCAGGCTCCTGCCGCCGCGCGGCACGATGACGTCGATGTTGCCGGAAAGCCCCTTCAGCATCTCGCCGACGGCGGCGCGGTCGGCGGTCGGCACGAGCTGGATCGCGGTTTCGGGCAGGCCGGCCGCCTTCAGCCCCTGCGCCAGGCAGGCGTGGATCGCCGCCGACGAATGGAACGAATCCGAGCCGCCGCGCAGGATCACCGCGTTGCCGGCCTTGAGGCAGAGCGCGCCGGCATCCGCCGTCACGTTCGGCCGGCTCTCATAGATGACGCCGACGACACCGAGCGGCGTCCGCACCCGCTCGATCCGCAGGCCGTTCGGCTGCCGCCACGACGCGATCACCTCGCCGACCGGGTCCTTCAGCGCGGCGATGGCGCGGATGCCGTCCTCGATGCCGCGCAGCCGGTCCCCGGTCAGGTTGAGACGGTCGATCATCGCCGGCGCGAGGCCGGCCGCCTCGGCATTGGCGAGGTCGAGCGCGTTGGCGGAAAGGATCGCCGCCTCGTTCCGCCGCACCGCCTCGGCCATGCCGACCAGCGCCGCGTGCTTGCGCTCGGCCGAAGCCAGCGCCAGCGGCCGCGCGGCCGCGCGGGCGTCGGCGCCGATCTTCGCCATCAGGGCGGCGACGTCCCCGCCGGCCTTCAATTCATGCGCCATTTCATGTCTCCGATTGCAGCACCCGCGACATCACCATGTCGTCGCGGTGCACCATGGCCGCGCGCGCCTCGTGGCCGAGCGCGGTCTCGATTTCGGCCGTCTTCAGCCCGGCGATCCTGATCGCGTCGGCGGCGTCGTAGGCGGCGAGCCCGCGCGCGATCTCGCCGCCTTCCGGATCGAGGATGGCGACGGTGTCGCCGCGCGCGAAATTGCCGGCGACGCGGGTGACGCCGGCCGGCAGCAGCGACTTGCCCTGGCGGAGCGCCCGCGCGGCGCCGGCGTCGATGAAGACGCGGCCGGCGGGTTCCAGGTTGCCGGCGATCCACGTCTTGTAGCCGCGCACCGGGTTGGCGCTCGCCGCGAACCAGGTGGCGCGCTCGCCGCGGTCGATGGCCGAGAGCGGGTTCAGTCGCGTGCCCGAGGTGATGACCATCGCCGTGCCGGCGGTGGTGGCGATCTTGCCGGCGTCGAGCTTGGTCTTCATGCCGCCGCGCGACAATTCCGACGCCGCGGCCCCCGCCATCGCCTCGATCTGCGGCGTGATGCGCGGCACGAAGGGGATGAATTCGGCGGCCGGGTCGAGCGCCGGCGGCGCGGTGTAGAGCCCGTCGATGTCGGAGAGCAGCACGAGCAGGTCCGCGCCCATCATGGTGGCGACGCGGGCGGCGAGGCGGTCGTTGTCGCCGTAGCGGATCTCGGAGGTGGCGACGGTGTCGTTCTCGTTGATGACCGGCACGGCCTTCAGCTTCAGAAGCGTCGAGATGGTGGCGCGGGCGTTCAGATAGCGCCGGCGCTCCTCGGTGTCGCCGAGCGTCACCAGCACCTGGCCGGATTTCAGCCCCCGCCGCGACAATTCCCCCGACCACGCGCCGGCGAGCTCGATCTGGCCGACCGCCGCCGCCGCCTGGCTTTCCTCCAGCGGCAGCGAGCGCGCGCCAAGGCCCAAAATGGTGCGCCCCAGCGCGATCGCGCCCGAGGAGACCACCAGCACCTCGGTGCCGCCGGCGGCAAGCGCGGCGACGTCGTCGACCAGCGAGGCGAGCCAGTCGCGCTTCAGCCCGGTCCTGCGGTCGACCAGCAGCGCCGAGCCGATCTTGACCGTGATCCGGCGATGGTCCTTCAGTGCCCGCGCCGTCATTTCACCCACCGCGTGTCCTCTGTCGGAGCCTCGGCGGCGCGCGCTTCCTCGACCACCGCCATCAACGCCCTGAGCGCCGCCTCCACCCCCTCGCCGGAAACGGCCGAGAGGAGGATCGGCTTGCCGCCGGCGGCGCGCTTCAGCGAGGCGAGCTTCTTCTTGCGCGCCTCGGCGTCGAGCGTGTCGGCCTGGGAGAGCGCGACGATCTCCGGCTTGTCGGCGAGGCCGCCGCCATAGGCTTCGAGCTCGCGGCGCACGGTCCTGTAGGCTTTTGCCGGGCTTTCCTCCTGGCCCGAGACGAGGTGGAGCAACACGCGCGTGCGCTCGACATGGCCGAGGAAGCGGTCGCCGATGCCGACGCCCTGATGCGCGCCCTCGATCAGGCCCGGAATGTCGGCGAGCACGAATTCGCGGCCGTCGACGCGGGCGACGCCGAGGCCCGGATGCAGCGTGGTGAACGGATAGTCGGCGATCTTCGGCTTGGCCGCGGTGACGGCGGCGAGGAAGGTCGACTTGCCGGCATTGGGCAGGCCGACCAGGCCGGCGTCGGCGATCAGCTTCAGCCGCAGCCAGATCGTGCGCTCCTCGCCGGGGAGGCCCGGATTGGCGCGGCGCGGCGCCTGGTTGGTCGAGGTCTTGAAATGCTGGTTGCCGAAGCCGCCATTGCCGCCTTTGGCGAGCAGGAAGCGCTGGCCGACCTCGGTCAGGTCGCAGATCAGCGTTTCGTTGTCCTCCTCGAAAACCTGAGTGCCGGCAGGAACCCGGAGCACGACGTCCGCGCCCTTGGCGCCGGTGCGGTTGCGGCCCATGCCGTGCATGCCGGTCTTGGCGCGGAAATGCTGCTGGTAGCGATAGTCGATCAGCGTGTTCAGCCCGTCGACCACCTCGGCCCAGACATCGCCGCCGCGGCCGCCGTCGCCGCCGTCCGGCCCGCCGAACTCGATGAACTTCTCGCGGCGGAACGACAGCGAGCCGCCGCCGCCGTCGCCCGAGCGGATATAGACCTTGGCTTGATCGAGAAACTTCATCTGATTGACAATGCGGCTTCGTTTCTGGTCATGAAGCGCCTCATCTAGCGCATGCGCGGGGCGGAATCACGCGCGAAAACGAATCGGGGACGAAACGGCATGAAATGCGTCAGCTACAACATCCAGTTCGGCTTCGGCGACGACGCCGCCTTCGATCTCGACCGCATCGTTAACGCCGTGCGCGGCGCCGACGTGATCGCGCTCCAGGAAGTCACCCGCAACAGCCCGATGAACGGCGGCCGCGACCTCGTCGCCGACATCCGCGCCATGCTGCCCGAATACTTCGCCGCCTACGGGCCGAACCTCGAGGCCGATGTCGGCAGCCACGTCAAGGACGGTCACGCCGTCGACGTAAGGCTCGAGTTCGGCAACATGATCCTATCGAAGACGCCGGTCCTGACCGCGCGCAACCTGCTTCTGCCGCGCAGCCGCAGCTACGACCACGTCAACCTCCAGCGCGGCGCGCTCGAAGCCATGATCGAGACGCCGTTCGGCCCGGTGCGGTTCTATTCGGTCCATCTCGATCATCGCGGCGGCGACGAGCGGCTGGCCCAGATCGCCTTCCTGATGCAGCGGGTGATCGGCCACGCCGTCGAGGGCGGCGCGGTGACGGGCATCTCGGAGCTGGGCTTTCCCGAGCCGCCGGTGCCGGAGGCCTATGTGGTGATGGGCGATTTCAACATGCTGCCCGGCTCGCCCGAATACCACGCCGTCACCGGCATGCCCGACCACGAGTTCGGCACGCCGCGCGTCGCCCGCTTTGCCGTCGATGCCGGCCTGCTGCCGGGCGGCGACGAGACGGCGACCTGCGTCAACCTCGAAGACCCCGAGGATGTGGCGCGCCACAAGCGCCTCGATTATTGTTTCGTGCATCCGCTTCTCGCCTCGAAGGTGCGGTCGGTCCGTGTCGACGCCGCCGCGCGCGGCTCCGACCACAAGCCGGTATGGATGGAGCTGGGCTGAAGCGAAACGGAACGGGAATTGATCGGGAGGAAGCCGATGACACGGGATGGCGGCCATGACGGCGGGCGGTGGGATTTCTGGATCGACCGCGGCGGAACCTTCACCGACGTGATCGGCCGCGACCCGGACGGGCGCCTCCATCCGCTGAAGCTATTGTCGGAAAACCCGGAAAGCTATGAGGACGCCGCCATCGAGGGCATCCGCCGCCTCGTCGGCGCCGCCTCCGACGCCGACCTCGCCGCCGCGGCCATCGGCACGGTGCGCATGGGCACCACCGTAGCCACCAACGCGCTGCTGGAGCGCAAGGGCGAGCGCACACTGCTTTTGATCACGCGCGGCTTCCGCGACCAGCTCCGCATCGCCTACCAGGCGCGGCCCGACATCTTCGCCAAGGAGATCGTGCTGCCCGAGCAGCTCTACGAGCGGGTGGAGGAGGTCGGCGAACGCCTGCTGGCCGACGGCGCGGTCGAGACGCCGCTCGACCGCGCCGGCGCCCGCGCCGCGCTGGAAAGGGCCAAGGCCGACGGCATCGACGCCGTCGCCATCGTGCTGATGCATGCATGGCGGAACCCCGCCCACGAGGCGGCGCTCGCTACGCTGGCGCGCGAGGTCGGCTTCGGCCAGGTCTCGGCCAGCCACGAGGTCTCGCCGCTGGTCAAGCTGGTCGGGCGCGGCGACACCACCGTGGTCGACGCCTACCTGTCGCCGATCCTTTCCCGCTACGTCGCCCGCGTCGCCCGCATCCTCGGCGCGACGCCGGCCGGCCGGCCCGGCCCGACGCTGCAATTCATGATGTCGTCGGGCGGCCTGACCGCCGCCGACCGCTTCCGCGGCAAGGACGCGATCCTGTCCGGCCCGGCCGGCGGCGTCGTCGGCATGGTGCGCACGGCGGAAGAGGCCGGCTTCGGCCGCGTCATCGGCTTCGACATGGGCGGCACCTCGACCGACGTCGCCCATTCGGCCGGCGACTACGAGCGCGCCTTCGACACCGAGGTCGCCGGCGTGCGCATCCGCGCGCCGATGATGCGCATCCACACCGTCGCCGCCGGCGGCGGCTCGATCCTGCACGCCGAGCCGGGCCGCTTCCGCGTCGGGCCCGATTCGGCCGGCGCCGACCCCGGCCCAGCCTGCTACCGCCGCGGCGGGCCGCTGACCGTCACCGACGCCAACGTCATGCTCGGCAAGCTCGATCCCGATTTCTTCCCGGCGATCTTCGGCCCCGGCCAGGATCGGAAGCTCGACCGCGACACGGTGGCGGAGAAGTTCGCCGCGATCGCCGCGGCGGTCGGCGAAGGCCGCTCGCCGGAAGACGTGGCGGAAGGCTTCCTGAAGATCGCGGTCGAGAACATGGCCAACGCCATCAAGAAGATCTCGGTCCAGCGCGGCTACGACGTCACGCGCTACCTGTTGAACTCGTTCGGCGGCGCCGGCGGCCAGCACGCCTGCCTCGTCGCCGACGCGCTCGGCATGGAGCATATCCTGATCCACCCGCTGTCCGGCCTGCTCTCGGCCTACGGCATGGGGCTGGCGACGGTGACGGCGAGCCGCCAGCAGGGCCTCGTCCGGGAGCTTTCCGAGGAAAGCCGCGCCGCCATCGAGGCGCTTCAGGGCGAGCTGTCGGCCGCCGTGCTGGCCGAACTCGCCGAACAGGGGCTGCCGGCGGAAAGCGTCGAGACGCGGGCGAAGCTGCATCTGCGCTATGCCGGCACCGACACCGCGCTCGACATCGGCTTCGACGGCGACCTCGAAGCCGCCCGCGCCGCCTTCGAGGCGATGCACAAGGCGCAGTTCGGCTTCGTCATGGCCGACAAGGCCGTCACCGTCGAGGCGGTCGAGGTCGAGGGCCGCGAAAGGAGGGCGGACGCGGACGGACGCGCCGGCGGCGAGCCCGCGTCGCGCGAAGCGGCGACCGACACCAACACCCGCATCTTCTGCGGCGGCGCATGGCGCGAGGCCGGCGTCTTCCGCCGCGAGGGGCTGGCGGCGGGGGACCGCGTGCGCGGCCCGGCGCTCATCATCGAGGCCAACCAGACGATCGTGGTCGAGCCGGGCTGGACCGCGCGCCTGACCGAAGCCGGCCATGTCGTCATGTCGCGCCACGAGAAGATGCAGCGCGTCCGCGCCGCCGGCGCCAGCGCGGCCGACCCGATCCTGCTCGAAGTGTTCAACAACCTGTTCATGAACATCGCCGAGCAGATGGGCATCGCGCTCCAGAACACGGCGCATTCGGTCAACATCAAGGAGCGGCTCGACTTCTCCTGCGCCGTGTTCGACCGCGCCGGGGCGCTGGTCGCCAACGCGCCGCACATGCCGGTGCATCTGGGCTCCATGGACCGATCCGTCGAGACGGTCATCCGCCTGAACGCCGGCGACATCGCGCCCGGCGACGTCTTTGCATTGAACGCGCCCTACAATGGCGGCACCCATCTGCCCGACATCACCGTGGTCAGCCCGGTCTTCGACAATGACGGCAGGGACATCCTGTTCTGGGTCGCTTCGCGCGGACACCACGCCGATGTCGGCGGCACCGCGCCCGGCTCGATGACGCCGCTCGCCACCACGGTCGACGAGGAGGGCGTGCTGTTCGACAATTTCCGCCTGGTCGAGCGCGGCCGATTCCGCGAGGCGGCGCTGCGCCGGCTGCTGACCGACCACCCTTACCCGGCGCGCAACCCGGACCAGAACGTCGCCGACATCAAGGCGCAGATCGCCGCCAACGAACGCGGCGCGGCCGAGCTGCGCCGCATGGTCGCCGATTTCGGCCTCGACGTGGTCGAAGCCTATATGGGCCATGTCCAGGACAACGCGGCCGAGGAGGTCGCGCGCCTCGTCGGCCGGCTCGACGATTGCGACTACGAATATCCGACCGATACCGGCCAGGTCATCAGGGTCAAGATCACCGTCGACCGGCAGGCCCGCACCGCGACCGTCGACTTCACCGGCACGTCCGAAGCGCGGGAGAACAATTTCAACGCGCCGGAGCCGGTGACGCGCGCGGCCGTGCTCTACTGCTTCCGCGTCATGGTGGAATCGCCGATCCCGATGAACGCCGGCTGCCTCAGACCTATCCGCATCGTCATCCCCGAGGGCTCGATGCTGAAGCCGGCTTATCCGCGGGCCGTGGTCGCCGGCAATGTCGAGACCTCGCAGCACGTCACCAACGCCATCTTCGGCGCGCTGGGAGCGCTGGCCAACAGCCAGGGCACGATGAACAACCTGACCTTCGGCAATGACGAATACCAGTATTACGAGACGATCTGCTCCGGCTCGCCCGCCGGCCGCATGAACGACGGCTCCGGCTTCGCAGGCACCTCCGGCGTCCATGTCCACATGACCAATTCGCGCCTGACCGACCCGGAAATCCTCGAGATGCGCTTTCCGGTCGTGGTCGAGAATTTCGGCCTGCGGCCGGGCTCCGGCGGCAGGGGTCTCTTCCCGGCAGGAGACGGCACGACGCGGACGATCCGCTTCCGCGAGACCATGGACTGCGCCATCCTGTCGTCGCACCGCGCGATCCGCCCGCGCGGCATCGCCGGCGGCGGCGACGGCGAGACCGGCCGCACCGAGGTGCGCCGGCTCGACGGCGCCGTCGAGGTGCTGAAGGCCTGCGACCAGACCACGCTTCGGGCCGGCGAGGCGGTGACGGTGATCACCCCCACCTCCGGCGGCTACGGCAGGGCGTGAGCGCCGCCGCTCGGCCTCCTCTTATATCGCTTGCCGCTCACGCCCATTCGCCGTCGCGGAACACCGGCGCCAGCCCGCCGTCGGGCTTGACGCCGTCGATGTCGATCCTGTCCGAGCCGATCATCCAGTCGATGTGGATCAGGCTCGAATTGCCGCCCTGCGCCGCGATCTGGTCCGGCGTCAGCCTGTCGCCGCCGAGGAAACACTTGGCGTAGCACTGGCCGAGCGCGATGTGGCAGGAGGCGTTCTCGTCGAACAGGGTGTTGTAGTAGAGGATGCCGCTCTTCGAGATCGGCGACGAATGCGGCACCAGCGCCACCTCGCCCAGCCGCCGCGCGCCCTCGTCGGTGTCGAGCACCTTCGCCAGCACCGCCTCGCCGCGCGCCGCCTTCGCCTCGACGATCCGCCCCGCCTCGAAGCGGACCCTGATGTCGTCGATCAGCGTGCCCTGGTAGGACAGCGGCTTGGTGCTCGACACATGGCCCTCGACGCGCAGCGCGTGCGGCGTGGTGAACACCTCCTCGGTCGGGATGTTGGCGTTGCAGACGATGCCGTTCCTGGCCGTCGAGGCGCCGCCCTGCCATTCGTGGCCGTCGGCGAGGCCGATCGTCAGGTCCGTGCCCGGCCCGGTGAAGCGCAGCGCCGAGAACCGCTCGCCGTTCAGCCAGTCGCGGCGCACGGCGAGCGCCTTGTTGTGCGCGGCCCAGGCGCCGACCGGATCGTCGCCGTCGACGCGCGAGGCGGCGAAGATGGCCTCGGCCAGCTTGCGGACCGCGGTTTCCTCGTCGTCGCCGGGAAACACCAGCTTCGCCCATGCCGCGCCCGGATAGGCGACGATGTTCCAGTTGATGTCGAAGCCGGCGATCTTCTCCAGCGCCGGCTTGTAGGCGAGCGAGTTGGCCTTGTTGGCGCGGGCGACCTTCTCCGGGTCCTGCGCCGACAAAAGCATCGGGTTGTCGCCGACGATGGCAAGCCGGGCCGTGTTCTGCGAGAAGGCTTTCGCCATGCCCTCGTAAAGCCAGCCGGCGGCCTTGTCGAACGAGGCGTCGGGCGCGTGGCGGTAGCGGGCAAGCGCGACCTCCTCGTCGGCGAGGAACGGCGTCACCAGCCCGGCGCCGGCCGCGTAGGCGTGGGCCGCGATCCGCCTGACGAGCGGCAACGCGGCGGCCGGCGCGGTCATCAGCAGGTCCTGGCCCGGCTGGAGGTTGAGGCCGACGCGGACGGCGACCTCGGCCAGACGGTCGAGCTTTGCCGGATCGATGGCGGGGCTGGTCATGATGTCTTTTCCCATGAAACGTGGTCCTGGGCCCTGATTGCGCCATCGGCGGCGCGGCGGCAAGGAAAGAATGTCACGCCCCGCCGACGACGGCCCTGAGCTTGTCGATGGCCTCGGCGAACTCCTCGTCGCTCAGCACGTCGAGGCCGAGCAGGTTCATGCCGCGCATGCCCTGGATGGCGAGATAGACGACGAGCGCCATCGCCGGGTCGCTGGCGGCCTGGCGCATCCGGTCGAGCAGGGCGCGGTTGTGGCGGCGCACCGGCGCGAGGAAGTCGGGGTCCTGCGACAACGCCGCCAGCAACCCGGACGGCGGCGGGCGGCGGCAGTCGTGGTCCTCGACGAACAGCTCGAGATAGGCTTCGAGCAGGGCGTCGGCGCGGCCGGCCTTTTCCTCCTTGCGGCGGCCGAGCTCGGCGTCGAACGAGGCGACGAAGCTTTCGACCGCCGCCTTCAACAGCGCCGTCTTCGACGGGAAATGATAGAGCAGGCCCCCCTTCGACACGCCGGCCCTCGCCGCGACCGCGTCGAGCGACAGGTTTCCGGGGCCGGATTCGCGCGAGATTTCGGCCGCCGCCTCGAGAATCTTCTGCCTTGTCCTGGACCGGCGTGCCGGCATAGCAACCGCTTTTCGCTTGACTAAACCGTCCGGACGGTACACTACGCGCGTCTTGCCTTGCAAGCCCGATCCGGCCGCCTGCGACGAAACGCCGGCGCCACGCGGAACTGCCGGGCCGCGTCCGTCTTTCTGGAAGAATTCAGCGAGCGCCCCTGACCATGATCAAACGTTTCCTCATCGCCATCGTGCTCCTTGCCCTCGTCGGCGGCGGTCTCGTCGGCTTCAACCTGTTCCGCGACAAGGCCATCGAGAACTTCTTCGCCAACATGCCGGCGCAGACGGTCACGGTTTCGGCGCTGACCGTCGAGCCGGCGAGCTGGACGCCGGTCATCGACGCCATCGGCACGGTCAGCGCCAGCCGCGGCGTCGACCTGACCGTCGAGACGACCGGCATCGTCAAGGAACTGAACATCGCCGCCAACCAGCGCGTCGAGCAGGGCGCGGTGCTCGTGCGCCTCGACGACGCCGTGCAGCAGGCCGATCTCGCCGCCACCCGCGCCCAGGCCGCGCTCGACAAGCAGGCGCTCGAACGCGCGCTCGAGCTGCGCGAGCGCGGCGTCGGCTCGGCCGTCACGCTGCAAGCCGCCGAAGCGGCGGCTTCCGCCTCGGCCGCGCAGGTCGAGAAGCTCGAGGCCGTGCTGCAACAGAAGCAGCTTCGCGCCCCGTTCGCCGGCAAGCTCGGCATTCCGCGCGTCGACGAGGGCCAGTACCTGACGCCCGGCGTCGCCGTGGTCACGCTCCAGGACATCGACACCATGCGCGCCGACTTCACCGTGCCCGAGCAGCGGCTGTCGCAGCTCCGCATCGGCCAGAAGGTGCGGCTCTCCGCCGACGGCGACGACACCGTCTTCGCCGGCGAGATCACCGGCATCGACCCGAAGGTCGACCCGTCGAGCCGGCTCGTCTCGGTCCGCGCCGCCATCGACAATCCCGAAGGCAGGCTGACGCCGGGCCAGTTCGTGCGCATCCATGTCGAGATGCCGCAGGAGGACGACATCATCGCCCTGCCGCAGACCGCCCTCGTCACCAGCCTCTACGGCGACTACGTCTATGCCGCGCGCCCGAAGGAGGGCGGCAAGAAGGAGGGCGACAAGGAAGCGCTGGAAGCCCGCCAGGTCTTCGTCGGCGTCGGCCGCCGCTCCGGCCGCAACGTCGAGATCGTCTCGGGCCTTGGCCCCGGCGACGTCGTCGTCACCGCCGGCCAGAACCGGCTGTCGAACGGCACACCGCTCGCCATCGACAACACGCTCGATCCGGCGGCCGGCCTGAAGAGAGAGGCGGCCGCGCAATGAACTTCTCCGCCGTCTTCATCCGCCGGCCGGTGCTGTCCACCGTGCTCGGCCTGCTGATCCTGCTGCTCGGCTTCCAGGGCCTGTTCAACCTCCAGGTCCGCCAGTATCCGGAGGTCGAGGAGACGGTCATCACCGTCACCACCGTCTATCCCGGCGCCAGCGCCGAGCTGATCCAGGGCTTCATCACGGCGCCGATCTCGGCCGCGGTCTCGACCACCGAGAACGTCGACTACGTCTCCTCGCAGAGCCGTCCCTCGGCCAGCGTGGTCACGGTGCAGATGCGGCTCGGCTCCAACCCCGACGCGGCGCTGACCGAGGTCATCTCCAAGGTACAGCAGGTGCGCAGCCAGCTTCCCGCCGACGCCGAGGACCCGACCATCGTCAAGGGCACGGGCCAGCAGTTCGCCATCATGTATCTGGCGTTGCAGAACCCGAACATGAGCGCGGAGCAGGTGACGGAATATATCGAGCGCGTCATCCGTCCGCGCATGTCGACCATCCCCGGCGTCGCCGAGGTCCAGATCTTCGGCGCGGCCAACTATTCGATGCGGGTGTGGATCGACCCGATCCGCCTCGCCGCGCGCGGCATGACGGCCGCCGAGGTGCTGGCGGCGATCAACGCCTCCAACTTCCTCGCCGCCGCCGGCAAGACGCGCAACGAATACGTCACCTATCCGGTGACCATGGAATCGACGCTGCAAACGCCGGAAGCCTTCGGCGCGCTGCCGCTCAAGGCCTCCGGCGACGACGTCGTGCGCCTGAGCGACGTCGCCGAGGTCGAGCTCGCCGCCGAAAGCTCGGACATGATCGTGACCTTCAACGGCCAGCCCGGCACCTTCATCGGCGTGTTCCCGACGCCCTCGGCCAACCCGCTTGACACCGCCTCGGCCGTGCTTTCCGAGCTGCCGGCGATCCAGGACAGCCTGCCCGACGGCATGACCATCACGCTGATGTACGACGCGACCGAGTCGATCAGCGCCTCGATCGAGGAGGTGTTCAAGACCATCGCCGAGGCCGTCGCCATCGTCGTCGTCATCATCCTCCTGTTCCTCGGCTCGTTCCGCTCGGTGCTGATGCCGATCGTCACCATCCCCTTGTCGCTGATCGGCGTCTGCTTCGTGCTGTTCGCGCTCGGCTACTCGATCAACCTGCTGTCGCTGCTCGCCATGGTGCTGGCGATCGGCCTCGTCGTCGACGACGCCATCGTCGTGGTCGAGAACATCCACCGCCACATCGAGGAGGGCCTGTCGCCGCGCCAGGCCGCCTTCACCGGCATGAAGGAGATCACCGGCCCGGTGGTGGCGATGACGATCACGCTCGCCGCCGTGTTCGCGCCGCTCGCCTTCACCGGCGGCCTGACCGGGGCGCTGTTCCGCGAGTTCGCCATGACGCTGGCCGGCGCCGTCATCATCTCCGGCCTGTGCGCGCTGACCATCACGCCGATGATGTCGGCAAAGCTTCTGAAGCGCGGCGGCCACAGCCGCTTCCAGCAGGCGGTGGACAACACCTTCGACCGCGTCTCCAACCGCTACGAGCGCCTCGTCGCCGGCTCGCTGAAATACCGCCCGGTGACGCTGACGGTCGTCGTCGCGCTGGTCGCGCTCACCGGCTTCCTGTTCATGAAGACGTCGAGCGAGCTGGCGCCGGAGGAGGATGCCGGCGCGCTGTTCGCGCTGGTCAACGCGCCCTCCTACGCCACCACCGACTACACCGACGCCTATGCCGGGCAGATGCGCGAGCTGACCCGCGACCTGCCCGAGCTCAAGGCCAATTTCTCGGTCATCGGCTTCGGCGGCCAGACCAATTCCGGCTTCGTGGTCTGGGCGCTGAAGGACTGGAGCGACCGCGACCGCTCGCAGAAAGAGATCCAGCAGGACATCCAGGCCCGCCTGACCAAGGTCGCCGGCGTCGAGGCGCTGGTGTTCGCGCCGCCCTCGCTGCCGGGCGCCGGCGGCGGCCTGCCGATCTCGCTGGTCATCCAGTCGACCGGCGAGTCGAGCCGCGTCTTCGAGGTGGCCGAGGAGATCCGCCAGAAGGCGCAAGGTACCGGCCGCTTCATCGTGGTGCAGAACTCGCTGGCCTACAACGCCCAGCAGGTCACCATCACCGTCGACCGCGACCGCGCCGCGGCGTTGAACCTGCCGGTGCGCGACATCGGCACGACGCTCGGCCTGCTCGTCGGCGGCGGCGCCATCTCCCAGTTCGACCGCGATTCCAACAGCTACGACATCATCATGCAGGTGCCGCAGCAATACCGCGACAACCCCGAGCGGCTGGGCGACTTCTTCGTGCGCTCGGCCACCGGCAAGATGGTGCCGCTGTCGGCGGTCATCAGCGTCTCGACCGGCGTGGCGCCGACGGCGATCCACCAGTTCAGCCAGCTGAACTCGGCGACGATCTCGGCGCTGCCGATGCCGGGCGTCACCACCGGCGACGGTCTGGCCGCCATCGAGGAGATCGCGCGCCAGTCGATGCCCGACGGCTTCTTCATCGACTATGCCGGCCAGTCGCGGCTCGAGGTCGAGCAGGGCAACACCATCATGATCGCCTTCGCGCTCGCCGTCGTCGTCATCTATCTGGTGCTGGCGGCCCAGTTCGAGAGCTTCCGCGATCCGCTTATCATCATGATGTCGGTGCCGCTGTCGATCTTCGGCGCCATCGTGCCGCTCAATCTCGGCCTCGGCACGCTGAACATCTACACCCAGGTCGGCCTGATCACGCTGATCGGCCTTATCACCAAGCACGGCATCCTGCTGGTCGAGTTCGCCAACCAGCAGCGCCACGACCACGGCCTCGACCGCTTCGCGGCCATCGTCGCCTCGGCCAAGGTCAGGCTCCGGCCGATCCTGATGACCACGGCGGCGATGTCGCTCGGCGTCGTGCCGCTGATCGTCGCCTCCGGCGCGGGCGCTGCCGCGCGCTACTCGATGGGCCTCGTCATCTTCACCGGCGTCATCGTCGGCACGATGTTCACCTTGTTCGTGGTGCCGATGTTCTACACCTTCATCGCCGCCAGGGAGATCGCGCCCGACGAGGACGACGTGGCGCGGGCAGCCGCGCCCACGGCGCACTGAGCCGCCGTCCCGCGGTGTCATTGAAGGGCCGGCCTCGCGCCGGCCCTTATCTATCGGGGCCAGCCTCTATCTGTCGGGAATGGAAGCGAGGATGGCCGCGAACGCCGCCCTGGCCTTCAGCGGATGCGGCCCGGCGACCGCCCGTTCCAGCGCCGCGCGCTCCGGCATCTCGCCGACCACGATGAGCGCCACCATGCCGACGGCGTAATGCGACTTGCAGATGACGGGATAGACGCCCTCCACCGTCAGCGTCACGGAAAAATCCTCGCCGATGTCGCCCTTGAACGGCGAAGCGCCCGCCGGGAACAGGTCCCGCACCGTCTCGGCGTTGTGGTAACCGTCGACCGCGACGAAGCGGATCGCGTCGCCCGGCGCGGCATGGACGAAGGCGGGCTCGAACGCCATCCGCGCCTCTACCCCCTCGCCGACCATGCGGATTTCATGCTCGGCCGCCTGGCCGGCGCCGGCCGCGAGCAGGCCCGCCATCATCGCCGCCGCCGTCGTCCGTTTCCTCATGCCCGGCTCCCGTCTCCCGATGCATCGAGCTTCAGCATGCCGGCTCCGCCCGGCAAGGCAAGGCGGCATATCGCCCCGCTCAGAACGGCAGGAAATGCAGCAGGTCGCCCTCGGCCATGCCTTCCGCCGCCGCCGGGATGACGGCAAGCCCGTCGGCCGCGCACAACAGCCCGACGCGGCCCGAGGCGGCGGCGAGAAGCTCGACGGTCGGCACCTCGCCGACCGACCCCGCCGGCGCGCCGCTCCCGCCCCCGCCCCCGCCCCCGCCGCCGTCGACGAGGCGGGCCAGCCGGAACTCGACGCGGCCGGGCCGGCGCGTCACCGACCCCGCCAGCCGCGCCGTGCAGAAGAACGGCTCGTGGCGGGCGATGCCGGCGCGGGCCGCGGCCACCCGCGCGCCGATCAGCCGCCAGGTCACGAAGGCCGAGACCGGATTGCCGGGCAGGCCGAGATAGACCGCGCGGCCGAGCCGGCCGACCGTCAGCGGCTTGCCCGGCTTCATCGCCACCGCCATCACCTCGGCCGTGCCGCCGGCCTCCGCCAGCAGGCGCGACATGTGGTCCTCCTCGCCGACCGAGACGCCGCCGGTCGAGACGACGAGATCGGCGGCGGAAGCGGCGCGTTCGAGCGCGGCGCGCAATTCGTCCGGCGCGTCCGGCACCGCGCCGAGATCGAGCGGCTCGATCCACGGTAGCGCCAGCGCCGCGCCGAGCTGGAAGCGGTTCGAGTTCCATATCTGGCCGGGACCGAGCGCCTCGCCGGGCTGGCGCAGCTCCGAGCCGGTCGAGAAGAAGGCGACGCGGAGGCGGCGGCGGACGCGGACATGCGCCGCGCCGCACGCGGCCAGCGCCCCGGCCTGGCGCGCGCCGATGACCGCGCCGCCGTCGAGGATCGTCCCGCCGAGAGGAAGGTCCTCGCCGGCGCGGCGGATGTTTTCCCCCGGCCGCGGGCGGCGGCGGACGACGACGGCGTCCGCCGACGCCTCGGCCTCCTCCTGCATCACCACGGCGTCGGCCCCTTCCGGCACCGGCGCGCCGGTGAAGATCCGCGCCGCGCCCGCCGCCGGCAGCCCGCCGCCGGAAGCGTCGCCGGCGGCGATGCGTCCGGCCGGCTTCAGCCGCCACGGCCCGTCGCCGGCAAGGTCGGCGAGGCGCACGGCATAGCCGTCCATGGCCGAATTGTCGAAGGGCGGCAGCGGCACCGGGGCGGCGACCGCCCCGGCCAGCACCCGGCCCGTCGCGTCCGCCAGCGCCACCGTCTCGGTCCCCTCGACCGGGTCGGCCATTTCGAGCGCCCGCGCCAGCGCCGTCTCGAACGCCATCAGCGGCGCGCGAGAAGATGCGCGAGACTGGGCTTCCGCCCCGCAGGCAGCGCACATCAGGCCGCCTCGCCGCGTCCGGCGAGCGCGGCGCGCCCCCAGGCCTCGACCTCGGCGGCCGCGGGGGCGAGCGTCGTTCCCAGTTCGCCCGCGAAATCGCGCCACGCCGGCAGATAGGCGTCCTGCACCGCCGTCAGCACCGGGACGCCGTCGAGCAGCGCCCGCTCGATCGCGACGCGGAAGCCGTGGCCCTCCGCCTCGCCCTTGCCGAAGCGGTTGAGGACGAGGATGTCGGCCCCGCGCGCCAGCGCGGCGTCGAGCAGCCCGCACAGCCCGGCCAGCGCCCGCGGATCGAGCCGGCAGCCCTTCGAGCCGTTGCCGAGCGGCTGCGAGATGAGGTGGCGCTCGCCCGTGGCGAGGTCTTCCAGATGCGTCGTGGGGCAGCAATCCGCGCCGGTGTCGGTCTCGCGCTGGACGAAGCCGGCGACGCGCGCGCCCTGCGCCTCGAAAGCGCGCGCCATCTCTTCCAGGAGGGCGTCGACGGCGTCGTCGTGCCGGTTGTAGCGGATTGCGGCGAACAGCGCCGGTGAAGAGGTCATGCCGGTATCCTCGTTTCTTCTGTCGCGGCGTCCGCCGCCGCGTGCGGGCACGGCCGCGCCGGGTTGCGGCAGCCGCAGCCGAGGTCGCGCAGGCGTCCGTCATTGAGGCCGTAGACCCAGCCGTGGATGGCGAGGCTGCGTTCCCGTTTCCAGGCCCATTGCACGATGGGCATGCGCGACAGGCTTTTCACCTGGGCGATGATACTCAGTTCGCACAGCCGGTCGAGCCTTTCGTCGGCCCCGGCGATGGCCGCGAGGTCGGCCGCATGCGCCTCGGCGACGTCGCGCACCGGCTGGAGCCAGTTGTCGATGACGCCATAGCCCGCGCCCTCCATCGCCGCGCGCATGCCGCCGCAACCGTGATGGCCGCAGACGATGACGTGGCGGACATGAAGGCTCTCGATGGCGAATTCCAGCACCGACAGGAGGTTGACGTCGCCGCGATGGACGATGTTGCCGATGTTGCGGTGGACGAACACCTCGCCCGGTTGCAGCCCGGTGATGACGTTGGCCGGCACGCGGCTGTCGGAACAGCCGATCCACAGATAGTCGGGCCGCTGCGCGGCGGCGAGCCGGCGGAAATAGCCCGGGTCGGCGTCGAGATGCGCCGCGGCCCAGCGGGCATTGTGGTCGAGAAGGTCGCCGAGCATCGCCGCCGCCTACCGGACGAGCGGCCCCTCGGCCGCGCCGATGTCGATGCCGCGAATGTCGGCCTGCGCGGCCAGCACGGCGACATATTGCGCGACCGCGCGCGACCAGCTCGCCGCGCCGAGCCAGGCCTCGACCTCGTGCCTGACCGCGTCGAACGCCGCCCCCGGCCCGCCGAAGCGGCCGGGATTGTTGGCGTGGAAGCGCCGGCACTCGGTCTCCGTCAGCTCGGGCAACCGCAGCTCCCGCTCGAGCAGGACGCGGATCGCCGCGTCCTCGGCGGTCTCGCGCCGGCCGGCGGCGTCGCGCCGGGCGTCCGCCTGGATGCCGAGCCGCGCCACCTCCTGGCGCAGCAGCTCGCGCACCACCAGCGCCCGCGCCGCCGCCATCAGCGCCGCGCCCGGATTGGGCGCCGGGTGATGCTGGGCCTCGGCCAGGATGTCCGGCTCGGGCACCGGGCAGCCGTTGACCGTGATCGCCGCCAGCACCGGCCGCGCCTTCGGCGGCACGGTGGTGTCGGGCTCGCGGCGCGTGGTGTAGCCCTGGTCCCGCCCGTCCTCGCGCTGGCCGGGCATGCGCGCCTGAAACACCGTTGCCATGGCGCGCCTCCCCTATTCCGCCGGCAGCCGCACGCGGGCCGCGCGCGGCTCCTTGCGCCGCACCACCTGGTAGCCCGGCCGCCACAGGTAGCGCACCGGCGCGCTCAGCATGTGGACGAGCCGGGTGAAGGGGAAGACGAGCAGGATGGTCAGGCCGAGGAACAGATGGGCGCGGAAGATCGGCGCGACGTCGGCGATATAGTCCGCCGCCTTCGGGTCGAAGCTGAAGATGCCCTGCGCCCAGTTCATGAACTTGACCATCTCGTGGCCGTCGAGATGCTGCATCGAGGCGGGGATGGTGGCGAGCCCGAGCGCGAGCTGGAGCCACAGCAGGATGATGATCGCCGTGTCGGAGAAGCTCGACGAGGCGCGCACCCGCGGGTCGAACAGCCGGCGGTGGACAAGCATCGTCGCGCCGACGATCGCCATCACGCCGGCGATGCCGCCGGCCGTCATCGCCAGCACCTGCTTGGCGCCGTGGCTGACGCCGAGCGCGTCGAAGATGACGATCGGGGTCAGGAGACCGACGAGATGGCCGGCGAAGATGGCCAGCACCCCGACATGGAACAGCACCGAGCCGACCACGAGCTGGCGCCGGCGCAGCAACTGGCTCGAGCCGGAGCGCCAGGTGTAGGGCTCGCGGTCGTAGCGCAGAATCGAGCCGAGCGCGAGCACGACGAGCGCGACATAGGGATAGATGCCGAAGACGAGCGTGTTGAAATAGGCGTACATGGAAACGGTCTCCCTCATCGGGCCGCCGGCGGCTCGGCCGGCTTGGTGGCGTCGTGTCCGGGCTGGCGGCCGGCGTCCCGCGCGGCGGCGCGCATGCGGGTGCGCAGGCGGTCGGGGCCGCAGGCGTTGTCGCCGGCATTGCCCCCGAAGGTGACCGCCTCCTCCTCCCAGATGCGGTCGAGCGCGTCGAGGTCGTCGGGATCGTCCTCGGGCGCGTCGAGAAGCGCGCGCAGCAGCCGGCCGTCGGGCCGGGCGCGCGCCAGCGCCTCCAGCGCGGCGAAGACGCCGGCATAGACCGACTTGCGCTTGACCAGCCGCTCCTTCAGCGCCGAGACGATGTGGACGATCTGGCCGAGCAGGTCGGCCGCCCTGTCCGGCGGCAGGGTCGAGACGAATTCGAGGAACAGCGGCAGGTAGTCCGGCAGCTCGCTGGCGTCGATCTCCAGCCCCTCGGCCTCGTACATCTGCATCAGGTCGACCATGGCCTGGCCGCGGTCGCGGCTTTCGCCGTGGACGTGCTCGAACAGGTGCAGCGACAGCGAGCGGGTGCGGTCGAACAGGTGCACGTAGCGCTCCTGCGCGTCGTAGATGTCGAGCCGGGCGAGGTCGTCGACCAGCCGCGACAGCCTTTCCCTGTCGCGCGCCTCTAGAGCGGAATGAGGAAAAGTGTGAAGCGGTTTTCCGCCCGCATCCCGCTCTATCTCTTTGGAAACGACCGCGTTCATGATTTCAGGTCGATTCGACCTGAAATCATCGCGATCTAGCTGCGCGTCGGCGGCGAGCGCCGCCCTGATCTCGGGCGCGGCCGCCTTCAGCTCCTCCGTCGGATAGGAAAGGAGCAGCGAAGCGATCTTGACCAGCGTGTTCATTCCGCCGGCTCCCTGAATATGTCGGTCGGCGTCTGCACCACCTTCCTGCGCCTGGCGCCGAACAGATCGGCCTCGGAGGTGCCGCCCGAGCAGCCGTTGCCGAAGGAGAAGCCGCAGGCGCCGCGCACGTCGTAGGCGTCCTCGCCGACCTCGCGGTGGCTGGTCGGGATGACGAAGCGGTCCTCGTAGTTGGCGATGGCCATGACGTGGTACATCTCCTCGATCATCGCCCCGCTCATGCCGACCTTTTCGGCCACGGCCTCGTCGATGACCCCGTCCACGGTCTTGGCGCGCATGTAGGCGCGCATGGCCAGCATCCGCTCCAGCGCCGAGACCACCGGCGCCTCGTTGCCGCCGGTGAGCAGGTTGGCGAGGTAGCGCACCGGGATGCGCAGGGAGCGCACGTCGGGCATGGCGCCGTCGAGCGCGATCTTGCCGGCCTCCGCCGCCGACTGCACCGGCGACAGCGGCGGCACGTACCACACCATCGGCAGCGTGCGATATTCGGGGTGGAGCGGGAAGGCGATCTTCCATTCCATCGCCATCTTCCACACCGGCGAGCGCGCGGCCGCCTCCAGCCAGGCGTCCGGCACGCCGTCCTTGCGCGCCTGCGCGATCACGGCCGGGTCGCCGGGATCGAGGAAGATGCCGAGCTGCGCCTCGTAGAGGTCGCCCTCGCCCGGGGTCGCGGCCGCTTCCTCGATCCGGTCGGCGTCGTAGAGTACGACGCCGAGATAGCGGATGCGGCCGACGCAGGTTTCCGAGCACACGGTCGGCTGGCCGGATTCGATGCGCGGATAGCAGAACACGCACTTCTCCGACTTTCCCGACGACCAGTTGTAGTAGATCTTCTTGTAGGGGCAGCCCGACACGCACATGCGCCAGCCGCGGCACTTCTCCTGATCGATCAGGACGATGCCGTCGTCCTCGCGCTTGTAGATCGCGCCGGACGGGCAGGCCGCGACGCAGGTCGGGTTGAGGCAGTGCTCGCACAACCGCGGCAGGTACATCATGAAGGTGTTCTCGAACTGGCCGTAGATATCCTTCTCGACGCCGTCGAAATTATAGTCGGCCGAGCGCTTGGAGAACTCGCCGCCGAGGATTTCCTCCCAGTTCGGCCCGGCCTCGATCTTCTCCATCCGCTCGCCCGAGATCAGCGAGCGCGGCCGCGCCGTCGGCATGGTGCGGCTTTCCTTCGCCGTCTGGAGATGGCCGTAGTCGAAATCGAACGGCTCATAATAGTCGTCGATCTCCGGCAGGTCGGGATTGGCGAAGATGTTGGCGAGGATGCGCCATTTCGGCCCCATCTTCGGCTGGATCTTGCCGTCCTTGCGGCGCACCCAGCCGCCGTTCCACTTCTTCTGGTTTTCCCATTCGCGGGGATAGCCGACGCCGGGCTTGGTCTCGACATTGTTGAACCAGGCGTATTCGACGCCCTCGCGGTTGGTCCAGACGTTCTTGCAGGTGACGGAACAGGTGTGGCAGCCGATGCACTTGTCGAGATTAAGCACCATGCCGATTTGCGCGCGAACCTTCATTCTGCCGCCTCCTTCGCGGTCTGGCCTGCATGGCCGAGCGGCTCCTCCATCCAGTCCACGCGCTCCAGCCGACGCACGACGACGAACTCGTCGCGGTTGGAGCCGACCGTGCCGTAATAGTTGAAGCCGTAGGACTGCTGGGCGTAGCCGCCGATCATGTGGGTGGGTTTGGTGATGGCGCGGGTGACCGAGTTGTGGATGCCGCCGCGCTGGCCGGTCAGCGGCGAGCCCGGCGTGTTCACGATCTTCTCCTGCGCGTGGTACATGAAGATCGTGCCTTCCTTCATCCGCTGGGACACGACGGCGCGGGCGACGATGGCGCCGTTGACGTTGTAGACCTCGACCCAGTCGTTGTCGGCGATCGCCGCCCTGGCCGCGTCGACCTCCGAGACCCAGACCACGGGGCCGCCGCGGTTCAGCGTCAGCATCAGGAGGTTGTCGGAATAGGTCGAGTGGATGCCCCATTTCTGGTGCGGCGTGATGAAGTTCAGCACGACGTGCGGGCTCTTGCCCGTCTTCTCCGCGATCATCGGGTTGATCGACTTGGTGTCGATCGGCGGGCGGTAGACGCAGAAGCCCTCGCCGAAGGCGCGCATCCACAGATGATCCTGATAGAGCTGCTGGCGGCCCGACAGCGTGCGCCACGGGATCAGCTCGTGGACGTTGGTGTAGCCGGCATTGTAGCAGACGCTCTCCGATTCCAGCCCCGACCACGTCGGCGACGAGATGATCTTGCGCGGCTGCGCCACCACGTCGCGGAAGCGGATCTTCTCGTCCTCCTTGGGGATGGCGAGATGGGTGTGGTCGCGCCCCGTGGCCTTGGACAGCGCCGCCCACGCCTTGACCGCGACCTCGCCATTGGTCTCGGGCGCCAGCGACAGGATCACCTCGGTGGCGTCGATGTCGGTGTCGATGCGCGGCCGTCCCGCGGTCGGGCCGTCGCCGCCGACGGTGCCGTTCAGCCGCGCCAGCAGATCGACCTCGTGCTCGGTGTTCCACGAAATGCCCTTGCCGCCATTGCCGAGCCTGTCCATCAGCGGCCCGAGCGAGGTGAAGCGGCGGTAGAGGCCCGGATAGTCGCGCTCGACCACGGTCACCGCCGGCATGGTGCGGCCGGGGGCCGGCTCGGTCTCGCCCTTCTTCCAGTCCTTGACGTCGAAGGGCTGCGCCAGCTCGCCCGGCGTGTCGTGCAGGATCGGCACCAGCACCGTGTCCTTCTCGACCCCCAGCACCTCCGGCGCGACGCGGGAGAATTCCCGGGCGATACCCTTGAAGATATCCCAGTCACTGCGCGCCTCCCAGGCCGGGTCGGCCGCGCTCGACAGCGGATGGATGAAGGGGTGCATGTCGGAGGTGTTGAGGTCGTTCTTCTCGTACCAGGTCGCGGTCGGCAGGACGATGTCGGAATAGACGCAGGTGGTGGACATGCGGAAGTCGAGCGTGACCAGCAGGTCGAGCTTTCCTTCCGGCGCGGCCTCGTGCCAGACCGCTTCCCTCGCCCGCTGCCGACCCTCCTCGCCGAGATCGCGCCCGAGCACGCCGTGCGAGGTGCCGAGCAGGTGCTTGAGGAAATATTCGTGGCCCTTGCCGGAGGAGCCAAGCAGGTTCGAGCGCCAGACGAACATGTTGCGCGGCCAGTTGGCCTCGGCGTCGGGGTCCTCGCAGGCCATTTGCAGGCTGCCGGCCTTCAGCCCGGTCGCGACATAGTCCTTGACCTCGACGCCGGCCTCGGCCGCCGCCCCGGCCAGGTCGAGCGGGTTGATCGTCAGTTGCGGCGCCGACGGCAGCCAGCCCATGCGCTCGGCGCGGATGTTGTAGTCGATCAGCGTGCCGTCCCACGGCCCTTCCGGCGCGGTCGGCGACAGGATCTCGTCCACCTTCAGCGTCTCGTAGCGCCACTGGTCGGTGTGGGCGTAGAAGAACGAGGTCGAGTTCATGTGCCGCGGCGGCCGGTTCCAGTCGAGCGCGAAGGCGAGCGCGGTCCAGCCGGTCTGCGGCCTCAGCTTCTCCTGCCCGACATAATGGCTCCAGCCGCCGCCCGACTGGCCGATGCAGCCGCACATCACCAGCATGTTGATGATGCCGCGGTAGTTCATGTCCATGTGATACCAGTGGTTCAGCCCCGCGCCGAGGATGACCATCGAGCGGCCGCCGGTCTTCTCCGCGTTCGAGGCGAACGCCCGCGCCACGGCGACGATGTGGTCGCGCGGCACGCCGGTGATCTTCTCCGCCCACGCCGGGGTGTAGGGCAGCGTCTCGTCGTAGGATTTCGCCGAATTGGCGCAGCCGAGGCCGCGGTCGAGGCCGTAATTGGCGACGAACAGGTCGAACACGGTGGCGACCAGCGCCTCCTCGCCGCCGGCGAGCTTCATCCGGCGCGCCGGCACCTTGCGCACCAGCACGCTGTCGTGGTCGGTGCCCTCGAAATGGTCGTGCTCGCGATTGCCGAAATAGGGGAAGCCCACCGACGCCACCGCGTCGTGGTCGCCCGCGCCGATGAAGGTCATGGCAAGGTCGACGTCGCGGCCCTTGCCGTCCTTGGCCTCGAGGTTCCACTTGCCCTCCTCGCCCCAGCGGAAGCCGATCGAGCCCTGCGGCGCGACCAGCTCGCCCGTGGCGCGGTCGAAGGCCAGCGTCTTCCATTCCGGGTTGTTGGCCTCGCCGACGCCGCCCGCGACGTCGGCGGCGCGCAGCATCCGCTCGGGGATGGTGTAGCCGTCCTTCTCGACCAGTCGCACCAGCATCGGCATGTCGGTGTAGCGGCGGCAGTAGTCGTCGAAATAGGCCGCCTGCCGGTCGAGGTGGAACTCGCGCAGGATGACGTGGCCGATGGCCATGGCCAGCGCCGCGTCCGTGCCCTGCTTGGGATGCAGCCACAGGTCGGCGAACTTGGCGGCTTCCGAATAGTCGGGCGAGACCACCACCGACTTGGCGCCGCGATAGCGCGCCTCGCTGTAGAAATGGGCGTCGGGCGTGCGCGTCTGCGGCACGTTCGAGCCCCACAGCATCAGGAAGCCGGCATTGTACCAGTCGGCCGATTCCGGCACGTCGGTCTGCTCGCCCCAGGTCATCGGCGACGACGGCGGCAGGTCGCAGTACCAGTCGTAGAACGACATGCACACGCCACCGAGCAGCGACAGGTAGCGCGAGCCGGCGGCATAGGAGACCATCGACATCGCCGGGATCGGCGAGAAGCCGATCACCCGGTCCGGCCCCCATTTCCGCGCGGTGTAGGCGTTGGCGGCGGCGACGATCTCGTTGACCTCGTCCCAGCCCGCGCGCACGAAGCCGCCGAGCCCGCGCACCTTGACGTATTGCGCGCGCTTGGCTGCGTCCTCCTGGATCGCCGCCCACGCCGCCACCGGCGTCTTCGTCGCCCGCTCCTTGCGCCACAGCTTGAGCAGCCGCGAGCGGATCAGCGGGTACTTCACCCGGTTGGCCGAGTACATGTACCAGCTATAGCTGGCGCCGCGCGCGCAGCCGCGCGGCTCGTGGTTGGGCAGCTCCGGCCGCGTGCGCGGATAGTCGGTCTGCTGCGTCTCCCACGTCACGATCCCGCCCTTGACGTAGATCTTCCACGAGCACGAGCCGGTGCAGTTGACGCCATGGGTGGAGCGCACGATCTTGTCGTGCTGCCAGCGCTTTCTGTAGCCCTCCTCCCAGGCCCGGCTTTCCGAGGTGGTGACGCCGTGGCCGCCAGAGAAGGTGCCGGCATTCTTGCGGGCAAGGAAATTCAGACGGTCGAACAGGTGGCTCATCGGTTTTTCCCTTCCGATCTATGCGGCTGCCTTGGTTGCGCGGGCCGAGGCGCGGCCCGCGGTCTCGATGTCGTGGAGCAGGCCGCCGCGGCGCGTGTAGACGGCCCAGGTGATGACGGCGCAACTGACGTAGAAGGCGAGGAAGCCCCACAGCGCCGCCTCCGGCCCGCCGGTCATGGCGATGGAGCTGCCGTAGGATTTCGGGATGAAGAACGCGCCGTAGGCGCCCACCGCCGAGGTGAAGCCGATGATGGCGGCGGCTTCCTTCTCGGCCTGGCGCGCGCGCTCGGCCGGCGCGAGCTCGGGCATCAGCCGGCCGATCTCCTTGTGCATGATGACCGGGATCATCTGGAAGGTGGAGGCGTTGCCGACGCCGGTGGCGAAGAACAGCACCATGAACATGGCGAAGAAGCCCCAGAACGCGCCCGGCTGGTCCTTGATGCCGAGGAAGAACAGCACGCCGCCGGCGGCCGCCGTCATCAGCACGAAGGTCCAGAAGGTGACGCGGCCGCCGCCCCAGCGGTCGGAGATCCAGCCCGTGCCCGCCCGCGCCACCGCGCCGACGAGCGGCCCGAGGAAGGCGTATTTCAGCGCGTCGACCTCGGGGAACTGCGTCTGCGACAGGAGCGGGAACCCGGCCGAATAGCCGATGAACGAGCCGAACGTGCCGGTGTAGAGCCAGCACATCACCCAGTTCTGCGTCCGCCCGAAGATCACCGACTGCTCGGCGAAGGAAGCCTTCGCCGAGGCGATGTCGTTCATGCCGAACCAGGCCGCGAGCGTCGAGACGATCAGGAACGGCACCCAGATGAAGCCGGCGTTCTGCAACCACATCGCGGTGCCGGCGCCGGTCTGCTGCGGCTCGCCGCCGAGCACGCCGAACACGCCGGCGGTGATGACGAGCGGGATGGCGAACTGCATCACCGAGACGCCGAGATTGCCGAGCCCGGCGTTGAGCGCGAGCGCGTTGCCCTTCTCGCGCTTGGGGAAGAAGAACGAGATGTTGGCCATCGACGAGGCGAAGTTGCCGCCGCCGAAGCCGCACAGCAGCGCCAGCACCAGGAAGATCAGGTAGGGCGTGTCGGGGTTCTGCACCGCGTAGCCGATGCCGAAGGCCGGCACCAGCAGCGAGGCCGTGGTCAGCGTCGTCCACAGCCGGCCGCCGAAGATCGGCACCATGAAGGAATAGAAGATGCGCAGCGTCGCGCCCGACAGGCCGGGCAGCGCCGCCAGCCAGAACAGCTGGTCGGTGGTGTAGGCGAAGCCGATCGACGGCAGCTTGGCCACCACCACGCTCCACACCATCCACACCGCGAAGGCGAGCAGGAGCGCCGGCACCGAGATCCACAGATTGCGGCTGGCGATGCGCCGGCCCTCGTTTTCCCAGAACACCGGGTCCTCCGGCCGCCAGTCGTCGAGCACCTTGGCGCCGGCCAGCGCCGCCTGCTGCGCGGCGCCGTGGACGGGCTGCATCTCCGGCAGCTCCGGCAGGTCGCCGCGCCCCTCGGCCAGCGCCTTGCGCTCCATCTCGCGGATCGAGGCGTGCATCCAGACGGTGGAGACCGCGACGATGGCGAACAGGAGCACGAAGCAGCTGGTCCACACGCCGGTCAGGTCGAGCATGGCGCCGAACACGATCGGCAGGACGAAGCCGCCGAGGCCGCCGATCATGCCGACGAGGCCGCCGACCGCGCCGACGTGCTCGGGATAGTAGACCGGGATGTGCTTGTAGACCGCGGCCTTGCCGAGGCTCATGAAGAAGCCGAGCACGAAGATGGCGAAGATGAACGGGACGAGGCCCATCGAGGTCGAGAAGGTGATCGGGCCGTGGATGCCGTGGATCACGTAGTCCGTGTCCGGGTAGGACAGCATGAAGGTCAGGACCAGCGACACGCCGAAGGTCCAGTACATGATGTTGCGCGCGCCGTAGCGGTCGGACAGGTGGCCGCCATAGGCGCGGAAGATCGAGGCCGGGATCGAGTAGAAGGCGGCGATGACGCCGGCGGTCTTGATGTCGAGGCCGTAGACGCCGACGAGGTAGCGCGGCAGCCACAGCGCCAGCGCCACGAACGCGCCGAAGACGAAGAAATAGTACAGCGCGAAGCGCCAGACCTGGATGTTGCGCAGCGGCTGGAGCTTCAGCAGCGTGCTCTCGGCCTTGCGCCCGGTGGCGCGGCGCTCCCTGAGGTCGGGGTCGTCGTCGGTGGTGAACCAGAACACCACCGCCATGACGACGAGGGCCGCGGCCCACACCTGCGCCACCGCGGTCCAGCCGAAGGCGACCATCACGAAGGGCGCCGTGAACTTGGTCACGGCAGCGCCGACATTGCCGACGCCGAAGATGCCGAGCGCGGTGCCCTGCCGCTCCTTGGGATACCATTTCGAGACATAGGCGACGCCGACCGCGAAGGCGCCGCCGGCGAGGCCGACGCCCAGCGCCGCGACGAGCATCATCTCGTAGGTGGTGGCGTAGGACAGCAGGACGGTGGCGACGGCCGAGGCCAGCATGGTCAGGACGTAGATGACGCGGCCGCCATACTGGTCGGTCCAGATGCCGAGGAAGATCCGCGACAGCGAGCCGGACAGGATCGGCGTGCCGACGAGCAGGCCGAACTGGGTGTCGGTCAGGCCGAGCTCGTCCTTGATGGCGATGCCGATGATGGAAAACACCGTCCAGACGGCGAAGCACACGGTGAAGGCCAGCGTGCTCATGCCGAGGATTCGGTTCTGTTGTGCGGGCGTGACGTCCCGAAGCGATTGCATTGCAGCCCCCTGCGTGCGGCGCGTTGAAAGCGGCCCGGACCGGGCCTTCCGCCGAGCAGGGTTTTCCGGCCGGAGCCTTTCCGGCTTGATGTGGATCAAGGGAATTTGGCCCGAACTGAGAAACAAGAAGAGGCGCGGAGTTCCGCAAGCCGCGCCGCAGGCAAGGCCGGACCGGGACCTGCGCAAGACCGGGAACGGCAAGAAGATCCGTCAAACGGAACCTTGATAAACATCAAGCAGGGGGCGCATGAGATCGACCGATCTGCCGCAGGTGAGGGCGCTGCCGCTGTTCGAAAGCATGGCGGAGGCGAACTTCGAGCAGTTGATGCAGGCGGCCTATCTCCAGATATTTCCCGCCCAGCTCGAGCTGATCAAGGAAGGCGAGCCGGCCGATTTCCTCTATGTGGTCATCGACGGCTGCGTCGAGCTCTACGCGCGCTGGAACAGCCACGAGACGGTGATGGAGATGGTACGGCCGCTCGGCACCTTCATCCTCGCGGCCGTGCTCAAGGACGCGGTCTACCTGAAGAGCGGGCGCACCAACCAGCGTTCGAAGCTGCTGCTGATCCCGGCCGAGAACGTCCGCGAGGCGTTCCGCAACGACGGCGCCTTCGCCCGCGCCATCGTCGAGGAGCTGGCCGGGTGCTATCGCGAGGTGGTCAAGCAGCAGAAGGACCTCAAGCTGCGCACCGCCGTCGAGCGGCTGGCCAACAGCCTTCTCGCGCTCGACAGCGAGCAGGGCGGCAGGGGCTGCATCGAGCTGCCCTACGACAAGCGCACGCTCGCCTCGCTGCTCGGCATGACGCCGGAAAACCTGTCGCGCGCCTTCAACACGCTGAAGCCCTACGGCGTCGGGGTCGACGGCGCGCGCATAAGGCTGACCGACACGGCCTCGCTGGAACGGCTGGCCAAGCCGACACCGCTGATCGACGACGCCACGGTCTGAGCGCCGGAGCCGCCGGGACGAAGGCTCGTTACGGCAGCGTATCGAAATCCCGAAGCGAAGCCTGAAGCGAAGACGACGGACCGTCTGCCCGGCTCCCGGAGGCGATTTGCCGGCAAACGAAAGGGCGGGCGCCTGGCGCCCGCCCCTTCATGTCCCGGTCGGCCCGGTCGGCAAGGATCAGTAGATGTCCTTCTGGGTGTTGAGGACGTTGAACTTGCCGGTCGGCGTGATCAGGCCCTTGTCCTTGATCACCTTCTTCAGTTCGAGCGTCTTGTCGTCGACGACGACGATGGCGCTTTCCTTGTCCTTGGCGTTCCAGACCGAGAACCAGACCTCGGTGCCCTCCTTGTTGAACTCGGGCTGGACGACGCGCGGCTGGCCTTCGGTGATGCCGGCCCACTCGACGATCGGCAGGGTGATGAACGCGGGGTCCTCATCCGGGTTGCCGCCCATCTTGTCGGTCTCGAACACCGCCACCCCGGCCGAGATGTCGGCTTCCGGGTTGAAGGTCGCATCGACGTAGAGATGCTTCGAGTTCGGGTGCGTCTTGATGAACAGCGAGCCGCCGCCGAGCGCGGGGAAGGTGTCGACGATCTTCCAGGCGTGGTCGGGATTGCCCACGGGGTCGGTGCCGATCAGCGCCACCGATTCGTCGCCCAGGTGCGAGGTCGCCCACACCGGGCCGTAGACCGGATGCGTGAAGTTCGCGCCGCGCCCCGGATGCGGAATCTGGCCGCCGGTCTCGACCAGCGCCGTCAGCTTGTCTTCCTGCGTGTCGACCACCGCGATCTTGCCGCGCTGGTTGGCCGCGACCAGGAAGTAGCGCTTGGTGCTGTCGAAGCCGCCGTCGTGCAGGAAGCGCTCGGCCTCGACCTCGACCGTCTTCAGGTTCTTCAGGTCGGTATAGTCGACGAACAGGATCTTGCCCGTCTCCTTGACGTTGACGATGAACTCGGGGTGGTTGTGCGACGACACGATCGAGGCGACGCGCGGCTCGGGGTGGTAGACCTGCTCGTCATAGACGTTGCCGCGGGTCGAGACGATCTTGAGCGGCTCCAGCGTCTCGCCGTCCATGATGACGTACTGGGGCGGCCAGTAGCCGCCGGCGATGGCGTACTTGTCCTCGTAGCCGGCGAACTTGGAGGTCTCGACCGAGCGCGCCTCGATGCCGATCTTGATCTGGGCGACGTTGGCGGGCGTCTCCATCCACAGGTCGATCATGTTGACGAGGCCGTCGCGGCCGATGACGAACAGGTAGCGCCCCGAGGCCGAGATGCGGCTGATGTGGAC
>JBDHTD010000005.1:0-127542 GCA_039808485.1 Aquamicrobium sp. | reverse complement strand
TGCAGCGGCCTGAGCAGCACCGACCAGTTGAACACGGCGAAGGTCTCGGTGAAGCCGACCAACAGGCCGCCGGCGATGGCGCCGTAGGGCTGGCCGATGCCGCCGACGATGGCCGCGGCGAAGATCGGCAGGATGATGTTGAAGGCGAGGTCGGGCTTCAGCGTCACGTCGAGCGCCAGGAGCGTGCCGGCGGCGGCGGCGAGGCCGCCGGCGATCATCCAGGTCGCGCGGACCACGCTGTCGATCGAGATGCCGGAGACTCGGGCGAGATCGGGATTGTCGGAGACGGCGCGCATCGCCTTGCCCATGCGCGAGCGGGTGAGGAAGAGGTGGAGCGCGATGGCCGCGACGGCGGTGAAGCCGATCAGCAGCGCCTGAGGCTGAGTCAGGATGATCTCGCGGCCGAGGAAGGGCAGGCGGTAGATGGTCTTGGCGCCGCCGGCCTCGAGCTGCCAGGTGCCGGTGCCGGCGAACAGGCGCACCAGCCCCTGCATCATCAGCATGACGCCGATCGATGACATGACGACGACGACCGGCCTGACCTTGGCCCGCCTGAGCGGCGCGTAGAAGGCGCGGTCGAGGCCGACGGCCAGCAGCGCCGTCACCACCATGGCGAGCGGCATCAGCACGAAGGCGGCCGGCAGGCCCATGATGCTGTCGCCGCCCGAGAACAGCGCGACGCATATCAGCGCCACGAACGCGCCGATGGTCATCATGTCGCCATGGGCGAAATGGGCGAAGCGCAATATGCCGAAGATCAGCGTCACGCCGACGGCGCCCAGCGCGTAGACCGAGCCGATGATCAGGCCGGCGAGCAGGCCGCGATTGATGAAGAACGCCAGCTCCTGCACGGGAAGCGCGGCGAGGAAGCCCGTTTCCATCTCATTCCCCTCCGCCGAGAAAGCTCCTGGCCACCTCCGGGTCGGCCAGCAACTCGGCCCCGGTGCCGGTGAAGCGGTTCTGGCCGCCGGCCAGCACGAAGCCGCGATGGGCGAGCGCCAGCGCCTGGCGCGCGTTCTGCTCGACCATCAATATGCCGACGCCGGCGGCGTTGATCTCGATGATGCGCTCGAAGATCTCGCCCATGTAGCGCGGCGACAGGCCCGCCGTCGGCTCGTCGAGCAGGAGAAGCTTGGGCTCGGTCATCAGCGCCCGGCCCATCGCCACCATCTGGCGCTGGCCGCCGGAAAGTTCGCCCGCCGGCTGGCGGCGCTTGTCCTTCAGCGGCGGGAAGAAGCCGTAGACCTTGTCGATCAGGTGGCGGAAATCGTCGCGGCGGATGAATGCGCCCATTTCGAGGTTTTCCTCGACCGACAGCGTCGGGAAGACGTTGAATTCCTGCGGCACGAAGGAAAGCCCCTCGCGCACCAGCGCCTCGGGCGCCTTGTTGGTGATGTCGCGGCCGTCGAACAGCACCGTGCCCTGCGACACGGTGAGCAGCCCGAACAGCGCCTTCAGTGTCGTCGACTTGCCGGCGCCGTTGGGGCCGACGATGACGCCGATCTCGTGCGCCTCGATCGCGATGTCGACGCCGTTCAGGATGTTGGCGCCGCCATAGCCGCCATGGATGCCGGTCATTTCGAGGAGGGCCATCTCAGCGCGCCTCCAGTTGCGGAGCGGGCATGCCGCCGCCGAAATAGGCTTCGACCACTTCCGGGTTGTTGCGGATTTCGGCCATCGGCCCCTCGACCATGACGGACCCCGCGGCCATGACGATGACCGGGTCGCACAGCCGGCCGATCAGGTCCATGTCGTGCTCGATGACGAAGAAGGTCAGCCCTTCCTCGCGGTTCAGGCGCTCGACCACGGCGGCGAGGTCGTTCAGCAATGTGCGGTTGACGCCGGCCGCGATCTCGTCGAGCAGGACGACGCGCGGCTTCGCCATCATCACCCGGCCGAGCTCGAGCAGCTTCTTCTGGCCGCCGGACAGGTTGCCGGCCAGCTCGTTGCGGACATGGGTCAGCCGCAGCAGCTCCAGCACCTCCTGCGCGCGCTGCCGCGTCGCGGCCTCCTCGGCCGCCACATGGCCGCGCCGGAACCAGGCGTTGGCCAGCGTCTCGCCCGACTGGCCGGCCGGCACCATCATCAGGTTCTCCAGCGCCGTCATGGTGGAGAATTCCTGCGCGATCTGGAAGGTGCGCAACAGGCCGCGCTCGAACAGCCTGTGGGCGGGCAGGCCGGTGACCTCCTCGCCGTCGAGCAGGATCTTGCCCGAAGTGGGCGGGAACGCGCCGGCGACCATGTTGAACATGGTGGTCTTGCCGGCGCCGTTCGGCCCGATCAGGCCGGTGATCGAGCCCTTCTCGACCTTCAGCGAACAGCGGTCGACCGCAAGCACGTTGCCGAAACGCTTGGTCACGTCCTGGACGTCGATGATCGTCGCCATGGCTCCCCGAGACGAAACTGTCCGGCGTTCCGGGCTTGCCGCCATTGTTGTTCGGAACGCCGCTCCCACTGGCTCATTAGCCATGGCGGGCTGGCATTACAAGGAAAAGCTAGCGCACGGCGGCGATCAGCGCCCTGGCGTCGTCGCTCGCCCATTCGGCCGGGCCGTTCATGTGGGCGAGCATGCAGCCGTCGCCGTCGATCAGCGCCGTCACCGGCAGGCCGAGCGCCAGGCCCCGCCGCTTCATCTCGTTGAACACGCCCATGGTGGCGTCGCGATAGAAGCCGAGCGCGTCGACGCGGGTCTCGTCGAGGAAGCGCTTCGGCTTCTCGTCGGTGCCGGTGTCGACATTGATCGCCACCACCTCGAAATCGGCGCCGCCCTCTTCGGTCTGGAGCCGGTTCAGGGCCGGCATCTCCTCGCGGCAGGGCGCGCACCAGGTCGCCCACAGATTGAGCAGCACGGTGCGGCCCGACAGGTCGGCCAGCGTCATCGGCGTGCCGTCGGGGGCATTGAAGGAAAGCGTCTTCAGCGAGCGCGGCGGGCTGGCCGCCAGCATCGCCGCCACCTCGCCGCGCGCGGCCGCGCCGGCCGCGTCCGCCAGGCCCTGCTTGGCGGCGCAGGCGGCGTCGTCCGGGCCGGACGCGGCAAGCCGGTCGTTATTGCCAGAAGGGTCGCCGATCACGTATAGGCCGAACGCGCCGCCGGCGATGACGCCGGCCACGATTGCCGCCACGATCAGCCATTTGGTCGGCAGGTTCAGTCGTGCATTTGCCATTTTCAGTCTCCGAGGATGCGATACCACGATGAGCGACACCAAGGCCAGCAACCAGATGTGGGGCGGACGTTTTGCCTCGGGGCCGGCGGCGATCATGGAGGCGATCAACGCCTCGATCTCGTTCGACCGCAAGCTCTACGCCCAGGACATCCGCGGCTCCGTCGCCCATTCGCGGATGCTCGCGGCAACGGGCATCATTTCTGACGAGGATCAAGCCGAAATCGAGCGCGGGCTGAACACGATCCTGTCAGAGATCGAGGAAGGCCGGTTCGAGTTCTCGACCAGGCTCGAGGACATCCACATGAATGTCGAGGCCCGTCTCGCCGACCTGATCGGCAAGGCGGCCGGGCGGCTGCACACGGCGCGCTCGCGCAACGACCAGGTGGCGGTCGACTTCCGCCTCTGGGTCAAGGACGAGCTCCGGCGCCTCGACGCCGCGCTCGTCGCGCTGATCGAGGCGTTCCTCGACAAGGCGCAGGAGCACGCGGCGACCGTGATGCCGGGCTTCACCCATCTCCAGACCGCGCAGCCCGTCACCTTCGGCCATCACTGCATGGCCTATGTCGAGATGTTTTCCCGCGATCTCTCCCGCGTCCGCGACGCGGCGGCGCGGATGGACGAGTCGCCGCTCGGCGCCGCCGCGCTCGCCGGCACCGGCTTCGCCATCGACCGCCAGATGACGGCCGCCGCGCTCGGCTTCCGCGAGCCGACGCGCAACTCGATCGACAGCGTCTCGGACCGCGACTTCGCGCTGGAGTTCCTGTCGCTCGCCGCCATCTGCGCGACACACCTGTCGCGGCTGGCCGAGGAGATCGTCATCTGGTCGACGCCGCAATTCGGCTTCGTGCGCCTGTCCGACCAGTTCTCGACCGGCTCCTCGATCATGCCGCAGAAGAAGAACCCGGACGCGGCCGAGCTGGTGCGGGCCAAGACCGGCCGCGTCAACGGCCATCTGATCGGGCTTTTGACCGTGATGAAGGGCCTGCCGCTCGCCTATTCCAAGGACATGCAGGAAGACAAGGAAGCCGTGTTCGACGCCGCCGAGACGCTCGACCTGATGGTGGCGGCGACGACCGGCTTGGTCCGCGACATGGGCGTCGACACGGCGGCGATGAGACGAGCGGCCGGCTCCGGCTATTCGACCGCCACCGATCTGGCCGACTGGCTGGTGCGCGAGGCGGGCCTGCCCTTCCGCGAGGCGCACCACGTGACGGGCCGCGCCGTGGCACTGGCCGAGACCAGGGGCGTGGCGCTCGACAGGCTGCCGCTCGCCGATTTGCGGGAGATCGACGGCCGCATCACCGAGGCCGTGTTCGGGGTGCTGTCGGTCAACGCCTCGGTGAAAAGCCGTGCCTCCTTCGGCGGCACCGCGCCTGCCGAGGTGCGCCGGCAGATCCGCTATTGGCGCAATCGCCTGAAACGGGATGCGCGGCCGGCGAAAAGAAGCTAGAACGCTTTCGATCTCACATGGTACGGACAGGCATGATGCGCGCGGGCTATACGGTCAGGACAATTCTGCTCATCGGCGCGGCGGCCGCGCTGCTCTCGGCCTGCGGCCGCCGTCCCGGCACGCTCGACACGCCTTACGAGGCGGCGATCGAGGCGCGAAAACAGGCGGAGCAGGACGGCCAGCCGCTGCCGCCCGCGCCGGAGAAGCCGGTCGAGGACCGGCGCTTCATCCTCGACAGCCTGATCTAGGATCGCCCAAGTGAACCATTTCGAGTACCGCGACGGCGTCCTCCACGCCGAGGACGTAGCCCTGCCGGCCATCGCGGCCGCCGTCGGCACGCCGTTCTATTGCTATTCCACCGCGACGCTGGAACGCCACTACCGGGTGTTCTCGCAGGCGTTCTCCGGCCTCGACGCGCTGGTCTGCTACGCGATGAAGGCCAATTCCAACCAGGCCGTCATCCGCACCCTGGCCAAGCTCGGCGCCGGCGCCGACGTGGTCTCCGAGGGCGAGCTGCGCCGCGCGCTCGCCGCCGGCGTCCCGGCGCAGAAGATTCTGTTCTCCGGCGTCGGCAAGACCGCGGCCGAGATGGACCTGGCGCTTGCCGCCGGCATACGCTGCTTCAACGTCGAATCGCTGCCCGAACTGGAGCTGCTTTCGGCGCGCGCCGTGGCGACGGGCCATGTCGCGCCCGTCTCGCTTCGCATCAACCCCGACGTCGACGCCAGGACCCATCGCAAGATTTCCACCGGCAAGGCGCGGGACAAGTTCGGCATCTCGTGGAAGAACGCGCGGGCGGCCTATGCCCGGGCCGCCTCCCTGCCGGGACTGAAGGTGACCGGCATCGACATGCATATCGGCAGCCAGATCACCGAGCTGCAACCGTTCGACGACGCGTTGACGCTGCTGGTCGAACTGGTCGGCATGCTGCGCTCCGACGGCCACGCCATTGCCCACGTCGATGTCGGCGGCGGACTCGGCGTTCCCTACCGCACCGACAACGCGCCGCCGCCGGCGCCCGACGCCTATGCCGCCGTGGTGACGAAGCACCTGAAGCCGCTCGGCCTCGAAGTGGCGTTCGAGCCCGGCCGCCTCATCGCCGCCAATGCCGGCATCCTGGTGACGCAAGTCATCTACCTGAAGCGCGGCGAGACCAGGAACTTCCTGATCGTCGACGCGGCGATGAACGACCTGATCCGCCCGACGCTCTACGACGCCTTCCACGAGATCCGCCCGGTGATCGAGGAGAAGGCCGATGCGCCGCGCATCACCGTGGACGTGGTCGGCCCGGTCTGCGAGACGGGCGATTTTCTCGGCCACGAGCGCGACATGCCGGTGCTCGACTCCGGAGACCTGATCTATGTCGGCACGGCCGGCGCCTACGGCGCGACGCAGGCTTCGACCTACAATTCGAGGCTGTTGGTGCCCGAGGTTCTGGTCAATGGCGACCGCTTCCACGTCGTCCGGCCGCGCCCGACCTATGACGAGCTGATCGGCCTCGATTCGCTGCCCGACTGGCTCTGAGCGCGCCGGCGCGCCGGGCGGTGCGCATCACGATTTCTTGCCCCGCCTCGCCTTCGCCGCGTTTGCTGCTATCCTGACCCCGGCGAGCCGGCGCGATGCCGCGCGGCTATGAGAAAGGACCCGATGGCGCAGACGGTGAGGAATGCTCCGGCAGGCGGCGGCGGGTTTCTGGCCCGTCTTTCCCGCACGCGCGCCTCGGTGCGGGCGGCGACCGTCGTCGAGCGGCTGTGGCCGCTTCTGCTTCCTTTCGCCGTCGTCGCCGGCCTGTTCGCCAGCCTGTCCTGGTTTGGCGCGTTCCGCGCCGTTCCCGACTGGGCGCGGCTTTGCCTTCTCGCCGCCTTCGTCGCGGCCGCCGCGGCGGCGCTTTTCCTGCTGCGCTTCTTCCGCGCGCCGACGGCGGCCGAGGTCGACCGCCGCATCGAGCGCGCCAACCGGCTGGAGCATGCGCCGCTCCATGCCCAGACCGACCGGCCGACGGCGGACGACCCGTTCGCGCTGGCGCTGTGGCGCGAGCACCAGCGGCGGATGGCGGCGCGGCTCGACCGGCTCGGCGGCGACCTGCCGCATGCCCGCATCCCCGAGCGCGACCCCTGGGGCCTGCGCGCGGCCTGCGTGCTGCTTCTCGTCGTCGCGTTTCCGTTTTCCTTCGGTCCGCGCGGCGGCGCGATCGGCGACGCCTTCCGCACCCACGATGCCGGGGCGGCGGTGCCGGCGCGGATCGACGCCTGGGTGACGCCGCCCGCCTATACCGGCAAGGCCCCGGTCTTCCTGACCGCGCAGGGCGAGACCGACAGGCCGGCGATCGTCAGGGTTCCGGCCGGCAGCGAGATCGCGGTGCGGATCGCCGGCGGCAGCGGCGAGGAAACCCTGTCGTGGCTGAAGGCGGGCGACCAGGAGGCGGTTCCGCTCGCCGCCGAGGCGGCCGCGCCGCAGGACAGGCCGCGCCGGGGCGAGCGCGGCGAGCCGAACGCCCGCCGCTTCGCCGCCACGCTCCAGGCCGACGGGCTGCTCGCCCTGCGTTCCGGCCCGCGCGAGCTGCGGAGCTGGGCCTTCGCCGTCATCGCCGACGCGCCGCCGACCATCCGCTTCGCCCACGAGCCCGGCCGCGCGGTCAACGGCACGCTGGAATTGTCCTACGTCGTCGAGGACGATTACGGGCCGGTCTCGGCCGAGGCGCGGTTCGCGCTGGCGCCGGGCGTCGCCGCCGGGGGCGCGCGGCCGCTCTACGACGCGCCGGAGATGAAGCTCGCGCTGCCGCGCGCCACCGCTTCCGACAAGGGTGCGCGCACCACGCGCGACCTGACCGACCATGGCTGGGCCGGCGCGCCGGTCGCGATCACGCTCCATGCCGCGGACGCGGCCGGGCAGGAGGCGGCGAGCGAGACGAAGACCATCGTCCTGCCGGAGCGGCCGTTCTACAACCCGCTGGCCAGGGCGCTGGTCGAGCAGCGCCGCATCCTGGCGCTCGACGCCAATGACAAGCCGCGGGTGCTGGCGCTGATGGATGCCCTGACGCTGCGGCCGGAGGAGGGGTTCGACAATCTGTCGCATTATCTCGGCGTGATGTCGGCGCGGGCGCGGCTGAAGCAGGCGGACAGCGACGAGGCGCTGCGCGAGACGGCGGACTATCTGTGGGAGATCGCGCTGGCGATCGAGAGCGGCGCGTTCTCCGACGCCCAGAAGCGGCTGACCCAGGCGCAGGACGCGCTCCAGCAGGCGCTGGAGCAGGGCGCGGACGACGAGGAGATCGAGCGGCTGATGTCGGAGCTGCGCGAGGCGATGCAGGACTTCCTGCGCGAGCTGGCCGAGCAGATGGCGCGCGACCCCAGCATGGCGACGCAGATGCCGCAGGACGGGCAGGAAATGCGCCAGAGCGACCTCGACCGCATGCTCGACCAGCTCGAGAACCTCGCCCGTTCCGGCGCGCGCGAGCAGGCGATGGACATGCTCCAGCAGCTTCGCGACATGATGAACAATCTCCAGGCCGGCCGGCCGCAGCAGCCCGGCCAGGGCCAGGGCGAGCAGAGCGAGATGCGCCAGCAGATGGATCAGCTCGGCGAGATGATGCGCCGCCAGCAGGAGCTGATGAACGAGACCTTCCGCCTCGACCAGATGCAGCGCGGCCAGAACCGCCAGGGCGGGCAGCCGGACCAGCGGCAGGGCCAGCGGCAGGGCCAGGGGCAAGGAAAGGGCGGGCAGCCGATGTCGCCCGAGGAATTCGGCGAGGCGATGCGCGAGTTGCAGGAAGGGCAGGGCCGCCTGCGCGACGAGCTGGACGGGCTGACGCGCTCGCTCGACGGCATGGGCATCCGCCCCGGCGAGGGCTTCGGCGAGGCCGGCGAGGCGATGGGCCGGGCCGAGGGCGCGCTGGGCGAGGGCGAGGGCGAGCGCGCCACCGGCGAGCAGGGGCAGGCGCTGGAAGCGCTGCGGCGCGGCGCGCAGGACATGATGAGCCAGATGCAGCAGGCGCTGCGCCGCGACGGCCGGGGCGGCGGCGAGGGCGGGCGCGAGCAGGCCGCCGACCGCGACCCGCTCGGCCGGCCGCTTTCCTCGACCGGGCCGGATTTCGGCAATTCGGTCAAGGTGCCGGACGAGATCGACGTCCAGCGCGCGCGCCGCATCCTCGACGAGATCCGCCGGCGGCTCGGCAATGCGCTCGGCCCCGAGATCGAGCGCGACTATCTCGAACGGCTGCTCGACATGCGCTGAGGCGGTGGCTGGGGCGGCGGCTGGGGCGCTTCAGCGCGCAAGCTGCTCCCTTATCGCGCCGAGCGCCTTTTCCGCCGCCTCGCGCCCGGCGGCGATGGCCTCGCCGGCGCGGTCGAAGTCGAGCAGGCCGATGGCCGCGACCTCGGGCGCGATCAGGGCGTGGGGCGGCTCGCCGGCAAGGCGCGAGCGGGTGATCTTTTCCTGCATGATGTTGAGCGAGTTGACGAGCACGTCGAAATAGCCGGGCGCGCGCGTCTCATCCTTCAGGAGATGCGGCAGGATGCGCCCCGCCGCCTCGCGCAGCGCCGCCGGCACCTGCTCCAGCATCTGCGCCGCGCGCGCGGACCGCGCCGCGGCGTCGGCATCCGGATCGACGCGCAGTCTTTCGCGGCGGCGGCCGAGCAGGCCGTCGCCGACATGGACGGCGACGACGAAATCGGCGCCCAGCGCCCGACAGGTCGAGACCGGAACCTGGTTGACCAGCCCGCCGTCGACCAGCCAGCGGTCGCCGACGAGAACCGGGCTGAAGATGCCGGGCATCGAGATCGAGGCGCGGATGGCGAGGTCGGCCGGCCCCTCGCGCAGCCAGAACTCGCGCCCGTCGGCCAGGTCGGTGGCGACGGCGGCGTAGGCGACGGCGAAGGCGGCGATCTCGCCGTCGATGCCGAGCTGGCCGAGAAGGGCGCGGATGCGCTGGCCGTCGACGATGCCGCCGGCGGTGAGGTCGATGTCGACGAGCGACATCATCGCGCGCCGGTCCAGGCTTGTCGCCCATGCCTTCAGCGCGTCGAGCCGGCCGGCGGCGTAGGCGGCGCCGACCAGCGCGCCCATCGAGGTGCCGGCGACGACCGTGGGCGCGACGCCGCCGGCGAGCAGCGCCTCGATGACGCCGATATGCGACCAGCCGCGCGCGGCGCCGCCGCCCAGCGCCAGCCCCACCCTGTAACTTGCCATGCCTAACCTGCCATGTCCGGCCGTTCCCGGCTTCGCGCCGCCGGTGAGAAGCGCCGGTCTCACCGAATTTTAAAGAGTCTGCGGTACGGCTCAAGGACGTTCTCGCGTCTTGGAGTGTGCGTATTGCGTTTTTCTGCTGCATCGACGGCAGACCGGCTTCTGCCGGGTGCGGTTGCCGCGCGGCTGCGCCCGCTGGCGCGGCGCGTCGACGCCGTCCTGTTCTCGATGGACGAACGCGGCCATTCGGGGCGCGCCTCGCTCGTCGCCTTCGCCATCCGCATCGTCAGCGCGGCGATCGCCTTCGTCAGCCAGGTGCTGATGGCGCGGTGGATGGGCGGGTTCGAATACGGCGTGTTCGTGCTGGTCTGGACCGTGATGGTCATGGTCGGCGACAGTTCCTGCTTCGGCTTCCAGACGTCGGTGGTGCGCTTCATCCCGCAATATCGCGAGCGCGGGCAGCGCGGGGAGCTGCGCGGCATCATCCGGGCGGCGCAGGGCTTCGTGCTGGCGTCGTCGTCGCTGGTCGCGGCGGCGGGGGTGTCCGGCGTCTGGCTGCTCTCCGACACGATCGAGAACTTCTACGTGCTGCCGTTCTATCTCGGCCTGAGCTGCCTGCCGCTGATCGCGCTCTCCACGCTGCTCGAAGGCATGGCCCGGGCCAATGGCTGGTCGGTGGTGGCGCTGACGCCGGTCTACATCCTGCGGCCGATCCTGATCCTGGCGCTGATGGCGGGCGCGGTGATGCTCGATTTCGCGCCGAGCGCCAAGGTGGCGGTCATCTGCGCGATCCTGGCCTCGTTCCTGACCACGCTCTACCAGGTGTTCGCGGTGGTGCCGCCGATCGCCGCCGGCGCCGGGGACGCGGCGGCGCGGTTCCACCTGCGCGACTGGGTGTCGGTCTCGCTGCCGATCTTCCTGGTCGACGGCTTCTTCTATCTCCACACCAATGCCGACCTGCTGATGGTCGGCTGGTTCCTGGAGCCGCAGGCGGTCGCGGTCTATTTCGCGACGCTGAAGCTGCTGGCGCTGGTTCATTTCGTCTATTTCGCGGTCAAGGCGGGCGTGGCCCAGCGCTACGCCCAGTATGCCCACGGTGCCGACCGCGCCCGCCTCGCCGGTTTCGCGCGCGAAACGGTCGGGTGGACGTTCTGGCCGTCGCTGGCCATGGCCGCCGTCATCGTCGCCATCGGCAAGCCGCTCCTGATGCTGTTCGGCCCGGGCTTCGAGGCCGGCTATCCGCTGCTTCTGCTATTGTTGTGCGGCGTTGTCGTGCGCGCCTTCATCGGGCCGGCGGAAAGCCTGCTCACCATGAGCGGGCACCAGAAGGTCTGCGCCGGCATCTTCGCGGCGACGCTCGCCGTCAATGTCGGGCTCAACCTGGTGCTGATCCCGCGCCACGGCCTGTGGGGCGCAGCGGTGTCCTCCGCGGTGGCCATGGGGGTCGAGACGCTGCTGCTCGGCATCGCCGTCCGCCGCAAGCTCGGCATCACCATGATCGTGCCGCTCGGCGGCAAGAATACGAAAGAGGCCCTGTCATGAGCGCTGTCCCGCTTCTCGAGGAACAAGGCGGCATTCCCACCGTCGTCGCCGACCGTGGCATGGGCACCGACATGGGCGCCGACGCCGGGCAGGCGCGGCGCTCGCTCGCCATCTATCCGGCGTCGGCGGGGTACGACCTCGTCGAGGAGCTGGAATATCTCGGCGCGCGCGCCATCGAGCCGAACCTGTTCTTCAACCCGCGCTTTCTCGCGCCGGCCATGCCGCGCCTCGACGACCGGGAGGTGCGGCTCGCCGTGATCCGCGACAATGCCGGCGCGCGGACCCGGCTGCGGCTTCTGGTGCCGTTCACGGTCGAGCGCGCCGCGCCGCCGTTCGGGACGTCGATCCTGCGGGCGTGGTCCAACCCGTTCGGCCCGCTCGGCACGCCGCTGGTCGACCATGACGATCCCGCCGGGGTGATCGAGGACTTCTTCGCCATGCTGGCGCGGCCGCACCTCAACCTGCCGCGCGTGTTCGCGTTGCCGGAGGTGCGCCTCGACGGCCCGTTCGCGGCCCTTCTCGGCCAGTTCGCCGAGGCGCGCGGCCTGCCGCTCGCCATCGTCAACCAGGCCGAACGCCCGCACCTCCAGTCGCAGATGCAGGGCGAGGCCTATCTCCGGGCCACGCTCGGGGGGCGCCAGTCGCGCGAACTGGGCCGGCAGAAGCGCCGGCTGACCGAGCTCGGCCGGCTCGACTACACGATCGCCCGGCAGCCGGAGGAAATCCGCCTCGCCATCGAGACCTTCCTCGCGCTCGAGGCGTCCGGCTGGAAGGGGCGCGCGCGCACCGCGATGGCGGTCGACCGCTACCGCGCCGCCTTCGTGCGCGAGGCGACGCAGCGGCTGGCCGAGCGCGACCTGTGCCGCGTCTACGAGCTGACGCTCGACGGCACGGCCATCGCCAGCCTGGTCGTGTTCATCGAGGCCGGCGTCGCCTACACATGGAAGACCGCCTATCAGGAGGATCACAGCTCCCACTCGCCGGGCGTGCTCCTGATGGCGGAGGTGACGAAGTCGCTGCTCGAGGACCCGAATGTCGAGATCGCCGATTCCTGCACCGTGCCCGACCATCCGGTGATGTGCAGGATGTGGGGGGAGAAGCGGCAGATCGGCACGCTGGTGATCGGCCTGACGCCCGACGCCGGCGCCCAGACCCGGCAGGCCGCCGCGCAGCTCCATCTCTACCGCAACACGCGAAACGCGGTGCGCATCCTGCGCGACCGGATCAAGCGCGCGCTTGGGCGCGATTGAGGGGCGCGACTAAAGGGGCTCAGGCCGTCTCGGCCCGCGCCCTGTCGCGGAAGACACGGCGGATCACCTTGCCGGTCGTGGTCAGCGGCATCTGGTCGACGAACTCGACCTCGCGCGGATATTCGTGCGCCGAAAGCCGCTCGCGCACCCAAAGGCTGATCTCGCCGGCAAGCTCCGGACTCGGCTCGACGCCCTCGCGCAGCACGATATAGGCCTTGACGATCTCGGTGCGCAGCGCGTCGGGCTTGCCGACGGCGGCGGCCAGCGCCACGGCGGGATGCCCGGTCAGGCAGTCCTCGACCTCGCCAGGGCCGATGCGGTAGCCGGCCGAGGTGATGACGTCGTCGTCGCGGCCGAAGAAGTGGACGTAGCCGTCGCCGTCCTCGATGCCCTGGTCGCCGGTCAGCATCCAGTCGCCGATGAATTTCTGCTGCGTCGCCTCGGGGTTCTGCCAATATTCGAGGAACATCACCGGGTCGGGCCGCGCGACCGCGATCTGGCCCGGCTCGCCGGCCTTCACCCTGCGGCCCTCGCCGTCGATCACCGCGACCTCGTGGCCGGGAACCGGCTTGCCGATGGCGCCGCCGCGGCTGACGCCGAGCCCCGCGCAGGAGGCGAGGACGAGGTTGCACTCGGTCTGGCCGTAGGCCTCGTTGATCGTCAGGCCGAATTCCTCGCGCGCCCAGTCATAGGTCTCGTTGCCGAGCGATTCGCCGGCGGCGCAGATGCTGCGCAGCGACAGGTCGAAGCGGCGGACGACGCCCGGGGCCGCCTTCAGCATCCTGAGCGCCGTCGGCGGGATGAAGGCGTTCCTCACCTTCATCTTCTCCATCATGCCCAGCGCCGTTTCCGGGTCGAAGCGCGCGAAGCGGCCGGCGACCACCGGCACGCCGAGATAGAGCGCCGGCAGGAGCGCGTTCAACAGGCCGCCGGCCCAGGCCCAGTCGGCCGGGGTCCAGAACAGGTCGCCCGGCTGCGGCAGGAACTCGTGCGGCATCTGCACGCCGGGCAGGTGGCCCAGAAGCACGCGGTGGCCGTGCAGCGCGCCCTTGGGCGGGCCGGTGGTGCCGGAGGTGAAGATCATCATCGCCGGGTCGTCCGGCCCCGTCGCCGCCGCCGCAAAATGCGGCGCGTGGTCGGCGACGAGTTTTTCGAAATCGAGCGCGCCGGCGGCGGCCCCGTCGACGCAGATCACGGTTTCGAGCTCCGGCAGCCGGGAGCGGATCGCGGCGAGCTTGGCGCGGCCCGCCTCGTTGGCGATCACCGCCTTCACGCCGGCGGCGATCAGCCGGTATTCGAGCGCGTCGGCGCCGAACAGCAGCGCCAGCGGCACGGCGACGGCGCCGAGCTTGTAGATGGCGACATGGGCGATCGCCGCCTCGAAGCATTGCGGCAGAAGCAGCGCCACCCGGTCGCCGGGGCGCACGCCCTGCGCCCGCAGCGCGTTGGCCAGCGCGTTGGAGCGGGCGGAAAGCTCGCCATAGCTCAGCCGCGCCGCTTCGCCCGGCCCGCGGTCGGCGAGAAGGGCGGTGCGGTCCGGCTCGATCGCGGCCCAGCGGTCGCTGACCGCGACGCCGATATTGAAGCGCGCCGGGATCTGCCAGCGGAAATCGCGATAGAGCGTCTCGTAGCTGTCGCGTCGTTCGAGCATGGCCGCGCCTGTTCCCGTTTCCGTCGTTTCCGGCTACTTCTTCTTCTTCGCCCGGCCGGCAAAGGGGTTTTCCGAGGCGCGCAACGCCACGCGGATCGGCACGCCCGGCATGTCGAACGAGTCGCGCAGGCTGTTGACGAGGTAGCGCACATAGGATTGCGGCATCGCCTCGGGGCGGGAGCACGACAGGACGAAGCCGGGCGGCCGCGTCTTGACCTGGGTGATGTACTTGATCTTCAGCCGCCTGCCGGCGACGGCCGGAGGCGGATGATGGGCGAGGATGCCCTCGAGCCAGCGGTTGAGCCGGCCGGTCGAGATGCGCCGGTTCCAGACGCGGTGGGTTTCCTCGACCGCCTCCATCAGCCTGTCGAGGCCGCGCCCGGTCTCCGACGACACCGGCACGGCGCGGATGCCGCGCACCTGCGGCAGCAGGCGCGCCGTCTTCTCGCGCAGCTCGGCCAGCGTCTCCTGCGGGTTCTCGATCAGGTCCCACTTGTTGAAGGCGATGACCGGCGCGCGGCCCTCGCGCACGATCAGGTCGGCGATCTGGAGGTCCTGCTTCTCGAAGGGGATGGTCGCGTCGAGAACGATGATGACCACCTCGGCGAAGCGCACGGCGCGCAGGCCGTCGGCGACGGAGAGCTTTTCCAGCTTTTCCTGCACCCGCGACTTGCGGCGCAGGCCGGCGGTGTCGAACAGCTTGATCCGGCGCTCGCGCCAGCTCCAGTCGACCGAGATCGAATCGCGGGTGATGCCGGCCTCCGGCCCGGTCAGCAGGCGTTCCTCGCCGATCAGCGCGTTGATCATGGTCGACTTGCCGGCGTTCGGCCGGCCGATCATGGCGATGCGCAGCGGCTTGGTCGTGTCGTATTCGGGAACGTCTTCCGCGTCGGGATCGTCGATGTCCTCGCCGATCAGCAGCTCGGCCGCGGCGGCGGCGAGGGCGGCCTCCTCCTTCTCGTGGGCGAACGCGCGGTCCTCGCCGAGCGCTTCGACGATGGCCTCGCGCAGGTCGGGCATGCCCTCGCCATGCTCGGCCGAGATCGGTATCGGCTCGCCGAGGCCGAGCTCCCACGCTTCCAGCATGCCTCCTTGAGCGCCGCGCGCCTCGGCCTTGTTGGCGACGAGCACCACCGGCTTGCCGGTGCGCCGCACCAGATCGGCGAAGGTGCGGTCGTCGGGCATGACGCCGACCCTGGAATCGACCAGGAACAGGATCAGGTCGGCTTCGTCGATGGCGGTCTCGGTCTGGGCGCGCATGCGGCCTTCGAGCGAGGCGGCGCCCGCCTCCTCCAGCCCGGCGGTGTCGATGACTTCGAAGCGCAGGTCGTAGAGCCGGGCGGCGTGGACGCGGCGGTCGCGGGTCACGCCCGGCGTGTCGTCGACCAGCGCCAGCTTGCGGCCGACGAGCCGGTTGAACAATGTCGACTTGCCGACATTGGGGCGACCGACGATGGCGAGCTTGAGGTTCATGGCCGGAACCGGGGCGCGGTCAGGACGCCGCGCCCGAACCGCGGATCAGCTCGGACAGCAGGGTGGCGCGCTGGCGCGCGTTCTGCGGCGCGCCGTCGTCGCCGGCGATCTCCTCGAACAGCTTCGCCGCGTCGGCGAGCCTGCCCTCCTTCCACGCGGCGAGCCCGAGCGCCTCGCGCGCGGCGTGGCGCAGCGGGCTGGTCTCGACCGTCAGCGTCTCGACACGGCTGGCGACATCGGCATAGCTGCCGTGGTCGACCAAAAGGAGCCCGGCGCGCAGCCGCGCCATCTCGCGCAGCGAGGCGGGGATGGCGCCATCGGCGGCGACGCCGTCGAAGCCGGCGACCGCGCCGGCATGGTCGCCGGCTTCCGCCAGCAACGTGGCGCTGCGCATCCGCGCCAGCACCGGATAGGCGCCGTAGCCGCCGGCCTCCAGCGCGGCGAGCGCGGCCCTGGCCTCCTCGGTCTTGCCGTCGCGGGCAAGCTCGAGCGCCTGGAGATAGGCGTCGCCGGACGCATCTGCGCGCGACTGGCTCCAGTAGTCCCAGCCGACCCAGGCCGAGGTGGCGAGCACGATCGCGACGGCGGCGGCGATGATCGCGGTGCCGTAGCGGTCCCACAGCGCCTTGGCCTGGTCCTGGCGGAGCTCCTGGTCCACCTCACGAAAGAAACTGTCGTCCGACATCGTCCACCGGGTTTCGAGAGAAATTGCAGGAGGCGACGGCCGCCACCCTCGTGTCTGGCAAGCGTTTTAGCCGAAAATCGGCAGCATGGAAGGGGTTTCCCGAAAACAGCGCCACGGGAGACCCCGCCGTCTGCCCTGCTACCGGCGTTCCGCCGACCTGAGTTCGGCTCGCGGAAGCAGTGCGCGCGGGCCGGACCCGGACGGCGCTAACCAAAGGAGCAGAATTGCCGCCCGGATGCGCGTCAATTTCTTGACGCGATGGTTGGAAGTTGCAAGTAATTATAATAACAACATGTTAAATGAGCGATGCATAATAGACGTCATCGTGATTTTCTCTGTAGAGAGGTCGGTTAAGCTAAGGAGCATGAAAAATCCTTCCTCGGTTTTCCAATGCGCCAAGCCGATTAGGGGAATTTGCCGTGGCCTTGCTGGATAGTTCCGCCGCGCTCAGGGGAATTGGCCCGACACTGAGGTTCCTGTCGACCTGGACCCTCCTCGTCGTCGCGATAAGTCTCGTATGCCTGCTGGGAATCCTGACGCGGCCGGCGGGTTTGCTTGCCGTGGTCTGGCCGGCCAACGCGCTGACGCTCGGCCTCCTGCTGCGAATGCCGCAGAGCCAGCGGCCGATGGTATGGCTGGCCGCGCCTGTCGGCTTCGTCGTGGCAGACCTGCTCACCGGCGCCGACGCGGCGAGAGCCGTCCTGCTCGGCGCGGCAAACCTCTGCGGCATCGCGACCGCCTATGCCGTGACGCGGTTCATCCCCGAAAGCGCGCTCAAGCTGCGGGAGCCGCAATCGGTTCTCTGGTATGTCCTCGTCGCCGCCGCAGGCGCTTCGGCGGCCGGCCTCTTCGCCGCCGTGGTCGACCCTTTCCCGCTCGGCCTCGGCCGTTTCGGTGCGTGGAAGTTCTGGTTCGCCTCGGAGCTGATAAACTACATCGCCCTGCTGCCGCCGATCTTGTCGATGCCGCCGCTGCGCGGCCTGCCGTCGCTCGCATCCGCCCTCAACTGGCGCAACGCCCTGCCCGCCGCGGCGCTGGTCGGCGCCTGCGCGGCGGCGCTGCTGGAAGGCGGTCCCGGGGCCATCTCCTTCGCGGTCCCGGCCCTGATCTGGTGCGGGCTGGTCTACTCCGTGTTCTTCGTCTCCGTCCTGGCGTTCGCCTTCGCCTCGTGGTCGTCGGTCATCATCAGCGTGGACTATCTGCACAACCTCGCCGGCGGCTTCGACGGCGGCGCGATCGTCTCGCTCAGGCTGGGCGCGTTCATGATCGCGCTGGCGCCGATCGCGCTGGCCATCGTCATGCGCAACCGCGACGAGCTGGCGCAGAAGCTGTCGGTGGCCCGGCAGCGGATCGACATGGCGTTGCAGGCGGGCGGCATCGTCGGCGTCTGGGACCTGGACGCCGCGACCGGCATGATCACGATAGAGGCGACGGGTTCCGAAGACCGCAAGGCGTTATACCGGAGGGAAGATCACATCGAGCGGGCGTTGGCCACCAGCGGTCCCGATGACCGCAAGCGTGTTCGCGACCAGCTCAACGCATCGATCGCGACCGGCGCGGACTTCTATTGCAAATATCACAGCGAACCCTGCGAGGGCGAGCTGCTGTTGCTCGCGGCCCTCGGAAAGCCGGTCTTCGATCAGCACAACGCCGTGTCCCGCGTGATCGGCGTGTTCCTCGACCTGACCGCGCAGGAGAAGGCTGCGGAGGCGCTCGAACTCAGCGACAGGCGGTTCAACATCGTCAGCGAGTCGATCCCCGAAATCGTCTGGAGCGCCGACGCGGCCGGCAGGCATGACTATTTCAATCATCGCTGGCATGAATTCACCGGCATGACCGTGGACGATACAGGGCCGGAGAGCTGGGCGGGCCTCGTCCACCCCGACGACGCGCGCCGGGTGACGGAGGCATGGACGGCCAGCCTGAAAACGGGCGAGCCCTATTCGATAGACTATCGCTTCAGGCATCACGACGGGCGTTATCGCTGGCTGAAGGTCCAGGCCAAGCCGCTGCGAAACGCGCAAGGCGCCGTCGTGCGCTGGTACGGCACGTCGACCGACATCGACGACGCCAAGCAACTGGAGGCGGAGCGCGAAGCGGTGGCGGGCGAGCTCGACCACCGCATCGGCAACCTGTTCGCGCTGGTGAACGGCCTGGTCAATGTCGGCGTCAGGGAAGGCGGCACCGTCGCCGAGGTGGCCGACACGATCCGCGGCCGGCTGAAGGCCCTTCACGAGGCGCACGGTCTGATAAGGCGACACAATACCGGCGGCGCCACATCGATGACCGGGCTTTTGCAGATGCTCCTGCGGCCCTATGACGACGGCGGCGGCAGGATTTCGGTTTCCGGCGACGACGTGCGGATCGCGGCCACCGCGGTGACGCCGCTGGCCCTGATCTTTCACGAGCTTGCGACGAATGCGGTCAAATACGGCGCATTGCGCGACGATGGCGGCACGTTGCGCGTGACGCTCCGCCGCCGTGACGGCCGCCTGTTGATCGACTGGACGGAGGAATGCCCGTCGCCGTCGCCGGTCGGCGAAGGCGCCGGCTTCGGTTCGAGATTGTTCAAGGCCGTCGTCGAAGGACAGCTTCGCGGCGCAGCCGACCGACGGTCGACGCCGAAGGGCATCGCCATCGACATGGACCTGCCGCTGTCATCGCTGGTCGGGGCCGGCTCGGCCACGGGAAGCTGACCGACGGCCAGGGGCGGGTGCCCGGATGAAACCGGGCTGCCGCTCCGTCCGGCCGCGAGACGCCTCAGTCGTCCAGCGTCATCGACGTGAACCACTCCAGGACCTGATCCTCGTAGTCCTCGAGGGAATCGACCGCGATGGTCACATGCGCCCGGAACATCCACGCATCGGTCGGGATGAACAGATCGAAGCTCTTGCGCGCGTCCTCGTTCTCGCCGGTCAGGAACTCCGCCAGCGCGACGGGATAGCTGTAATGCTCCGCCAGCCTGGCGGCGTCTGCGCCGGTGAAGCGCGGCTCGGCCTCGGCCGCATCCTGGCCGAAGGCGCCGTCATCGAAGGAGGTCACGACGTTGATCCGGGTCCTGTCGATGTCCTCGAACTCGGCGACCAGATCGGCCACGGTCTCGATGCCGCCCTCGGCGGCGAAGCGCTCGATCACGAGGACGGCCATTGCGTCGTCGATGAAATAGGTGACGGAGGCGTTGCCGTTTTCGGCGTTGACCTCCTCGGAGAACGTCTCGCTGTTTTCCGGCAGACCCGGATTGGTGAACCAGAGCCCGTCGACCGCCGCATCCCGCGCCCCGGCGGACGTCACAAAAGCCTGCGCGGCGACGCAAACGGCGATCGCCAGCGCGCCGGCCCGGAATAAAGTCCCGATCATGATATTCTCCTTCGCCTGCACCAATGTTTATCGCCAGGGGTTGTGGCGATCGTTGATTCAGGACAAGTCGCCTGCGGCGATTTGCGTCCGGGCGTCGATGATCCCGGCCGGGCGGCTTTCCCTTCGGCCGGGAATGGCCGCTGCGAAGGGCTCGTTCAGGGAGAGTGTGGGGCACTGGCGTGGACATAGCGGCATTCGTTGGCGGTATCGGGCTGTTCCTGCTCGGCATGAGCATGATGACCGACGGCTTGAAGCTTGCCGCCGGGCCGGTGCTCAAGTCCATCCTCGGGCGGTGGACCCGCTCTGCCGGCCGCGGTCTGCTGGCCGGCGCGTTCATCACCGCCATCGTCCAGTCGTCCTCGGCGACGACCGTCGCCTTGCTCGGCTTCGTCAATGCCGGCCTGCTGACGCTGAGCCAGGCGGTCTGGGTCGTGTTCGGCGCGCATGTCGGAACGACGACGACAGGCTGGCTGGTGGCGCTGGCGGGCGTCCGCTTCAGCATGGCGGGTTTCGGCCTGCCGCTGATCGGCCTCGGCATGCTGCTCCACCTGTTCTCGGGCGAGCGGCAGCGGCTTTCGGGCCTCGGGCGGGCGCTGGCCGGGTTCGGCGCCTTCTTCATGGGCATCGGCATCCTGCAATCGGCGTTCGAGGGCGTCGGCATCTCGGCTGGCGATTTCGGCGTCGACGAGGACAGCCTCGCGGGACTCCTCGCCTTCGTCCTGTCCGGGATCGTCATCACCTTGATGACGCAATCGGCGAGCGCCACCGTGGCGATCACGCTGACGGCGGTCGCCGGCGGCACGATAACGCTGGAGCCGGCGGCGGCGGTCATCGTCGGCGCCAATATCGGCATGACGTTGCCCGCCGTCCTCGCCGCGCTCGGCGCCACTGCCGCCGCGCGCCGCGCCGCGCTCGCTCATGTCGCCTTCAGCATCGTCGCAGCGTCATCCGCCTTCCTGCTGCTGCCGCTCTATCTGTGGCTGTGCCGGCAGGGCCTGTCGCTCGCCGGCCTGCCCGCCGACGCGGTGACGACGCTGGCCGCCTTCCACACGCTGCTCAACCTTGCCGGCGTGCTGCTGATCTGGCCGCTGGCGCCATGGCTGCTCAAGGTCCTTTCGCGGCTCTTCGTCTCCGAGGAGGAGGAACTGGCGCGTCCGCGCCATCTCGACGCCAGCATCGCCGCCGTGCCGGACCTCGCTGCGTGGGGGCTCTACCTCGAGACGCGGCGCGCGCTCGATCTATGCATGGGCTTTGCCCGCGACCGGCTGGAAAGCGGCCCGGCAAGGCCGGCCGCCGCGCGCCGGCGCAGCATCCGGCTTCTGCTGGAGCAAATCCGGCGTTTCGTCGACGGCGCGATGATCCCGCAGCCGCTGCCGGAAAACGCGGCGCAGGCGGTGCCCGAGCTGGTGCGGGCGCTCCAGCACGGCGAGGAACTGCTCGTCCTGCCGCCCGAAGCCCCGGGGGAGGGGGCCGGCGCGGCGGGCAGGCCGCTGCGCGCGGCGCTCTCGGCCAGCGTCCTCGCCTGCCTCGTCCTGCCCGTGGACGGCGAAGACTGGGAGGAGGACGCGCTTCAGGCGCGGAAGGCGGCGGAGGACGCCTACGACGCCTACAAGGGCCGGCTGCTGCGCGAGCTTGCCCATCGGCACGCCACCGTCGAGCAGGTGGACCGGGGCCTCGCCTGGGCGCAGGCCCTGAAGCGGATGGCCTATGTCGCCAGCCGCGCGCGCCTGCGGCTCCTGAAGGCGGGCAAGAATCTGGAACCGGGCGGCGGACGGGTAACGGCGGCCTGACGGCCCTTCCCGTCCGCCTGGCGGGAACTGCGTCCGGGTCTTCGAGGAAGGGCACGCCGCTGCTTGCGATCGGCGAAGGACGAACGAATTGCAGCGCGTCATCATTGCCTGTCAGCAGATCGAGAGGAACAAACCATGACGTTGCCGTTGTCCGGGTCGTCGCCGTGGAGCAGTACGGCGCCGGCCCCTTCGGCACCCAGCACCTCGCTGATCTGGACGCCGAAGTCATCAAGGTGGATAATCCCGGCCTTATGTAGCAAAAGCACCAAATTTCCGCGCGCTCTAAAGAGCGGGTTCCCATAGAATCCGTGGCATGAGACCTGCCCGCCTGATGGCGGCAAACCTTCTGAAAGCCGAATTGAAGCGCAAAGGGGTCACCTATGCGCAGCTTGTCGAGAGACTTGCCGCGATAGGCGTTGACGAGAAGGAAATGAATATCCGCAACAAGCTGTCGCGGGGCAAATTCACGGCGGCATACTTGCTACAATGTCTGCGCGCTATCGAGACTAGGGATTTCCGGCTTGAATAGAGGTGCGCCGACAAAATTTGTGTTTCCATGTTTATACATGGCCTGTGCCACGTCTCGCGGTAAAATGAATGTCACAAAATCGAAATCACAATTGATAAATGAGCTACTAGAAAACATTGTTATTCCAGTCACGGTGGTGTCGTCTTCTGCGATAACGAAATTACAGAGGTTGTGGTTGCAGTGACTTAAGGTCACATGGTCACCTATCGTCATCACAATCGGCCCGGAAAACCTGCATTCACGAAAATGCTTATCCGAAAGTCGAATGTGTGGAAATACGAAAAGTTCTGCTTGAGTGATGATCTTCTTTTCGAAATTTTTTTCCAGGATGTTAATGCCGCTCGGCATTTCTGCCATGCGACTCTTTATTTTGGCGGTGGCGCGTAGATAAAGAGCGAAACCAACAACCAGCCACGCTAAGGCGAAAACTAGCACCGCGACAAAGCCTGCTGCGACCCAACCAATGGGGCCGTAATTGCTCAACCAATCAGAGGCGGCTGCCGCCCATGCTGCGATACCGAAGCTGCTCACGAGACCGCCCCCGCCAAGGGCGTTCCACAGCGAAAGCTTCCACTCGAAATGCATAAAGAACTTTTGAAGTGCTTTGAACATGCGGCACAATATGCATGAAATCCAATGCAACGTGGAGTCGATTCAACCAGCGATTTTGTCATTTCCTCATTTCCGCTAAATGCGCCGAATGCAGCTTGGTGCTTTTGCTACATAAGGCCGGATAATCCCGGCGACGGCGGCGACGGCGGCGACGGCGGCGATGTCGGCCGTCACGTCGTCCACATTTCTTCGAGAAGGGCGACAGCCACTTCTTCCAGTCCGTCAACCGCAACAAGAAGTCGCTGACGCTCAACCTGAAGACGCCGGAAGGCATGGAGATTTTGCGGGAGCCGGCGAGGCAAAGCGACGCCGTCTTCAATAACCTTCGCGGCGATCTGCCGGAGCGGCTCTCCGCGACCGGCCGGCCTTGCGGGAACCCCTGGGCTCGGTGGGATTTGGGCGTCCGTCTTTCTGTTCTGGGGCGCTCTGCCGAACGACCCCTCCGGCATCACCTTCGCCATGCTCCTGACCAGGCTTTACTGGCGGCACTACAGCATTCTCTTCGTCGGTCATTATGTGGTCCTGCTGGTTATGCTGCTGGGCGACGCCGTGCGCGCCGGTCCGCGTCTGGCGACCGTGATCCTCGCCCTGTCTCTTGCCGCCTCCGTTTCCGCCGGCTACCGCGCGGCGCGGATGACAGTCGATCTGCTCGAACGGCCTGTCTCTGCGAGAAGCGCGGCGATCGTTGGCTACATGTGGACGGAGTCGATCAAGGGTCGGGATTTTCTGGTGGTGTTCGACATGAAGCCGCATTGGCTTTTGCGGCAGTCCCGCCATGGTTTCCCCCATGCGGCAAACGCGGGCCACATTCACAAAGGCTGGTGGAACGAAGCGCCCGAGGTCACGCATATCTTCGCCCCGAAAACCGATGCCGCATATTGCGCCCGACTGCTGTCGGCGGGGCCGGAATTTGTCTTCGAACAGCGCGATGGCGGCCCGATCCCTTGTCTGACTTCCGACGCTTCGGCCTATCGTCTCGACAGAATCCTGGGCGGCACCCATATCATGGTATTCCGCCGCTGATCCCGTTGGCCGTGCCGATGACGGGAAAGCAACCGATGGCCGGGGGCGGCTCGGCGCACGCCACCCACATGAAGGGCGCGCGCTTCACCATCCCGACGCTGGCGCTACTGGCGAAGGTCGTCGACCTTCCGGCCGACATCCCGATGGAGGGAGGGCTACGGCACCAAGGGCGGCCTCTACGAATCCTGCTGGCCAAGATCGCCGCCGCCGGCGCTGAAGGACGCGATCTGCGATCCGGCCTGCGGCACCTGCCGCTTCCGTGTCGAGGCCGGGCAGTATCTGCGCGACAATCATCCCAGGCTGTTCATCGAAGAGGAAACCCGCGACCATTTCCGTGAGGAGACGTTCCATGGCTTCGGCTTCGACCAGGCCATGCGGTGCATCGGCTCGACGAACGTGACGCTGCACGGGGTGGAGCGGCCGGCATACTTTCACCATAGAGGCGGGATAACGGCAGCTCCTTCTGGTCTGGTGAACGAGGCTTTGTCCGGTGCGAACGAGATATCTGGCCGTGATCGCCGTGGCGGCGGCGCTGGTGCTGACCCTGCGGTGGGAATGGACGGAGCGCGCCGACTTCGAAACCGAGGTGGCGCGTGCCGCGCTGACGGAGGAAATCCGGCAGGATCGGTCCCGCTGCCCGCTCGGCGCGCGGGCGATCGACGAAGCGCCGCAATGGGTGCTCGTCGCCTGCGCGGCCGGCGGGCTGGGCTGGTACGAGGCCGCGCAGCGTTATGGCGACGATGCGGCCAACGTCTTCCACGTCTACGGCGCGGATGAGGAATTCGCCGCCGTGTTCGACCGCCTCGGTCATGCCGTGGTTCCGGTCGTGGCCTATTTCGTGCGCAACGGTTCCACGCAGTATCTTCTGAGCGAGACTTTCGGACAGGGCGTCTCGCGCCTGTGGAGCGAAGGCAGGATGGGCGTGGGGTTCGCCGAGCCGACGCCCGAGCAATACGGGCTGATCGCGATCGAAGAACTGAGCCGGCGCGGCCACGAGATGCTGTCGGAGTTCGAGATCGTCGACGGCGTCGCCGTGCGCAAGCCGCTGACCCGCGTCCTGCTCGCCGCCAAGAACCTCGTGCTCGGCGGGGTGTCCGATCTCGAGTCCGTGATCGCGCGGGGCGAGCGGCTTCCCACCTGGAGCGAGGTCGGCTGGGCCGCGGTGGATACGGCGATCGTGGTCGGCGGCATCGGGGCGGCCGCCAGGGCGGTGCAGGCGGCAAGGGTCCCGGCGGCGGCCATGCGCGGCACCGCGAGGGCCGCCTATCTGCGCGCGGCCGGACAGGGTGCCGCGCGGTCGCTGGCCACGGTCGGAAAGGCGGCGGGCATGGCCGCCGCCGTCGCGATCCCCTATGTGGCGATCACCCGGCCGCATCTCCTCGCCAGCGCCGGCGGCTGGCTGGCCGAGCAGGCCGGCCTGCCCGGCTGGGCCGGCGTCTTCGCCGCCTATGCAATGCTGTGCCTCGCGCTTGCCGCGCTGGCGAGGGTCGTCCTCGGTGCCGTTCTGTGGACCCTGCGGGCGCTTGGCCGGTTCGCCGGCCCCTTGACCGCCCGATCTCCGAATTGACCTGGCGCAATTCTCCCGCCCGATCGCGCGGTTAAGGGTCGAGACGCATCGTCTCGGCAAATTCGTCGCGACGTCGTAATCTTGGTGGTGGCGACGCGGAGGGCCGGGACGATGAACGGGAAGACGCAATTCAACCTCTGGTACTGGGTCGCCGCCTTCATCGGGCTGATGCTGTTCCAGCTCCTGTTCTCGACCGCCACGCAGGTGGCGCAGATTCCCTACAGCGAGTTCGAGAGCCATCTCGAGGCGGGCCGCATCGCCGAGGTGCGGGTGTCGGACAATTTCGTGCAGGGCGCGTTTCGCCAGCCGCTGGCGAGCGGCCAGACCCGCTTCATAACCACGCGCGTCGAGCCCGCGCTCGCCGAGCAGTTGAGGCAGCACGACGTCGTCGTCTCCGGGCAGATCGAAAGCACCTTCCTGCGCGACCTTTTGTCGTGGATCGTGCCGATGGCCCTGTTCGTCGGCGTATGGATGTTCCTCATCCGCCGCATGGGCGGCGGCGCGGGCGGCATGCTCCAGATCGGCAAGAGCAAGGCGAAGGTCTATGTCGAGACCGACATCAAGGTTACCTTCGACGACGTGGCGGGCGTCGACGAGGCCAAGGCGGAATTGCAGGAGATCGTCGATTTCCTCAGGAACCCGGAGGAATATGGCAGGCTGGGCGGGCGCATGCCCAAGGGCGTGCTGCTGGTCGGCCCGCCCGGCACCGGCAAGACGCTGATCGCGCGCGCCGTCGCCGGCGAGGCGGGCGTGCCCTTCTTCTCGATCTCCGGCTCGGAGTTCGTGGAGATGTTCGTCGGCGTCGGCGCGGCCCGCGTGCGCGACCTGTTCGAGCAGGCGCGCGCCAAGGCGCCAGCCATCATCTTCATCGACGAGCTGGACGCGCTCGGACGCGCCCGCGGCATCGGCCCGATCATGGGCGGCCACGACGAGAAGGAGCAGACGCTGAACCAGCTCCTGTCGGAGCTGGACGGCTTCGATCCGTCGATCGGCGTCGTGCTGCTGGCCGCGACCAACCGGCCCGAGATCCTCGACCCGGCGCTGCTGCGCGCCGGCCGCTTCGACCGCCAGGTGCTGGTGGACAGGCCGGACAAGCAGGGCCGCGTCGCCATCCTGCACGTTCACATGAGAAAGGCGAAGCTCGGCCCCGACGTGGATGCGGAAAAGGTGGCCGGCATCACCCCCGGCTTCACCGGCGCCGACCTCGCCAATCTCGTCAACGAGGCGACCCTGCTCGCCACCCGCCGCAAGGCCGACGCCGTCACCATGGACGACTTCAACAACGCGGTCGAGCGGATCGTCGCCGGGCTCGAAAAGCGCAACCGCCTGCTCAACCCGAAGGAGCGCGAGGTCGTCGCCTATCACGAGATGGGCCATGCGCTGGTGGCGCTGTCGCTGCCGGGCTCGGACGCCGTCCACAAGGTCTCGATCATCCCGCGCGGCGTCGGCGCGCTGGGCTACACGATCCAGCGCCCCACCGAGGACCGTTTCCTGATGACGCGGGAGGAACTGGAGAACAAGATGGCCGTGCTGCTCGGCGGGCGGGCGGCGGAAAAGCTCGTGTTCGGCCATCTGTCGACCGGCGCGGCCGACGATCTCGGCAAGGTGACCGACATCGCGCGCGCCATGGTGACCCGCTACGGCATGTCGGACAAGCTCGGCCATGTCGCGCTGGAAAAGGGCCCGAGCCCGTTCCTCGGCCCCAATCCCTATGCCGGCTTTCCCCAGGAGCGCGACTATGGCGAGGCCACCGCCGACGCCATCGACGCCGAGGTCCGCGCCATCGTCGAGCGGGCGTTCGAGCGCAGCGTCGGCCTGCTCGCCGAACGGCGCGGCCTTCTGGAGAAGACGGCCCGGCGGCTGCTCGAGACGGAGACGCTGGACGAGGGCGAGCTGAAGGAGCTGATCGGCCCCGCCGCTTCGGCGACGAAGCCGGGATAGCCGGCCTGCCCGCCGGCCGCCATCCGCGTCCGCGCCCGCGCCGGATCGGCCGGATTCATTCGGCGCGCGTCATGGCGCCGTCGAAGCCGCAAGCGGCCCCGTGATAATAGTCGCAAGGCCCGGCCACCTCCGTCGTCAGCACGCCGTCGCCGCCGAGCGACAGGCCGATGCGGCAGACCGGCGCCGACGGGTCGTCCGGGGCGTAGCTTTCGCCGAGCACCGTGGTACCGTCGGGCTTGCCGTAAAGCGTCACGGCGCCCGAGCAGCCGGGCGCCCCGGTCGCAAGCTCGATCACCAGATAAGCGGGCTTGGCGGTGCCGCGCCTTATGGTCGCCGTCAGGTTGCCTTCGCCGCTGCCTTCCCAGTTGCCCGGCCATAGGTCGGTGGGAGGCGGGTCGGTGGGAGGTGGGTCGGCGGGGGATGCCGCGGCTGCCGGCGCATTGGCGATCCGCGGCAGATAGGCGAGGCATACGCGCCGGGCGGCGGCGTCGCCGGGGTCCGGATCGGTTCCGTCGGCGGCATCGTCCGTGCAGGAGCCGACGGCCCAGTAGACGAGGACGGCCCCGTCGCCGGACAGGGCGACCGGCCTCGCTTCGAGTTCCGTGCCGCGCGTGCCCGCGAGCCGGCGGGTCGCGCCATCGGCGGGATCGGTGACGACCAGCCCGTCCTCGCCGTTGTAGAACAGCCGCGTTCCGCTCGGGTCGAGCTGGAAATTCCTCAACTCCCAGCCGCCCGAGGCGATCAGGCGCGGCTCCCTGTCGCCGGCGCGGGCGGCCAGGAGGTCGAAGGAGCCGTGCCCCCTGTTCTGTGCCCAGGCGGTGAAGGCGCCGCCTTGCTGCTCGTCATAGCTGTCGTCGTCGAAGCCGGGCGGCCGCTCGTCTTCCGGAATCTCGCTGTTCTGATGCGCCGTCTCGCCGGCGGCATCGGCGGCGGCGAACGCCTCGGACACGTCGGACGGCGCATCGGCGACCTCGGCATAGCCGTCCATGTCGGCGGCGAACAGGCCGTCCTGGCCCCGCGGCCGCCGCGCACGGACATAGAAGCGGCCGTCCTTGCCCCAGAACCACGAATTCAGCTCCGAAATATCCTCGCGCTTCTCCGCCTCGCCCCCGCCCCCGCTCCCGCTCCCGCGCGTGCGCGGCGAGGCGGCGACCAGCCGCCCGCTCGCCGGCTGGTAGAGCCAGACCTGCATGACATAGCCGGCGTCGTCCTCGATGCCCAAGGCCATCAGCGACTTGTCGGGCGCGAACAGCGCCTGATAGCCCGCCTGCCGCCAGTCGTCCGGATAGGCCGCCCGCAACGGCTCGACCGGCACCGTCCTGACGTCGAGGGGAACGAGAAGCGGCGCGGCGCGGGGAAGGTGGTCGGATGCGAGCGCCGGCGCCCGGAGCGACGGGGCCAGCGACAGGGCCAGCGCGAGGAACAGATGCCGGACCGGTCGCGTCATGGTCGCGCCTGCCCGCCGGACGCCGTGGGGTCCGGATCGGAGAAGAACAGCACGCCGATCGCGCCGCTCGGGGTGTGGTTCTCGGCCGTCCATTCGAACCGCGTCGGCGAGACCTTCTTCGCTTCGAGCGGGCAGAAGGCGACCATATCGGTAGGATATTGCTTGTCGACCACCAGCCGATAATGTCCGACCGCGCCGCGCCAACCGCCCGGTGGCGCGGCAAGATGCGTGACGGTGTAAAGGTCGTACCGGGGTTTGCCGGAGAAAAACGCCCGGCGCACGGCATCGTCGATGCAGTAGGCCCGCGCCGCCGGGCCTCCGGCCGCGATCTCGGGGAAATGGTCGAGGTTGATGTCGCTCCAATAGGCGAAGGCGGGGACATAGCTGATTTCGACGCGCGTTTCGCCCGGCGCGAAAGCCTGGTCCCACGCGAAATCGGCCTGATAGGTCCATTGCGCGGCATCCAGTTGCAGCAGGCCGTCGGCCTCGAGCATCGCCCGGGTCTTCGGCGCGAGGCGTCGCCAGGGCGCCTCGCCGTCGAGGTCGTAGAGAAGCGGCACGCCGGCATCGAGCAATCGCCGCGTCACGTCCTTTCCGTCCAAGAGTGCGCGGCCATGGCCGGTCAGCGCCGGCTCCCGGCCGTTCACGCGGACGGAAAGGTCCAGATAGTTGGCAGGCCGCGTGTCGGCGACAAGACCGGCGGCCTCGTCGCCTTCGGCGATCCCGATGGCGTCGGGGCTGGCATCCACGGGCATGTCCGGCATGGCGAGGCTGAAATGCGTCGTCCGCCGCACGGAGGACCTGAAGACGTAGGCCAGCCGGACGGAATAGAGCGAGATGCGGACCTCCAGCCGCTCGACGCTGACGCCGGCAGGCAGGTCGAAAACCGGACCGGCGGCGGCGTAGCCGATGCCGCGCCCTTCGTTCCCGGCCATGGCAGGGCCAGGCGACGCGAGGAGGATGGCCGCGCCGCAGAGCGCAAGAAACCCGGCGCTCGCGAACCTAGTCATGGACGATGAACCTGGCGTTCTCGCAGAGGTTCTGCGTGCCCGCGGGCTCGCCGTCGCTGCAACACTCCTCCTCGTCCTCATCGGCGAAAGTCACCGCGAGGTCGAAGGTGCAGATGTCGCTGCCGCCGGGAATGGTGAAGGTCCGGCTCGCTCCCGGCTCCAGCGGCTCGTAGCCGAACGCATCGCTGTCGAAGGCATTCGCGCCGGTCTCCGACCAGGCGAAGCTGTGCAAGGGGCGACTGGCCTCGTTCGTCACCGTCACGTCGAGGTCGCCGGCCGGCTTCGGCGCGTCGCAGGCGGCGAGCATCGCCGCCGCCGGCTCGGCCGCGCCATCCATGTCGTAGCGCTGGATATGCCCGTCGACGACGATCTCGAGCGTGCCCTCGGCGGTCAGGATTCGCCGCAGCGCGTCGTCGAGCGGCAGGTCGGCCTTGACGTCCTTTCCGCCCGATTCCTCGTTGGGGACGGCCTCTTCCGAAAATTCGACGTGGCTCCCGCCGGCCGACAGGCGCACATGCAGCAAGGCGCCTTCCTCGGCGTCGCTCTCCTCGTCCCGCAGGTTGACGCTCACCACCGGCCTGCCGACGGCGCAGGAGAAAGCGAGCATCACGTAGTCGCTGTCCGGCACGCCGTGGAGGAGCATCGTCGTGCGGTCGCCGCCGCCGCCGAACCAGCGCGGCTCTTCTTCGTCCTGCGCGGTTGCGGGCAGGAGCGCGCCCGGCATCAGCGCGATCAGGATCGCCGCGAGGGCGCTCCGGCACGTCCCTTTTGCGAAGCGGGCTGCTGGTCCGGTCTGGTTCATATCTGTTCCCCGTGCCGCTCAGCCGCCGATCGGGCGGAAGAAGGCGATGACCGGCCGGAAGCTCCGGCAGGCCGGCAAGTCCATCCGGATCGCCCTCCCTTGCTTTCCGCCCATCATGAAGCCGCGGCGGGCCGCCGTCATGGACTGGACGGAACGGGATGCGGACGGAACGGAACAAAATTGACGTCCGGCCGGTGCTGCTGCATCCTCGCGGCGAGGTGAGCGTCATGGCGAAGTCGAAGCAAGCGGAACAGGCCCCGTCCTCGTCGCTGCTTTTGTCGACGTCGGCCCTGCCCGCCCGCGACCGGCTTCCGGTCTGGCGCGAGGTGTTCGGCCAGATGATGGTGCGGCTCGACATCGAGCCGGCGAAGGACACCGCTTTCCATGCCGAAGGCGAACTGCGCGTGCTGCCGGGCGCGGCCTTCGCCTCGGTGACCGCCACGCCTTTCCGGGTGTCGCGCACGCCAAAGCTCATCGCCGGCGACATGGCCGACATGGTCTTTCTCGTCACGGCCGACGTGCCGCTCCACGTCGCCCAGAACGGCCGCGAACAGGTGCTCGACGCCGGCGACGCCATCTTCGTCAGGGGCGGCGAGCGCAGCGCCATCGCGTCAGCCGACAGGGCGCGCCTCACCAACATCTCCGTCCCGATCGACGACCTCGCGCCGCTGCTGCCGGGCGGCCGCGACCCGGCGATGACCGTGGTGAGCCGGCAAAGCGACGTGCTCGGCCTGCTCCTCGGCTATGTGCGCCTGCTGCATGCCCGGCGCACGCCGCATTCGGACGAGCTCGGCCGGCTCGCCGTCGGCCACGTCCGCGACCTGATGGCGGCGATGATCGGGGCCGGTCCCGGCGCCGGGCCGGCCGGACGCGAGCGCGGCGGCGTGCGCGCGGCACGGCTGAGGGCGGTCAAGGCCGACATCGGCCAGCACCTTTGCCAGCCCGGGCTTTCCATCGGCATGGTGGCCATGCGCCACGGCATCTCGCCGCGCTATGTCCGCAAGCTGTTCCAGGACGAGCAGACGACGTTTTCCGATTTCGTCCTGGCCCTGAGGCTGGAGCGGTCGCGGCATCTGCTGCGCGGCGCCGGGCATGCCCTCGCCACCATCGCGTCGGTCGCGCATGCCTGCGGCTTCAACGACCTGTCCTATTTCAACCGGACGTTCCGACGCAGATACGGCGTCACGCCGTCGGATTTTCGCGGCAGTGGCCTATAGGGCATCATCATCGGTAAGGCCGATTGAACGCGGCGCGCCTTGGCAGGCAGGGCGCCGGCTCTTCAGGTCTGGCGCAGGGCCTGCGCCGGCAGCATGCGCACGGCGCGCCACGCCGGATAGGCGGCGCCCAGCGCCGAGAGCGGGACGGCGAACAGCACCGGAAGCAGGATGTCGCGCGGCCGCGGCGCGAAGGCGATGATGTCGCCGATCGACGGGATCGAGCCGAAGAAATGCGAGGCGGCGACGCCGATGGCGACGCCCGCCACGGACCCGGCCAGGCCGATGCACAGGCCTTCGAGCACGATCAGCCTGACGACCTGCCCGTCGCTCCAGCCGATGGCCGCCAGCATGCCGATTTCGCGCGTGCGCTCCTGAACCGAAAGGAGCAGGGTCGAGAGCAGGTTCAGCGCCCCCATGACGATCGCCACCACCGAGATCGCCTGGGAGACGGCGCGCAGGACCGAAATGTTGCGGTCGCTCTGCAACTGGTCGGCCAGTTCGTGCATGTCGGAGACGATGACCGGCAGGGCATCGCCGATCCGCTTGCGGACCGCCGCCGCCTCCGCCGCGTCGATCCCGGTTTCCAGTTGCACGGTGAAATAGCTCACCTGTCCCTCGCGGAACGTCGCTTCCTGGAGATGCCCGAGCGACATGATCGCCATGCCGCGGTTCATCGGCGTGCCGTATCCGGTGACGCCGGAAACGAGGAATTCCTCGTCGAACAGCTCGACGACGTCGCCGGCCCGCGCCGACAGCGTCTGCGCGACGATGTCGCCGAGCAGCACCTCGCGGCCGCCCGCCGCCGGCAGCCGCCCCGAAAGAAGCGGCGCGCTCCGCCAATCGGCCGCTTCCGGCTGCCAGCCCGTCACGAGGACGTGCTGGCCCTCGCCGGTGGCCGAGAACGCAAACAGCTCCGCGGCGACGGACCTGACGCCTTCGATCGCGGCGAGATCGCCGGCCATCGCCTCGGGCAGCCGCATCGCCGTGACGTCGACGATGCCGCGCGGCCCGACGATCAGCTCGCTGCCGCGTTCGCTGAAGCCCTGCGAGAGGCTTTCGGTGATGCCGCGGCCGAGCGCCAGCAGCGCGACCGCCGTGCCGATGGCGAGCGCGATGCCGATGATCGTCAGCACCGTGCGGGCGGGCCGGCGCTTCAGGTTGCTGGCGGCGAACGTCACCAGCCTCATGCCGCCCCGCCCCGCTTCGCGGTGTCCTCGACGATCCGGCCGTCGGACATGCGCACGACGCGCCCGCACCGGGCGGCGAGCGCGGGATCGTGGGTGACGAGGACGAGGCACATCCGGCGCTCGCGCTGCAACTCGAACAGCAGCGCCGCCACCGCCTCGGTATTGGCGCTGTCGAGGTTGCCCGTCGGCTCGTCGGCGAAGAGCACCTCGGGCTCGCGGACCAGGGCGCGCGCGATGGCGACGCGCTGGCGCTCGCCGCCGGAGAGCTCCCCCGGCAGGCTGGCATGCCGGGCGGCGAGGCCGACCCGGTCGAGGATGCCGTCGACGCGCGCAGCACCGTCCCGGCCGTCCCGCTCGACGCCGATGCGGGCGAGCTCCACGTTCTGCCGCGCCGTCAGCGTCGGGATCAGATGAAACTCTTGGAATACGATGCCGATCTCCGCCCGCCGCAGCCTCGCCCATTCCGCACGCGAGGATATCCTGCGGCCTTTCCAGTAGACTGCGCCGCGATCTGGCCTGTCGAGGCCGGCGGCGACGTTGAGCAGGCACGACTTGCCGCAGCCGCTGGCGCCGACCAGCGCCGTGCTCTCGTCGGCGCGGAAGGCGACGGTCACGTCGGCGAGGGCGACGATGCGGCGGTGGTCGAACCACCTGTGCACCCCTTCCAGCCGCAGGAGCGCGGGCTCCGTCATCGGTCCGCCATCCCGGAGAAGTGAGCCACCGCCTCGCCGACATTGCCCTGCCGGGCCAACAGCGAATTCTCGAATTCGTGGCGCAGGACCGAGACGACGCTGCGCCCGTCGGCTTCCAGATCGGTCGCCGTCCAGCCGCGCCGCCCGCCTGGGGGGCCGCCTTGGGGGCTGCCTGGCCGCAGCGTCCAGACGATCGTGCGGTCCAGCCCCTGCCTGTCGGGAGCCAGCACCGTCATCCTGACCCCGCCGGGGCGCTCGCGGACCCGGACGATGCGCGCCCCGGCCGGGTCCGCGCGGTCGACGAGGCTTATGCACTCCCTGGCGAAGCGCGTGGCGACGGCCCGCCGCATCCGCTGGCGGACCGGCGGCGGCATGACGCTCCAGTTGTCCGTGGCCGCGACCGAGCGGGCGACGGCGGCGAGATCGAACAATTCGGCGACGAGGGCGGCGCACCCCGGCCCGCGGCTCGCCGCGGCCGTGCCGGAAATCGCGACCAGGCGGCGCTGCGTCGCGTCGAAGAACGGCGCGACGTCGGCGACCCCGGCCGGCGCGGCCGCGCCGGAGGCGCACAAGACGACGAGGAGGCCGACGAGGGGGGCGGCGAGCGAATGAAGGAACGGTCGCATCGGGGCCGGTTCAAGGGCACAGGCCCCCGGCGCGGATGTAGCTGCGATGCGCCCATCCGGAAGGGGACGGCTGCCCCCAGAGCGGACGCACGCAACGCCCGGACATGCAGGTCACGGCATACCAGTTGCCGCTGCGGTCGTAGACCGAGACCTCGTCGCCGGCATAGAGCTCGCCGATCTGCCGATAGCCGCCGCCCGGCCCGGTGCGGACGGCGAGATAGCCGCTGCCTGTCGCGTGGTTGTACTGGCTGATCGGCCGGACGCCGACGACCCGGCCGGTGCAATCGCCGGCAATCGCCGAGCTGTCGAGGAACGGCAGGACGACGACCATTGCCGCGGCCGTCAGGGCGAAGGAGGGTTTTCTCATCGTGGACCCGCTCGGTTCGGACGCATCTAACCAGCCGTAGCGAAACCGGGCGCTGACATCCATTAGTGCAGATGTACTAGTTGATCAGGAGCGCCGATCACGACGAAGTAACCGCCGTGGTGTCGAAAGAATTCCCTTGCGCGGACGTGGCATGCTGGACGGGAAACAGGTCGTTTCGGTTCGCGATGCCGATACGGGCCGCGAATATGCGGATTTCATCGAGCTGCCGTATCGGCTGCACCGGAGCAACCCGTTGTGGACGCCGCCGCTGCGGCTCCAGCAGCGCAGCGTTCTCGAACCGGCGCGGCATCCGTTCTACCGGCGCGCGCGCCGGCGGCTGTTCGTCGCGTATCGGGGGGCGCGGCCCGCCGGCAGGATCGCAGCGATCCTGAACCCCGCCCATTGCGAGACCTTCGGCGAAGCCTGCACCCATTTCGGCTTCTTCGAATGCGCCGACGACGACGAGGCCGCGGCAGCGCTGTTCGCGGCCGTCGAGGCGGCGGCGACCGAATGGCGGCACGACAGGGTGCGCGGCCCGTTCAGCCCCGACGTCAACGGCGAGCTGGGCCTCCAGATCGACGGCTTCGAGCGGCCGGGCTTCGTGATGGTTCCGTACCATCCGCCCTACTATCGGGGCCTGGTCGAGCGGCGGGGCTATGCCAAGGACGTCGATCTCTACTGCTACATCGTCGACGACCGGAAAGACGCTCCCGGATGGCTGATGGCGGCCGGCCGGCGCATGGTCGAGAGCAGCTCCTGCACGTTCCGCCCGCTCGGGAAGGCCGATCTGGAGCGAGACGCGGAGCGGGTCTGGCGGGTCTATAACGAGGCGTGGGAGAAGAACTGGCTGTGGACCAAGTCGACCCGCGACGAATTCATGCATCTGGTCGGGGAACTGATCGAGATCGTCGACTACGACATCGTTTGGCTCGCCGAGAACGCCGGGGGCGAGCTGGTGGGGTTCTCCATCGCGCTGCCCAACATCAACGAGGCGTTGATCCGGATCCGCGACGGACGGCTGTGGCCCTTCGGCTTCGTCAAGCTGTTGTGGCATGGGCGCCCGGGCGCCATCAAATCCGCGCGCTTCACCGCCATGGGGGTGCTGGAAGCCTATCGGCAGCAGGGCATCCATTGGTGCCTGATCTACCTTCAGACCGCGGCGATGCTTCGCAAGGGGTACGCCACCGCGGAGATGAGCCAGATCCTCGAAACCAACGCGCAGATGATCCAGGTCGCCGAGACGGCGGGCGCGCGGCGCTACAAGACCCATCGCATGTATGTGAAGATGCTTGCCGCGGAATCGTGAAGGGAGCGTGCCGGAAGACGGCTATTCTCCGGCGTAGGCGCCCTGCTTGACATAGGCGTCCGGCACGCAGCGCCTGGCCTGCGCCAACACGCTCCGGGCTTGCGATTGCGAGCCGAAGGCCCCGACGACCACCACGACGTAGCCGGGGACGAAGCCGCGGAACTTGCTGGAGAAATCCTGGTGAGGCCGCAGCCCGCACCGGCGGGCGGCCGCCTCGGCGCGGCGGGCGGCCGCCTCCACCCGGGGCGTGTAGTTGTTGCCCGGCGCCGCGATCGACCCGAGGATGACCCACCATCCGCTGTCGAGCGCGGCGGCCTGCGCGCCGCCGAGAGGCAGGGCGCAGAGGCATACGGCCAGCGCCATCGCGCGCGCGAGCCGGGAACGCCCGCCCATCGCGCCCTTCGCGGAAACCTGTTTCGTCATGATGCTTGCCTCCATGAAGAGCGCGTGAGACGGAGCCGGCGTCCTCGCCGGGCGCCGATCCGGCCCCGGGGTCACGGACCGCATTCACGCTTGCAGCCACATGAACCGACGTCTGGCACGTCACGACAGGGTTGCCAATTAGTGCACGTGTACTATTTACCAATTTCAGAAATAATTATATTATGTAAGTGTAATAATATAAATATATCTCCTGTTCATTCTGGATGTATTTTGAATCCATACTTTGTGGCGAAGATGAAACGGATCATCCCCATCGCCGTAGCGACGATCGCCCTGAGCGCCTGCGCGCATCAGCAGGCCGGATTTCCGCAGAAGCAGGTGACGCTCGACGGCGAACTTCGCCAGTGTTGCGTTTCCGCGGAGAAATATCCGCCATGGCTGATCTCGCTGGCCGAGCCGGCGGCGCCCGCCATCGGCCGCGCCATCGGAACCGTCATCCTGCGCAAGGGGCGGCTCGCCGGCACGACGGCGCAGCAGGAGATCGTCTCGGCCTTGCAGCCGCTCGACATCGTGGCGGTCAGCTCGCCGGGCCGGCTGAGCGGCCGGATGGTCCCGGGGCTGTTCAGCCATGTGGCCATCTATCTCGGCACCGAGGCGCAACTGCGCCGCAAGGGCGCTTGGCGCGACCCGCGCGTCGTGCCGCATCATGCGGCGATCGGCTCGGGGGCGGTCTTCATCGAGGCCGACAGGAAGGGCGTGCATCTGTCGACGGCGTGGCATGTGCTCGATACGGACAGGGTTGCGGTGCTGCGGCCGCGCCATTCGGGTGACCGGCGCCAGCGCGCGGCGATCGCCGTGCTGTTCGGGCATCTCGGGTCGAGCTACGATTTCAATTTCGACAATGCGACGGAAGATGCCCTCTACTGCGCCGAGCTTGCCGGCCGAGCCATGCCCGAGCTCGGCCTGCCGGAGCGTATTGTCTACGGGCGGCGGACATCCCTGCCCGACGAGATCGTCGCCGCCGCGGCGGCCGGCCGTTCGCGGCTGGCGCCGATCCTTTATGTCCGGCCGCGCGGGCAAGGTTGGGAGAAGGCTTCGAAGGCCCGAATGGTGGCGGACATCGCCGCGCGCTGGACATATCGAATGTGAACGGAATCGCCGGAACCGCTTGACACACGTCAATCCGGAAAGACGCGCCTGAATTTACGATGAAGTCGACAAGGGAAGGAAACGCCATGTCCCGAACTCATGCAAGAACCACCCGCGCCACCGCCCTTCTCGGGGCGGCGATGACGGCGGCGCTGCTGCTTTCCACCGGCGGCGCGACGGCTCAATCCTACCGCGACATGAGTTGCGGCCAGCTCTGGTACGCGCGCAATGCCATCTACGCGAGCAAGGGCTACTGCTTCGAGACGCAGCGCGCCATCCGGGTTTTCGGGCGGGCCTGCTTTCCTCCCTATGGCCGGCTCACCCGGGCCGAGCAGCGCGACGTCGAGGCGATCAGGACGTGGGAACGCCGCAAGGGATGCCGGTAAGCTTCGCCGGTAAGCTTCGCATGAGCGCGCATCGCCTTCCCCGGCCTTGCTGAGGCGCGGCATGGGCGCAGGGCGGCAGGAGGCATTGAAGCGGTTCGGACGCTGGCTCGGCGTGCTGGGTCCGGATGCCGGCTCCGCGGCCGGACGCGGCGCGCATTGGCGGCTCGACTACATCTTCTCGATCGGCACGGTGAGCTGGCTCATCCATCTGTGCGTGGCGCTGCTCGCCGGCGTCGAGCTCCTCAAGGCGGATGCCGGAGCCTGGGTGCCGGCGTGGATGGCGGCGACGACGCTGCTTTCGCTCGCCATGGTGGCGCTGGGCCTCGCCTTTCGCGTGCGGCCCACGCCGGCGCGTCCGCGCGCCTACGAGACCGTCCACGCCGCGCTGACCGGGGCGACCGGGATCACATGGGGCGTCGGCGCGATCCTGTGCGCGCTGATGGCTCCGCCGGCGGCGCTCACCTTCTACACGCTGGTGCTCGGCGGGATCGTGCTCGGCGCCGTCAGCTCGCTGCATGTCATGATGCGGGCCTGCATGATCTCCGTCTGGACGTCGATGCCGCTCCTGGCTGCGGCGTGGATCGCCAAGGGAAGCAGTTGGGGCACGGGCTCAGGCACGGGTTCGGACGCCGTGTCGATCGCCGCGATGGTGCTGCTGTTCGCGGTGATGCTGAGCGTGCTGGCGCTCCGCATGAGCGATTTCGTCGCGCAGAATGCGCGGTTGGCCGACGAGCTGGTGGCCAAGAACGCGGTGCTGACCCGCACCAGCGCGCAGCTCGCCGAGGCGCATGAGGAGAAATCGCGCTTCCTGGCGCAGGCGAGCCACGATCTGCGCCAGCCCATCCACGCCATCGGCCTGTTCGTCGAATGCCTGGGCGACCTGCGCATCGGCCGCGGCGGCCGCGAGGTCCTGGCCAATATCGACCGCTCGCTCGAATCGCTGACGCGGCTCTGCCGGTCGCTGCTCGACCTGTCGGCGCTCGACATCGGCCGCGTGCGACCGGAAATGTCGGCGGTGCCGCTGGGCGAGGTGATGGGCGAGGTGGCGAGGCAGGCGAGCGAGGCGGCCCGCGCCGCGGGTGTTGCGCTGCGCTTCCGCCCGTCGCGGCTATGGGTGCGCAGCGATCCGGCGCTGCTTCACACCATGATCCAGAACCTCGTCTCCAACGCCATCAAATATGCGCCGGGCTCGCGGGTGCTGCTCGGCGTGCGCCGCCGCAACGGCCGGCTGGCGGTCGTCGTCGCCGACAGCGGACCGGGCATCGCGGCAGCGGACCACAAGCGCATCTTCCAGGAGTTCGTCCAGATCCGCGCGCCCGACGCGCAGGAGGCGGAAGGGCTCGGCCTCGGCCTGTCGATCGTCAAGCGGCTGGCGGACATGCTGGGTCTCACCATCGGGCTGGCGTCGCAACCGGGCAGGGGCGCCGTCTTCTCCATAGAAGGGCTGGCCGAGGTCGCGGCCGATGCGGCCCTTGCCGACAGGCGGCCGGCTTCGCGCACCCGGCGCCTGCGGGGCCTGCGCGTGCTGGTCGTCGACGACGACAGGCCGGTCCGCACCGGCACGGTGCAGTTGCTGGCGCGCTGGGGCTGTGACGTGCGCGCCACCGACCGCGTCGACGGGCAGCTTGCGCGGCAGTGCGATTTCCTGCTGTGCGACCAGGAGCTGGGCGGCGGCGAAAGCGGGCTGGAGCTGATCCGCGCCGCGCGCGCCGCGGCCGGCAGGCCGCTCGCCGCGGCCGTCGTCACCGGCGGCCGCACCGACAGCCTCGCCGACATCTGCAAGGCCGAATCGATCGTCCTCCTGACCAAGCCGGTGCGCCCGGCGCAATTGCGCTCGGTGCTGCTCGCCGGCGCCGTCGATCAGACGAGGCCGAGCTCGGCCGCGATCCCGGCGGCAGCCGAGCGCGATGGGACGTCGAGCGCGCGCAGCAATGCCGAGACGTGAACCCGCACGGTGAAGGGCGAGAGGCCGAGGTCGCGCGCGATCTCCTTGTTCGAGCGCCCCATGCCGATCAGCCGCAGCACCTCGCGCTGGCGCGAGGACAGGCGCGCGAGCTTGTCAGATGGCATCAGATGCGCGTCGCCGATCGACGCCTGCGTCTTGACCACGACATCGCCGGCGACGAGGGCGGCGATGCCGGAGGCCATCTCGCTCGGCGACACGCCCTTGGCGATGAAGCCGTCGGCGCCGGCCTCCATCACCTGGCCGACGATGTCGGCATCGTCGGTCATCGACACCACGAGCAGCGACGTCGTCGGATAGTCGAGCCGCAGCCTGCGGACGGTCTCCGGCCCCTCGAAGCCGGGGAAGACCAGATCGAGGACGAGCATGCTGGCGGGCTCGCCTTCCCCGGCCAGCCGCAGAAGCTCGGCGGCGGTGCCGACCTCGTGGATCACCGCGTCGGGCACGGTCCGCTGCACGATGCGGCGCATGCCGTCGCGAAAGATCGGATGGTCGTCCGCGATGATGATCTTTTCGCTCATGAGTGACTGTCGCCCGCTCCTTCCAGCTTTCCATGCCGTTTGGCCAGACCTTTTCCATCTATAACCGCACCGCGCCCCCAAGCGCAGTAGTACACCCGTACTAATGCGGCCGCAGCCGCAGCTTGGTAGCGTCGCCTCACTTGGGACGGGCGCGCCGGCCGCGACAGGCATCGCGGCGCCTTCCGATACGGAGACGACAAGGGGCGGGTATTTGGGTTCGGTCGTTTTCGGCGCGTTGCGTGGTCTGTCCCTGTCGCTCGGCCTGCTTCTGGTTGCAGGCTGCGCCGCCGGGATCAAGAGCTCTTTCGACCCCGGAACCGGGTCGGCCGCCCGTTTCTCCGGCATGGCCCCCGGCATGGCCCCCGACACGACCGTCGAGCGTTCGGCCGACGGTCCGGCGCAGCGGTTCGACGGCAGATGGCGCACCGCGCGCAACACGCTCCGTCTCGCCCCTTCCGGCCCGTCGACCGGCGGCGGCCCGTTCTTCTTCTCCGGGCTCCAGGCGACCAGCACCGAAGTCCGCGTCGTGCCGGCGCCGGGCGTCTCCCACGCGCGCATCCGCATGTCCTGCGACGGCCCGGTCGCGCTCGCCGGCGTCACCCATCCCGCCGGCAGGACGTTCGAATTCGCCGTCGCCGCGGCCGACCTGCCGGCAGGGGTGACGCTGCGCCCGGCCGAAGCGCTCGGCCGCTGCGACGGGGCGGCGTTCTTCGCCGAGGGCAGCAGGAACCTCGTCCTGCTGCGCGAGGAGGCGGCCGACCGGGCGCTCGCCGCGCTCGACAGCCGCTTCGACCTGTGCGCCGCGCCGGCGGGCGGCGACGCGCTCGAACGCGCGTTCCACGCCGGCCGGCCGCTTTCCCAGACCTGCGTGTTCGCGCTGCGCGACGCGCGGACGCTGATCGAGGAGAAGGAGAGCTTCGACGCCAAGGTCCGGGCGCTGCTCGGCCGCCCCTTGCCCGCGCGCTTCTACGACGAGGGCGACCCGGAACTGCCGCTCGACTTCTCGGCCGCCCCGCGCCTGTCGCTGATCTACCTCTCCTATCTCGACATAAAGGCCGATTTCTCAGGCAGGGTGATCGAGCGGCTCGTGCGCCACCACGCGGCACGCGGCGCAGCGGTGCGCATCGTCGTGTCGGACGTGCTCACCCACGGCAAGGACCGCGCGCTGCTCGAAGCGCTGGCGGCCGACCACCACAACGTGCGGCTGAAGATGTTCCGGTGGGAGCCGCGCTGGCACGCGCTTCCCACCGAGCGCCTTTCGGCGCTGCATCGCGTCCACCATGCCAAGCTCCTCGCCGCGCTTTCTCCGGAGCCCGGCCGGTCCACCGCGATCCTCGGCGGACGCAACATCCATGACGGCTTCCTGTTCGCCGCGCCGGTCAACCTGTCGTCCTATTCCCACCTCCAGCAATACAGGCGGGGCGGCTTCACGCTGAACTACTATTCCAACTGGAGCGACCTGGACGTCGCCGTCCATGACGACCGGGCGGTGCGCCTGCTCGCCGCCCATCTTTCGACGCTGTGGCACGACGATGCCGACACCAAGGCGGCACGGCCGTTCTCGCGCACGACAAGCGACGGCGCGCAGGCGCACGCGGGCGGCAACAGCCGCCACTTCATCTCCGTGCCCTACGCGGACGGGCGCGCGCTCGAAGCCTATTATATCGACCTGTTCAATGCTGCCGAGCACACGATCGAGATCGTCAACCCCTATCTCAACCTGACCGAAGCGCTGACGGCGGCGCTCGAGCAGGCGCTTGCGCGCGGCGTCGAGGTCGTGATCGTCGGGCGCGTCGACCTGTCCGGAGACCTGGCCGGAGGCGCGGTGACGGCGGTGAACAAGGCGTTCGTCGAGCGCTTCGGCAACCGGATCGCCATCTTCGACTTCAACGCGCCCGACCTCCTGCTGCACTCGAAGATCCTGATGATCGACCGGCGGCTGGTCATCCTGTCATCGGTCAACCTGAACAACCGCAGCTTCATCCACGACAACGAGAACGGGCTTGCCGTGCTCGACCCCGGCTTCTACCGCAAGATGAAGCGGGTTTTCGACGAATACAGGCTGGCCTCGTCGCGCGTCACCACCGCGCGCGTCCCGTTCTACTGGCGGCTTCTGTCGTTCAGCAGGCCGGTCAGGGAGATGTTCTAGCCGCCGGCCGCTCCGGTGCCCGAATCCGGCGCGCCTGTTCCGGATGGTAACGGCCCGGGGCGGCCATGCCCACTAGTACATCCGTACTGGTGCCGTAACCGGCTTCCGATTGCTAGCCTGTCGGCCGCATCGAGAACCCGTCCCAACCGTTCTGAAAGCTCAGATGGCAGGCATTGAGCAACGCGGCAGCCGCTCTCCCGGACACGGTCGGGAGGAGGCGGCGCGTATCGGGCGTGCCGGGTGGCAGGGGGCGTCCCAGATTCTCCGGCGGTTTTTCGCGGCCCTTTGTCTGTGCGCGGGCGCGGCCGGCATGGGTGCGCTTGCGGGATCGGCCGTGGCGGTTCTCGTCGCTGCCGGGCTGGCGATCTATATGTCCTGGCCAGCCAGTCCTCCCCTCTCCCCCGGGGGGCCGGGAGCGCATGCGATGGACCGCGGCTCGGCCGTGGTCGGCCCCGACATGATCGGCTTCGGCCTGCTGGCCTTCTTCGTGGCGCTGCCGGTGTGGATCGGACGTTCCGAGGGAACAGGCGGCATCCACGGCGCGGCATGGCTGATCTGGCCGATGCTCCCCGCGCCCCTTCTGCTTCTGGGAATAGGGGCGGCGAACGATTGCTTCGCCGTCTCGGTCGAGGCGGATGGGCTGACGGTGACGCGGATGCGCGGCGAGACACGGCACCGATGGACGGAGATCGCGGGCTGGAGGCGCTGGCGACGCGGCCTTCCCCGTTTCCTGCGCCTGTTCGTCCCCTTTCTTTCGCCGGGCGCGGCAGGCGCGGTGCTTCTCGCCCGCGACAGCACCGGCATCGAGCTTCAATTCGGCGACGGGGCCAGGCTGCGCCTGCCCCGCGAGGGGTTCGAGCGCGGCGAGGCCGGCGTCCTGCGCGCGCTCGCCGAGCACGGAGTGCCGCGTCTGGACGGCGAGCCACGGTCATGAGGGAAAGGATGGGAAACGTGAGGACGAGCGTCGGCGCCCTGCTGCTGGGGCTATGGATGACAGCGGCGTTCCTGCATCCGGCGGTGGCGGATGGCCTCCTCCGTTCCGACATCGACAGCTTCATGCGCGAAGACGGCGGCTACGTTCTCTACCGCAACGCCCGCTACGGCACCGTCATTTCCTATCCCGGCGACCTGTTCTCGCCGCTGCCGCCGCCCGGCAACGGCGACGGGCGGACGTTCGAGACCGCCGACGGGGCGGCGCGGTTCTATGTGTTCGCGCAGTTCAACGCGCTCGGGCAGGGCCAGAAGGAGATGCTCGAGCAAGACAAGGCCGCGGATTGGCGCGACGACGTCACCTACGAGCGGTCGGGGGCCGGCTGGTACGCGATCTCCGGTCATTCCGGCGACGACATCTTCTACCGAAAGGTCATCGTCGAGCCGTCCGATCTCGTGCGCGTATTCGAGATCACCTATCCGTCCGCCATGCGCGCGCAAATGGACGCCGCCGTCACCCGCATGTCGCGCAGCTTCGGGGCGGCCGCCTCTCCCTGACGCCGTCGGCCTTCCGCGGCCTTCCGGCCCGCAAGCGACGACTTCCCGCGAACCGCCGATCCAGAGACAGCATGAACCACCACATCAAGCAGGCCCGCCCGTTCGGCGGGCGCATCATGGCCCTCCTGTCGATCGTCATCCTCGTTGCCGGATGCGCGACCTCCCGTGAGGAGGATCGGCATTCCGCAGCATACCCGCCATGGCTTATCGCGGCGGCGGAGCCTGTCGCGCCGGTGATCGGCTTCGTGGCCTCGCGGGTGGAATGGCGCCCGGGCTATCTGAGCGGCGACGCGGCGGCGCTGCAATATGTCGGCGACCGGCTCAAGCCGCTCGACATCATCCTGTTCAGCAACAAGCACCGGCTGTCGGGGCGCGCCGGAGGCGGTCTGTTCGGCCATTCGGCCGTCTATCTCGGATCGGAGCGCGAATTGAGAAGGCTCGGCATGTGGGACGATCCGGCGGTCGTTCCTTTTCGGCCCCAGATCCGCAAGGGAATGGTGATCATCGAATCCGCACAGCGACGAGGCGTTGCCCTCTCTCCGCTTTCCCAGGTGGTGGAGACGGACAGGCTGATCGTCGTTCGGCCGCAAGTCGCCGGCGACCGGGAGCGGCGCAAGGCCATCGGCGTTCTCTTCGCCAGGATCGGCGCGCGCTTCGACCATCATTTCCGCCTCGAGGAAACCGAGCGCGTGTTCTGCACCGAGCTGATCGATCAGGCCATTCCGCAACTGCGCCTGCCGCAGCGGACGCTCTACGGCCGCCGGGTCATCCTGCCCGACGATATCGCCGCGCGGGCGGCATCGGGGCAGGGCAAGCTGTGCTTCGTGACCTATCTCGCCGCCGACCGCAATGGCTGGAAAGTTCTCACTGCCGCCGACGCGCTCGCCGACATCGGCAGGAAGGTCGATCGCTAGAGCGGCTGGCGTTCCGACGAGAGCTGATTCCGCTGCTCCAGCTTGTTTTCCTTTGCCGCATTTGTGCGACATCGGACGTCTCCGTCTGGCGTCGCACAATGCTCCGGAAGCAGAGGATTCGCCGTACGGTTCGGCTTTCGCCCGCGCGGCGGCGCGGGTGCAGATTGGCAGAAATATGAAAATGAATTCAAATTTGAAAATACTTGACACCGCTTGCCGACGGACCTAGCCGTATTTGCAGCACGTTACCCATGGTGAAGCGTGTGACGGATCTCGGGTAGGGGACGCCACTATGACGCCAGAAATGGAGATAGAAGCCTCAAGGCTGATCTGCCACCGCTTCCAGGCACGCCCCGAATGGATCGATACGAATCGGCACGTCAACGCCAGCCACTACCTTGCCTTCGTCAAGGAGCCGGCCATGGCGGCGCACGAGGTATGGGACTACGCGGACGCCTTTCGCGCCCGGACGGGAGAATCGAACTTCGTCCTGGAATCCCAGGTCATCTACCTGCGCGAGATCCTCGAGGGCGACGACGTCCTGGTGACGACGCGCATCGTCGGGCTGGACCGCAAGCGCATGGATCTGCTTTTCGAGGTCGTCAACGAGACGCGCGGCTGCCACGCCGCGCTGATCCGCTATCTCGTGGTCCATGTCAGCCTGGGGCCGCCGCCGAGCACCAAGCCGATGCCCGACGATCTGCACGCGCGCCTGAAGCGGGAGTTCGAGGCGCATGGCCGGCTGCCGTTGCCCGCGGGCGCCGAACGCCTGAACCGAATGCAATAGCGACCATGGCAAGGGAGGAAGTGACCGTGTCTTACGAAGCGATCCTCGTGGAGCGTTTTGGCGCCATCGAGAGGATTTCCCACAACCGTCCTCAGGCCCGCAACGCGGAAAGCCGGCTTCTGCTCGAAGAGTTGGACGCCGCCATGGGCAGGGCGGTGGCGGATGACGGCGTACGCGTTATCGTGCTCGCGGCCACCGGCGATCATTTCTCCGCCGGGCACGACCTCAAGGAAGCACAGCGCGAGCGCGCGGATTTTTCCGTCGAGCAGCGCTGGTCCTACGAGGAGCAGTATTATTTCGACTATTGCCTGCGCATCTTCAACGCCCCCAAGCCGACGATCGCGCAGGTTCAGGGCGCCTGCATCTCGGGCGGGTTCATGGTCGCCAACATGTGCGACATCGTCATCGCCGCAGATGATGCGTTCTTTGCCGACCCTGTCGCGCACACGCTAGGCGCCTCGGCGGTGGAGGTGCTGGTGCATCCCTGGGTGCTGGGCCATCGCAAGGCGCGCGAGATGCTCTATACGGGGGGGCGGCTGACGGCGGCCGAAGCCGAGGCCGCGGGCATGATCAACCATGTGGTGCCGCGGGCGGAGCTTGAGGCGCGCACGTTCGAACTCGCGGAGCGCATCGCCACGGCGCCGCCCTTCGCGTTGCGCTTGCTGAAGCGATCGCTCAACCGTTCCCTCGAAGCTCAGGGCTTCGCGGTCGCCCTGGCCGCGCATTTCGACACGCATCAGCTCTCGCATGTATCGGAGGCTTTCAAGGCGGCGCGTGACAGGGGCTTGAGCAGCGCGATCCGAAAGGATAGCGATGCGTGATAGTGTTGCGGGAATCGGCAACGGCCACTGATCTGGGGACTTGATGTCAGTCGCGCGCGAAAACACCGTCTCGAAAGCAAAGGCCGGGAAGGCGAAAGGCCGCAAGCCGAAGAAGTCCGAAGTCACCCGGGCCAGGATCCTCGACGCGGCCGCCTATGTTTTCCGACACAAGGGTTATGCGCTGACGCGCCTCAGCGATATCGCCAAGCGCGCGAAGACCCAGACCAGCAGTATTTACTACTACTTCGAGTCGCGCGAGGCGATCGTCGCCGAGGTCCTGAAGATCGCCAACGAGCGCACGAGCGAATTCGTGCAGAACGCGCTCGCCGAAGTCCCGCCCGATGCGAGCGCGCGTGAAAAAATCACCGCGGCCATTCGCGGCCATGTCGCCATCGTGCTTTCGGGCGACCAGTACACCTCTGCCCATATGCGCATCTTCGACCAGATCCCCCCCGCCATGCGCGAGCATTTCCTGCGTGTCCTCGACCAGAACGCCGAGGTCTGGCGGACCCTGTTCCAGGAAGCGCGGGAGGCGGGCGAGATCCGGGTTGACCTCGACCTGTCGGTGGTCAGGCTCCTGCTCCTGGGAATGATGAACTGGTCGATCGAATGGTACAAGCCGGGTCGGCTCACCCCGGACGAACTCGCCCGCCATGCCGCGATCCTGCTTTTTGAAGGCGTGGGAAGCGCTGCCCCGGCCGATGCCGGCTAGAGCATTTTGCAGTCAGACGGAATCGTCTGACGTCGCATAAATGCGATCGAGGAGAGAAGCTGGAGCAGCGGAAGCTGCGTTCGTCAGAACGCCCGCTGCCCTAGCGCGCGAAAATTGCCCTGACATCTCCGTCCGCTGTCACCGTCGCCGAATTTATCGGTGCCGGATTTATTGTGCTGTTTGCGCTATAATCTACTGAATTCAATATGGTATTTTTTAGAACCAGAATATGAATTCGAAAAAAGTTGACACGCGGTTCGCGCTATGGTGAAGTGCGTGTCAGCCAATGCGACAGCGCTGATGGTGATATCTCTCATTCCATCGAATGATCGAGTTTCTGGGGAGGAACGAATGACGAAGAATGTCTCGCGCCGCACTGTTCTCGGTGCAGGTGCGGCGACGCTTGGCGCGTCGGTGCTGGGCTTTCCGCATATCGTGCGCGCGCAATCCTCCGATCCCATACGGATCGGCATCCTGCTTCCGCTGACGGGGACGCAGGCGAGCTATTCGCCCGACTGCCAGCTATCGGCGGAAATCGCCGTCGACCAGATCAATGCGGCCGGCGGCATACTGGGCCGCAAGCTCGAAATCGTGTTCCGCGACGACAAGGCCAATCCGAACGCGGCGATCGCCGCCGCCAACGAGCTGATGGGCGAGGGGATCAACCTCTTCATCGGCGGCCTGAACACGCCGTCCGCGCTTGCCATCGCCGGCATCATGCCGGACAGCAACTGCTCGCTGATCACCATCGGCACCGTTGCCGACTCGCTCACGCATGAGAGCTTCAACCGCAACTTCTTCCGCATCACCGACAGCGCGTTCAGCCGCGCCCAGGGGCAGGCGCATCTGGCCGCGACCAAGTTTCCCGATCTCACCCAGTGGGGCGGCATCCTGCCCGACGTGGAATTCGGCCATGCGCTGTGGCGCTCCTATGCGCACGGGCTCAAGAATTTCTATCCCGAGCTCGCCGGCAAGCCAGCCGAGATCGTCGACCCGGTCCTCTTCAAGTGGGGCGCGATCGATTTCAAGGCGCAGATCGCCAGCCTCATGCGGCAGCCGGTCGAGGGCATCTACCAGTCGCTGACGGGCGAGGACTTCCTGACCATGATAAACCAGGCGCGCCCCTTCGGCCTCGCCGAAAAGATCAAGGTGTTCATGGATCTGAGCGGCGAGCTGGTGTTCGCCAAGATACTGAAGCAGAACCTGCCCGAGAACTTCTGGTCCGGCAGCCACTGGTATTACGGCCTCTATCAGGACATTCCGGCCGGCAAGGCGCTGTTCGACGAGTATGTGAAGCGCACCGGCGACCGGCATCCGACCGGCTATGTCGGGCCGGCGCACATGGCCCTTAACGCCTATGCCCATGCCATCACCGCCGCCGGATCGACCGACACCGGCGCCGTGATCGACGCGCTGGAAGATATCGAGTTCGAGAGCGCGAAGGGCGTGATCTCCTTCCGCAAGGAGGACCACCAGGTCATTTCCGACGTCAATGTCATCAAGCTCGGCCCGAGCGACAACGAGCTCGGCTGGGTCGTGTCCGACGCGGTCAAGGTGCCGGGCGCGGACCTGCTCGGCCCGGCGACGCCCGGCCAGCCGCTGACGCTCGAGAACTAGGCCCCTATCGCGGCGGCGCTCCGCGCGCCGAAGCGCCGCCGCCCCGTGTGCATTTCAAACGTCAGCCGCTCCGCTGAGAGGGATGAGCCGTGCCATTCGATGGCTTGCGGGACAAGGTGGCATTGGTGACCGGTGGCGCCGGAGCGATCGGCGCCGCGGTCGTCGTGACATTGCTGGCGAACGGTTGCCGGGTCGTGGCGCTCGACCGCGACGGCGACGCGCTGAAGCGGCTCGTCGACGCTCATGCCGGCGCAGCGCTGATGGTACATGCGGCTGATCTTGCGTCCGAAGAGGCTGTGGACGCGGCCGTCGCCGAGGCGGTGCGCCATTTCGGCAGCGTCGACCTGCTTGCCAACGCCGTCGGCATATTGGGTCGCTCGGGCCCGATCACGCAACTTGCCGCCGACGATTTCGACCTGGTCTACCGGGTCAATGTGCGCGCCGTATTCCTGGTCATGAAGGCGTGCCTCAACCGGATGATCGCGCAAGGCAACGGCGGTGCGATCGTCAATTTCGCCTCGGTCGCGGCGCTCAAGGGGCGCGCCGACCGGTCGCTCTACGGCGCTTCCAAGCGGGCGGTGCTCGCGCTGTCAGCGTCCGCCGCGATCGAGAACGGGCCGCATGGCATCCGTGTCAACGCCGTCGCGCCTGGCGCCATCGACAGCCCGATGGTCAGGACGCTCGCGCGCGAGGCCGGCATGGGGCCGTGGGGGGCGGGCGGCCGCCCTGTCCCACGTGACGGACGACCGTCCGAAGTCGCCGACATGGTCGCCTTCCTGCTGAGCGACCACGCGGCGTATTGCACCGGCGGCGTCTACACGGTGGACGGCGGTTTGATGGCCTGAAGAACGATGGGGTGACCATGCAAGCGCAAGCGGCGACGACGACGGATCTGACCGGCAGGCTGGCGGTGGTGACTGGCGCCGCCAACGGGATCGGTCGGGCGTCGGCGATCCATCTTGCCCGCAACGGCGCAGATGTCGTGCTGATCGACATCCAGCGGCAGGCCCTGGACGAGGTCGCGGGCGAGATCGGGGCGTTTGGCCGCGCGGCCCATCCGATGGTGGTCGACTGCAATGACACGCAGGCTGTCGTCGCGGCGTTCGGGCGCATCGGGCGCGATATCGGGCCGGTCGAGATCCTGCTGAACAATGTCGGCCAGAGCGCTCGCGAGAAGGCGTCGGAGTTCTGGTGCTCGGAGCCTGAAACCTGGGACTTCATCCTGCGGCTGAACCTCTATTCGGCCATGACGTGCTCGCGCCAGGTGGTGCCGGGAATGCGCGAGCGCGGGCGGGGCAAGATCATCTCGATCGCGTCCGAGGCCGCCTATATGGGTTCGCTGGGCGTCGCCGACTACGCGGCCGCCAAGGCCGGGATCATCGGCTTGACCCGCGCGCTGGCGCGCGAGCTCGCGCCGTTCCACGTCAATGTGAACGCGATCTGCCCGGGGCCGATCCGCACTGCGGCTGCGGACCGGCTGCCGATCTGGGAGCAGTATCTCAAGGAAACCCCGATGGGCTTCGCGGGCGAACCGCAGGATATCGCCAACGTCGTCGTGTTCTTCGCCAGCGACCAGAGCCGCTACATCACCGGCCAGTCGCTGATCGTGAACGGCGGTCGCTGGTGGAGTTGATCGATCGACCGATGGGAGGAAAGCATCGATGACGTACAGGATGAACCGCCGGACCGTGCTGGGCGGCATCGCAGCCGGAAGCCTTCTCGCCGTGTCGGGATTGCCGACGGTCGTCCGCGCCGGGGACGGGCCGATCCGCCTCGGCTATGTCGCGCCGCTCAGCGGCGCGCAGGAAATCCTCGGCGCTCCGATGCTGCTCGGCGCGCAGATAGCGGCGGAGCAGATCAATGCCGCGGGCGGCATAGATGGCCGGATGATCGAGATCATCGCGCGTGACGACAAGGCCACGGGGCCGGAAGCGGTCAAGCAGGCGCAGGGGCTGATCGGCGAAGGCGTCACCTTGCTCTTCGGTGCGATCCAGACGGCAGTCGCGCTCGCCATCGGGCCGCTGCTCGAACCCAACGATGCCGTGCTGATCTCTTGCGCGGCCATCGCCGACAGTCTGACGCACGAATCCTTCGTGCCGAACTATTTCCGCGTCAGCGACAATAGCTACATGCGCTATCGAGCGCTGGCGCGCGTGATGGCCGAGCATCACCCGGACATCACCACCTGGGCCGGCATCTTCCCGGATGCGGCCTATGGCCATCAGTCGTGGGACGGCTTCGTCGACGGGCTGAAGGAGTTCTATCCGTCCGTCGCCGGCAAGGATGTCGAGATCCTCGACCCGGTGCTGACGAAGTTCGGCGCGACCGACTTCAAGCCGCAGATAACGGCGCTGATGCGCTCGCAGGCGACGGGCCTTTTCAACAACACCAACGGTGCCGACGCGGTGACCTTCCTGTCGCAATCGGCCACCATGGGCATGGGCGGCAAGTTCCAGGCTTTCGCGGACGGCGCCAACGAGTTCAATGTGCCCAAGGCCCTCGGCAAGCGCATGCTGCCGAATTTCTGGGCCGCCATGCACTGGTACTATGGCGGCTACCAGGACAATCCGCTCGGCAAGAAGCTCTACGAGGACTATGTCGCGAAGACCGGCGACACATTGCCGATCGGCTATGTCGAGCAGGGGCATGCCGCCGTGCTCGCCTATGCCGATGCGATCAGGGCGGCCGGCTCCAGCGCCGGCCCCGCGGTGGTGAAGGCGCTGGAGGGAATGACCTTCGATACAGCCAAGGGCAAGCGCACCTTCCGCAAGGAAGATCACCAGGCGATTCTCGATGTCAACTTCATTACTTTTGGTGTGGACGACAGCGAGCAGGGATGGACAGTATCGAAGTTCGTCAGGATTCCCGGCGAGGAGGTGATCGAGCCGCCGTCGCCGGGGGCGGTCCTGGAGTTCAAGTTCAAATAGGGGCGTTTGCAGCATGCGGAAGGATGTGAGCGGCTGGTCGCTTCGTTGGGATGAAGTCCGGGCGCAACGACTCAAGGCGGAGGGCGCCTGGGCGGACAAGACGATCGCCGACCATGCGCGCGCGTTGCTGGACGAGGATCCGGAGCGGATCCTCGTCATCGACCGCGAACGGGCGTTCAGTGTCGCGGCTCTCCATGCCGAAGCGGAGCGGCTTGCCCGCGCGCTGGTGCAGCGCGGATACCGCCCGGGCGACACCATATCCTTCCAGTTGCCCAACTGGTACGAAGCCGTGGTGATCAGCCTTGCTGCCACCATGGCGGGGCTGGTCGTCCACCCGCTGGTGCCGATCTATCGCGACCTCGAAGTCGCCTTCATGCTGAACGACAGTCGCAGCCGGCTGATCTTCATCCCCGGCAGCTTCCGCAACCACGACTATCGGGAGATGATGGGTCGCATCGCGCCGAACCTCGAACGCCCGGTCGAGGTCGTGGTGGTTCGCGACGAGGCCGGCGGCTTTGCGGGCTACGGCGATCTGCTTGGCGAAGCGCGATCGGATACGCCACTCCCGGGCGCCGACCCGGACGCGGTGAAGCTGATCATGTACACCTCCGGCACCACGGGGCGCGCCAAGGGGGTGCTGCATACGCACAACAGCCTGCAGGCGGAGAACCGGGCGCGCATCACGCATCTGGGTCTCGCCAAGGGCGAGGTGATGTTCAATCCCTCACCCGTCACCCATGTGACCGGAATGCTCTATTCGCTATGCCTGCCGTTCACTGCCGGCATCACCACGGTCATGCTCGATGTGTGGGACCCGGAACTCGCGCTCGACATGATGCGCCGGCGCAAGGTGAACGGCATCGTCGCCGCCACCATCTTCCTCCAGGGTCTGGTCGAGACCGCAAGGAAGCAGGGCGAATCGCTGCCCGACCTGCGTTTCTTCCTCTGTGGCGGCGCGCAGGTGCCGCCCGACCTGATCCGGGAGGCGGCGCAGGTGTTCTCCCGCTGCATTCCCTCGCGTATCTACGGTTCGACCGAAGTTCCGTGCATCACCGCCGGCGTCAACGCGCGGAGCCTGCTGGAGATGGGCGCGCAGTCGGACGGCCAGATCTGGCTCGCGGAGGCGCGGATCGTCGATCCGGTGACCGGCGGGCCGCTGCCGGCGGGTGCGGAAGGCGAGATCATCGCCCGCGCGCCGCAGACCTTCGTCGGCTATGCCCATGTCGAGGACAATGCGGACGCGTTCGATGCCGACGGCTTCTTCAAGATGGGAGACCTCGGCCGGATCGCGGACGACAAATTCATCGTCGTGACCGGGCGCAAGAAGGACCTGATCATCCGCGCGGGCGAGAACATCAGCCCCAAGGAGATCGAGGACATCCTGTTCAACCATCCGGCCATCGCCGACATCGCGATTGTCGCCATGCCCAACGCCCGCACGGGCGAGGCGGCCTGCGCCTTCGTGATCCCGCGCGCGGGTGCGACCATCGACCTGACGGAGATCGCGCGGTACCTGACCGCGGCGGGAACCGCCAGGCAGAAGATACCGGAACGGCTCGAAATCGTCGACGATCTGCCGCGCACCAGCGTCGGAAAGGTACGCAAGGACATATTGCGCCAGAAGGCACGCGAACTCGTGGAGGAGGAAACGCGATGACCGCTCGGGCACGTCTTGGCGGACGCCACATCGTCGTCACCGGGGCAGCATCGGGGATCGGCCGCGCGACCGCCGCGCTGTTCGCGCAGGAAGGCGCGCGGCTGGCCTTGCTCGACCGGAACCTCGAAGGCATGGCGGGCCTTGCGGGCGAGGCGATCGAGGTCGACGTCGCGGACGAGGCCTCGGTGGCCCGCGCAGCCGGGGAGGCCCATGCGCGGCTGGGGCGCATCGACGGGCTGGTCAATGCGGCCGGCATCTTTCCGGTCGCGAAGCTGGAGGATACGGATCTCGCGCTGTGGAACCAGACGCTCGCGGTCAATCTCACCGGGCCGTTCCTCGTCACGCGCGCTTTGCTTTCGCATCTTCGCGAAAGCGGCGGCGGCACGATCGTCAATCTCGGCTCGGCCTCGGCTATCGTGCCCTATCCGGAGCTGTCCGCCTATGGCGCCACCAAGGGCGGCATCGCGACGCTCTCCAAAGTCTGGGCGGCGGAGCTCGGCCCCTCGATCAGGGTCAACGTGGTCTGCCCGGGCATGACGCGCACGGGGATGGTGACCGGCTGGCATCCGGACCCCGATGCGCTCGCCGAGCGCGCGAAGGGCCTTTATGCGTTGCAGCGCATCGCCGAGCCGGAGGAAGTGGCGCGGCTCATCCTGTTCCTGACCTCGTCGGAATCAAGCTTCGTCACTGGCGCCACCTTCACGGTGGACGGCGGGCGGACCTATCACTAGAAAAACGAATTCGAATTCTAATTCTATATTTGTTGACACGGCCACCCGCATTGCCTAGCTTCGCGGCAGATGGACGAGGCAAACGAAGAAGGGGCCTTGCTGCGTTATGGACTTCAAGTTTACCCCTGAGGACGAAGCGTTCCGCGCCGAGATACGCGACTTCGTTCGCGGCGCGGTGCCGCCGGACATGGCGCGCCGCACCCGGCAGGGCTGGCACTCCAGCAAGGCGGACCTGAAGGCATGGAACCGCATCCTTCACGAGCGCGGCTGGTCGGCTCCGCATTGGCCGAAGGAATTCGGCGGCACCGGCTGGACGCCGCTGCATATCTACATCTTCGAGGAGGAATGCGCGCGCGCCGATGCGCCGTTTCTCAGCTATTTCGGCCTGCGTCTGATCGGCCCGCTGCTCTACACCTTCGGTTCGGACGACCACAAGGAGCGGTTCATCGGCGATATCCTGGGCGGCGAGACCTTCTGGTGCCAGGGCTTTTCGGAGCCGGCGTCCGGGTCCGACCTCGCCTCCGTCAGGACGACGGCCGTCCGCGACGGCGACCACTATGTCGTCAACGGCCAGAAGATCTGGACCACCGAGGCGCATTATGCGGACAAGATGTTCTGCCTCGCGCGCACCGACCCCGCCCTGAAGCCGCAGAAGGGCGGGCTGTCGATCCTGCTGTTCGACATGGACACGCCTGGCGTCACGGTCCGCCCGATCGTCACGATCGACGGGGGGCACAGCGTCAACGAGATCTTCCTCGACCATGTCCGAGTGCCTGCCGGCGACGTTCTCGGCAAGGAGGGGCAGGGCTGGGATCAGGCGAAGTTCCTGCTCAACAACGAGCGGGTCACCAACGCCCAGGTGCCGCGCTCCAAGCGCGATCTCGAACTGCTCAGGGAGATCGCCGCGCGCGAGCCCGCAGGCGACGGCCGCATGATCGACCAGCCCGACATCCGGCACCGCATCGCCCAGCTCGAGATCGACCTCAACGGGCTTGAATGGTCGGTGCTGCGCGAGCTGTTCAACGAAGGGGAGGGCCAGAGCCAGGCTTTCGCATCGGGGCTGAAGATCATCGGCAGCGAAATCCAGCAGCGCATCACCGAGCTCGCCGTGGATTTGGTGGGCGCCAAGGGGCTGGCCTATTACGAATCCTACAGCGACCATGCCAACGACCTGCCGGGCGACGCGCCGGACCATGTCGTCGGGCTGGCGGCGCGGCAGCTCTTCCTGCGCGCCGCGACGATCTATGCTGGCACGAACGAAATCCAGCGCTCCATCATCGCCAAGCAGGTCTTCGGCATCTGAACGCCTGCGGGCTTTCGGCTGGCGGACGCGGATATGGGTACAAGGCAGTGCAGTTTACACTTTCAGACGAACAGACCCTGCTGCGCGACAGCGCGCGCCGTTTCATCGACGAGCGGCACGGCTTCGAGGAGGCACGGTCGGCGGCGGCCAATCCGCTCGGCTTCGAACCGGCCCACTGGCGGCTCTTCGCCGAACTCGGCTGGCTCGCGCTTCTCATCCCGCAGGAGGATGGCGGCATCGGCGGGGATGCGCAGGATGCCGCGCTGGTTCTGGAGGAATTCGGCCGCGGGCTGGTAGCGGCCCCCTTTCTGTCGTCCGCCGTGCTGTCGGCCGGCCTGATCGGATCGGCGTCCGCCGCGTTTCCGGCGAAAGCGACGCTCCTTGCGCGTATCGCGAGCGGCGAGGCGCTGTTTTCGCTTGCATGCGAGGAGGCGGCCTCGCGTTACGGCGTCGCCCGCCCCGAAACCCATGCGGTGCGCGAGGGTAGTGATCTCATCCTGACCGGCCGGAAGATCGTGGTCCTGGACGGGGTCAGCGCCACCGACTTTCTCGTCACCGGCACGGTACCGGGACCCGATGGCGCGGCGCGGCTCGCGATTCTCCACGTTCCGGCGGATACGCGCGGCCTCGGCCTGCGCCATTACAGGACGATCGACGGACGGCGCGCCTCGGACCTGTCGATCGACCGGGTGCGTGTCGGCGCCGATGCGGTGGTGGCGTCCGGCCCCGAGGCGCTCGCGGCGCTGGAGGGCGTTCTGGACCGCGTCCGCGTCCTGCTCGCCGCCGAAGCCGTCGGTGCGATGGCGGCAGCCATCGCGCTGACCGCTGAACATCTCAAGGTCCGCCAGCAATTCGGCCGGTCGCTCGCGAGTTTCCAGACGCTCGCCCATCGCCTGTCGGAAATGTTCGTCAAGCTCGAGAACGCCCGCTCAATGGTCTATCGCGGCCTCGCGATGCTGGACGCTCCGGCCGACGAGCGGGCCGCGGCCGTGTCGGCCACCATGATGGCGTCGAGCCAGGCGGCCGAGTTCGTCTGCGGCCAGGCGATCCAGTTGCACGGCGGCATCGGCATGGCAGACGAGAACGCGGTCGGCGACTACTACAAGCGCATACGCGCGATCGGGAAGACCTATGGCGATGCGAGCTGGCACATGCGCCGCTACATCGCGTTGACGGGCGCTTGCAAGGCGGTGGGGGTGAGATGAGGATGGATGAATTCAAGACGCTGAGCGTCGAGGTGAAGGACCGGGTCGCAACGATCACGTTGCAGAGCCCGGCGACGCTGAACGCGGTGGGCCCTCGGATGCACACCGAGCTGAAACATGTCTTCAGGGCGGTCGCGGACGATCCGGAGTCCGACATCGTCGTCCTCACCGGCGCGGGACGCGCGTTCTGCGCGGGGGGCGATCTCGACTGGCTGCAATCGATGATCGAGGACCCGAACCGCTTTCTCGCGATCGTGGAGGAAGCCAAGAATATCGTGTTCTCGATGCTGGAGCTGCCCAAGCCGATGATCTGCCGGATGAACGGCGACGCGATCGGTCTGGGCGCGACGCTGGCGCTGGGATGCGACATCATCGTGGCGGCCGACACGGCACGCTTCGGCGACCCTCATGTCCGCGTCGGGCTCGTCGCCGGCGACGGGGCTGCGATCATCCTGCCGCATGTGGTGGGCGTGATGCGCGCCAAGGAGCTGCTGCTCACCGGCGACCTTCTGACCGCGCAGGAAGCCCACGGCATGGGGCTGATCAATCATGTCGTTCCCGCCGCGGCGCTCGATGCCAAGGTCGACGAGATCGCCTCCCGCCTGGTGCGAGGCGCGACGGTCGCGATCCGCTACACCAAGATCGCCCTCAATCGCGGCCTGCGCAAGCTGGCGCAGGACCAGATGGACGTGCTGATGGCGTTCGAGGCGCTGTCCAACAGGACGGCCGATCACGCGGAAGCCGTTGCAGCGCTGCGCGAGAAGCGCAGGCCAGTCTTCACGGGGCGATGATGGCCGACCGGATACGTCTGCGCCAGATCTGTCTGCTCACCGCCAAGCTGGAGCCGGCGATCGACGCGGTGATCGACGTGTTTGGCGTAAGCGTCTGCTACGGCAAGGGCGACCTGACGCGCTACGGCGTGCCGAACAGGCCGGCGCCGCCGTTTCAGGCGGCGTTCTTCGAAAGCCACGGCCTCGTGAGTGCGCTGCTTCCTTTCGGCGACACGTTCCTGGAGCTCGTCGCTCCCAAGCGGGCGGATACGCCTGCGATGCGCTTTCTGGAGCGGCGCGGCCCCGGCGGTTACATGGTGATCACGGAGGTCGACGACACAGGTTCCTATGCTGCGCGCGTCGAAGCGGCCGGCGCGCGCTATGCCGGGATCGTCGACTATCCGACCTATCATGAATTGCAGATCGACCCTCGCGACGTGCGCGGCGCGATGCTGTCGTTCTCGATGCAGCGCCAGGGAAAGCCGTTCGATGGCGGCTGGTATCCGGCGGGTGCGGACTGGCGCGCGCGCATTGCCGGCAATCACGGGCCGATGCGGGGGGCCGAGCTTGCCGTCGGCGACCCGGAAGCGGTCGCCGGCCGGTGGAGCCGGCTGATCGGCCGGCCAGCGGTGGATGCGGGCGATCATCTGCGGATCGACCTGGAAGATTCCGAAATCCGCTTCGTTCAGGATACGCAGGCGGGGCCGGACCGGCTCGATGTCATCCATGTCGAATCCGCCCTGTTTGGCGAAGCGGTGGCAAGGGCACGCTCCAGGGGGCAGCCCGTTTCGGGGGAGGCGATCTCTATGCTCGGTGTCACGTTCAAGGCGCGAGGTGCGGCATGAGCATGATCGACATCTATTTCACGCTCATCAACGGATTGGCCACCGGCATGGCCGTCTTTCTGGTGGCCGCCGGGCTCACCCTGATCTTCGGCATCCTGAAGATCCTCAACTTCGCCCACGGTTCCTTCTTCATGATCGGGGCCTATGTCGCCTACACCATCGTGGGCAGCAATCCAGGCTCGATCTGGATGTTCGTCATCGCCGCAATCGGGGGCGGGCTGGTGGTCGGCGCGCTCGGCTACGTGACCGACCGGCTCGTGCTGAGCCGGCTGCGCAATGTCGACGAAGCCTACATGCTGATCGCGACGTTTGCGGTGCTTTTGGTGTGCACCGGCGTCGTGAAGATGATCTGGGGTGTGAACTACGCCTCGGTGACGCCGCCGCCAACGCTCGACGGCGCCCTGATCGTCGGCGCGCTGTTCGTGCCGACCTATTCGATCTTCGTCATCATCGCCGGCCTGCTCGTCTTCGTCGCGCTCGAACTCGCCATCCACCGCACCTGGCTCGGCAAGCTTCTGCAATCCGTGGCCAACGATAGCTGGATGTCCGGCCTGCTCGGCATCAACGTGCCGCTGGCGCTGACGGCAACCGCGATCGTCAGCTTCATGCTCGCGGGGCTTGCCGGCGGCCTCCTGCTCGCCAACCAGACCCTGTCGCCGATCCTCGGCGAAAGCTACCTGCTGCTTGCTTTCATGGCGGTCGTCATCGGCGGGCTCGGCAGCGTGCGGGGCGCGTTCATCGCCGCCAGCCTGCTCGGCATCATCGAAAGCGGAAGCTCGCTGTTCCTGCCCAACATGCCGGGCATGGCGACCTATGTCTTCGTAATCCTGTTCCTGCTCGCCAAGCCGCAGGGGCTCCTGGGAGGGGACCGGATATGAACTCGGCGAAGATCATCGCGCTCATCGTATCCGCCGCAACCTTCGTCACGCTGCCGTACTGGGCCAACCAGGGCATCATGTTCCTGGCCGGCCTGGTGCTGATCGAGGCGATCTTCGCGTTGTCGTGGAACCTGCTCTTCGGCTTCACGGGGCTCGCGAGCTTCGGCCACGCGGCGTTCTTCGCGATCGGGGCGTACCTGACGGGCTATGCGCTGCGGGCCGCGCTCGGCGTGCCGTTCCTCCTGCTCATCCTCGCTTCGGGTGTTCTCGGGGCCGCGGCGGCGGTAGTGGTCGGCGTCGTGCTGTTGCGGCGCACCACCGGCATCCACCTCGCGATCTTCACCCTGGCGCTGGCCGAGGTGCTGCGCATCATCATCGGCTACAGCACGGCGCTCGGGCGTGAGGACGGACTTGCGTCGATACCGCGCCCCTCGCTCGAACTGGGCTTCATGACGATCTCGCTCAATTCGGGCACGTCCTACTATTGGTTTCTCTGCGTGGCGTTCGCGCTCGTCGCATGGTTGATGTGGGTGGTCTGTCACGGCGCGTTCGGGCGCATCCTGGTCAGCATCCGGCAAGATCCCGAACGGGCCTCGTTCGTCGGCGTCAACGTGCCGGCCTACCGACTGACGGCGTTCACGATCTCGGGCGGCGTCGCCGCGGTCTCGGGCGCGCTCTACGCGCCCTGGGCCCAGATCGTCACGCCGGAATCCGCGCACTGGATCCATTCGACCCAGCCGATGCTGGCATCGCTTCTCGGCGGGGCGCATTCGTTCTTCGGCCCCATCATCGGAACCGTGCTGTTCTCGCTCATCAACTATCTGACCCGCAATCTGGTCGGGCTTTCCGAGCTGGTCATCGGCGTGACGCTGCTCGTCATCGTGCTTGCGGCGCCGAGCGGCGTGGCGGGCCTGTTCAAGGCGCTGCGCACCAGTTACGCGACGAAGCCGGGTGCAGGCGCGCAGCGGGAGGCATCATGAGCGGGTTCCTGAACGTAGCCGGCGTCCACAAGAGCTACGGCGCTCATCATGTGCTGAAAGGTATCGACCTGGACGTCGGGCAAGGCGAGACCTTCGCCATCATCGGGCCGAACGGCGCGGGCAAGACCACGCTGTTCCGCGTCATGACCGGCGAGGTGGCCTTCGAGAAGGGAACGATCACCTATGACGGCCGCGACGTCACCCGGACATCGGCCTATGAGCGGGTGCGTCTCGGCATGGGGCGTACCTTCCAGGTGGCGCGCATCTTCCCCGACGTGACGGTCGAGGAGAACATCGTCGTCACCATCGAGGCGCGCGGCCGCGCCGCGCGTGACGGCACGGCGCCCTGGTATCGCGTCAAACCTTCCGGATCGCTCGTGGACGAGGCGCACGGGTATCTGTCGGATCTCGGCCTGCTCGCAAAGAAGGATGTCGAGGCCAAGTTCCTGTCGCACGGCGACAAGAAGCGGCTGGAGCTCGGGATCGCGCTGGCGGGCAGGCCACGCATCCTGATGCTGGACGAACCGACGGCGGGCATGTCGCCGATGGACCGAAGTGCCACGATCGAGCTCATCCGCGACCTGCGCGCGCGCAAGAACATGACCGTGGTGATGACCGAGCACGACATGGACGTGATTTTCGGCCTCGCGACGCGCATCCTCGTCATGCACCACGGCGAGACGATCGCCGTGGGCACGATCGAGGAGGTGAGCAACAACCCTGTCGTGCGCGAGGTCTATCTCGGCGAGGAGATGTATGGTGCTGAAGGTTGATCGTCTCGACGCCTATTACGGTGACAGCCAGATTCTTCATCATGTGGCGCTCGAAGTCGCGGATGGCGAGCGCGTGGCCGTCGTGGGCCGCAACGGCGCGGGCAAGTCGACGCTTTTCAAGAGCATCATGAACGCGGGCCCGCGCGTTTCGGGCAGCGTGAACTGGAACGGGGTCGATCTCGGCTCCATGCCGAGCTATCAGCGTGTCCGGCGCGGGCTCGCGCTCGTTCCCGAGGACCGGCGCATTTTCGGCCATGTGACCGTGCTCGAGAACATCGCGATGTCGCGCTACGGCACGCGCAGCGAGAAGGATGCGCTCGATCCGGAAGCGGTGATCCAGCGCTTTCCGATGCTCGTTCCCATCAGGGACCGGTTCGGTTCGCAGCTCAGCGGCGGGCAGCAGCAGATGGTGGCAGTGGCGCGGGCGATTGCGGCGCGGCCGAAGCTGATGATGCTCGACGAGCCGACAGAGGGGCTCGCTCCCGTCATCATCGAGCAGCTCGCGCGTGACGTTCTGGCCGTGTGCGCGGAGAATGCGGCCGGGCTGTTGCTGTCGGAGCAGAACCTCTGGTTCGCGCGCCAGTGCACCGACCGCCTCTACATCATCGACGCCGGGCGCATCGTCTTTGCCGGCGATTGGAAAAAGCTCGACGCGAACAGCGAGATCAAGCAGAAATATCTGGCGGTCTGACGCCGGCGATGCCGATGCCGATGCCGATGCCCGCGCCTATCGCGCCGACATCGGCGACATCGAGGCGATGCGGGCGATCGTCGGGCGGATCGAGAGCGAGATCGACGGCGTCGACATCCTCGTCAACAATGTCGGCATCGGTTCCAACCGCTGCCCGATCGAGGAGGTGACGCCGGAGATGTTCGCGCGCTCCATGGCCATCCATGCGCGCGAGACGCTGTTCGCCACGCAGGCGGTCGTGCCGGGCATGAAGGCGCGGCGCTTCGGGCGCATCGTCAACATATCCTGGTCAACAATGCCGGGGGATGGAACAACTCGGAACTTCCGAGCATGGAGAAGGCCGACTGGGCCGGGTACTCGACTGAACGCGCGCAGCGTGCTGAACGTCACGCGGGCGTTTATGACCATGATGGTCGAATGGCGCTACGGCTGTATCGTCAACGTCTGCTCGGTCGATGCCTATGAAGGCCGGCCCTCGATCGCCTGCTACGCCGCGGCCAAGGCGGCGGTGCTGAGCCTCACCCGGTCGTTCGCCCTCGAGCTCGCGCCGCACGACGTTCTCGTCAACGCCGTCAGCCCCGGCCCGATCGCGACCGACGTCGCCAAGTCGCAGGACTGGCTCAACGCCCGCCTGCCATTGATATCGCTCGGCCGGGTGGCGGAACCGGAGGACATCGCCGCGATCGTCCTGTTCCTCGCCTCCGCGCGCAATCGCGTGATCGTCGGCGAAGGGGTCATGGCCAATGGCGGGTTGCTGATGGCCTGACCGTTTTCCGGTTCTGGCGGCGGCGGCCGGGCCTCGGCGGGGGAAGGCGGTCCGGCTCGCAAATTGCTTTTGTGCGGCGATTGTTCTCGTCTATGGTGGCCATGGCGGTTTTCGGTCGCCCGGTCGTCCACGCGCCGGCCGGCATGCCGTTCCCGCCGGGCCGGCCCGGATACGCCCGAACAGGATTGCACGACGATTGCCGCAACAACCCGCCACGCTCGCCCCCTTCCGCTACAGTAGTTTCAGGGCGTTGTGGACCGCGACGCTGGCGTCCAATCTCGGCGGGCTCGTCCAGGCCGTCGGCGCCGGCTGGATGATGACGACGCTGACCAGCTCCTACGTCATGGTCGCGCTGGTGCAGGCCGCGACCACGCTGCCGATTATGATGTTCTCGCTCGCCTCCGGCGCGCTCGCCGACAATTTCGACCGCAGGATCGTCATGCTGGTGGCGCAGGCGTTGATGATGGTGGCCTCCGCCGCGCTGGCCGCGGCCGCGCTGATGGGCATCCTGTCACCGTGGATGCTGCTGTCGATCACCTTCGTGCTCGGCTGCGGCACGGCGCTGCACAATCCGTCCTGGCAGGCCTCGATGGGCGACCTCGTCCCGCGCGAGGTCCTGCCCGAGGCGGTGACGCTGAACAGCATGGGCTACAACCTGATGCGCAGCATCGGCCCGGCCATCGGCGGCATCATCGTCGCGGCCGCCGGCGCCGGCGCCGCCTTCGTCGTCAACGCCGTCAGCTATGTCCCGCTGATCGCCGCCCTGTGGACGTGGACGCCGCCGGCGCGCGCCGCCACCCTGCCGCGCGAGCATTTCTTCAGCGCCATGTCGGCGGGCCTGCGCTATGTCGCCATGTCCCCCAACATCGGCAAGGTCATCCTGCGGGCCTTCCTGTTCGGCTTCGCGGCCATCGCCGCGCTCGCCCTGCTGCCGGTGATCGCCTCCGGCCTGCCCCGCGGCGGCGCGCTGGTCTACGGCACGCTGCTCGGGGCCTTCGGCATCGGCGCCATCTTCGGCGGCATGGCCAACGCCACCATCCGCAAGCGTCTGAGCAACGAGACGATCGTGCGCGCCGCCTGCGCCGGGATGGCGCTCGCCACCATCGGCATGGCGCTGAGCGGGAGCGCCGTGGTCAGCCACCTCCTGCTGCTGCCGGCGGGCGCGTGCTGGGTGCTGGCGCTGTCGCTGTTCAACGTCACGGTGCAGCTTTCGGCGCCACGCTGGGTGGTCGGCCGGGCGCTGTCGCTCTACCAGGCCGCCACCTTCGGCGGCATGGCCATCGGCGCCTGGACCTGGGGGGCGCTGGCCGACCGCTTCGGCCTGCCGACATCGCTCGCGACCGCGGGCGCGGCGCTCATCCTCGCCGCGCTCGTCGGCCTGCGCCTGCGCGTGCCCGAATTCGGCTCGCTCGACCTTTCGCCGCTGGAACAGTTCCGCGAGCCGCGGCTGCGCCTCGCCCTGAAGGCGCGCAGCGGCCCGATCATGATCATGGTCGACTACGTGATCGCGCAGGAGGACATTCCCGCCTTCCTGGCCGTGATGGTCGAGCGCCGCCGCATCAGGCTCCGCGACGGCGCCGGGCAATGGGCGCTGCTGCGCGATCTCGAAAACCCCGAAATATGGACGGAAAGCTATCACGTCCCGACCTGGGTCGAATATATCCGCCACAACCAGCGCCGCACCCAGGCCGACGCCGAGGTGACGCGCCGGCTGACGGAGCTGCACAAGGGCGCGGAGCCGCCGCGCGTGCACCGGATGATCGAGCGCCAGACCGTGCCGCTGGACGACGACCTGCCGCTCAAGGATTACACGGTCATGGCGCCTTGAGGCGCGCGCGGCGCGGCGTCCGCCTCGAGCGTGACGACGCCGTTCCGCGCCGCCGCCCACAATGCCAGCCTGTCGCCGCCCTCGCGCCTGGCGTTGAGCGAGAAGACCTGCCCGTCGAACAGCGGCGCGCGGCCGCGGAAATCGAACCGCGCCGGCAGGCCGCCGAACGCGTCGCGGGCCATGCGCAGGAGATAGGTCGCCTGGAGCGGGCCGTGGACGATCAGCCCGGGATAGAGCTCCTCGTCGCGGCTGTAGTCGCGGTCGTAGTGGATGCGGTGGCCGTTGAAGGTGACGGCCGAATAGCGCGCGAGCAGCACCGGGCTCGCCTCGACCTCGACGCGGATGTCGGCTTCGGCCGCCGTCGCCGGCGGCTCGGGCAGCACGGTCGGCGCGATCTCGCGATAGACGATGTCGTGCTCTTCCGACAGCAACAGCCCGGCCGCGCCGTGATACTCGTGGGCGACGGTGACGAAGCAGAGCGACCCGCTGCGGCCCTCCTTCGCCTCGACCTCCCGGACCACCGAGCGGCGCTCGATCGTGTCGCCGACGCGGAAACTCCCGTGAAAGCGCAGCCGCCCGCCGGCCCACATCCGCCGCGGCAGCGGCACCGGCGGCAGGAAGCCGCCGCGCGCCGGATGGCCGTCGGCGCCCAGCCCCGCCATCGGCGCGATGTCGGGCGCCAGGCACCACTGGATGCCGACGGGGGCGGGATCGCCGGCTGCGAACTCCACCGGCTCGTCGAGCACGGCGGCGAGGCTGGCGGCCAGCCGCGGCGTGATCGTGTCGGCGACCGTGCGGGTCTTGCCGATCCAGCCTTTCAGGTGCGGCAGGTCGAGCGAGCCGGTCATGTCTTCAACTCCTCAATAGGAACGCGGCAGGCCGAGGATGTGCTCGGCGACGTAGCTGAGCACGAGATTGGTCGAGATCGGCGCGACCTGATAGAGCCTCGTTTCGCGGAACTTGCGCTCGACGTCGTAATCGCAGGCGAAGCCGAAGCCGCCATGGAACTGGAGGCAGGCGTTGGCCGCTTCCCAGCTCGCCTTGGCCGCGAGGTACTTGGCCATGTTGGCCTGCGCGCCGCAGTCGAGCCCGGCGTCGAAGCGCTGGCACGCCTGCCAGCGCATCAGGTTCGCGGCCTCGACCTCGACATAGGCCTCGGCGATGGGGAACTGCACGCCCTGGTTCTGGCCGATCGGCCGGCCGAAGACGACGCGCTCCTTGGCGTATTCGACGATCTTGTCGGTGAACCAGTAGCCGTCGCCGATGCACTCGGCCGCGATCAGCGTCCGCTCGGCGTTCAGCCCGGTCAGGATGTATTTGAAGCCGTGGCCCTCCTCGCCGATCAGGTTCTCGGCCGGGATCTCGAGATCGTCGAAGAACAGCTCGTTGGTTTCGTGGTTGACCATGTTGAGGATCGGCCTGACCTCCATGCCCTTCTTCACCGCCTCGGCGACGTCGACGAGGAAGATCGACAGCCCCTGCGACCGCTTCTTGACCTCATCGACCGGCGTGGTGCGGGCGAGAAGGATCATCAGGTCGGAATGCTGGACGCGGCTGATCCACACCTTCTGGCCGTTGACGACGTAGCGGTCGCCCTTCCTGACGGCCGTGGTCTTCAGGTTGGTGGTGTCGGTGCCGGTGGTCGGCTCGGTCACGCCCATCGATTGCAGGCGCAACTCGCCGCTGGCGATCTTCGGCAGGTATTTGCGCCGCTGCTCCTCGGAGCCGTGCCGGATCAGCGTGTTCATGTTGTACATCTGGCCGTGGCAGGCGCCCGAATTGCCGCCGGCGCGGTTGATCTCCTCCATGATGACGGAGGCTTCGGCAAGGCCGAGGCCGGAGCCGCCATAGTCTTCCGGGATCAGCGCGGCCATCCAGCCTTCCCTGGTCAGCGCGTCGACGAACTCCTCCGGATAGCCGCGCGCCTGGTCGATCCGGCGGTGGTATTCGGCCGGAAACTTCTCGCAGAGCGCGCGCACGCCCTCGCGGATGTCGGGATAGGATTCCTTCGGGTCGGTGAATGCGGTCACGGGAGGCGCCTTGCGGAACGGGTTTCAGGATCGGATGAAATGGCCGCGCACCGAGGGCGCGGCCGGCAGGGCGGCGAGCTGCGCCTGCAACGCGGCGCTGCCGGCGTTCAGGACCGGGCCGGCGAGCGTGTCGAACTTGGCGGCGAGCGCCGCCGCGTCGGGAAAGGTCTCCGGCTCGCCGGAGGGGTCGGCGATGCGCATCTCGTGGCGCGCGCCGCGCGCCTCGACCACGAGCGTCGCGCCGAACGGATGCGTCAGCCCTTCGAGGCTCTCGTCGCGGAAAGTCTCGACGCGGTCGCAGAACGCGTCGATCTCGGGCCGGCCGAGAAGGTCGTAGTCGTCCCAGCCGAAGCGGCCGCGCGCGAGCGCCGCCGCCGCCGCGAACGGCATCGAGAACTGGCCCTCGACGATGGAGCGGGCGCGGCGCTTGGCGTCGGCCGGATCGCCGACCAGCGCCATGCCGTTGCGATGGAGGCCGACGGCGACGCGCGTCACCTCGTCGGGGCCAAGCCCGTGGCCGGCGCGCAGGGCCAGCAGCCCGTCGACGGCGGCATGGGTGTAGCGACAGGCCGGATAGGGCTTGACGCCGATGCGCAGCGTCTCCCACGTCTCGCCCAGCCCCGCGATCGCGCGCGGGAAATCGGCGCCGTCGCTGTAGCCCCTGAGGAAGCCGTGCCGGCCTTCGAGCGCCTGCGCGGCGCCGTGGAAGCCCTCGGCGGCGAGGCTTGCCGCCATCAACCCCTTCATCGCGGCCTCGCCGACCTGGTAGCGCTTGTTCCAGGCGCCGTTCTCGAGGAACTGGAGCGAGCCCGAGGCCTGGCTGGCGGCGACGCCGAAGGCCGCTTCCATCCGCGCCGCATCGAGCTTCATCAGCCGCCCGGCGGCGGCGGCCGCGCCGAAATTGCCGGCCGTGGCGGTGGGGTGGAAGCCGCGGGCGTAATGCGCGGTCGGGTCGAGCGCCATGCCGAGCCGGCAGGCGACCTCGAAGCCGATGGCGATGGCGGCCAGCAGGTCGGCGCCGGATGCGCCCGTCAGCTCTGCCGCCGCGAAGGCGGCCGGCACCACCGGCGCGCTGGGATGAAGCGAGGAGTCGGCATGGGTGTCGTCGAAATCGAGCGAGTGGCCGAGCGTGCCGTTGAGGAGCGCCGCGGCCGCCGCGCCGTAGCGCCGGTTCATGCCGAAGACGGTGCAAGGACCTTCGCCGTCCATGCCCATCCGGCCCAGCATCGCCAGCACGGCGGGCGTCGATTCCGACTCGGCCGCCGCGCGCACGATCGAGCCGACGAGATCGCTCGCCAGCGCCAGCGCCCGCTGCGGCACCTGCGGCGGCAGGCTGGCCGCCGGCGTTTCGGCGGCGAAGCGGGCAAGCGTGGCGGTGATGGCGGCAGCGCCGGAAGGCATCGGCTCGTCTCCTTTTTTCACATTCGGGCTTTCATCCGGGCATCGCGGCCGGACCGAAAAGCGCGGGAACGAAAAGCGCGGGAGCGGGAATGTCGACGGGAGCAGCGCCCCGGCTGGCGGTCGGCATGGGAGTTTCCATCTTCTCCCCCCAGCATCGGCCAATTCGGCCATAATGAGAAATAGAGATTTACTCGATCAGCAATACACGAATGCGATGCCGCCGATCCCGCCGCGTCCCCGCGCCCGGACGGCGCGCGCAGAACGTCCTCGGCGGATTCCGCCGGCGCACGGCTTGAGCTTGCGCCGGCAAGGCAATAGTCTGCGGATATAGGTCAACGCCGCGGAATAGAACCCTTTTATGGATATCCGGCAGCTCCGCTATTTTGTCGCCATCGCCGAGCAGGGCTCGTTCTCGCGCGCCGCGGCCCTTCTCCATGTCGCCCAGCCGGCATTGTCGCTGCATGTGCGCAACATGGAGGCCGATCTGAGGGTCGAGCTTCTCCACCGCAGCCCCAAGGGCGTGATCCCGACCGAGGCCGGCGCGATCCTGCTGCGCAACGCCCGCATCATCCTCGGCCAGCTTGCCATCGCCGAGGAGGAGATCCGCGGCCACGAGAGCGACCCGGCCGGCGAGGTGCGGCTCGGCCTGCCCGGCACCGTCAGCGAGGTGCTGTCGGTGCCGTTGATCACCGCGACGCACCAGCGCTATCCCAAGATCAAGATCCGCATCGCCGAGGCGATGAGCGGCTTCGTGCTCGAATGGATGCGGGAGTCCCGCATCGATCTCGCCATTCTCTATCGCGACGTAACCGACCACGGCATCGAGACGGTGCGGCTGCTCGAGGAGGAGCTGTTCTTCTTCGGCCCGGCCGAGGACGCCGCCCACCCCGACCTGCCGCCGCCGGGCGCGGAGATCGGCTTCGCCAGGGCGGCGCGCCTGCCGCTGATCCTGCCCGGCCCCAGCCACGGCCTGCGCGAGCTGCTGGCGCGCCAGGCGCGGACCGTCGACATCGAGCTGAACACGGTCATCGACATCGATTCCTACGGCAACATCAAGGAGCTGGTTCGCGACGGCTTCGGCTATTCCATCCTGCCCGCCAACGCCATCGCCCGCGAGGTCGAGGCCGGCGAGCTCAGGCGCTGGCCGATCGCCAGCCCCGAAATCCGCCGCGCCGTCCATCTCGCCTATTCGGTCGAGCGGCCGATGCCCAACGCCGTCGCCGCCATCCAGGCGCTCGCCTGCGACGTGCTGCGCGAGCTTGCCCGCACCGGCCGCTGGGCCGGCGCGCGGGTCTCGGAAGAGCCGCCCGCAGTCGGCGCCTGAGCCTGATGCTGCGGCTTGCCGTCCCGCCCGGCGAGCGATGGCTATAACACTTCGCGATATACCGAATATCGAAATTATAGTTTCAGGTGATAGGAGCCGCTGCTAGCCTTTCCTTCCCACCGGAAGAAGTGGGAAGCGCGGGGGATTTTTCCACCCGGCGGGAGGCGTCGCGGGGAATCGATGAAGAGCAGCAATCTCATTAGCCGGCTCAACCAGGAGCGCATCGTGTTCCTGATCACGGTGCTGCTGTTTTCCGCCTTCGCGCTGACGCTGAACAACTTCCTGTCGGCCGCCAACATGCTGTCGCTGCTGCGTAGCGTCTCCGTGCTCGGCATCCTCGGCCTCGGCATGCTCGCGTCGTGCTCGGCCGCGGCATCGACCTGTCGATGGTGGCGATCATGGCCATTTCCGTCGCCTGGACCATGCAGCTCGTTTCGACCGGCACGTCGTTGTCGGCGGCGGTGGCGCTGGGCCTCGGCTTCGCCGTCCTGATGAGCCTGATCAGCGGCGTCTTGATCGCCTATGGCGAGATCCCGCCGCTGTTCGCGACGCTGGCCATGGGCACCTTCGTCTACGGCTTCGGTCGCGCCCATCTCATCATCGGCACCGACGTCGTCTACATGCCGGCCGACATCGGCTGGATCAAGGCGGTGGGGCAGGGCGCGGTTCTCGGCGTACCGATGCCGGTGATCGTCGCGTTCGCCATGGCCGTCCTCGTCTGGGCGTTCCTGCGCTTCACCAAGCCCGGCCGCTTCATCTACGCCATCGGCGACAACGCGCCGGCCGCGCGCATCACCGGCATGCCGGTCAGGCCGATGCTGGTGGCGCAATACGTGATCTCGGGCGCGATCTGCTTCGTCGCCGGCGTCATCACCGCCACCTCGGTCGCGGCGATGAACACCCGCGTCGTCAACTCGAACATGATCTACGACGTGATCCTCGTCGTCGTCATCGGCGGCGTCGGCCTGTCCGGCGGGCGCGGCAACGTACGCAACGTCGTGGTCGGCACGCTGCTGATCGGCGTGCTGATGAACGGCATGACGATCATGGACATCCAGTACACGCTTCAGAACGTCATCAAGAGCCTGATCCTGCTCGTGGCGATCGTGGCGGACAGCATTCTCAATCCCCGTGACGAGCAGACGGGACAGCAAGGCGACATCTGAAGCACCCGCCCGCAGGCGCGGTCTTTTCGACTTCGAACGTTCATTTATGGGAGGATGACATGAAGGCAATTCGCAAACTCGGTTCCGTCGCCGTCGCGGCGGCCATGCTGGCCATGGGCACCGTCGCCGCCGGCTCGCAGGAGATCAACGATCCGTTCCGCGATCCCGCGCTCGAAAGCCTGCGCGGCAAGAAGATCGCCTATCTGCCGATCTCGATCGGCTTCGACCTCGCCCAGGCCTGGGGCGGTGTGGTCAAGCAGCAGTCGCAGGTCTACGGCATGGAGTTCTCCTCGCAGGACCCGAACTGGAACACCGACGCCATGGCGCAGGGCTTCACCGCGCTTCTCGCCGACCAGCCCGACGTCATCGTCACCCAGAACCCCGACATGCAGTCGCTGGCGCGGCTGATGAAGCAGGCCAACGCCGCCGGCATCGTCGTCGTCCAGTTGAACATGGCCGGCGCCGTGCAGACCGACGCCGTCGTCGCGCCCGACTTCATCGGCATGGGCGAGCAGATCGCCCAAAAGGTGATCGAGAAGTGCGGCGCCGGCACCGACACCTCGCACAAGGTGTCGATCGTCCAGGGCGTGCTGACCGGCGGCGTCAGCTTCTATCAGGTCCAGGGCATCAACAAGGTCTTCGCCGAGCATCCCGAGATCAACGTCGTCTCAAGCCAGGCGGCCGACTGGGACGCCTCCAAGGCGCGCGCCATCACCGAGACCGTGCTCCAGCAGCATCCCGACATCTGCGCCGTGATCGACGTGTGGGACGGCCAGGGCGTCGGCACCGGCGCGGCGATCAAGCAGGCGGGCCTGTCCGACAAGGTGTTCTTCATCACCTCCGGCGGCGGCGCGCAGTCGATGTGCGACATGCTGAAGGACGGCACCTTCAGCGCCGTCTACAACTACGACGCCGTCGGCATGGGCCGCGACGCCTGGACCGCGATCATGGTCGCGCTCCAGAACAAGCAGGGCGGCGGCGCGATCAAGACCCAGATCTACTCGCCCTACCGCTACATGACCGGGGCCGACGTGCGCGACGGCACCTGCTTCAACCCCGAGGAATATGCCCGCATCCTGCGCTGAGCCGCATGCGCGATGCGCCGTCCCTTTACCCCTGAAGGGGCGGCGCATCTTTCCCTTGGGCCCGCCGGCGGCGCGACGCCCCGGCCGGCCGCGCAATCCAGAAAGGTCACCACGTGGCGCAGGCAGGCATCCTAACGAAGCTGCGTTATCGCTTCATCCCCGATCACGTCATCGGCGAGATTCTGTCCAAGAAGTGGATCGACAACGCGATCCCGTTCCTGGTCCTCGTCATCGTGATCGCGGTGTTCGGCCTGCTCCTGCCCAACTTCTTCTCGGCCGGGAACATGTCGAACACGTCGCGCCAGCTCGGCGAGTTCGCGCTGATCTGCATCGCGATGATGGCGGTGATCGTCGTCGGCGGCATCGATCTTTCGGTGGGGTCGAACTTCGCGCTCGGCAACTTCACCGCGCTGGCGCTGCTCAACCTCGCCGGCTGGCCGGTGTGGGCCGCCATCCCCGCCACCATCCTCGTCTGCGGCTCCGTCGGCCTCATCAACGGCGTCCTCATCGGCTATCTCAGGCTGCGCGCCTTCCTGACCACGCTGGTGACGCTCATCATCGTGCGCGCCGTCGTCGACATGCTGCTGCTGCGCTATGCCCAGGCGATGTCGCTGTCCTTCTTCGACGACCCGGCCTGGGACTTCATCGGCATGGGCAACGTGCTCGGCATGCCGTTCTCCTTCGCGCTGCTGATCGTGGTGGCGCTGGTCGGCCACATTCTCATCACCCGCTCCAGCTTCGGCTGGCGCGCCATGGCCATCGGCGGTTCGCGCCGCTCGGCCCACAATATCGGCCTGCCGGTGCGCGGCATCGTCTGCTCGGCCTACACCATTTCCGGCATGCTGTGCGGCCTCGCCGGCGTGCTCTATGCTGCCAGGCTGTCCGGTGCCGGCTCCGACACCGGCATGGGCATGGAGATCATGGCGCTGACGGCGGCGGTGCTCGGCGGCAACTCGCTCGGCGGCGGCCGCGGCTCCATCGTCAAGGCGCTGATCGGCGCGGTGATCGTGCTGGTCATGACCAACGGCGTGCTGCGCCTCGGCCTCAATTCCGGCTCCGGCCCGATGGTGCTCGGCCTGACGCTGCTGTTCGCCGTCTTCGTCGACGTGCGCTGGCTGAAGAACCGCGACAAGCTCCTGAACAAGGTCTACGTCTCGCCGACGCTGGTCGAGATGCCGAAGCCGCGCAGCACGGCGCAGGGCGCGTTCGCGCTCAACGACCGCCTTTCCGAGGTCGAGATCATCGGCCTCGGCGACGTCGAGAGCCCGGAGGACGTCATCCTCGACGACAACGACGTCCTCTATTGCGGCACCGGCCACGGCGACATCGTCCGCTTCATGCCGCCCGACTACAAGCGCCACGAGGTCTTCGCCCATATCGGCGGCTCGCCGCTCGGCATGAGCTTCGACCGCGAGCGCAACCTCGTCGTCTGCGTCGGCGGCATGGGGCTCTACAAGGTGTCGCCCGAGGGCGTCGTCAGCAAGCTCACCGACGAGACCAGCCGCTCGCCCTTCTCCGTGGTCGACGACAGCCGCCTGCGGCTCGCCGACGACTGCGACATCGCGCCGGACGGCAGGATCTTCTTCTCCGAGGCCACCGTGCGCTACGAGATGCACGACTGGCCGGTCGACGCGCTGGAGAGCCGCGGCAACGGCCGCATCATCAGCTACGATCCCGCCACCGGCCGCACCCGCACCGAGGTGCGCAAGCTGATCTTCCCCAACGGCGTCTGCACCGCCCGCGACGGCCAGTCGGTGCTGTTCGCCGAGAGCTGGGCCTGCTGCATCAGCCGGCTGTGGATTTCCGGGCCGAAGGCCGGCAAGGTCGAAATCGTGGTCGACCGCCTGCCGGGCTATCCCGACAACATCAACCGCGCCTCCGACGGCACCTACTGGTGCGCCATCATGGGCATGCGCTCGCCCGCGCTCGACGTCGCGCTGCGCATGCCGGCCTTCCGCCGGCGCATGTCGCGCCGCATCGCGCCCGACCAGTGGCTCTATCCGAACCTCAACATCGGCTGCGTCATCCGCTTCGACGACAATGGCGAGGTGCTGGAATCGCTGTGGGACCGCGGCGCCGCCAACCACCCGATGATCACCTCGATGCGCGAGCACAAGGGCTGGCTCTATCTCGGCGGCATCACCAACAACCGGATCGGCCGCGTGCGCCTGCCCGACGCCGACCCGGACTGGACGGGCTGGGGCGACTATTGGGGCAAGAAGCCATGATCGGCGCGGTGAAGAGGATTTCCGACCGGTTGCTCGGGCGCGGCACGGCGGCGCTGACGGTGCCGCCGCTCGACGGGGCGCTCCGGCCCAACAACCGGCTGGAGGAGGCGTCGGCCGGCATCTCCGCCCATGCCCCCGGCTGCCTGGTGCTGAAGGACGGCAAGCCGGCCTGGAGCGAGGGCCGCCGGCTGATGGGCGAGGGCGGCGAGATCGCCGCCGCGCCCGGCGAGATCACCGCGCTCGCCGTCTCTGCCGCCGGCCGCTTCGCCATGGCGGCCGAGGGCGCGGGCATCCTGATCGACGGCAAGGCGGTGCCGGCGCTGTCCGGGCTGCCCTGCGTCACCGCGCTCGCCTTCGAGGGCGAGGCGGCGCTGTGGGTCGCCGTCGGCTCGACCGCCAATCCGGCCCATGCCTGGGCGAAGGACTTCCTGGAGATGCGGCGCGCCGGGCGCGTGCTGCGCTACGACGTCGCGGCCGGCACGCTGAAGCCGGTGGCCGAGCGCCTCGGCTACCCGAACGGCCTTTTGTGGACGCCGGCGGGCCTGCTGGTCTCGGAGGCGTGGGCGAAGCGGGTGATCCGCCTCGACGCCGCCGGCAACGCGACGCAGTTGATCGAGGACCTGCCCGGCTATCCGGCCGGCCTCGCGCCGTCGGCCTCCGGCGGCTTCTGGCTGGCGCTGTTCGCGCCGCGCAGCCCGCTGATCGAGCTGGTGCTGCGCGAGCCGGCCTATCGCCGCGCGATGATGGACGAGGTCGATCCCGCCTACTGGATCGCGCCGGCGCTGACCTCGGGCCATTCCTTCCTCGAGCCGATGCAGGGGGGCGCGCTGAAGCAGATGGGCGTGCTGAAACCGTGGGCGCCGACCCGATCGTACGGGCTGGTCGTCGAGCTGAACGCCGACTTCACGCCGGTGCAGAGCCTGCACAGCCGCGCCGGCGGCCGCCGCCATGGCGTCACCTCGGTCCTCGACGTCGACGGCACGCTGTGGGCGGCGTCGAAGGGCGGCGACGAGATCGTCCGCGTCCACACCGTTGCGGGGAGAGTGCAATGATGGCGACCGCCGCCGCCGGCGCGCAGCCGGTCATCGAGCTGCGCGCCGTGACCAAGGAGTTCCACGGCGTCGCCGCGCTGCGCGAGGTCGACTTCACGCTGATGCCGGGCGAGATCCATGCCCTGCTCGGCGAGAACGGCGCCGGCAAGTCGACGCTGACCAAGATCATCGCCGGCGTCCATTCGCCGACCAGCGGCGAGGTGCTGTTCAAGGGCGAGAAGCTGTCGTTCTCGCGCCCGGCGGACGCGCTGCACAACGGCATCGCCATGGTGTTCCAGGAGACCTCGCTGGTGCCGTCGCTGACGGTGGCCCAGAACATCTATCTCGGCAACGAGAAGTTCCTGAACCGCCTGCGCGGCATCTACATCTCGGCGCAGCAGTTCCTCCAGTCGCTCAACTTCAACGTCGATCCGACGATGTTCGTCAGCCAGCTCGGCGCGGCGCAGAAGCAGATGGTCGAGATCGCCCGCGCCGTCCACCACAAGGCGCGCGTCATCATCTTCGACGAGCCGACCGCGACGCTGACGCCGGAGGAGAAGCATCACTTCTTCGCGCTGGTGCGCCGGCTGAAGGCCGACGGCGTCTCGATCGTCTTCATCAGCCACGCGCTCGAGGAGGCGCTGGCCATCTCCGACCGCATCACCGTGCTGCGCGACGGCCAGCACGTCGTCACCGACGACGTCGCCGCCTTCGACCGGCAGAAGATCATCCAGGCGATGGTCGGCCGCACGCTGACGGAGGAGATCTACCAGTCCGGCGCGCGCGCGCCGCGCCCCTACGGCCGCAAGGTGCTGAGCGTGCAGAACCTGTCCATGGGCCGCATGGTGCGCAACACCTCGTTCTCGATCTATGCCGGGCAGATCACCGGCGTCTTCGGGCTGATCGGCTCGGGCCGCACCGAGACGGCCAAGATCGTCTCCGGCGTGGTCAAGCGCGACTTCCTGCATGGCGGCGAGGTCCGTTTCGAGGGCCGCTCGGTGCGCTTCCGCACGCCGCGGCCGGCGGTCAGGAACGGCATCGTCTACGTCACCGAGGACCGCAAGCTCGAGGGCTTCTTCGAGACCAAGTCCATTGCCGACAACATCTATTCCGGCCTGCTCGGCGCGGACCTGAACCGGGCGCCCGTCGTTTCCTATGCCGAGATGATGGAGCTGTCGAAGCAGTGGACGCAGCGGCTCAACGTGCGCGCCATCGACGGCAACGCCAAGGTGATCGAGCTGTCCGGCGGCAACCAGCAGAAGGTGGTGGTGGCCAAGGCGCTGGTGCAGCAGCCCAAGCTCATCATCTTCGACGAGCCGACACGCGGCGTCGATGTCGGCGCCATCGCCGAGATCCATTCGGTCATCAACGACCTGGCCGATTCCGGCCTCGCCGTCGTCGTCATCTCCTCCTACCTGCCCGAGATCATGAATCTCGCCGACCGGGTCCTCGTGGCGCGGCTGGGCCGCGTGGTCGAGGAATTCGGCATCGAGGAGGCGACGGAAGAAAAGATCATGTATGCCGCCGTGCATTGAGATGGCGTATCAAGGGGTATTCGGCCGGCATGTCCGGCCGCCCGTCGCGTCGGCAGGCCGGCCCGCCCGGCCGAAAGGAGGACAGCCATGAAAATACGCGCCGCCGTTCTGGAAGAGATCGGTCGTCCCGGCCCCTATGCCGAAACCCGGCCGCTGACCGTCTGCGAGGTCGATCTCGCGCCGCCGCAGGCCGGCGAGGTGCTGGTGCGCATCGCCGCCGCCGGGCTGTGCCATTCCGACCTTTCCGTCATCAACGGCGACCGGCCGCGCCCGGTGCCGATGGTGCTCGGCCATGAGGGTGCTGGCGTGGTCGAGGAGGTGGGCGAGGGGGTCGACGACCTCGCGCCCGGCGACCATGTCGTCTTCGTCTTCGTGCCGTCCTGCGGCCATTGCGCGCCGTGCCAGGCCGGCCGCCCCGCATTGTGCGAGCCGGGCGCCGCTTCCAACGGCAGGGGCGAGCTGCTCGGCGGCGGCACGCGGCTTTCGCGCGGGGGCGAGCGCGTCCACCACATGACCGGCGTGTCCAGCTACGCCACCCATTCGGTGATGTCGCGGCGCAGCCTGGTCAAGATCGACCGCGAGGTGCCGCTGACCATCGCCGCCCTGATGGGCTGCGCCGTGCTGACCGGCGCCGGCGCGGTGTTCAACATGGGCGCGGTCGAGCCGGGCGGCCGGGCCGCCGTCGTCGGGCTGGGCGGCGTCGGCCTCGCCGCCGTGCTCGGCGCCGCGGCGGCAGGGGCCGAAACCATCGTCGCTGTCGACACGCTCGACGCCAAGCTCGACCTTGCCCGCGAGCTCGGCGCCACCCACACCTTCAACGCCACCGATCCCGAGCTGACGGCCAAGGTCAAGGACTGCACCTGCGGCGGCGTCGACGCGGCGCTGGAGTTCGCCGGCTCGGCCCGCGCGCTCGAGGGCGCCTTCGCCATGACCCGGCGCGGCGGCACCACCATCTCGGCCGGCCTGACCAACCCGAAGGCGGTGCTCGCCATCTCGCCGCTGACGCTGGTCGCCGAGGAGCGCACGCTGCGCGGCAGCTATCTCGGTTCCGGCGTGCCGGCGCGCGACATCCCGCGCTTCCTCGGCCTCCACCGCCGCGGCAAGCTGCCGGTCGAGAAGCTGATGACGCACCGCATCGCGCTCGACGAGGTCAACGAGGGCTTCGACCGCCTCCACGCCGGCGAGGCCATCCGCCAGGTCATCGAATTCAAGGACTGAACGCGATGCTGAAGCGCGACGACGCCATCCGCGACTACAAGGTGTTCATCGGCGGGGAATGGCGCGACGCCGTCTCCGGCCGGACATTCGAGACGCAGGACCCGTTCACCGCCCGCACCTGGGCGCGCATTCCGCGCTGCGAGGCGCAGGACGTCGACCTTGCCGTCGCGGCCGCGCGCGCGGCGCTGGAGAGCGGCCCGTGGGCGGACATGCATCCGACGCAGCGCGGCCAGCTCCTGCGCCGGCTGGGGGAGCTGATCGCCCGCGACGCCGACCGGCTGGCCTTCGCCGAGGTCCGCGACAACGGCAAGCTGTGGGCCGAGATGCGCGGCCAGTGCGGCTACATCCCGCAATGGTTCCATTATTTCGGCGGGCTGGCCGACAAGGTCGAGGGCGCGGTGCTGCCGATCGACAAGCCCGACATGTTCACCTACACCCGCCACGAGCCGGTCGGCGTCGTCGCCGCGATCACGCCGTGGAACTCGCCGCTGCTGCTCCTGACCTGGAAGCTGGCGCCGGCGCTGGCGGCCGGCTGCACCGTGGTCGTCAAGCCGTCGGAATTCACCTCCGCCTCGACGCTGGAGCTGATGCGGCTGGTCGAGGAGGCGGGGTTCCCGGCCGGCGTCGTCAACGTCGTCACCGGCTTCGGGCCGGAGGCGGGCGCGGCGCTGACCGCCCATCCCGGCGTCGACAAGATCGCCTTCACCGGCGGCGAAGCCTCGGGCCGCGCCATCGCCAAAACGGCCGCCGACACCTTCAAGCGCCTGACGCTGGAGCTCGGCGGCAAGTCGGCGCAGGTGATCTTCGCCGACGCCAGGCTGGAGAGCGCCGTGCGCGGCGTCGTCTCGGGCATCTTCGCCGCCTCGGGCCAGACCTGCATCGCCGGCTCGCGCGTCATCGTCCATGAAAGTCTGCACGACGCCTTCGTCGAGCAGTTCCTCGCGCTCGCCGGCACGGCGCGCATGGGCGATCCGCTCGACCCCGCCACCCAGGTCGGCCCGGTGACGACGCCGCCGCAGTTCCAGCGCATCCTCGACTGCATCCGCACGGCGCGGGAAGGCGGCGCCACCTGCGTCATGGGCGGCGGCCCCGCCAGCCGGCCGGAATGCGGCGACGGCTGGTTCATCGAGCCGACCGTGTTCACCGGCGTCACCAACGACATGGCCATCGCCCAGACCGAGGTGTTCGGGCCGGTGCTGTCGATCATGACCTTCCGCGACGACGAGGAAGCGTGGCGGCTGGCCAACGACACGCCCTACGGCCTCGCCGCCGGCGTGTGGACGCAGGACCAGAAACGCATGTTCACCGCCGCGAAGAAGCTGCGCGCCGGCATGATCTGGACCAACTGCTACCGCACCGTCAGCTACATGTCGCCGTTTGGCGGCTTCAAGGCTTCCGGCATGGGCCGCGAAAGCGGCCAGGAGGCCATCCGCGACTATCTGGAAACCAAGGCGGTGTGGATGGATTACGGGCAGGAACAGCCCAATCCGTTCGTGCTGCGATAATAGCCTGCCGGCCGCCCGGCCTGCCGGACGGCCTGTATCGTCATCGTCCGCCGGACCCTACGCGTAGACGACGAGCAGGTCCTTGGCGTCGATCTGGTCGCCGGGCTGCACCAGCAGCTCGGCGATCGTGCCGTCGCGCTCGGCATGGAGGGCGGTTTCCATCTTCATCGCCTCGATCGAGAGGAGCACGTCGCCGGCGGTCACTTTCTGGCCGGCCGTCACCGCGACGGTCGAGACCACGCCCGGCATCGGCGCGCCGACATGGGCCGGGTTTCCGGCTTCCGCCTTGCGCCGGGCCCTGGCCCCGGCCGCGCCGTGGGCGCGGTCCGGCACCTTGACGCGGCGCGGCTGGCCGTTCAGCTCGAAGAACACCGTCACCATGCCCTTGTCGTCGGCGTCGCCGACGGCGAGGCAGCGGATCACCAGCGTCTTGCCGCGCTCGATGTCGACGAGGATCTCCTCCTCGGCTTTCATGCCGTAGAAATAGGACGGCGTCGGCAGCACGCTGACCGGGCCGTATTCGGTTATCGCGGCGGCGAAGTCGGAAAACACCTTCGGATACATCAGCCACGAGGCGAACTCGGCATCCGAGAGCGCGCGGCCGAGCTTGTCCTCGATGCCCTTGCGGTCCGCATCGAGATCGGCGGCGGCCAGAAGCGAGCCGGGCCGCACCGTGATCGGCTGCGCGCCTTTCAGCGCCTTCTTCTGCAACCCCGCGGGCCAGCCGCCCGGCGACTGGCCGAGATCGCCCTTGAGCATCGAGACGACGGAGTCGGGGAAGGCGATGTCGCGGCCGGGGTTCTCGACATCGGCCACCGTCAGGTCCTGGCTGACCATCATCAGCGCCATGTCGCCGACCACCTTGGACGACGGCGTCACCTTGACGATGTCGCCGAACATCAGATTGGCGTCGTGATAGGCGCGCGCCACCTCGTGCCAGCGCGTCTCCAGCCCCAGGCTGCGCGCCTGCTCCTTCAGGTTGGTGAACTGGCCGCCCGGCATCTCGTGCAGCCACACTTCGGACGCCGGGCCCTTGAGATCGCTCTCGAAGGCGGCGTACTGGTTGCGCACCGCCTCCCAGTAGAACGAGATGCGCCTGATCCATTCGGGATCGAGGCCGGGATCGCGCGCGTCGCCGCGCAGCGCCTCGACCAGCGAGCCGAGGCAGGGCTGCGCCGTGTTGCCCGACAGCGCGTCCATCGCAGCATCCACCGCGTCGACGCCCGCTTCCACCGCCGCCAGCGCCGTCGCGGCCGAGATGCCGGAGGTGTCGTGGGTGTGGAAGTGCAGCGGCAGGCCGGTCGCCTCGCGCAGCGCCTTGAACAGCACTTTTGCCGCCGCCGGCTTCAGCAGTCCGGCCATGTCCTTGACCGCGATGATATGCGCGCCCGCCGCTTCCAGTTCCCTGGCCAGCGCGACGTAGTAGTTCAGGTCGTATTTGGCGCGGGTCGGGTCGAGGATGTCGCCGGTGTAGCAGATCGCCGCCTCGCAGAGCTTTCCTTCCTCGCGCACGGCGTCCATGGCGACGCGCATGTTCTCGACCCAGTTCAGGCAATCGAAGACGCGGAACAGGTCGACGCCGTTCGTTGCTGCCTGCCGCACGAAATAGCGCACCACATTGTCGGGATAGTTGGTGTAGCCGACGCCGTTCGCCCCGCGCAGCAGCATCTGGGTCAGGATGTTGGGCGCGGCCTCGCGCACCTTGTGGAGCCGCTCCCACGGGTCCTCGGTCAGGAAGCGCATCGAGACGTCGAAGGTCGCCCCGCCCCAGCATTCGAGCGAGAACAGGTCGGGCAGCGCGCGGGCGTAGACGCCGGCAATCTGCGCGATGTCGAAGGTGCGCATGCGCGTCGCCAAGAGCGACTGGTGCGCGTCGCGCATGGTGGTGTCGGTGAACAGCACGCGGGTTTCGTCCCGCATCCATTGGGCGAATTTCTCCGGCCCCAGCGCGTCGAGCCTCTGTTTCGTGCCGTCGGGGATCGCCGCCTCGATATAGGGCACGCGCGGCGCGGCAGCTAATGCGTCGGGCTTGGCCCGGCCGCGCGTCTCGGGATGGCCGTTGACGGTGACGTCGGCGAGCCAGGTCAGGAGCTTGGTGGCGCGGTCCTGCCGGCGGACCTGTGAAAACAGCTCCGGCGTCGTGTCGATGAAGCGGGTGGTGTAGGAATTGTCGCGGAACTTCTCGTGGCCGATGATGGCCTCGAGGAAGGTCAGGTTGGTGGCGACGCCGCGGATGCGGAACTCGCGCAGCGCCCGGTCCATGCGGCTGATCGCCTCCTGCGGCGTCGCGCCGGAGGCCGTGACCTTGACCAGCAGCGGGTCGTAGTAGCGGGTGATGATCGCGCCCGAATAGGCGGTGCCGCCGTCGAGCCGGATGCCGAAGCCGGCGGCCGAGCGATAGGCGGTGATGCGGCCGTAATCCGGCACGAAGTTCTGCTCGGGGTCCTCGGTGGTGATGCGGCATTGCAGCGCGTGGCCGTGGAGCCTGATGTCGCCCTGCGCCGGCACGCCGGATTCGGGCGTGCCGATCTTTTCGCCTTCGAGGATGTGGATCTGCGCCTTGACGATGTCGATGCCCGTCACCTCCTCGGTGACGGTGTGCTCGACCTGGATGCGTGGATTGACCTCGATGAAGTAGAACTTGCCGGTGTCCGCATCCTGCAGAAACTCGACCGTGCCGGCGCCGACGTAAGACGTCGCCCGCGCGATCTTCAGCGCGTGGCCGCACAGCTCCTGCCGCCGGGCGTCGTCGAGATAGGGCGCGGGCGCGCGCTCCACCACCTTTTGATTCCGGCGCTGGATCGAGCAGTCGCGCTCGTAAAGGTGGACGGCGTTGCCGTGCGTATCGCCCAGAACCTGCACCTCGACATGGCGTGCGCGCTCGACCAGCTTCTCCAGATAGACCTCGTCCTTGCCGAAGGCGGCCTTGGCCTCGCGCCGGGCTTCCGTCACCTCGCGGGCAAGGTCGGCCTCGGCGCGGATGGCGCGCATGCCGCGCCCGCCGCCGCCCCATGACGCCTTGAGCATCAACGGATAGCCGATCTCTGCCGCAAGCCGCTTCACCGCCTCGATGTCGTCGGGCAGCGGGTCGGTCGCCGGAACCACCGGCACGCCGATCTCGATGGCCAGGTTGCGCGCCGCCACCTTGTTGCCGAGCCGGCGCATGGTCTCGGGCCTCGGACCGATGAAGGTGATGCCGGCCTCGGCGCAGGCGTCGGCGAATTCCGGGCTTTCGGAAAGCAGGCCGTAGCCGGGATGGATCGCATCCGCGCCCGACAGCTTCGCCACCCGGATCACCTCGTCGATCGACAGGTAGCTCTCGATCGGGCCCATGTCCTTGGCCAGATGCGGCCCGCGCCCGACCTGATAGCTCTCGTCGGCCTTGAACCGGTGAAGCGCGTATTTGTCCTCCTCGGCCCAGATCGCCACGGTGCGGATGCCGAGCTCGTTGGCGGCGCGGAACACGCGGATCGCGATCTCGGAACGGTTCGCGACAAGGAGCTTCTTGATTGGCATGCGTAGTCTCCGAAACATGACATCATGCGCGCCGGCTGCGTGCCGGCGGCCGAACCGTTCCACGGGGTACGGCACCGGCTTTATACGCTCAGCGTTCATTCATTCTAAAGACGCCTGTGGGGGAAATCCGCGGGGAAATTCGCCGGGAAACCCGGTGGCAACCCGGCCGTCATCCGCGCGCGGACGCCGGCCGCGCCGGATCTTCGTCGCGGAGCCGGCACGACGACGATCCCGGCGGCGCGCCCTGCCGCTTGCCGGCCGGTTGGTTTTCCGCCGAACCTGACCTATATGTCAGTCAGTTTCGGAACGGAGAGGATTCGATGCACATATCGTGGAGGCTTCGCCGGCGCCCGGGAGCGCGGATGCCGGAGGCGGGCGATTTCGAGCTGAGGCGCGAGCCGCTGTCGCTGCGCCCGGACGACGGCGAGGTGGTGTTGCGGAACCGCTATCTCTCGCTCGATCCCTACATGCGCTGGCGGATGAACGACGCGAAGTCCTATGCGCCGCCGGTCGGGCTGGGGGAGGTTATGGTCGGCGCCACCGTCGCCGAGGTGCTGGAATCGCGCCATCCCGGATTTGCCGCCGGCGACCGGGTGGTCGCTCCCGGCGGCTGGCAGAGCCATGCCTGCGTCGACGGCGCGCGCCTGCGCCGGATCGAGGGCGACGCGCTGCCGCTGACGACCTTTCTCGGCGCGCTCGGCAATCCGGGGTTCACGGCATGGGCGGGCCTGCGGCACATCGGCAAGCCGGCGGCGGGGGAAACGCTGGTCGTCGCCGCCGCGACCGGGCCGGTCGGCGCGATGGTCGGCCAGCTCGCGCGGGCGGCGGGATGCCGGACGGTGGCGGTCTGCGGCGGCGCGGAGAAGGTGGCGCTCGCCCGCGACGCGCTCGGCTTCGACGCGGCGGCGGATCACCGCGACCCCGGACTCGGGGCAAGACTCGCCTTGGCATGCCCGCGCGGCGTCGACGTCTATTTCGAGAACATCGGCGGCAAGGTGCTGGAGGCGGTGCGCCCGCTTCTGAACGACTTCGCCCGCGTCCCGGTCTGCGGGCTGATCTCCCAGTACAACGCGCCGGGGGAAGGCGTCGACCTCGCCCCTTTCCTCCAGGACATCCTGGTCAAGCGCCTGACCTGGCGCGGCTTCATCGTCACCGATTTCCAGGCGGATTTTCCCGAGTTCCTGGCGGAAGTGACGCCGATGGTGGCCTCGGGAAGGATCGGCTTCCTCGAGGACGTCCGCCCGGGCCTGGAACAGGCGCCGCAGGCGCTCGCAGACGTGCTGAGCGGCGCCAACCGCGGCAAGATGATCCTCGCGCTCGACTGAGGCATGACCCGGCCCGGGCGAGGACGCTCAGGCCGGATCAGGCGGGGAACGAGACCTCCGCCGCCGGCCGGGCGTTGACATGGGCGAAGAAATCGCAGGCCGCGTCGATCTGGCTGTCCAGCATCTCGCGCCCGCTCACCGTGAAGGCGCCCGCCTCCGCGGCGAGGCGAAGCAGGCGGGTCTGGTCCGGCTCCATGACGCAGTCCATGACAACGCGGCCGGGCGCCAGGCAGTCCGTCAGATAGTCCTCCGGCACCGGGCAGTCGTCGGCCGCCCGCATGCCGACCGGCGAGGCGTTGACGAGGATCTCGGCCGGGCCGAGGCCGGTCGCGAGCGTCGTGCGGCCCCGCCGCGGCGCGAGCCGCGCCAGCAGCGCCTCGATGCGGCCGGGGTCGGGATCGTGAATGCGCAGGGTTTTCGGGCGCCGGGTCAGGAGCTCGACGGCGATGGCGCTTCCGGCCCCGCCCGCGCCGAGAAGCTGCACCTCGCGCCCGGCGATGTCGACGCCGCGATTCTCCATCGCCGCGCAGCAGCCGGTGCCGTCGAACAGCTCGCCCAGCCAGTGCCCGTCGGCCGAGCGGGCGAGGACCGAGGCCGCGCCCGCCGCCTCGGCGCGCGGGCCGAGGCGGTGGAGGTGGGACACCACGCCGGCCTTGTGCGGCACGGTGACGACGAGGCCGTCGAGGTTGCCGAGCCGCAGCAGGGCGGGAAACACGCAAGCCAGGTCGGCCGGCGCGATGTCGAGCGGGACCAGCACCCCGTTGATGCCGAGGGTCCGCAGCGCCGGCGTGACGATCTCGGGCGATTTCGCCTGCGCCACCGGATGGCCGACGATGCCGTAGAGCCGGGTTTCGCCGTTGACGAAGGTGCTGGACGGGCGCCGGGGCGGCGCGGGCAGGAGATCCTTCATGACAGCGGCGCCAGCATCTTGGCCGGGTTCATGATCCCGGCCGGGTCGATCGCCGCCTTGATGCGCCGCATCAGGTCGAGCGCCGGCTCCCCATGCTCGTCGGCGAGGTATTTCGCCTTCTCCTGGCCGACGCCGTGCTCGCCGGTGCAGGTGCCGTCCATGGCGATGGCGCGCGCGGCGAGCCGGGCGCTGAACTGGCGGACGGCCTCGACTTCGGCGGGGTCGGACAGGTCGACCAGCGGCTGGACATGGAAGTTGCCGTCGCCGACATGCCCGACGATCGGCGCCACCAGCCCGGTGGCGGCGATGTCGGCGGCCGTTTCCGCCACGCAATCGGCAAGGCGCGAGATCGGCACGCAGGCGTCGGTCGGAACCGGGCGGCTGCCCGGCCGCAGGGCAAGACAGGCCCAGTAGGCATTGTGGCGCGCCGTCCACAGCCGATTGCGCGCCTCGGGTTCCGAGGCGTGGCTGAACGGGCCGCCACCCTCGTCGGCCGCGATCTCGGCGAAACGCTCGACCTGCTCGGCGGTCGATTGCGGCGTGCCGTGGAACTCCAGCAGGAGCAGCGGCTGGTCGGGAAGGCCGAGCTTCGAATGGGCGTTGACCGCGCGCACCGTCAAGGCGTCGAGAAACTCGATCCGCGCCACCGGAATGCCCGACTGCATCGTGGCGATCACCGCGTCGCAGGCGGCGCGGAGCGTGGGGAAGGGGCAGGCCGCGGAGACGATCGATTCGGGCAGCGGATGCAGGCGCAGGACAAGCTCGGTGATGATGCCGAGCGTGCCTTCGGCGCCGACGAACAGGCGCGTCAGGTCGAGGCCGGCCGAGCTCTTTCGGGCGCGGTTGGCGGTCTTGACGACCTCGCCCTCGGGCGTGACCACGGTCAGCGCCAGCACGTTGTCCTTCATCGTGCCGTAGCGCACGGCATTGGTTCCCGACGCCCGCGTCGAGGCCATGCCGCCGAGCGAGGCGTCGGCCCCGGGATCGATCGGGAAGAACAGGCCGGTGTCGCGCAGATACTGGTTCAGCGCGTTGCGCGTGACGCCGGCCTGGACGCGGACATCCATGTCCTCGGGATGGACCTCGAGGACCGCGTTCATCCGGCCGAGATCGATGCTGATGCCGCCTTTGGGGGCGTTGAGCTGGCCCTCGAACGAGGTGCCGGCGCCATAGGGGATGACCGGCACTTCGAGCGCGGCGCAGGTGCGGACGATCTCGGCCACCTCCTGCGTGGTTTCGGCGAAGATGACGGCGTCCGGCGGTTCGGGCGCCAGCCAGGTCAACTGGCTGGCATGCTGCTCGCGCACCGCCGGGCTTTCGCTGATGCGGCCCTCGAAGCGCGGGCGCATCAGCGCAAGCGCCTCTTGCGTGCGCGGGCATATCGGCGCGCGCCGGCCGTCCGGCCGAACGCTCGGCTGGCCGCTCGGTCGGTCATCCGGCCGGCGGTCGGTATGGTCGTAGGAATTGTCGGTGGGATGGTCGTTCATGGCTCCTCCGGTTCGCGGCGAGAATATCGATTATTGACCTACATGCAAGTCAGTGATAGGTGACTGCTCAAGCAGGGAGGATGCAATGGAACTTGACGATTTCAGGGTCCGGCCGGGTGACGAGGTTGGTTTCTCGAAGACCATCGGGGAGAGCGACGTCTATCTCTTCGCCGGGCTGACCGGCGACCTGTCGGCGGTTCATTGCAACGAGGAATTCATGCGCAAGGGCGCGTTCGGGCAGCGCATCGCCCACGGGGTGCTGACGCTCGGGCTGATGTCGACCACGTCGACCCTGATGTACACCCCGCATGTCGAGCATTACGGCGGCTACACACCCGTCTCTCAGGGCTACGACCGGGTGCGCTTCGCCGGGCCGGTGTTCTTCGGCGACACCGTCACCATCACCTACAGGGTGAAGTCGCTCGAACCGGAGCGCAACCGCGCGCTGGCCGACGTCGAGGCGCGCAACCAGCGCGGCGAGCTCGTGGCCTCGGCCATCCACATCATGCGCTGGGTCGAGATCCCCGCCGCCGGGGCCGTGGCGTGAGCGCCGCGCCGCGGCGGAAGGCCGCCCTCGTCACCGGCGGGCGCCGCGGCATCGGCCGCGCGATCGCGGTGGCCCTGGCGCAGAAGGGGTTCGACGTCGTCGTCAACGACCTCGTCGAGGATTCAGGCGTGGCCGAGACCCTGGCCGCCATCCGCGCCGCCGGGCGGCGGGCGACCTTCGTCGCCGGCGACATCGGCGACCTGGATCGCCACGAGGCGCTGGTCGAGGTGGCGTGGTCGGCCTTCGGCGGGCTCGACTGCCTGGTCAACAACGCCGGCGTCCAGACCGCCTTTCGCGGCGACATGCTCGACGTGCCGCCGGAAAGCTTCGACCGGCTGATCGGCATCAACCTGCGCGGCACCTATTTCCTCAGCCAGCGCGTCGCGCGCCGGATGCTGGCCGAGCCCGGCCACGATGCCGCGCGCCCCGACCGCTCGATGGTGTTCGTCTCGTCGGGAAACGCGGTCATCGCCACGCCGGCCCAGGCCGACTACTGCATCTCCAAGGCCGGCATCGCCATGATGGCGACGCTCTATTCGCTCCGTCTGGCGGAGGCGGGGATCGCGGTCTACGAGATCAGGCCGGGCATGATCCGCACCGACATGACCGCCGACGTCTTCGACAGGTACGACGCCGTCGTCGCCTCGGGCCGGGTGCCCCAGCCGAGATGGGGTGAGCCGGAGGACATCGGCCGCACCGTGGCGACGCTGGCGGCGGGAGAGCTGCCCTATGTCACGGGCCATGCCTTCCATGTCGATGGCGGCATCCACATCCGCCGATCCTGAAACGCGGCAAACGAAAGCCGGAGACATTCATGAGCTTATTCGAGGGACAAAGAGCGGTCGTCACGGGTGCCGCGACCGGCATCGGGCGCGCGATCGCCATGAGCCTCGCCGCCGAAGGGGCGAGGCTCGCGCTCTGGGACGTCGACGCGGCGCGTCTTGCCGCGACCGCGGCGGAGCTGCGCGCCGGCGGGGCCGAAGCGACGACGGCGGTGGTCGACGTTTCCGACCGAGCCGCGGTGGCGGCGGCGGCCGAGGCCGCGCGCGCCGCGCTCGGCGGCCCCGTCGGCCTGCTCGTCAACAATGCCGGCATCGGCAAGCTCGGCGCGCTGCCCGAGGTGGCGGCGGAGGATTTCCGCCGCACGCTCGAGGTCAACGTGCTGGGCAGCTTCAACTGCCTCCAGGTCCTGCTCGACGATCTGTGCTCCGCGCGCGGCGCGGTGGTCAACATGGCGTCGTGGTTCGGCAAGTCGGGCCGGCCCTTCGCCATGTCCTACAGCGCCTCGAAGGGTGCGGTGATCGCGATGACCCAGTCGGCCGCGCACGAGCTGGCGCGGAGCGGCGTGCGCGTCAACGCGATCTGTCCCGGCACCATCGATCAGACCGAAATGCGCGCCATCGCGGACCGCGAGGCCGCCGCCCTCGGGCTGCCCAGAGCCGCCGACAGGGTATCGGCCATTCCGCTCGGCCGGCTGGGAACGCCGGAGGATATTGCGCAGGTCGCATGCTTCCTGCTCTCTCCTGCGGCAGCCTACATGACCGGCCAGGCGATCAACGTCACCGGCGGTCTCTGGATGACGTGACACAAACGGCCGCACCGGCCCCGGGAAGGCCGGCGCCGAACGAGGAAAAACGAAGGGAGGAAAGGTGTACGAATTCGTCGAATATGTCGTTCGCGGCGCGTTGCTGGGCGTGACCTACGGTCTGCTCGCATTTCCCGTGAGCCTGGTCTTCATCACCACGGGGTCCGTCGACGTGGCGCTCGGCGCCTATGCCGTGCTGGCGGTCGCCATCATGTACACCGTGGGCGGCCCGCTCGGCCTGTTCCTCGCCATCGGGGCGGCGGTGGTGGCGGCGGGAATCGTCGGCATCGTCTCGATGCGGCTGAACCGCCCGGGCGCCGTCGACCACATCATTCCCGTGCTCGGCACCTTCGGCCTGGCGACCTTCCTCGAATCCGCGATCCTGACGTATTTCGGCACCGCGCCGATGATCCGCCAGCCGTTCGAGACCTTCTGGAGCGTCTTCGGCATCCGCATCAGCCCGCAATTCGGCATCAACGTGGCGGTCTGCCTCGCGATCCTCGCGGCGCTCTATCTCATCATCAACCGCACGCCCTTCGGCCGTTCGATGCGGGCGAGCGCGGTGAACCCGGTCGGCGCGGCGCTGACGGGAATCCCCGTGCGGCAGATCTGGTTCGCCACCTATCTCCTCGGCGGCCTGATGGCCGGGATCGCCGGCGTGCTCATCCTGTTCACCACCGGCGCGGACTACAGCACCGCCTTCACCCTGACGATCTGGGGCTTCGGCTCGGCCATCATCTTCGGCCTGCGCAGCCCGCTTCGCGGCTTCCTCGGCGGCCTCATCATCGGCATCGCGCAGGCGCTCTGCTCCGGCTACCTGCCGAGCAGCCTGTCGACCACGGTTCCCCTCATCTTCATCTTCGTCGTTCTCGCCCTCGGCAAGAACAACCAGATCGCCGCCACCGGAGGACGGGTCTGATGCAGCACGGTCTTTTCGAACGCCTGCGGCCGGCCCTGATCGTGGCCGCCATCATCGCGGCGCTGAGCCCGGTCATCGCCGGCAGCCCCTTCTGGCTCGACAATTCGGTGATCGTCGCGATCTTCGCGCTGATGTCGCTGTCGGCTGGCATGGCTTACGGCCAGGCGGGCATCCTCACCATGGCGACGGCGGCCTTCGCCTCGGTCGGCGCCTTCGCCACCGCCATCATCACGGTCCATTACGAGCTGTCGCCGTGGCTCGGCCTCGTCGCCGCGATCCTGCTCCCGGCGATCCTCGCCTATCCGACGGCCCGCGCCATCGTGCGCTTGTCGCCGATGCCGCTTTCCATCGGCACCATCCTGCTCAGCCTCGTCCTCGAGCATTTCGTGCGCGAGGGCGGCAGCTTCACCGGCGGCTATATCGGGCTTTCCGGCATTCCCTCCCTGCCGGGTTTCGACACGCAGTTCTCCATGCATCTGCTGGGCTGGGCGCTGGTGGTGCTGGCGCTGGTCTTCTACGTCAACCTGACCAACTCGGCGATCGGCCGGGCGGTGCGGACGGCCAAGCACGATCCGCTGCGCGCCACGGCCGACGGCGTGAACGTGGCCAACCTGCTCGCCTCCTACTTCTCCGTCACGGCGGCGGTCGCCGGTGTCGCCGGCTGGCTCTACGCCCACTACATGAGCTATGTCGGGCCGGACTCGCTGACCATGCACGTCTCGCTGCGGATCATGCTGATGGCGGTGATCGGCGGTGCGGCCACCTATCTCGGGCCGGTGCTGGGCGCGGCCTTCCTCACGCTCCTCACCCTCTATCTGCCGGCCGCCGAGACGCAGGGCATGATCTTCGGCGCGGTGCTGATCTTCGTTCTCCTGGTGACGCCGAACGGCATCCTCGGCACCAACTGGCTGACCTTCCTCAAGCCGCGTCGCGCCGCCCGGCGCGAGCGCCAGCCGAGGAGCGCGACATGAGCATCGAGATTCGCGGCGTCACCGTCCGCTTCGGGGGCATCACCGCCCTGTCGGACGCTTCCCTCACCCTCGAGCCCGGCCGCATCATCTCGGTGATCGGCCCCAACGGCTCCGGCAAGAGCACGATGTTCAACGCCATCACCGGCATGGTGAAGCCGGTCGCCGGCACCGTCATCGTCGACGGCGCGGTGGCCGACGGGCTCAGCCCCAGCCAGCGCATCTCGCTCGGGCTCGCGCGCACCTTCCAGACGCCCCGCTTCGACCCGCAGATCACGGTCGAGGAGGCGGTGCTGTGCGGCTTCTATCCGGTCCGCAAGTCGGGCGTGCTCGGCTCGATGCTGCGCCTGCCGAAATGCTCGGCCGAGGAACGGCACTTCCTGGGCCGCTGCCACGAGATCCTCGACGACCTGAAGCTGCTGCCGCTCAAGGACATGCAGATGGGCGGGCTGCCGATGGGCCGGGTCCGTCTGGTCGAGGTGGCGCGAGCCGTGGCCAACGAGCCGCGCTACATCCTCCTCGACGAGCCGGCCGCGGGCCTCTCGCTCGACGAGCAGCGCATGCTGGCCGGCGAGATCCGCCGCCTCGCCGCGCGCGGGGTGGGCGTGCTCCTGGTGGAGCACAACTTCAAGCTGGTCCGCGATCTGGCGGAATATCTGATGGTGCTGAAGCAGGGCGCCTGCCTGATCGAAGGCGATCCCGAGCACGTGGCCTCGGACCCGAGCTTCATCGAAGCCTATCTCGGGAGGGCAGCATGACGGCCGGAGTGAAGGACGCCGGGACTCCGGTTCTCGTCTGTCGCGGCATGCGCGCGCGCTACAGCCGCATCGAGGTGGTGCACGGCATAGACCTCGACGTGCGCGCCGGCGAGATGGTGGCTCTGCTCGGTTCCAACGGCGCAGGCAAGAGCAGCCTTCTCGGCGCGATCGCCGGCACGGTCTCCGGCCAGGGCGGCGTGCTCGTCAACGGCGCCGATCTCGGGCGCATGGGCGCCCATCAGCGCGCCTATCGCGGCCTCGCCTTCGTGCCGGAGCAGCGCGGCAACATCTTCTCCACCATGTCGGTGGCGGAGAACATCGAGCTCGGCCTGCGCATGCTGGCGCCCGAGGCCCGGAGCGAATGCCGCGACATGATCCTCGGCCTCTTCCCCATTCTCGGCCAGCGCAGCACCGCTTCGGCGGCCGTGCTCAGCGGCGGCGAGCAGCAGATGCTGGCGATCGGGATCGCGCTCGGGCGCAACCCGGCGGCCCTTCTGCTCGACGAGCCGACCCAGGGCCTCGCGCCGGCGATCTTCGACATTCTTGAAAATGCCTTCGACGTGCTCAAGCGGCGCGGCATCGCCCTGCTCCTGGCCGAGCAGAACGTGCCTTTCGCCGAACGGGTGGCGGACCGCTACATGGTGCTCAGCCACGGCGAGACGACGAAGGTCGGACCACGCGAGGACCTGCGCGACATCGAAGCGATCGCGCAGGCCTTCATGGGAGTGGACGCCTGATGCGTCCGGAAACAGCAGGGGCCGTGGATCGGTCATGCGTCAACAGGGAGAGAGAAATGAAGAGACTTCGCAGGCAAGGCTTCATGGCTGCGCTGGTGGCCGGCATGGTGGCGGCCTCCGGCGCGCAGGCCGACGTCATCAAGATCGGCGGCATCTACAGCCTGAGCGGCCCGGCAGCGCCCTTCGGCGTGCCGGAACGCGACATCGTCCAGGCGCTCGTCGACAAGGCGAACAAGGAGAACGCGCTCAACGGCCATCAGATCGAGCTCATCCTGTGCGATGACCAGACCAACCCGACCGAGGCGGCCCGCTGCGCGACGCGCCTGATCCGCCAGGACGGCGTCGTCGCCATCGCCGGCCCGACGACCGGCAGCGGCACGCTCGCAGCGGCGCCGATCGCCATGCAGAACAAGGTGCCGCTGCTCGCGCCCGTGGGCACGATCAGCGTCACCGACAAGGAGAACAAGTTCTGGCCGTGGGTGTTCCGCACCGCGCCGTCGGACGTGCTGATCATCAAGGAGGTGTTGAAGCGCGGCATCTTCGACGCCGGCCGCAAGCGCGTCGCCATTCTCTACCAGGAGGACGCCTACGGTGAGGCCGGCATGAAGTTCGCCCGGGAGCAGACCGCCGGCACCGACGCGGAGATCGTCGCCGCGGTCAGCGCGCCGCTCAACGCCATCGACCTGACCGCCGCCGCCACCAACATCCGCAACGCCAATCCCGACGTGGTGCTGCTGAAGACCTCGGCCCCGCCGCTCGGCGCGTCGTTCGTGCGCGCGGCCAAGCAGGTCGGGATCGAGGCCCCGATCGTCGGCACCGGCAGCCTCAACCAGCGGCCGTTCCTGAATGCCGCCGGCACGGCGGCGGAAGGCATCGAGATCGTCTCCATCGGCAACTGGGACGATCCGTCCGACCGCCAGAAGGAGCTCGGCGAGATCATCGTCGCCGCCGGCAAGGAGCCGCAGGGCTATGCCGAGCTGATCGGCTCGATGGGCATCGAGATGATCAACGAGGCGATCCGCCGCATCGACGGCGAGATCACCGGCGAGAAGATCCGCGACACGCTGGAGACGATCTGCGACTATGCCGGCACCTACATGGACGGCAAGGTCTGCTACAGCGCCGAACAGCATGAGGGCGTCTTCTCCGACACGCTGATCTCGGTGACCATCGCCGACGGCAAGTTCAAGACGCTGCGCTAGGGCGTTTCAGGTTTTGGCGGAAACGGCCCCTCACCCTTACCCTCTCCCCGCTGGCGGGGAGAGGGTAAGGGCCAAGCGGATGAGGGGCGATTCCAACGGAACCGGAATTGCGTAAAATCAAGGAGATAGATCGTTTCGCCGTTTCCATGGGACGGTGAAACGATCTGGAGCGTCCTGCGGCCGGGCGGATTCGCTTGACGCCGCACGATGCAGCCGACACAGACGGCTGGAGCGGCCCCCGCGAGGGGCCGCTTCGTTTCGAAGCGGACGTTGCCATGCCTGACATCTTCGCCGAGCGCGACGCCGACGACTGGACCCTCGGCCGCGCGCTCGAGACCCGCGCCGACCTGGCGCCCGGCTTGCCGTTCGTGCGCTTTCGCGACGAGGAGCCGGTCTCCTTCGGGGCTTTCCGCCGGAAGGTCGCCGCCGCCGCCCGCTGGCTCCGGAGCGAAGGGGTGGAGCGGGGCGAGATCGTGGCGCTCGCCATGCCCAATTCCGTCGAGACCCTGGTCTGGTGGTTCGCGCTGAACGCGCTGGGCGCGATCGACGCCGCGATCAATCCCGCGCTGGTCGGCGAGCCGCTGGCGCATGCGTTGCGGCTGGTCGGCGCCCGCCGGCTGCTGGCGTCGCCGGCGATGCTGGCGCCGGTCCTCGCGCTCGGGACGGCGGTTCCCGATCTGGAGACGATCTGGACCGTCCCGCAAGGGGAAGGCGCGCCGCCCGCCGCCGCCGCCGGCCGCATCCGCGTCGAAGCCGCGGTGCCGCTGCCTTCCGACGGCGACGGCGCGTTGCCCGATGCCGGCCACGGCTTGCAGCCATGGGACGTCGCCACCATCATCTACACCTCCGGCACCACCGGGCCGGCGAAGGCGGTGCAGATGACGCACGCCCAGATCTTCGTCGTCGCCGAGCTGACGCGGCAGGGGCTGTGGCTGTCGGGCTCCGACACCACCTTCTGCGCCCACCCGCTGTTCCATATGGCTGCCCGCGACTGCGGCGTGCTGCCCTGCCTGCTGACGGGCGGGCAACTGGCGCTCGACGCCCGGTTCGAGCCGTCGGCCTGGGTGGACCGGATCATCGCCACCGGCGCCACCGCCACGCTCATGCACGGACCGCTGATCGAGATGGTCCATGCCCAGCCGCCGCGGCCGGAAGACGCGCTGATGCCGCTGACGCGGCTGGGCAGCTCGCCGTTTCCGCGTCACATCGCCCACGCCTTCGAGCAGAGGTTCGGCGTCAGGGGGATAGAGACCTGGGGCATGACCGAGATCGGCATCCCCGCCTGGCATCCGGCGAACGAGCCGCTGCGGCCCGGCAGTTGCGGCAAGGTCCGCGACGAATGGTACGAGTTCCGCGTCGCCGATCCCGAGACCGATCGCGAACTGCCGGACGGCGTCGTCGGCGAGTTCCAGGTCCGGCCGCGGCGGCCGGGCGTCATCATGGCCGGCTATTACGGCGCGCCCGGCGAAACGCTGAAGGCGCAGCGCAATCTCTGGTTCCACACCGGCGATTTCGGCCATCGCGACGCCGAGGGCTGGCTGTGGTTCACGGGCCGCGCCGGCGATCGCATCCGCCGGCGGGCGGAGAACATTTCCGCCTATGACATCGAGCACGCCGCGAGCGGCCTTGCCGGCGTCCAGGAAAGCGCGGCGATCGGCGTGCCGTCGGGGTTCGACGCCGACGACGACATCCTGCTCTGCGTGCTGGCGGCGCCCGGCGCGGCCGCGCCCGCGCCGCTCGCCGTGCTGGAGCGGCTGGCCGGCAGGCTGCCGCACCACATGCTGCCGCGCTACATCCGCGTCATGGACGAGTTTCCCCGTTCGGCGACGGGCAAGATCCGCAAGGACCTTTTGAAGCGCTCCTTCGCGCCGGCGACGGCGTGGGACCGGCAGGCGGAAGGGGTCTCGGTGCGCGGGCTCTACGACGCCGCCGTCAGGGAAGGCGCCGCGTCCGCGCCCGAATAGGCCTGCTCGATCAGGTCGATCGACGCGTTCCACAGCTTTTCCAGCCGCTCGAAATTGCCGTGGTCGCGCGTCACCGAGCCGGCGTAGTGGATGTTGTTGCTGAGGAGGACGGTGATCTCCTCTTCCGGCGCGCCGGGGCGCAAACCGCCGGAATGGATGGCCAGCCTGACGCCGATGCGGACCAGCCGCTCGAACTCGCGGGTGGCGTTTTGCAGGATCTGCTGCATGACCGGCGTCAGCGCCTCGGCGTCCGAGCGCAGGCGGATAAGGAGGCTCCACGAGGCGCCGGTGTCCTTCGGCGTGTTGAACTGCCTGTAGCGCTGGCGCGCGTGCTCGGTCGTGCGCCTGACCTTCTCGCGCAGGCTCGTCGAGGGATCGGTCCAGACCGCCTCGTAGAGCGCAAGCGTCCGGCGGGCATATTCGTCGAGCACCTCGAGGACGAGGCCGTCCTTGTTGCCGAAATGGTAGTGGAGGTTGGCACGGGTGGTGCCAAGCTCCTCGGCGATTCTGCGAAAATTGAAACCGCGATAGCCGTGCCGGATCAGCAGTTCCTCTGCCAGCCGCTTGATCTGGTCGCGCATCGTGTTTTCCGTCGCAGACACTGTTCTTTTCTCCCCACGTCTCCGGTCAGGTCTCAGGTCAAGTCTCCGGTCAGGCCCGGGCTCCCTCCCGAGTGACTCCTGCCTTGGCGAGCGCCTGCCGGATCCCCTCGATCTCCGCCGCGGACAGCTTCTGGAGCGGGGCGCGGACAGCGGCGCTCGGCAGACGGCCCAGTATGACCTGTGCTTCCTTCATGCGGTTATGCATATCAACTCCCGGTTCACGGTAGAAGGCGTGCGTCAGCGGATAGATGCGCGCGGCGACCTCCCGGGCCGTGGCCAGATCGTCGGCCTTGACGGCTTCGTAGAGCCTGACCTGCAAATCCGCAATGGTGCTGCCGGCGCCGGACAGAAGCCCGTTGCAGCCCAGCACCAGCGACGGCAGCAGCCACGCCGAATGCGTCGACAGGACGTTGAACGGGCGCGCGGCCGACTGCAACTCGCGGACGTGCATCTCGTGCAGGACCGGGCTGCCGATTCCGTCCTTCATGGCGCGGATCGTCGGCACCTCCTCGATCAGCCGGCGCAGCACGTCGAAGCTGTGGGAAACCGGCAGGTTGACGGGGAACTCGAAGACGATCAGCGGCAGGTCGGTCGCGTCGGCGATGCGCTTGTAGTGGTCGAGCACCATCTCCGGGCGCTGCCCGAGCAGGAAGACGTTCGGCGGGAACACCAGCAGCGCCGACGCGCCGCTGGCGTCGGCCATCCTGGCGATCCGCACCGCCTCGTGGCCGCTGTCGGCATAGATGCCGTTGACGAGCGGCATGCGGTCGCCGACCTCGTCGAGCGCGACGTCGAGAAGGCGCGTCTGCTCCTCGAAGGTGCAGGACGAGACTTCCGAGGCATGGCCGTTGACGGTGATCGCGGCGACGCCGCGCACGCCCGCCACGTCGCGCAGATGCGAGCGGTAGCTTTGTTCGTCGATCGAAAGATCGTCATGGAGCGGAAGCAGGCAGGCGGGGATGACGCCGCTGCAATCGTAGAGCATCTTGGGCATGGAATCTCCTTACACACCAGTCAGTGCAACGATCTCGGTCTGCGCCGCGCCGTGGCGCGCGGCGCGTGCGGCGAGATAAAGGTCCGAGTCATAGAAACGTTGTGCGGTCTCGACCGAATCGAATTCGACGACGACGTAGCGCACCGCCGCCGGCTCACCCTCGAGCGCCACGGGTTCGGCGCCGCGCGCCAGATAGCGGCCGCCGAACGCCTCGATCGCCGCTTTTGCCAGGGGCTTGTAGGATTCGTACTTTTCCGGGTCCGTGACGTGGATCTTGGCGATCACGATTGCTGCCATGCTGTCCTCCGAATGGCGATGTTCGCCCGCTTTCCGGCATCTGGCCGGCGTCTGACCAGCGTCTGGCCGGCGCTTGGCCGGTGCCTGGTTTGCCGCGATGCCGAGCTTGGGCTTGAAAAAACTTATTGACGTGCAAGTCAGTATAAGTCAAGCAGGTCGCAGCAAGGGAGGTATCGCATGTCGCAATCCGGCATCCGGGTGGAGCGTCGCGGCCGCGTGGCCGTCGTCGTGCTCGCCCATGGCAAGATGAACACAGTTACCCTCGACATGACCCGCGACCTCGGCGCGGCGCTCGACGCGCTGGCGGCCGACCGGGAGGTCGGGGCGCTGGTGCTGACGGGCGAGGGCGAGCGCGCCTTCTGCGCCGGGTCGGAGATCCGCGAATTCCCGCGGCTCTGCGCCGACAAGGCGATCGTGCGCGCCAAGCTCGGGCCGGAGAACGACGTCTACGGCCGGCTGGCGCATTTCCCCAAGCCGACCGTCGGCGCCATCGAGGGCGTCGCGCTCGGCGGCGGGCTCGAGCTCGCCTCCGGCTGCGACATGCTGGTGGCGTCCGAGACCGCGCGGATGGGGCTGCCCGAGATCAAGCTCGGCGGCTTTCCCGGCAGCGGCGGCACGGTGCGGGTGACGCGCCGCATCGGCATGGGCCGCGCCAAGGAACTGATGCTGCTCGGCGACATGATCTCGGCCGAGACGGCGCTCGCCTGGGGGCTCGTCAACCGCATCGCGCCCGCCGGCGAGGCGAAGGCGATGGCGCTGGACATCGCCACGCGGCTCGCCGAGGCGCCGGCGCAGGCGGTTTATGCCTGCAAGACGGCGCTGGAGAACGCCTTCGACCTGCCCGAGAGCGAGGCGATCGCCCGCACGCTGGCGCTGAGCGAGACCCTTTCCCAGACGCGCGACTTCAACGAGGGCGTCGCCGCCTTCGTCGAGAAGCGCCCCGCCCGCTTCACGGACGCGCTCGCCGTCGCCGATTTCGCCACCCGCTGACATCCAGCGCCAGAAATCCAGCGCCAAACATCCCGCGTCAGAGATCCGCCGAGGAGACAACCGTGATCGACTTTTCGCTTTCCCCAGAAACCCAGATGCTGCTGGACATGCTGCGCAAGTTCATCGCGCAGGAGCTCGCCCCCCACGAGGCCGAGGTCGAGGAGCTGCAATATGTGCGCCCCGAGCTCGCCCGCGAGCTGCGCGGCAAGGCCAGGGAGCTCGGCCTCTTCGCCCTCGGCATGCCCGAGGACGTCGGCGGCGGCGGCCTGAGCGCCGTCGACATGTGCCTGTGCGAGGAGGAGTTCGGCTTCACCAAGGATGCGCTGGTGCGCCGCGCCTTCGGCGCGATCCCGATGTCGCTCCTGAACTGCGTCGGCGACCAGCGCCGCAAGTACCTCGACCGTGCCGTTTCGGGCGAGATCAACGTGGCGCTCGGCATGACCGAGCCGGGAGCCGGTTCCGACGCCGCCGGCATCCGCACCCAGGCCCGCCGCGACGGTGACGATTTCGTCCTCAACGGCAGCAAGCATTTCATCTCCGACGCCGATCTCGCCGACGCCTTCATCGTCACCGCCGTCACCGATCCTTCCAAGGGCGCGCGCGGGATCAGCGCCTTCCTGGTCGACCGCGACACCCCCGGCTTCAAGGTCGGGCGGGTGCAGTACATGATGGGCCTGCGCGCCACCAACCATTGCGAGCTGTTCTTCGAGGACGTGCGCCTGCCGAAGTCGCAGATGCTCGGCGAGGAGGGCACGGGGCTGTTCCAGGCGCTGTCGACGATCAACCGGGTGCGGCTCGGCATGGTCGGCGGCCGTTCCGTCGGCATGGCGCGCAAGCTGCTCGGCGCCAGCATCGACTATGCCCGCCAGCGCAAGCAGTTCGGCCAGGCCATCGGCGAGTTCCAGATGGTGCAGGCGATGCTGGCCGACATGCAGACCGAGCTGTTCGCCGCCCGCATGATGGTGCTCAACGCCGCCTGGGAGATCGACCAGGGCATGGACCCGCGCGAGAAGGTCTCGATGGTGAAATATTTCGCCTCCGAGATGCTGGGCCGGGTGGCCGACAAGACGGTGCAGATCTTCGGCGGCATGGGCTACTGCAAGGAGCTGAACATCGAGCAGCTCTACCGCGACGCCCGCGTCTACCGCATCTTCGACGGCGCCTCCGACATCCACCGCATGGTCATCGCCCGCTCGATGCTCAAGAGCGGCCGCGCGGTGGTCTGAAGCCGCGCCGAACAATCGAACTCCAGCCAGTCGAGGACATCATGCTCGGTCAGATGAAGGTCGTCAGCTTCACCCATTTCGTGCAGGGCCCCGCCGCCGGCCAGTATCTCGCCGACATGGGCGCCGAGGTGGTCAAGGTCGAGCCGCTCGGCGGCGCCTTCGAGCGCAGCTACGGCCCGGCCAACGTGTTCGTCGACGGGATCAGCGCCACCTTCGCCGCCGTCAACCGCAACGTCCGCTCGGTGGCGATCGACCTCAAGGCCCCCGGCGCCCGCGAGGTGGTGGCCCGCCTGATCGAGAACGCCGACGTCGTGCTCGAGAACTATCGCGGCGGCGTGCTCGACCGGCTCGGCTTCGGCTACGAGGCGGTGAAGGCGATCCGGCCCGACATCATCTACGCGTCCGCTTCCGGCTGGGGCGGCAGCGGGCCGATGAAGGACGAGCCGGGGCAGGACCTGCTGGTGCAGGCGCGCTGCGGGTTGATCTCCGTCACCGGCGACATGGAGACCGCGCCCGCCGTGCCGGGCGTGCCGGTGGTCGACGTGCACGGCGCGGCGCTGATGGCGATGGCGATCTGCGCCGCCTATATCCGCAAGCTGACGACCGGCGAGGGGACGCGGATCGAATCCAACCTCCTGAGCGCCGGCCTCGACCTCCAGGGCGAGGCGATGTCGGGCTACTTCTCCGGCGGGCTCGGCCAGGACTGGGTCCGCCGCGACGGCCGGCTCGCCTCGTGGTTCCTGCCCGCGCCCTACGGCGTGTTCCGGCTGGCCGACTGCCATGCCGTCATCAGCCTCGGCGGCAACGTCGACGCCCTCGCCGAGGCCGTCGGCGACCCGGAGCTGGCCGGGCTTTGCGCCGACAGGATGGCCAACCGCGACGCCATCATGGAGCGGCTGGGCGTCATCCTCGCCGACTGGAGCTACGACCGCCTCGACCGCGCGCTCGCGCCGCTCCAGATGTGGTACGCCCGCGTCCAGACCTATGACGACCTGCCCTCGGACCCGCAGGTCGCCCACAACGGCTCCATCGGCGCGATCCCGATCTCGACCGGCAAGGCGTTGACCGTGCTCAACCATCCGGTCAGCTACGACGGCGCGCTTCCCGCCCTGCGGCACTTCGCCGAGACGCCCGGCGCCGACACCCGCATGATCCTCGAGGGGGTCGGCTTCTCGCCGGCCGAGATCGACCGGCTCGCCGCGGAGAAGATCATCCGCTGCACCTCGGGCAAGGTCGCAAGCTAGCGGGAGAAACGCCGTGAACGAGATCGCGCATCCCGGCCGGTTCACGCCCATCGAGGCGATGCTCGAGGACCGCTACCTCAAGACCGAGGGCGCGATCCTGCTCTCCGGAACCCAGGCGCTGGTGCGGGCGCTGCTGATGCAGCGCGAGCGCGACCGCCGGGCCGGGCTGAACACGGCGGGCTTCGTCTCGGGCTATCGCGGCTCGCCGCTCGGCGGCCTCGACAGCGAGCTGTGGCGCAACCGCGATCTCCTGACCGCGGCCTCGGTGCGCTTCCAGCCGGGCGTCAACGAGGATCTGGCCGCCACCTCCGTCTGGGGCACGCAGCAGATCGCCAACTATCCCGGGGCGAAGGTCGACGGCGTCTTCGGCCTCTGGTACGGCAAGGGCCCCGGCGTCGACAGGTCCGGCGACGTCTTCAAGCACGCCAACTATGCCGGGACCACGGCCCATGGCGGCGTGCTCGTGGTGTTCGGCGACGATCATCCCGGCAAGTCCTCCACCGTCGCCCACCAGAGCGAGCAGGCGCTGGCCGCGAACCTCATTCCCGTGCTCTACCCCGCGAACGTGCAGGAGATCCTCGACTACAGCCTGCACGGCTGGGAGCTCTCCCGCTACAGCGGGCTGTGGGTCGGGCTGAAGACCGTCAACGAGACCGTCGAGACGACGACGACCGTCACCGCCCGCGAGCTCGATCTCGCGATCGTCCGGCCGAACCCGAGCCTGGACGACGCGGCGATCCGCCCCCGGCCGGACTACGCGCCGCAGCGCGACGAAACCGTGGTGATCCGCGACAGGCTGCCGCGCGTGCACGACTACGCCCGGCTCAACGGGCTCGACCGGCGCGTCCTCGGCCGGCGCGGCGCCCGGCTCGGCGTCGTCACGGCCGGCAAGGCGTGGGGCGACCTGTGCGAGGCGCTGGCCCTGCTCGGCATCGACGCCGCCCGCGCCGAGGCGCTCGGGATCGCGGTGCGCAAGGTCGGGCTCGTCTGGCCGATGGAGCCCGAGGGGCTGAAGGAGTTCGCGCTCGGCTGCGAGGAGCTGTTCTTCGTCGAGGAGAAGCGCCCGTTTCTCGAGGAGCAGAGCGCGCGCATCCTGTTTCACGAGGCCGAGCGCCCCCGCATCACCGGCAAGCGCGATGCCGAAGGCGACGAGCTCCTGCCGCCCGACGTGCAGCTCAACGGCCGCGGCGTCGCGCGCGCGCTGATGCGCCGGCTGCGCGCGCTCGGCCTTGCCGACGAGGCGCTGGAGCAGCGGGCGCGCGCGCTCGACGGCGCCGCGCCGGTCGTGCCGGCGGAAGGCCAGCCGCGCCGGCTGCCCTATTTCTGCTCGGGCTGCCCGCACAACACCTCGACCCGCCTGCCCGAGGGGGCGACGGGTCTCGCCGGCATCGGCTGCCATTCCATGGCGATGTGGATGAACCGCGGCACCCAGAAGCCGGTGCAGATGGGCGGCGAGGGCGCGAACTGGATCGGAGCCGCCCCCTTCACCGAGACGGGCCACGTCTTCCAGAACATGGGCGACGGCACCTTCTCGCATTCGGGCCTGCTGGCGATCCGGGCGGCGGTGCTGTCGGGCGTCAACATCACCTACAAGATCCTCGCCAACGACGCCGTGGCGATGACCGGCGGCCAGCCCATCGAGGGCGCGCTCGACACCGACAGCATCGTCCGGCAGGTGCTGGCCGAGAATGTCGAGCGCGTCGTCGTCGTCACCGACGATCCCGCGCGCACCGAGGTCTCGGTGCACGACGTGCCGGTGATGCCGCGCGCGGAGCTGCCTGCCGTCCAGGCCGAGCTGGCCAGGGTGCCGGGCACCACGGTCATCGTCTACGAGCAGGTCTGCGCGGCCGAGAAGCGCCGCCGCCGCAAGCGGGGCAAGATGTCCGAGCCGACGCAGCGCCCGGTCATCAACCCGGCCGTCTGCGAAGGCTGCGGCGATTGCTCGGTGCAGTCGAACTGCCTCTCGGTCCTGCCGCTGGAGACGCCGCTCGGGCTGAAGCGCCGGATCGACCAGTCGAACTGCAACAAGGATTTCTCCTGCGTCGAGGGCTTCTGCCCCTCCTTCGTGATGCTGGAGGGCGCCAAGCCGAGGAAGACGGCCGCCGGCGTCGATCCTGCGCTGCTGGCGGCTCTGCCGCTGCGCGACCCGGAAGCGCCCGCCGATTGCGACATCCTGATCACCGGCGTCGGCGGCACCGGCGTGGTGACGATCGGCAGCGTGCTGGCCATGGCCGCCCATCTGGTCGGGCAGAAGGCCGCGACCTACAACATGACCGGGCTCGCCCAGAAGGGCGGCGCGGTCTACAGCCATCTGCGGCTGGTGTCGGCCGGGCGCGAAGTGGTGTCGCCGCTCGTCGGGCCGGGCCAGGCGGACCTCGTGCTCGGCTGCGACCTCGTGACGGCGGCCAGCGCCGACGCGCTCGCCACCTGCGACAAGGCGCGCACCCGCGCCGTGCTCGACGCCGCCCCGATGCCGACCGCCGCCTTCCAGAGCCAGCGCGACTTCCGCCTCGACCCGCAGGCGATGGCGGGACAGCTCGGTCGCGCCACGGCCTCGGCCGAAAGCCTCGCCGCGGGCGACATCGCCGAACGCATCCTCGGCGACCGGATCGGCGCCAACATGATGCTGGTCGGCTTCGCCTATCAGCGGGGCTGGCTGCCGCTGCCGCTCGAGGCGATTCGCAAGGCGATCCGGATGAACGGCGCGGCCGTCGGCTTCAACCTGACCGCGCTCGACCTCGGCCGGCTCGCCGGCCACGACCCCGCGGCCGTCGCCTCGATGGCCGGACCGGCTCCCGCGCAGACGGTGCCGCAGGACCTCGACGCGCTGGTCGCCCAGCGCGCGGCCCATCTGGCGGCCTATCAGGGCGAGAAGCTGGCGCGGCGTTTCCGCGACGCGATCGGCCGCCTCCGCGAGACGGAGGCGCGGGTCGCGCCGGGCAGTGCCGAGGTCAGCCGGGCGGCGGCCGCCGCGCTGTCCCGGGTCATGAGCTACAAGGACGAATACGAGGTGGCGCGGCTCTATTCGACGGCCGAATGGCGCCGGATGATCGAGACCGAATTCGAGGGCGTGCAGGGCATGAAGCTGCTGCTGGCGCCGCCGCTCATCAGCCGCGCCGACCCGGCGACCGGCCGGCCGCGCAAGCGCGCCTTCGGACCGTGGATATTCCCGGTCCTCGGCCTGATGGCGCGCTTCAAGGGCCTGCGCGGCACCGCGCTCGATCCGTTCGGCTACACGGCCGAGCGGCGGTCGGAGCGGGCGCTGATGGCGGAGGTCGAAGCCGCCGTCGCCCGCATGGCGCGCGACCTGACCGCCGCCAACCGCCCCGCCTGCCTCGCCTATCTCGCCGCGGTCGACGAAATCCGCGGCTTCGGTCCGGTGAAGGAGAAGGCGCTGCGCGACTTCAACGCCCGCAAGGCCGCTCTCCTGGCGCCGCTCGGCGGCTGACGCGTCGTCCGGCAGGGGGAGGGGCAGCGAGGGCGAGGGGCGCTCGCGCCCCGCAGCCCGGCTTTGCAGTTTCGCGCGCGAGTTGGTAGCGTGCGCCGCCGTCGCCCGACGCCGCATGAAACCGACCTCGACCGGATGCTCCCGACTAAAACGCCATGACCGAACAGACGGATACGCTTCTCGACCGGATCGGCCACCTGATCGCGCGCCGCCTGCAAAGCGAATCCTCCGGCTACGAGCCCTACACCCCGTCCGATCCCGAGATCCTGCATCGCACCTTGCAGCCGGGCGACATCCTGCTGGTCGAGGGCAACCAGAAGATTTCCGCCGCCATCAAGTACCTGACCCAGTCGACCTGGTCGCACGCCGCGCTCTATGTCGGCGACGCGCTGCCCGAGCCGCCAGAGGGGGTCGATGCTGGGACCGATCGCGGGGCCGAGCGGCCGCGCCTGGTCGAGGTCAATCTCGGCGAAGGGTGCGTCGCGGTGCCGCTGTCGAAGTACCGCACCTACAACACCCGCATCTGCCGCGCCTCCGGCCTGACGCCCGACGACCGCCGCCACGTCGTCGACTTCATGATCGGTAAGCTCGGACTTAGATACGATCTGAAGAACATCTTCGACATGCTGCGCTATTTCCTGCCGACGCCGCCGGTCCCGGTGCGCTGGCGCCGGCGGATGATCGCCCTCGGCTCGGGCGACCCGACGCGGGCGATCTGCTCGTCGCTGATCGCCGAGGCCTATGGCGAGATCGGTTATCCGATCCTGCCCGAGATCACCCGCGCGCCGGGGCGCGCCTCGGCGCAGTCGCGCTATTCGCGCGCCGAGATCATGCACATCCGCCATCACTCGCTCTACACGCCGCGCGATTTCGACCTGTCGCCCTTCTTCCAGATCGTCAAGCCGACGCTGGTCTACGGCTTCGACTACAAGACGGTGGTCTGGGCCGACAGGCGGCGCGACGGCGACGACGGGACCGCCCCGCAGGCCAGCCCTGCCGCCTGAGCCGCCGCTCCAGCTTCTCTCCTCAGCCGCATTGATGCGACGCCAGACGTACCCGTCCGACTGCAATATGCCCTAGCAGCGGCCAGGGCCGAGGATGCGGTAGTCGGCGGCGCGCGCCTCGCAGGCATTGCCGAAGGTGCGCACGTCGCGGCCGCGCCGGGCGCAGACCGGGGCATATTCGCGGGTGCAGGCGCGCGGCGGGCGCTCGGGGCCAACCGGGCGGAGACCGGGGCGGCTGTCGGCGTGGCAGGAGCCGGCATGGACCACCCTGAACCCTTCCGACCTGGCGATGCAGGCATTGGGAAAGGTCTGCCGCTCGCCGCGCGCGGTGGCGCAGACCGGCGCGTGCTCGAAGGTGCAGGCGCCGGGGCCGGGCCGGGGCGGCGGCGGGCGGTGGTATCCCGGCCCGTCATCGACCGCGACGCAGCCGGCCAGTACGACGGCCGCGACGGCAAGGCCGCCGGCAATCTTCATCAAGGAAAAACCGGACATGAAATGATCCTCCTTACGTCCCGTCCCGCCCCGACAACGCGCGTGCGCCGCATTCGATCCCGTGCCGATCCCGTGCCGATCCCGCACCGATCCCGCGCCGGCGCGATCGGATTGTCCCCTCGTCACCATCGGCACGGAACCGCCGGCGCGCCGGCGCATTATCTCCCCTTCGAGGGGACCGTCGAGGGAAGGGGACAATCATGACCGCGACAGACGACGAGGCCGCCGGCACGGCGCCGGGAGAGGAAGAGCCGCGCGGTGGGGGCTTCGTCCTCACCGGCATCTTCATCATCCTGTCGATCTACGCGCTCTATTTCGGCCGGGAGTTTTTCATGCCGGTGGTGCTGGCCTTCCTGTTCGCGCTGACGCTGACGCCGATCGTGCGCTTCCTGCGCAAGCGCGGGGTGCCCTCCGCGCTTTCGGCCACGCTGCTCGTCGTCGTCTCGGCGGCGGCCGTCGGCCTCGGCGGCTATCTGCTGTCGGGGCCGCTGATGGAGCTGATCAACGACGCGCCGCAGATCGGCCGCACCCTGACCGAGCGCGTCGAGGAGCTGCGCGGGCCGTTCGACCGGCTGATGCAGATCTCGGCCCAGATCGACAATGTCACCGACACGGTCAACGAGGCCGGCGTGATGAAGGTGGCGGTGCAGCAGCCGGGCATCCTGTCGCAGGCCGCCGGCACCATGCTCTCCATCGCCACCAACGCCGCCATCGTCCTGGTGCTGTCGCTGTTCCTGTTGGCGTCCGGCACGCTGTTCTACGAGAAGATCGTCCAGTCCTTCGCCACGATGAGCGAGAAGAAGCGCGCGCTCAGGATCGTCTACGACGTCGAGCGCGAGGTCTCGCGCTACCTGCTGACCATCGCCATCATCAACGCCGCGCTCGGCGCGGTCATCGGCCTCGGCCTGTGGGCCATCGGCATGCCGAGCCCGTTCCTGTGGGGCGCGATGGCGGCGCTGCTCAACTTCCTGCCCTATATCGGCGCGCTCGCCACCATCGTCATCGTCGCCGCGATCTCGATCGTCTCGTTCGACAGCATGAGCTACGCGCTGATCGCGCCGGCCTTCGTCATCGCCTGCAACATCGTCGAGGGCCAGATCGTCACGCCGCTGATCGTCGGCCGGCGGCTCGAGCTGAACGCGGTGGCGATCTTCATCGCCGTCGCCTTCTGGTCGTGGCTGTGGGGCTTCATCGGCGCGCTGATCGCGGTGCCGCTGCTGGTGGTGGTGAAGGTGTTCTGCGACCATTTCGAGTCGTTGCAGGCCTTCGGCAACTTCCTCTCCGCCCAGCAGAGCGACAATGGCGACGACGAGGACGAGGCAGCCGCGTCCTGACTATTTCAGCGCCTTGACCAGCGCGGCATCTGGAAAGCAGGTCGGCCGCATGCCGGCCCTGGCCTGCCATTCGCCGATCGAGCGGCGGGTGCGGAAGCCCGGCAGCCCGTCGGCTCCGCCGACGTCGTAGCCGAGCTTCTCCAGCCCGCGCTGCATGGCCGCGATGTCGGAGCGGAAGAGCTTGTCGACCTTGCCCCAGTCGCCCGCGAAGCGGCGGTCGCCATAGGCGATGCGGTCGGCGCCGTGGCCGACGAACAGCGCGTAGAGGTCGCTCTCGTTGTACTTCTTCAGCACGTAGAAATTCGGCGTGACGACGAAGGCCGGACCGTTGCGCCCCGCCGGCATCAGCAGATAGCCCTCCTGCCGTGCCTCATGCTCGGGAAACGGCTTGCCGTTGACGCGGGCGACGCCCATCGCCGCCCAGTCGGCAATCTTCCGACCGCGGTCCGGCCCTTCGAGCGCGCAGGACACGTCTTGCGGCACCGTCACCTCGAAGCCCCAGTCGCGGCCCTTCACCCAGCCGTGATGGGCGAGATAGTTGGCGATGGAGGCCAGCGTGTCGGCCTGCGAGCTCCATATGTCGGCGCGGCCGTCGCCGTCGCCGTCGACGGCGTGCGCCAGATAGGAGGTCGGCAGGAACTGCGGCTGGCCGAGCGCGCCGGCCCAGGACGATTTCATCGCCGCGACCGCGACGTGGCGGCGCTCGACCATTTCCAGCGCCGCCAGCACCTCCTTGCGGAACATTTCCTTGCGGGTGGCGAGGAAGGCCTTGGTGCCGAGCACCTCGAAGGCGTTGTACGGGATTTTCGCCGTGCCGAAGCCGGATTCGCGGCCCCATATGGCGAGCATGATCCCAGGCGGCACGCCGGTCCGCCGCTCGGCCGCGTCGAGCGCGGACTTGAGCTGCGCGGCGCGCCCGCGCCCGCCGGCGGCGACGCCCGAAACCGTCTTCTCGGCGAAGTAGTTGCCCGGCGCGCCGAACTCGGCCTGGTGCTGGGTCTTCGGCGTTTCCGGCTTCTGCCCCGGCAGGACGAGGTCGGGCAGCTTCAGGTTGACCGAGACGCCGGCGAAGGCGGCGTTGAAGGTCTCGGCCGAAATGCCGCGCGCCCGCGCCTCCGGCCAGAGATCGGCCTGCAACCACTGGCGGAACCGGGCGTCGACGGTCTGCGCGGAGGCCGACGCAGCGAAAACGAATAGCAGAAGGAGCGCTTGGGTGAGGCGTGTCATGGCGTTCTCTCCTTGCGTGAGAAATACGTCAGAAAGCCGTCCGCGACCGAAGCGCGGCGGCCAGCGTCCCCTCGTCGAGATAGTCGAGCTCGCCGCCCACCGGCACGCCGTGGGCCAGCCGCGTCACCTTGACCTCGAGCCCGGCGAGCTGGTCGGTGATGTAGTGCGCCGTGGTCTGGCCCTCGACGGTCGCGTTGACCGCGAGGATGATCTCGGTAACGCCGCCCCCGACGCCGCCCTCCACCACGCGCGAGACCAGCGAGCGGATGTTCAGATCGTCGGGGCCGATGCCGTCGAGCGGCGACAGCGTGCCGCCGAGCACATGGTAGCGGGCGTTGATGACGGCGGCGCGTTCCAGCGCCCACAGATCGGCGACGTCCTCGACGACGACGATGGTCGCGCCGTCGCGGCGAGGGTCGGTGCAGACCGTGCAGGGGTCCGAGGTGTCGACATTGCCGCAGGTCGAGCAGACGCGCACCTTGTCCAGCGCCTCGGCCATCGCGCCGGCGAGGGGGGCGAGCAACTGCTCCTTCTTCTTGATCAGATGCAGCGCCGCGCGGCGGGCCGAGCGCGGGCCCAGCCCCGGCACCTTGGCCAGAAGCTGGATCAGGCGCTCGATTTCGGGGCCGGCGATTCGCTTGGACGACATGGCATCCTTATAGGGCGAAGGCGGCGGGGCCGGAAGCGGGAAGGCGGGCCGGCGCGGTCCGCCCTAATAACCGGCCTGCCGGTCGACCAGATTGTCGAGCGCCTCGCCGCGCTCGAAGCGGGCGAGCTGCTCCAGCATCAGCGGCACGAGATGCTCGGGGTCGGACCTCGCCGCCGCGTGCGGGGTGACGAAGGCCCGGGGGTGCGCCCACAGCCGGCTCGTCCGCGGCAGCGGCTCCTCCTCGAACACGTCGAGGCTCGCCTCCTTCAGCGTGCCGTCGTCGAGCGCGCGCAGGATGTCGTCTTCCCGTTGCAGCTTGCCGCGCCCGGCATTGATCAGCACCGCCCCGCCCAGCGCGTTGTCGCGGCGCAGCCCGCCGAGCAGGCGGTAATCGACGATGCCTTCCGTCGCCGGCGTGTGCGGCAGGAGCACGACGAGGATGTCGGTCGCGGCGAGGAAATCCTTCAGTCCCGCCTCACCGTGGAACGTGGTCACGCCCTCGACGGCGGCGGGCGTGCGGGTCCAGCCGTTGACCTTGAAGCCGAGCGCGAGCAGCGCCCTGGCCGCGGCGCGGCCGAGCTGGCCCAGCCCCATGATGCCGACCGCCGTGCTGTCGGCCGTCTTCTGGTTGTTTTCTTCCCAGTTCAGTTCGGCCTGCCGGGCGCGGTAGGTCATGCCCTGGCGGTGATGGTCCATCACCCGCCAGACGACATATTCGGTCATGTGGGTGGTCAGGTTCCGCGCCACCACGCGCAGGATCGGCACGTCCGGCAATTCCGGATCGGCGAAGACGTGGTCGACGCCCGCACCCATGGAAACGATCAGCTTCAGGTTGGGCAGGCCGGCGAGCCCGCCCACCGGGTGCCGCCACACCAGCGCATAGTCGATCGAGGGGTCGGCGGGAGAGGCCCGTTCGGTGACGACGTCGTATTCCCTGGCCAGCAGCCGGCCCCAAAGGGTGGCGTCCTGCCCGGTCAATGCAAGCAGGATGCGGCCACGTTTCCGCTCGGACATGATTGTTGCCTTTCATGGATCACTGGCTGACGACGCCGGCCGGCGCAGTCGCCATGTCGAAGGCCGCCGCGAGCAGCGCCCTGGTGTAGTCGGTCCGCGGGTTCTCGAAAATCTGCTGCGAGGGACCTTCCTCGACCACCTTGCCGCCGCGCATGACCACGACATGGTTGGACAGCGCCCGCACCACCTTCAGATCGTGGCTGATGAACAGATAGGCCAGCCGGTGCTTCCGCTGCAATTCGCGCAGCAGGTCGACCACCTGCGCCTGCACGCTCATGTCGAGCGCCGAGGTCGGCTCGTCCAGCATCACGAAGCGCGGCTTCAAGACCATGGCGCGGGCGATGGCGATACGCTGGCGCTGGCCGCCGGAGAATTCGTGCGGGTAGCGGAAGCGGGTCTCGGGATCGAGGCCGACCTCGTTCAGCACGTCGACCACCACGTCGTCGCGCTGGTCGGCGTCGAGCTTCGGCTCGTGGATCTTCAGCCCTTCCTCGATGATCTCGCCGACCGACATACGCGGGGAAAGCGAGCCGAACGGGTCCTGGAACACGATCTGCATCTGACGCCGCAAGGGCCGCATCTCCTTGAAGGAGAAGCCGTCGATTCGGGCGTCGCCGAGCGTTATCTCGCCCTTCGAGGCGATCATCCGCGACAGCGCCAGCCCGAGCGTGGTCTTGCCCGAGCCGGATTCGCCGACGATGCCCAGCGTCTGCCCTTCCTTGACCGCGACGCTGACGCCGTCCACCGCCTTGACGTGATCGACGGTCTTGCGGAAGAAACCTTGACGGATCGGGAACCAGACGCGGATGTCCTTGCCCTCCAGCACCGTCGCGGCCGTCGGGTCCGCGGCCGGCGGCCGGCCCTTCGGCTCGGCGGCGAGCAGGTGGCGGGTATAGTCGTGCCGCGGGTTGGCGAAGATGTCCGCCGTTGGGCCGCTCTCGACGATCCTGCCCCTGGTCATCACGCAGACCCGGTCGGCGATGCGGCGCACGATGCCGAGATCGTGGGTGATGAACAGCATCGACATGCGGTTGTTCTTCTTCAGGCCCGCCAGCAGCTCGAGGATCTGCGCCTGCACGGTGACGTCGAGCGCCGTCGTCGGCTCGTCGGCGATCAGCAGCTCCGGCTCGTTGGCGAGCGCCATCGCGATCATCACCCGCTGGCGCTGGCCGCCGGACAACTGGTGCGGATAGGCCGAAAGCCGCTTTTCCGGCTCGCGGATGCCGACCTCGTTCAGAAGCTCGAGCGTGCGGGTGCGGGCGGCGGAATCGCCCATGCCGCGGTGGATCTTCAATATCTCGCCGATCTGCTGCTCGATCGAGTGCAGCGGGTTGAGCGAGGTCATCGGCTCCTGGAAGATCATGGTGATCTTGTTGCCGCGCACCCGCCGCAAGCCCTTCTCTCCCTGAGCGAGAAGGTCGTCGCCGTCGAACAGAACCTGTCCCGAGGGGTGGCTGGCCGGCGGATAGGGCAGGAGCTTCAGCACCGACAGCGCCGTCACCGACTTGCCGGAGCCGGATTCGCCGACCAGCGCCACGGTCTCGCCGCGGCCGATGTCGAACGAGACATGGTCGACGGCCAGCGTCTCGCGCCCGCCCTGGCTGAAGGCGACCGAAAGATCGCGCACGGAAAGGAGGGGGGCTTCGCTCAAAGGGCGGCCTCGACGTCCGTCTGGCGGAAGTCGCCGCCCTTGAACAGCAGCTTCTCGCCGCGCGCCTTGGCCAGCGCATAGGCGAAGCAGTCGCCGAGATTGAGCTTCGCCGCGTGGTTGCCCTTGCCGTAGCGGGCGTAGGCCTCGCGGGCGAACTTGGCCTGATCTGCGGTGACGGCTACAATCTGGATGCCGAAGCCTGCCAGCAGAGCATCCAGTTGAGGCCCCTTGGCTGGATGCCTTTTGTCGTCCGCGCGAACGGACGCTTCGAGATAGTTGACGGGCGACATGACGAGTTCCGGCGTCATCAGAAGCATATCCCGAAATTCAGTCTTTTCCGGTTCGTCGAAGAGCACTGCGAGAATTGCCGAGGCATCGACGATCATTTCGGCAATCCCATTTCGTCATAAAGATCGGAATGGTCGCTGGTCACGCCGGGCGCGGTCGGGCCGGACCGTCGGATGATCTCATCGATACGCGCCTTCCGCTCCTCGAAGCTTGCTTCGTGCTTCAACCGTTCCAGCCGCTCCCGCAGAGCCACCACCACCGCGGACGTCAGCGATTCGCCGGTGTGGCTGGTAATTTCTTTCGCGATCCGATGTGCCTCCTCGCTCTTGATGTTCATGCCCATTTCGGCCTCCATGGTAGAAAATCCACCAACTTATACCACATCCTCCCGCTCACCGGAACGTCTTCCGCGGGTCGAAGGCGTCCCGCGTCGCTTCGCCGATGAAGATCAGCAGCGACAGCATGATCGACAGCGTCATGAAGCCGGTGATGCCGAGCCAGGGGGCGTTCAGGTTGCGCTGGCCCTGCCGCAGCATCTCGCCGAGCGAGGCCGAGCCCGGCGGCAGGCCGAAGCCGAGGAAGTCGAGCGAGGTCAGCGTCGTGATCGAGCCGTTCAATATGAAGGGCAGGAAGGTCAGCGTCGCCACCATGGCGTTGGGCAGCAGGTGGCGGAACATGATGGTGCCGTTGCCGACGCCGAGCGAGCGGGCGGCGTTGACATATTCGAAGTTGCGGGCGCGCAGGAACTCGGCCCGCACCACGCCGACGAAGGCGACCCACGAGAACAGCAGCATGATGCCGAGCAGGATGAAGAAGCCCGGCGGCAGGACGGCGGCGATGATCAGGATCAGGTAGAGGACGGGGATCGACGACCAGATCTCGATGAAACGCTGGAAGATCAGGTCGGTCCAGCCGCCGAAATAGCCCTGCACCGCGCCGGCCGAGACGCCGATGACCGCCGAGGCCAGCGTCAGGAACACGCCGAACAGCACCGAGATGCGGAAGCCGTAGATGACGCGGGCGAGCACGTCGCGGGCCTGGTCGTCGGTGCCGAGCCAGTTCCAGTTGCCGACCGTGCAGTTGGCGTCGTCCGCGCCCGCGAAATAGCGGCCGCAGCGCGCCTCCTCGTCGTAGAGCCAGGACGGCTTGGCGGGCGCCGCCTCGGGGATGTCGTTGTTGACCGTGCGGTAGGAATAGCGGATCGGAGGCCACACCATCCAGCCATTGGCCTCGATCTCGTCCTGGATCACCGGGTCGCGATAGTCGGTGATGGCGAGGAAGCCGCCGAATTTTTCTTCCGGGTAGTCGACGACGACCGGGAACAGGATTTCGCCCTGGTAGGAGGCGATCAGCGGCTTGTCGTTGGCGATCAGTTCGGCGAACAGCGACAGCACGAACAGGACGAGGAATATCCACAGCGACCAGTAGCCGCGCCGGTTGGCCTTGAAGTTCTGCCAGCGGCGCCGGTTGAGCGGCGAAAGAAACGGCCGCCGCGCCCGCTGGCGCACGGTCTCGACCTCTCCCACCAGCGCGACCTCGGACATCAGACGTCCCTCCGGTCGAAGTCGATGCGCGGGTCGATCAGCGTGTAGGTCAGGTCCGAGATCAGGCTGACGACCAGGCCGATCAGCGAGAAGATGAACAGGTTGGCGAACACCACCGGATAGTCGCGGTCGAGCACCGAGCGGTAGCCGAGCAGGCCGAGCCCGTCGAGCGAGAAGATGTTCTCGATCAGCAGCGAGCCGGTGAAGAAGGCCGAGATGAAGGCGCCGGGGAAGCCGGCGATGATGATCAGCATGGCGTTGCGGAAGACGTGGCCGTAGAGCACCTGTCGCTCCGACAAGCCCTTGGCGCGGGCCGTGACCACATATTGCTTGCGGATCTCGTCGAGGAACGAGTTCTTGGTCAGCAACGTCGTGGTGGCGAAGGCCGACAGCACCATGGCGGTCAACGGCAGCGTCAGGTGCCAGAAATAGTCGAGGATGCGCTGGGGCCACGACAATTCGTGCCAGTTCTCGGAAGTGAGCCCGCGCAGCGGGAACCAGTCGAGGAACGAGCCGCCCGCGAACAGCACCATCAGAAGGATCGCGAACAGGAAGCCGGGAATGGCATAGCCGACGATGACGATGCCCGACGTCCAGACGTCGAAGGCCGAGCCGTCCTTGACCGCCTTCCTGATGCCGAGCGGGATCGAGATCGCATAGGAGATCAGCGTGATCCACAGGCCGAGCGAGATCGACACCGGCATCTTCTCGACGATCAGGTCGACGACGGAGATGTCGCGGAAAAAGCTCTCGCCGAAGTCGAAGCGCATATAGTCCCAGACCATGGTGAAGAAGCGCTCGAGCGGCGGCTTGTCGAAGCCGAACTGCGCCTCCAGCTTGGCGATGAAGGCGGGGTCGAGCCCCTGCGCGCCGCGATACTTGAAGTCGCCGCCCTGGTCGAAGCCGCCGCCCATGTCGCCGCCGCCGCCGGAGATGCGGTCCATCGAGCCGCCTTCGCCGGCCATGCGCGCCAGCACCTGCTCGACCGGGCCGCCCGGCGCGAACTGGATGACGGTGAACGAGATCGCCATGATGCCGAACAGGGTCGGGATCATCAGAAGCAGGCGGCGAAGGATATAAGCGCCCATCAGGCGGCCTCGCGCGTCACCGGGGAAGGAATGGTGTCAGGCCCTGCCAATCGCTCTCGCCTTGTCCTCGTCGCGCCACCACAGCGATTCCACGGGAAAGCCGTAATCCGGCTTCGGCTCGCGGAAGCCGAACATGTCCCAGTAGGCGGCCTTGTGATTCGCCGCATGATAACTTGGAATCCAGTCGCCGCGCGCGCGCAAGACCCTGTCGAGCGCCTTGAGCGCCGTGGTCAGCTCCTCGACGCTGTCGGCGCGGCCCGCCGCCTCGACCAGCGCGTCCACCGCCTCGTCCCTCGTGCCGGGATAGTTGCGCGAGGAGGGCAGGTCGGCCGAGCGCGAGTGGAACAGGTTGGTCAACGAATCGCGGCCGGGCAGGGCGTCGAACGACAGCGCCATCAGCACCACGTCGAAGTCGAAATCGCGCTGGCGCGCCTGATATTGCGTGGCGTCGACCATGCGGATCGAGGCGTCGACGCCGATCGCCTGCAAGTTCTCGACGAAGGGCGTGGTGACGCGCACCAGCCCTTCTTCCTGGGTCAGGAACTCGACCGCGAGTTTCTCGCCCCTGTCGTTGACGAGCTGGCGGCCGCGCGGCGTCCAGCCGGCCTCGCCGAGCAGCCGGCGCGCCTCCTGGAGCGCGGCGCGGTTGCGGCCCGCGCCGTCGCTGACCGGAAAGGTGAACACCTCGCCGAACGCCTCGTCGGGCACGCGGCCGCGCAGTGGCTCGAGCAGCGCCAGCTCTTCCGGCGAGGGCGCGCCGGTCGCCTTGAACGCCGACCGCTCGAACACCGAATTCGAGCGGTCATAGGCGCCGTAGAACAAATTGCGGTTGGTCCATTCGAAATCGAAGCCGAGGGCGATGGCGCGCCGCACGCGCGCGTCCTGGAAGCGGGCGCGGCGCAGGTTGACCGCCCATGCCTGCATCGACGGCCGCTTTTCGCCGGGAAACTCGCGCTTGACCACCTTGCCCTGCGTGAGCGCGGGAAAGTCGTATTCGGTCGCCCAGACGCGCGAGGTGAACTCCTGGCGGAAGTGGATGTCGCCCTTCTTGAACGCTTCGAATCCGGCCTGGCGGTCGCGGAAGAACTCGATGCGCAGCCTGGCGAAGTGGTTCAAGCCGCGATTGACCGGCAAGTCCGCCGCCCAATAGTCGTCGACCCGCTCATATTCGATCGACTGGCCGGCGACGACGCGCCCGACCTTGTAGGGGCCGGAGCCGAGCACCGGCTTCAACTGCGAGGCGTCGAAGGGAGTGTCGGCGAAATAGGCCCTGGACAGCATCGGGTAGCCGGCGACGGAAAAGATCGTGCGCGGCGACTGCCGGCCGGAAAAGGCGACGCGCAGCGTGCGGTCGTCCTCGGCCACCGCCTCGACCATTTCGGCGAGCGGCAGCATCAGCGAGGGATGGCCGTCTTCCTTGAACAGGTTGAGGGTGAAGGCGGCGTCATGCGCGTCGAGCGGCGAGCCGTCGTGGAACCGCGCTTGCGGCCGCAGACGGAAGGTGAAGACGTTGCGGTCGGCCGAGATGGAGACGGTCTCGGCCACCAGCCCGTAGGACGAGCCCGGCTCGTCGAGCGCGCCGGCAAACAGTGTGTCGAAGCACATCTCCATGCGCGGCGGCGCGTCGCCGCGGCCGACGAAGCTGTTCAGCGTGTTGAAGGTCAGGACCGACTGGTTGAACAGCCAGTTCGGCACCGAGAAGTTGAACGTGCCGCCTTGCGGCGCGTCCAGGCTGGCATAGTCGAAATGGGAAAAGCCGGGGCCGTATTTCAGCTCGCCGAACGGCGAGATGCCGTGCAGCGGCGTTTCCGTCGCCAGCGCCGCGACCGCCTGTTCCGGCAGGAATTGCGCGGCGAAGGACGCGCCGGCCAGCGCGATGAAGCCGCGGCGGGAAAGCCGTGTGTCGCCGCTCATTCCTCTTCCCCGACGCCGCGCCCGATTTGCGTCTCGCGGTCGGGCAGCACCCACCACGACATGGTGTCGACGCCGGCATAGCGCGGCTGCGTCTCGGGGATGCCGAACTTGTTCCAGTAGGCGTAGCGCAGCGTCGGCTGGAAATATTGCGGCACCGTGTAGTAGTTCCACAACAGCACCCGGTCGAGCGCGCGCACGGTGGCGACGAGGTCGTCGCGGTCGGTGGCGAAGATGATCCTGTCGACCAGCGCGTCGACGGTCGTGTCCTTGATGCCGGGGATGTTGCGCGAGCCCGGCGTGTCGGCGGCCTGCGCGCTCCAGTAGTCGCGCTGCTCGTTGCCGGGAGATTCGGATTGCGGGAAGCGCGCGGTCACGGCGTCGAAATCGAACGACTGGTAGCGCTGGATGTATTGGGTGGTGTCGATGATGCGCAAGGTCGCGTCGATGCCGAGCCGCTTCAGGTTGGCGATGTAGCCGCCGGCGATGATCTCGGCGGTCGGCGAGGCGCCGAGGAACTCGATGCGGAACTGCTCGCCGGTGTCCTTGTCGACCATGCGGCCGTCGCGGATGATCCAGCCCGCCTCGCCGAACAGGCGCACCGCCTCGCGCAGATGGGTGCGCGCGGCCTGCGGCGTGTCGAAGACGGGAAGCCTGAATTCCTCGGTGAACAGCTCCGGCGGCAGGCTGTCGCGGTATTGATCGAGGATTTCGAGCTCGCGGCCTTGCGGGATGCCGCCTGATGCCAGCTCCGAACGCTCGAAATAGCTCGAGAACCGTTCGTTGAGGCCGAAGAACTGGAGGCGGTTCTGCTCCTCGAAATTATAGGCGAGCGTCAGCGCGTGGCGCACGCGCCGGTCCTGGAACCGCGCCTTGCGCATGTTGAAGGCGAAGGCCTGCATGTGCTGGACGCCCGTGGAGACGAATTCGCGCTTCACCACGTCGCCGCGCTCGAAGGCGGGGAAATTGTACTCGCTGGCCCAGCGCCGCGTGCTCGGCTCCTGGCGCACGTCCTCGACGCCGCCCTTGGTGAAAGCCTGCCATTCGGAATTGTCGTCCTGGAAATAGGTGTAGCGCAGGCGGTCGAAATTGTTGCGGCCGACATTGACCGGCAGCCCGGCGCCCCAGTAGTCGGCGACGCGCTCCCAGACGATCGCTTCGCCCGGCTTGAACGAGGCGATGCGGTAGGGGCCGCTGCCCAGCGGCGGCTCCAGCGTCGGGTTCTCGATATTGCGCTGGCGGCCGCGCGCGTCCGTGCCCTCCCACCAGTGCTTCGGCAGCACGGCGAGGTCGCCCATGATGTGCGGCAGCTCGCGGTTGCCGGTCTGGTCGAAGCGGAACTCGACCTCGCGCTCCGACAGCGCCACCGCCTCCTTGACGTTGGCGTAGTAGCGGTTGTGCATCGGGCTGATCCTGGTCAGCACCTCGAACGACCACACCACGTCCTCGGCCGTGATCGGCGTTCCGTCGTGCCAGCGCGCGTCCGGATCGATCCGGTAGACGGCCGAGGAATAGTCGTCCGGATATTTGAACGCTTCGGCGATCAGGGCGTGGCTGGTGCCGGCCTCGTCGATCGATTGCTGCATCAGCGTGTCCCACAGCACGCCGCCGAACTCGCTGAGCCCGACCGCCGGCGTGCCGCGGATGATGAAGGGGTTGAAGCTGTCGAAGGTGCCGAAGGTGGCGGAGTTGAGCGTGCCGCCCTTGGGCGCGTCGGGATTGACGTGGGGATAGCGGGCGAAGTCTTCGGCCGGCTCGGTGCGGATCAGCGACGAGGTCGTGCGCCATTCGGCGGCTTGCGCGCCAGCGCCCGCCATCGTGGCGCCGAGAACGGCGATCGCCGCCAGGGCCAGTCCGCGCAAACCGGGAGCCGTCCTGAAAACCGCCCCCAAAACCGTCCCCAAAACCGTCATCGTCGCCCTCTCATCCGATTCATCGCTAGACTAGCCTGCCCCGCACGAATGAAAACCGCCAGTGGCGCAATTGTTTTTCCGGCTTTGCCGCAGGCAACAAAAAAAAGCCGGGCAAAACCCGGCTTTTTCGTGATCGCTGGCGATCAACTATTCCTGAGCGGGAGCTTCCTCGGCCGGCGCTTCTTCTGCCGGGGCTTCCTCGGCGGGCGCGGCTTCTTCCGCGGGGGCTTCTTCGGCGGCGGCGGCCGGCAGCGGCGCCGGGTCGGCCGAAAGCGAGCGCAGATAGGCGATCAGGTTCGCCTCTTCCTGGATGTTGCGGATGCCGGCGAAGGCCATCGCCGTGCCCGAGACGTAGGAACGCGGCGACTGGAGGAAGCCGCTCAGGTGCTCGTAGTCCCAGTGGACCGAGCCGCCCTGCGAGAACTCGCGCATCGCGGCCGAGTAGTTGAAGCCCTCATGCGAGGCGATCGGCCGGTTGACGACGCCGTAGAGGTTGGGGCCGACCTTGTTGGGCCCGCCTTCTTCCGCCGTGTGGCAGGCGGTGCACTTGCGGAACGCGGTCTGGCCGGCCGCGACGTCGGCCGTGGCGATCAGGTCGAGCACGGAGGGGCCGGCCTCTTCCGCGGGAGCGCCCGAATCGGTCTCGGCCTCGGCCACCTCGATGGCGTAGCCGGGGGTTGCCGGCGCGTGGGTGGCGAAGATGGCGTCGGACACGATGCTGACCGAAAAGACCACGAATACCACAGCAAGAAGCGCGCCGATCAGCTTGTTGATCTCGAACGAATCCATCATCTGCCAATAACTCCCTTGTCCATCCGCCGTGCGCGGTCCGCGGAGGGGTGCGGGCCGTTCGTCCTCCGGGCGGTAGATGCCGGTGAAAACGCGCGGAAACTAGGTCTTTTGCTCGAACCTTGCAACACCTATAAGAGCCGTTTCGACACATACCCTGCCGCACCGGAAATTCGACCCGTCCGGCAGCCCCGCAACCCGTCTTTCGCAAGCTTTCGCCATGTCGATCCTCCTCCTCATCCCCGCCCGCATGGCCGCGACGCGCCTGCCGGGCAAGCCGCTGGCCGACATCGCCGGGCGGCCGATGATCGTCCATGTCGCCGACCGCGCCCGCGAAAGCGGCGTCGGGCGCGTGGTGATCGCGACCGATTCGGCCGCGATCCGCGACGCGGCGGCGGCCTTCGGCCACGAGGCGGTGATGACCGGCGCGCACCATCAGTCGGGCTCGGACCGGATCTTCGAGGCGCTGGGGACGCTCGACCCGCACGGCCGGGCCGAAGCCGTGCTCAACCTCCAGGGCGACCTGCCGACCATCGACCCGCATCTGATCGACCGCGCCGCGGCATTGCTCGACGAGCCGGGCGTCGACATCGGCACGCTCGGGGCGGAGATCGTCCGCGACGAGGAGAAGACCAACCCCAACGTCGTCAAGATCGTCGGCTCGCCGCTGGGCCCCGACCGGCTGCGCGCGCTCTATTTCACCCGCGCCACCGCGCCGTGGGGCGAGGGGCCGCTCTATCACCACATCGGCATCTATGCCTGGCGTCGCGCCGCGCTCGAGCGCTTCGTCGCCCTGCCGCAGTCGGCGCTGGAAAAGCGCGAGAAGCTCGAGCAGTTGCGTGGGCTGGAGGCGGGGATGCGCATCGACGCGGGGATCGTCGACACCGTGCCGCTCGGCGTCGACACGGCGGAGGACCTGGCGCGCGCCCGCGCGCTGATTTCACAGACCGACCAAGGATAGGCGACAGAGCGATGGCCGCGAAGACCAACAGGATTTCCTTCCAGGGCGAGCCGGGGGCCAATTCCGACACCGCCTGCCGCGACATGTTCCCCGCCATGGAGCCGCTGCCCTGCCCGACCTTCGAGGATGCGTTCAACGCGGTGGAGAGCGGCAAGGCCGACCTCGCCATGATCCCGATCGAGAACACGCTCGCGGGACGCGTCGCCGACATCCATTACCTGCTGCCGGAATCGAAGCTGCACATCGTCGCCGAGTATTTCTTGCCGATCCATTTCCAGTTGATGGTGCTGCCGGGGGTGAAGGTCGACGAGATCAGGTCGGTCCACAGCCACATCCACGCGCTCGGCCAGTGCCGCAAGATCATCCGCCGCCACCGCTGGAAGCCGGTGGTGGCCGGCGACACCGCCGGCGCCGCCCGCATCGTCGCCGAGGAGGGCGACCGCTCGATGGCGGCGCTGGCGCCCCGGCTCGCCTCCTCGCTCTACGGCCTCGACATCGTCGCCGAGAACGTCGAGGACGCGGAGAACAACGTCACCCGCTTCGTGGTGCTGTCGAAGGAGAAGCGCTGGGCCCCGCGCGAGGACGCCGACCGGCTGATGATGACCACCTTCGTCTTCCGGGTGCACAACATCCCGGCCGCGCTCTACAAGGCGATGGGGGGCTTCGCCACCAACGGCGTCAACATGACCAAGCTGGAGAGCTACCAGCTCGGCGGCACCTTCTTCGCCACCCAGTTCTATGCCGACATCGAGGGCCATCCCGACGACAAGAACGTGGCGCAGGCGCTGAAGGAATTGCAGTTCTTCTCCAAGGAAGTGCGCGTGCTGGGCGTCTATCCGGCCCACCCCTTCCGCCGGACCCAGACGCAGGAAGACTGAGCCGGCGGCAAGCGTGCGGGCTCAGGTGCAGGCCGGGCCGATGCAAGACGGCCCGAGCTCCGTCCATACGAGACGATGCCCGGGCGCTTTGGCTCCGCTCCGGGTCCGTCAGTGGGTGCTGACGGGGGTCAGGTCGTTCTGGAGCGCGCCGGCAAGGGCGGCGTCGCGCGCGTCGGTCAGCATGATCGGCCGGCCGTCGGCGGCGAACACCGCCCAAAGCTTGGTTCCGGGCGCGATCTGCGGCATGCCGGGAAACTTGCCGGCCAGTTCGGTCGAGTCGATCTGGCGCAGATAGGCCAGCGAGCCTTCGCCGAGATGCGCCAGTTCGGTCGGGGTCAGGATGTTCCTGTCGTCGTCAGTCATGTCAGCCTCCTTGGGGCGGGGCGTCCACAGGACCGGCCCGCAGCAGAGCTATTTCCGTTCCGGAGCGGCCGGAACTCAGTCTTTCACCGAAATGTTTATTTTCCGTACCAGCCGTTCCGGCGTCGGCCGGTCGAGGTCGATGGCGAGCAGGCCGTTCTTCAGCTCGGCCGAGATCACCCGCATGCCGTCGGCCAGCACGAACACGCGCTGGAACTGGCGCGCGGCGATGCCGCGATGCAGGAACTCGCGCTCGCCGTCCTCGCTCTGGCGGCCGCGGACGACGAGCTCACTGTCTTCCAGCGTCAGCTCGAGGTCCGCCTCGGCGAAGCCGGCGACGGCGAGCGTGATGCGCAGGCGGTCGCCGCGTCCATCGGCACTGCCGCCATCGCCGCTCAGGCGCTCGATATTGTAGGGCGGATAGCCGTCGCCGTTCTTGGCGACGCGCTCCAGCGTCTTCTCGATGGCGTCGAAGCCGAGCAGCAGCGGGCTGGAAAAGGGTGTGACGCGGGTCATGGCATGTGTCCTCGAAGAGCGACGTGTCGGCGAAGACCCGTAAGGCATCTCCGTCCTGAGCCTTGATATGGTCCGTCGGCCGCCTCAGTTCAAGCGCGGGCTAGGTCCGCGCGATCTCGGCTTCGAGCGCGGCGATGTGGGGCGCGGCCGCCGCCGCCGTCGCCCGCTCGATGGCGCGATAGCGCGAGATGACGGCGAGGCCGGCCTGGGTCAGTTGCGCGCCGCCGCCCTTGGGGCCGCCCTTCTGCGTCTCCAGCATCGGCTTGCCGAAGATGCGGTTCATCTCCTCGACCAGGTCCCAGGCGCGCTTGTAGGACATCTTCATCCGGCGCGCGCCGGCCGAGATCGAGCCGAAGGCGGCGATATGCTCCAGAAGCTCGATCTTGCCATGGCCGATATGGCCCTCGGGCTCGAAATGGATGCGCAGGGTGATTCGTGGCACGGCGGACGTCCTCGCATGACGGGCTGCCCGCCCCTTATGCCGCAACCGCGCCGGCAGGGCCACCCACCTGCGCCGCCTCGGGGAGCAGGCGCTACCTTCTGGCGGGCGCGGCCGCCGTGGTCGCGGGATCGAAGGTCACGGCCTTGACGACGGCGAACACCTCGCGCCCCGGTTCCAGGCCGAGCTGGGCCACCGAACGGTGGGTGACGCGCGCCACGAGGACGTCGGCGCCGTGCCCGATCCGGACCAGCGCCTGCGCCCCGTCATGGGGCGTCACCGCGACGACGCGCCCGGCCAGCACGTTCAGGGCGCTGATGTCGCGCGGCTTCTCCCGCGCCAGCATCACGTCGCGGGCGCGGATGCGCACCCGCAGCCGGGTTCCGGCGGCGGCGTCCACTTTGGGCAGCCGCCATTCGTCGCCCGCGCCGGACCGCAGCAGCGACAGGCCGTAGCCGTCGTCCGGCGCGGCCATTTCCAGCTCGACGAGGGCGCTCTCTTCGTCGGGGCCGGCCGCCCCGGCGAGGTTGAGCCCCGGCAGCACGTCCACGGCCGGACCGTTCGCGACCACCTTGCCGCCGACCAGCGCCACCACGTCGGTGGCGAGCCGCGCGACCTCGGCGACGGAATGGCTGACATAGACGATCGGAATGCCCGCCTCGTCGCGCAGCCTTTCTATATAGGGCATGATCTCGGCCTTGCGCGCCTCGTCGAGCGAGGCGAGCGGCTCGTCCATCAGGATCAGCTTTGGGCTGGCGACCAGCGCCCGGCCGATGGCGACGCGCTGGATCTCGCCGCCGGACAGCCGTCCCGGCCGCCGGTCGAGCAGGTGGCGGATGCCGAGAAGCTCGATGACGGCGTCGAAATCGGCGTAGCGCTCGCTGGGCGGCGTGAAGAAGCGGCCGTAGTCCAGGTTCTGCGCCACCGTCATGTGCGGAAAGAGCCGCGCGTCCTGGAAGACGTAGCCGATGCGCCTCTTGTGCGCCGGCACGAAGATGCCGGCTTCGATGTCGACCAGCACCCGGCCGTTGGCGACGATGCGGCCGCTGTCGGGGCGCGAAAGGCCGGCGATCAGGTTGACGAGCGAGGTCTTGCCCGAGCCGGAATGACCGAACAGGGCCGTCAGCTGGCCGGAGCTGGCGAACCGCGCCTCCAGCTCGAACTTGCCGAGGTGATGGGTGACGTCGACCTCGACGCTCATCGCACGTCGAGCCTTTGCGCGACGCGGCGCGCCAGTGCCTCCGACACGATCAGCGCCGTCATCGCGATGGCGATCGAGATCGCGGTCAGCCGCATCGCGCCGGCATTGCCGCCCGGCACCTGGGTGAAGGTGTAGATCGCGGCCGGCAGGGTCTGCGTCTCGCCGGGAATGTTGGAGACGAAGGTGATGGTCGCGCCGAACTCGCCCATCGCCTTGGCGAAGGCGAGGATCATGCCGGTGATGATGCCGGGCAGGATCAGCGGCAGCGTGATGGTGGCGAACACCCAGGCCGGGTTGGCGCCCAGCGTGCCGGCCGCCGCCTCGAGCCGGCGGTCGACCGATTCGATCGACAGGCGGATCGCCCGCACCATCAGCGGAAACGCCATCACCGCGCAGGCGAGCGCCGCGCCCGTCCAGCGGAAGGAGAAGACGATGCCGAAATGCTCGGCCAGGAAGCTGCCCACCGGGGCGCGCCGGCCGAAGGTCAGGAGCAGCAGATATCCCGTCACCACCGGCGGCAGGATCAGCGGCAGGTGGACGAGACCGTTCAGCGCCGACTTGCCCCAGAATTCCTTGCGCGCCAGGACATAGGCGACGACGATGCCGAGCGGCAGGCTCGCCACCGTCGCCCATATCGAGACCCGGATCGACAGCCGGACCGCGTCCCACTCGCTCGGGCTCAAGTCCAGCCACCATTCCATGACGATACTATCCCGCCGGGTTCGGTTTCGGGGCGGGTGCTACTGCGCCGCCAGCACGGTGAAGCCCTGTTCCTCGAACAGTTCCTTCGCCTTTTCGCCCTTGAGGTAGGCGAGGAAGTCGGCGGCGTCGGCGGCCGTGGCCTCGGCGGTCAGCGCCGCCGGGTAGATGATCGGCTCATGGGTGTCCGCGGGGAAGGTGCCGACGATCCTGACCGAAGGATCGGCCGCGGCGTCGGTCTGGTAGACGATGCCGAGCGGCGCTTCGCCGGCCGCGACCAGCGCCAGCGCCGCGCGCACGTTCTCGGCCTGCGCCACCCTGGCCGCGACCGCGTCCCACACGCCGAGCTTCTCCAGCGCCGCCTTGCCGTATTTGCCGGCCGGGACCGAATCGGTGTTGGCCATTGCGAGGTGCTCGTCGCCCAGCAGGCCTGCGAGGTCGAAGCCGGGCGCGATCTCGATGTCGGCGGCGTCGCCGGCCGGCGCGATCAGCACGATGCGGTTGCCGAGGAGCTCGACCTCGGTGTCCTTCTGCGTCAGCTCCTTTTCGGAGAGATAGTTCATCCAGGCCAGGTCGGCCGAGATGAACACGTCGGCCGGCGCGCCTTCCTCGATCTGCTTGGCCAGCGCCGAGCTGCCGGCATAGGAGATCGTCGCTTCCTTGCCGGTCTCAGCCTTCCAGGCGGAATTGATGTTGTCGAGCGCGTTCTTCAGGCTGGCGGCGGCGAAGACGGTGACGTTGTCCTGCGCCAGCGCGGCCGGCAGCGGCGCGGCCAGCATTCCCGCCAGGCCGGCGGCCAGGGCAACCATGCGCATGGTGAAGCGTCTGCGAGTGAACATCCGTATCTCCTTGGAGGCTGGCGCCGCCGAACGCGGCGCAGGACAATTCGGATGTATCCGTACAAATATATCCGGAAGCCATCAAGAGAATACGGATGCGACAAATCATGCCTCCCGTGCAGATACGTCATATTTGATCGAAGACAACGCTCCACCGACCACGGCGGCTCAGTTCGCCGCCGCCTGCCCCGCCTCCCAGCCGAGCATGGCGCGCTTGCGGGTCAGGCCCCAGTGATAGCCGGTCAACGCTCCGCTCTTGCCGAGCGCGCGGTGGCATGGCACCACGAAGGAGACAGGGTTGGCGCCGATGGCCGCGCCCACGGCGCGGCTCGCCGCCGGCCGTCCGATCTCGGCGGCGATGGACGAATAGGTGCGGGCCTTGTTCATGGGGATCTTCAGCAGCGCCTCCCAGACGCTGACCTGGAAGTCGGTGCCGATCAGCACCACGCGCAGCGGCTCGTCGGGGCGCCAGCGCGCCGGGTCGAAGATGCGCGCGGCATATGCGCCGGTCGCCGCCGTATCCTCGATATAGGCGGCATTGGGCCAACGCCCCGCCATGTCCTCGAACGTGGCGCGCTCGGCCCCGGCATCGCAGAAGGCGAGGCCGGCCAGCCCGCGCTCGGTGATCATCAAAAGCGCGGTGCCGAAGGGCGAGGCGTGGTAGCCGTACCGGATGGCGAGGCCTTCGCCGCGGTTCTTGTAGTCGCCGGGCGACATCGCTTCGTGGGTCACGAACAGGTCGTGCAGCCGCCCCGGCCCCGACATGCCGACCTCGAGGGCGGCGTCGAGCAGCGGCAGGCCGTTGTCGAGCAGGCGGCGCGCATGGTCGAGCGTCACCGCCTGGAGAAACCCCTTGGGCGACAGCCCGGCCCAGCGCGTGAACAGCTTCTGCAACCCGGTCGGGGTCTCGCCGACCTCGGCGGCAAGCGCCTCCAGCGACGGCTGGTCGCGATAGTCGAGGCTGATCTTCTCGATCACCCGGCGGACGGTCTCGTAGTCCGGCCCGGTCGGGGTGATGTCGCGTTGGAGAACGGCGGTGGGTGCGTTGACGTTCATGACGGGGTCTCCTTGGCCGGCAATATCGTGTCGCCGGCGCCCTTCCGCCACCCGATTCCTGCGCCGCCGCGCCTATCTCGGCCCCGCGCCGCCGCGCCTATCTGAGCTTTGCCGTCGCCAGCGCCCGACTGAGCGCGGCGGCGAAGCTTTCGCGGTCGTCGGGGTTCAGGAACGAGCCGATGGCGACGCGGCGCCCCTCGCCCTCGACCGCCATGCCGGTGATGCCGATCTCCTCGTGGCGGGCGACGTTGAAGCGGCTCCAGAACGGGTTGAAGCGGTGTTGCTGCCGTCGCCCGGACGGCGCGACCTTGACGATGTCGAGCGCGGTGCGCGACACTAGGACCTCCTCGCGGGCGCGGGCGGCGCGGTAGTTCAGGCGGAAGGCGAGATAGAGCGCGGCGACGTCGAGGCCGAAGAAGCCGAACACCGGCCACGCGCCCATCGACAGGAACAGCGCCCCGGTCGAGAGCCAGACCCCGGCGCACAGTCCCATCACGATCAGGAAGCCCCTTTGCCCAAGCGAGCGGTGCGGCACCAGAAGCGCGTGGAAAAAGGGCTCGTCTGCGGCTTTCATCGCGACCATGCGGCCGAGTATAGAGGAGGCATGAAAAACCCCAAGGCAAAAATCGCGGCCGCCGGCCGGACCGTGCGCCCGAACGCGCTGGCGAAGCCGCGCCCCAGCGCCAAGCGGTCGCCGCCGACCCTCTATACGCCGGCCGAGATCGAGGAGATCTTCCGCCGCTTCTCGGTCCAGCGGCCGGCGCCGAAGGGCGAGCTCGACTACGTGAACGCCTTCACCCTGCTGGTGGCGGTGGTCCTGTCGGCGCAGGCCACCGATGTCGGCGTCAACCGGGCGACCGGGCCGCTGTTCGCGGTGGCCGACACGCCGCAGAAGATGCTGGCGCTGGGCGAGGAGGCGGTGGGCGGCTACATCCGCACCATCGGCCTGTGGCGCAACAAGGCGAAGAACGTGATCGCGCTGTCCGCGGCGCTGATCCGCGACCATGGCGGCGCGGTGCCCGGCAGCCGCGAGGCGCTGACGGCGCTGCCCGGCGTCGGCCGCAAGACCGCGAACGTGGTGCTGAACATCTTCTTCGGCGAGCCGACCATGGCGGTCGACACCCACATCTTCCGCATCGGCAACCGCATCGGCCTGGCGCCCGGCAAGACGCCGGAAGCCGTCGAGGCGGCGCTCATGCGGGTGATCCCGCCGCATTACATGCGCCACGCCCATCACTGGCTGATCCTGCACGGCCGCTATGTCTGCAAGGCGCGCAAGCCCGACTGCCCGGCCTGCGTCATCGCCGACCTTTGCAAATGGCCGGAAAAGACCGCGTGCGTGCCCGCGCCGCTGGTCGAGATCGAGCCGGCCTGACCGAGCCGGCCTGACCGAGCCAGCCTGACCGAGTCTGCCTGACGGGCGCTCAGGCGAGCGTCACGCCGGCCCCGCGCATCCTGCCGATCATCGTCTCCAGCGAGCCGCCGAGGTCGATGGCGCGGCAGGCCTCCATCCTCACCGTCGCGGCAAAACCCTGCCTGACCGCGTCGAGCGCCGAATAGGCGACGCAATAGTCGGTCGCCAGCCCGACGAAGGTCAGGTCGTGGAGGCCGCGCTCCCTGAGATAGCCGGCAAGGCCGGTCGGCGTCGCGTGGTCGTTCTCGAAGAAGGCCGAGTAGGAATCGATTCCCGGGCGGAAGCCCTTGCGGATGATCATCTCGGCCCCGGTCCGGTCGAGGCCGGGATGGAAATCCGCGCCCGCCGTGCCCTGCACGCAATGGTCGGGCCACAGCGTCTGCGCGCCGTAGGCCATCTCCACCGTCTCGAAGGGCTGGCGGCCGGGATGGCTGGAGGCGAAGCTCGAATGGCCGGCCGGGTGCCAGTCCTGGGTCAGCACGACATGGTCGAACCCGCCGGTCATGGCGTTGACCAGCGGCACGATCTCGTCGCCGCCGGCGACGGCGAGCGCCCCGCCGGGGCAGAAATCGTTCTGGACGTCGACGACGATCAGGGCCTTCGCGCTCATCTTCTTCTCCTGTTTCCAGCCGGCGCGCCGTGCGGCCCTATGTCTCTGCCGTGACGCAATATTTTTTTCCTATATTGATCGAAAGCCGATATTAACAGCATTTGTTCATGCCCCGCAGCGACGCCCCTCCGGCCAGCCATCAACAGACAGGATGCCAGGAATGACACAAGCCGCGCGCCAGGAAACGGACGCCGCCGCCTCTGCTCCGGAATTTCCGATACCGGCGGGGGTTCACGCCGAGAAGGTGCTTTCGGTGCGCCACTACACGGACCGTCTGTTCTCGTTCCGCATCACGCGGCCGCAGAG